>NZ_JBJNOA010000012.1:0-188442 GCF_052166845.1 Serratia sp. CY71090 | reverse complement strand
GGGAAGTCGTAA
The DNA here is from genome assembly GCF_052166845.1 of Serratia sp. CY71090. Taxonomy (NCBI): domain Bacteria; kingdom Pseudomonadati; phylum Pseudomonadota; class Gammaproteobacteria; order Enterobacterales; family Yersiniaceae; genus Serratia; species Serratia sp. CY71090. Next base: position 188,430 of record NZ_JBJNOA010000012.1, on the reverse strand, counting down.
GCGGACAGCAGTTCGCGAACTTCCATTTCTACCAGTTCCAGCAGCTCTTCATCATCAACCATGTCGCATTTGTTCATGAATACGATGATGAAAGGAACGCCAACCTGACGACCCAGCAGGATGTGCTCACGAGTCTGAGGCATTGGGCCGTCAGTCGCAGCTACTACCAGGATCGCGCCGTCCATCTGAGCAGCACCGGTGATCATGTTTTTCACGTAGTCGGCGTGCCCTGGGCAGTCAACGTGCGCGTAGTGACGAGTCGGGGTGTCATACTCAACGTGGGAGGTGTTGATGGTGATACCACGAGCTTTTTCTTCTGGCGCGTTATCGATCTGGTCGAAAGCACGTGCAGAACCGCCGTAGGTTTTAGCCAGTACGGTGGTGATCGCTGCAGTCAGGGTAGTTTTACCGTGGTCAACGTGGCCGATAGTACCAACGTTAACGTGCGGTTTTGTACGTTCAAATTTTTCTTTAGACACGGCTATATTCCTTACTATAGCGCTCTCCCCTTCAGGAGAGAGCACGGGACTTTGGTTTTAACCCTGCGGCTTATTTGCCACGGGCTTCGATTACGGCCTGAGCGACGTTGTTCGGTGCATCATCATACTTCAGGAATTCCATGGTGTATGATGCGCGACCTTTAGTCAGAGAACGCAGCTGAGTTGCGTAGCCGAACATTTCGGACAACGGTACTTCAGCGTGGATCTTAACGCCAGTCACTTCAGATTCCTGACCACGCAGCATGCCGCGACGACGGCTCAAGTCACCGATAACGTCACCGGTGTTCTCTTCTGGAGTCTCAACTTCAACCTTCATGATAGGCTCAAGCAGAACTGGTTTCGCTTTCTTAAAGCCTTCTTTAAAGGCGATAGACGCGGCCAGTTTAAACGCCAGTTCAGAGGAGTCAACGTCGTGGTAAGAACCGAAGTGCAGACGAATACCCATGTCTACTACCGGGTAACCAGCCAACGGACCAGACTTCAGCTGCTCCTGGATGCCTTTATCAACGGCAGGGATGTATTCGCCAGGAATTACACCACCTTTGATGTCGTTGATGAACTCGTAACCTTTCGGGTTAGAGCCCGGCTCCAGTGGGTACATGTCGATCACAACGTGACCGTACTGACCGCGACCACCAGACTGCTTGGCGTGCTTACCTTCAACATCGGTAATCTTCGCGCGAATCGCTTCGCGGTAAGCTACCTGAGGTTTGCCCACGTTAGCTTCAACGTTGAATTCACGCTTCATGCGGTCAACGATGATGTCGAGGTGCAGTTCACCCATACCGGCGATGATGGTCTGGTTAGACTCTTCGTCAGTCCATACGCGGAATGACGGGTCTTCTTTAGCCAGACGGCCCAGAGCCAGACCCATTTTTTCCTGGTCAGCTTTGGTTTTTGGTTCAACGGCGATAGAGATTACCGGCTCAGGGAATTCCATACGCTCCAGGATGATTGGAGAGTCTGGATCACACAGGGTGTCCCCGGTGGTCACGTCTTTCAGACCGATCGCAGCGGCGATGTCGCCTGCGCGAACTTCTTTGATCTCTTCACGCTTGTTAGCGTGCATCTGAACGATACGGCCGAAACGCTCGCGCGCAGCCTTAACGGAGTTCAGCACGGTGTCGCCGGAGTTAACAACGCCGGAGTACACGCGGAAGAAGGTCAGGTTACCCACGAACGGGTCGGTAGCGATTTTGAACGCCAGCGCAGAGAACGGCTCGTCATCACTTGCGTGACGCTCAGCCGGAGTATCTTTGCCATCGTCCAGGATACCGTTGATCGCAGGAACGTCAGTTGGTGCCGGCAGGTATTCGATTACCGCATCCAGCATCGCCTGTACGCCTTTGTTCTTGAACGCAGAACCACAGGTAACCAGGATGATTTCGTTGTTCAGCACGCGCTGACGCAGAGCGGATTTGATTTCTTCCTCGGTCAGCTCTTCGCCGCCCAGGTATTTTTCCATCAGCTCTTCGGAAGCTTCCGCAGCGGACTCGATCAGGTTCTGGCGCCATTCTTCAGCCAGATCCATCATGTCAGCCGGCACGTCTTCGTATTCGAAGGTTACGCCTGCGTCTTCTTCGTTCCAGTTGATCGCCTTCATCTTCACCAGGTCGATAACGCCGGTGAATTTGTCTTCTGCGCCGATAGCCAGCTGCAGAGGAACAGGGTTGGCGCCCAGACGAGTTTTGATCTGGCCTACAACTTTCAGGAAGTTAGCGCCCATACGGTCCATTTTGTTAACGAACGCGATACGTGGCACTTTGTATTTGTTAGCCTGACGCCATACGGTTTCAGACTGTGGCTGAACACCACCAACAGCACAGTAAACCATTACCGCGCCATCCAGCACACGCATGGAACGTTCTACTTCGATGGTGAAGTCAACGTGCCCTGGGGTGTCGATGATGTTTACGCGATGCGGTTCGAACTGCTTGGCCATACCAGACCAGAAGGCAGTAGTCGCTGCAGAAGTGATGGTAATACCACGCTCCTGCTCCTGTTCCATCCAGTCCATGGTGGCAGCGCCGTCATGAACTTCACCGATTTTGTGGTTTACACCGGTGTAGAACAGAATACGTTCGGTAGTGGTGGTTTTACCGGCGTCGATGTGAGCACTGATACCGATGTTACGGTAGCGTGCAATGGGTGTTGTACGAGCCATTTGATTCCTCTATTCCTAGGGCGTTCAAGTTCAGTTAACCCAAGCGGGCCGATTTGACGCGCCCGCTTGGTTAGCATGACTACAGCCGGATGATTACCAGCGGTAGTGGGCGAACGCCTTGTTGGCTTCGGCCATACGGTGAACGTCTTCACGCTTCTTAACAGCAGAACCTTTGTTCTCTGCTGCGTCAGACAGCTCGTTCGCCAGGCGCAGAGCCATGGATTTATCACCGCGTTTACGTGCAGCATCAACGATCCAACGCATTGCCAGAGCATTACGACGAACCGGGCGGACTTCAACTGGTACCTGATAAGTAGAACCGCCAACGCGACGCGACTTAACTTCTACAGTCGGGCGAACGTTGTCGAGAGCGACTTCGAAAGCTTCCAGGTGATCTTTACCAGAACGCTGAGCCAGGGTCTCCAGCGCGGTATAGACGATTGCTTCTGCAGTAGATTTTTTACCGTCTACCATCAGGATATTTACAAATTTGGCCAGCAGCTCAGATCCGAACTTAGGATCTGGCAGGATTTTACGTTGGCCGATTACGCGACGACGTGGCATGGAAATACTCCGTTGTTAATTCAGGATTGTCCAAAACTCTACGAGTTTATTTTGACATTAAAGTTAAAACGTTTGGCCTTACTTAACGGAGAACCATTAAGCCTTTGGCTTCTTCACGCCGTACTTGGAACGAGCTTGCTTACGGTCTTTAACACCGGAGCAGTCAAGTGCACCACGGACGGTGTGGTAACGCACACCTGGCAAGTCTTTTACACGACCGCCACGGATCAGGATTACGGAGTGTTCCTGCAGGTTGTGGCCTTCGCCACCGATGTAGGAAGTCACTTCGAAACCGTTGGTCAAACGCACACGGCAAACTTTACGCAGTGCGGAGTTTGGTTTTTTCGGGGTAGTGGTATATACGCGGGTGCATACGCCACGTTTCTGCGGGCAGGCTTCCAGCGCTGGAACGTTGCTTTTAGCAGCCTTCACAGAGCGTGGTTTGCGAACCAGCTGGTTAATTGTTGCCATTAAAAAAGCTCCTGGTTTTTGCTTCGTACTAGCTTCGTAAACATGTGATAAATCCCCTCGTATGCACTACTGGCAAAGTACGAGGACGCAGAATTTTATGGCTGACCAGTATGGGTGTCAAGAAATATACAACATCACTCTCATCACCAGGCCATTTGGCTGCGGTGTTGTTCGGTTAATTCAACGAAGTGATTATAGCCGACGACAGTGATTTTGTGCGAAAAATGACCAACCAATCCCCGGGCTTCCAGGTCGTCCTGCAGCGCATAAAGGGATATGGGGGCGGCGAGCAGCAATTCAAGATGAGCGCTGCCGGCAAGGCCTGCCAGCACGCCGTCCTGCAGCAGCAACAGCGCGTCGCCCTGCGCCGTCAGGCGCAGCAGCGCAGGCAGGTCACATTGGTTTGGCGAATGGCTCAGGGTATACAGCATCAGAGGATCCTAAAACGTCATCACGGCGTCGTAGCCGGCCAGTTCGCGGCGCAGTTCGTCCGGCGCCAGCACCTCGGCGTCCAGCACCCAATCGGTCACCTGGCTCAGTCCGCGTTCCTGCAGTGAAGCCTGGCACAGATAGCACCGCTCCACGTCATACAGCGGCAGCACGCCAAAGGTGGCAATGTAATTGCGCGCCAAAATCTTTTCCGGCTGTTGGCCCGGCAACAGCTGCAATACGCCATCGCCGACAAAAAACACCCCCACATCTTCACTGAGCGCCGACGTGGCGAGCAGCGCATCCAGCCCTTCCCTGCCGCTGGCGCCGCCGTGCGGCCCATGGGTGAAAACAAAAGCGACTCGTTTCATCCTATCCTCAGAACTGCACCAGACGGTCGCAACTTAGCGACGCTTCGGCCAGGGAACCCAGCCCGCTCAGGGTAAAACCGGGCTGCAGGTTGGCGCTTGCCAGCCCCTGCTGCGCCGCCTCCTGCTCGTCGGCGACGCCGCGGCGCAACGCGGCGGCCACGCAGACGTTGAGCGCCACGCCGTGTTGCTGAGCCAGCTGCGTCCAACCGCGCACCAGGTCGAACTCATCGCTGGCGGGCGCGGTCAGCTGGTTGGCGTTCAACACCCCTTCACGGTAGAAAAAGACGCTGGAAAGCCGGTGCCCTTTCGCCAGCAGGGCCTGAGCGAACTGATAGGCGCTGCTGGCCTGCTGCGTGCCGTAAGCCGGGCCGGTGACCAACAGACAATAATCGAGCATCAACGGTCGTTTCCCAACAGATCGCCGCTCTTGAACTGGCGAATGTACAAATACACGGTGTGTTTGGAGATATTCAGGCGATCCGCCACCTGATTGATCGCATCCTTGATGTCGAAGATGCCTTTCTCATAGAGGTTTAGCACTACCTGGCGGTTCTTGGCGTTATTGGATACCGAGCGATCGGCATTCACCTCTTCGATGGTGAACTCCAGCGTCTGCGCCACCAGATCGTCGACTGAAGACGCGAAATTCACCGACGACGGCACGTCCTGCGTGGCCGGCGGCATAAAGGTCTGCATGATCTGCGAGAACGGCACATCGAGGTTCATGTTGATGCACAACAAGCCGATTACCCGCTGTTCGCGATTGCGAATGGCGATGGTCACCGACTTCATCAGCACGCCGCTCTTGGCGCGGGTGAAGTAGGCTTTCGACACGCTGCTGTCGTCGCCGGCCATGTCGTGCAGCATGCGCAGCGCCAGGTCGGTGATCGGCGAACCGATTTTACGCCCGGTATGTTCCCCGTTGGCGATGCGCACCGCTGAGCTGTTCAGATCTTCCAGCGCGTGCAATACGATCTCACAGTGGCCGCCGATCAACATCGCCAGCCCATCGACCACCGCTTCATAGGATTTCAGGATTTCATGATCCGTTTGAGTAAACGGACGTTCATTCAGCAAATCAAGTTCGCTGGCTTCGCTGGATAAAAGCGAATTCGACATCGAAGATACCACCCTCATAGATCGCCTGTGCCAGGGGGCGCAGCTAAAACCGCTCGAACCGGATCGCTGCCGTCGTCGGCACGCCGCAGCGCGGCTGGCTGAGAGCAGCATAAACGGCACGATGACATCCGCGGGCGAGGCGGCCGGGAACAATTTTAGGTACACGCCCTAAGGGGCAGACGCATGACTGATAAGTCAGAATTATTAGTCTAGCAAAGCGGCCGGAGCAAAGTCCTTGCGTTTGCGCGTGGTATTGACGTTAAGCCCGATGCCCGGCAGGCGTCAAGCGTTCAATGGAGAGAGAAGCGGCGGCGGTCGAAATGAAAACCGCCGCGGAGGGCATCCGCGGCGGTGGCAAACAGAGCGACGAGATTATTTCGCTTTAGCGTCTGCTTTCGCGTCAGCCGATTTTTCGGCTTTAGCGTCGGCTTTCGGCGCCGCTTTCACGTCCAGCAGCTCAACGTCGAACACCAGCGTGGAGTTAGCCGGGATGCCCGGAACGCCGGTTTTGCCGTAGGCCAATGCCGGCGGGATCACCAGCTTGATTTTGCCGCCTTTCTTGATGTGCTTCAGGCCTTCGGTCCAGCCCGGGATCACGCCATCCAGACGGAACGACAGCGGCTCGCCGCGGGTGTAGGAGTTATCGAACTCAGTACCGTCGGTCAGGGTGCCTTTGTAGTTTACTACCACGGTGTCGCTGTCTTTCGGTGCTTCACCCGCGCCCGGTTTCTCTACCTGGTACAGCAGGCCGGATTCGGTTTTCTTCACGCCTTTTTCTTTCGCGAAGCTGTCGCGGTACTTAGCGCCTTTGGTTTCGTTGTCCTTGGCGTCCTGTTCCATCTTCGCCTGAGCGGAAGCCTTCACGCGCGCTTCGAAGCCCTGAAGGGTCTTCTCGATGTCGGCGTCGTTCAGCTTGCTCTTGTTGGCGAACGCGTCCTGAACGCCGGCGATCAGCTGATCTTTGTCCAGCTTGATGCCCAGCTTCTCTTGCTCTTTCAGAGAGTTGTCCATGTAACGGCCGAGAGAGGCGCCCAGTGCGTAAGCGGCTTGCTCGTCGTCGTTTTTGAACTTGCCGGTGCTCGGTGCTGCCGCCGCGTCCGCTGGTTTAGCGGCTTCTGCCGGTTTGGCGGCATCGGCTGCCATGACCTGGGTCGCATTCAGAGCAAAAGCCATGGTGGTTGCCAGAAGCGTGACTTTAAACAAAGATTTCATCCATTTCTCCAGTGTCTGAAGCAATGCCCCAAACAATCATTAGGTAAGATAACCGGGCTACTATAGCTGCCTGAAACAAAACAAAACAGTCGCACAGGTAACCAATCGAGTCAAAGTGTGACTCCCGCTTTGCCAAGAAGTTTCCCCCTGTGTGCTACTCGCATGATAAATCAGATTTTTCTTGCAGAATATTCGGCGAGGTTAGCAAAAAACGGCGTATCGGGCGTGCAACTTTTCAGCACTTTACACTGCCGATCGCAACGTTGCGCGCCGCCAGGAGAAATAGCGCGAGCAAACCCGGCGTCAGCTGTTACCATAACGCCGAATCAGGATTTTATCGCGTCAGAGGTAGCCTCATGCACAACGCCGACATTCAACGCCTGCTACAGCGGCTTGAAGAACTGGAGAGCCGCCAGGCCTTCCAAGAGCTCACCATCGAAGAGCTCAACCAGACCGTCATCCAGCATCAGATGGAAATGCTGAAGATGCGCGAACACCTGCGCATGTTGACCGACAAGCTGCGCTCGACCCAAACCTCAATGATCGCCTCGCAATCGGAAGAAACCCCTCCGCCGCACTATTGAGGGCCCGCTGCGCGGTTATTTCAGGCGTGCCAACCCGTCGACGGCACGCTCGAGATAGCGGCGCGGGCACCCCAGGTTGATGCGGATAAAACCGCTCCCCTCCGGGCCGAAACCGCTGCCCATCGACGGCGCCAGCTTCGCCACCGCCACCAGCGCCTGCTGTAAGTCAGCATCGTTCAAACCCAGTGCACGGCAATCCAGCCAGGCGAGATAAGTCCCTTCAGCCTGGGTCATCGTGCACCAGGGCGCGGCGGCCGCCAGCGCCTGCTCAAACCAGCGCCGATTCTCCGCCAGGTAGTCGAGCAGCTCATCAAGCCAGGCAGCGCCCCGTTGATAGGCCGCGGTCGCCGCCGTCATCGACAGCGCGTTGAATACATCCAGCCCGTGGGCGTTCAGCCGATCGACAAACGCCTGCCGCAGCCGGGCATTGGGGATCAGGAAATTCGAAATGCGCAGCGAAGAGAGTCCGAAGGTTTTGCTGGCGGACGTCGCCGCAATCACCCGCTCGCGATATTCCTCGTCCAGATGCAACACCGATGTAAACGTCTCGCCGGGCAGCAGCAGATCGGCCCAAATTTCATCGGAGATCACCGTGACATCGTGGGCGTGGCAGATCGCCATGAGCCGCTCCAGTTCCTCGCGGCGCCAGCAACGGCCAGTCGGATTGTGCGGATTGCACAGCAACAACAGCGGCGGTTTGCGCTGCGCCAGGCAGGCGGCCAGCTGGTCGAAATCGATCCGGTATCCCTGCGGGGTTTCCAGCAGCGGATTTTCAATCACCTCTCTGCCGTTCATGGTGACTATCTTGGCGAACGAGCCATAGTACGGCCCCTGCACCACCACGCCGTCCCCCGGCTTGCTGAGCAGTTGGATCAGCATCGCCAACCCCGGCACCACCCCTTCAATCGACGTGAACCACTCGCGCCGCAGCGACAAGTCGTGCCGCTTGGCAAACCAGTCGATCGCCGCCTGGTAGTAGGCGTCGTCGCGTTCGCTGTAGCCAAAGACGCCGTGGTCCACCCGCTGATGCAGCGCCTGTTGCACCTCCGGCGGGCATGGAAAGTCGAAATCGGACACCCACATCGGCAACAATTCGCTGCCGTCCAGTTGCAGATAGCGGTCGATGAAGTCCCACTTCACGGAGCCGGTATTGTGGCGATCGATGATGGCGTTGAAATGACTCGTCATGTCAGGCTTCCTTACGCTGCAAGTCGTTCTGAGGTTGGAGTTTGGCGATACCGAAGCCGGTGAAGCCATAAATCAGGGCGAACACCACTGCGACATAACATTGGATCGCCCACGGCAGCAGATCGAGCGTGCTCACTCCCAGCGTGGTCGCCATGTAAATACCGGCGGCCGTCCACGGGATCAGCGGCTCGATGACGGTGCCCGCATCTTCGACGGTGCGCGACAGGTTTTTGTTGTCCAGCCCCATGCGTCGATAGGCCCCTTTGAACAGCTCCGCCGGGATCAACAGCGCCAGCTTGCCGTCGCTGGTCGCGCCGGTCACCAGGATGGTGGTGGCAACGGTAGCGGCGATCAGTTGACCGGTGGTGTGCACCACTTTCAGCAGCCGGCTGATGATCACCGTCAGCGCGCCGGTCAGCGTCAAGGCGCCGGCGAAGGAAAAGGCGCAGAACACCAGCAGGATCGTACTCATCATCGAGAACATGCCGCCGCGGTTCAGCAGGCGCGGCACATCGGCGACGATCCCTTCAACGTTATGGCCCTGGCTGGCGAACATCGACAGATTGAAACCGTCCATCAACGCATTCAGCCCCTGTTGCAGGCTAAAACCCTGCAGCGCGACGCCGATGGCGATCGCCAGCGCGCAGGCGGCCAGCATGACGGGGATCACCGGCCGTTTGGTCACCGCGCCCCACAGCACCAGCACCGGCGGCAGGATCAACAGCAGATTGAAATGGTACAACCCCTCAAGCGCGCTGACGATTTCGGTCACTTTTTCCGGCGTTGCCACGCTGCCCACCGCGCCGGTGTGGCCGGCGATCAGGTACACCACGGCGGCCAGGATGAAGCTCGGCAGCGTCGTGTACATCAGATGCTGGATATGGCTGTAGAGATCGGTATCCGCGACGATAGCCGCGAAGTTCGTCGAATCGGACAACGGGGAAATTTTGTCGCCGAAGTAGGCGCCGGACACCACCGCCCCGGCCGCGGCGGCCAGTGGCACGTCCAGACCGGCGGCCACGCCCATCAGCGCCACGCCCACGGTGCCGGCCGCCCCCCACGAGGTACCGGTGCACACCGAGATCACGCTGGTGATGAAGAACGCGGCGATCAGAATGTATTGCGGGCTAATCAGCTTCAGCCCCCAATACACCATGTAAGGGATTGTGCCGCTGATCATCCAGGTGCCGATCAGCCCGCCCACGCAGATCAGGATCAAGATCACCGGCATCGCCTTAGCCAGCTTGGCCACGATGGCCCCGATGATGTCATCCCAGCGGTAGCCTTGCCACCAGGCCAACGCGGCGGCGATGGCGGCGGACACCAGCAGCAGCGGTTCAATGCGCAGGCCAAACTGGCCATAGCCGATGATGAGCAGCAACAGCATGGCCACAATCGGCAGCGTCGCCAGCCCAAGGTTGAGCGTTTTCTTATTATCCATATACGGCTCCTGTTGAAGAGGGGGTACTGCAACAGCGTAATGGCTTCGGTAATCGGAGGATGTGAGCGCAGGCCACTGGCCATGTAATCGGTTTCATGAGATGGCGTTATGTGAGCCGCCTCTCATTCGCCGCGCTTGCTTTGCTCAGTCCTCTCACCATCGGCGACGGAGTCTCGCAGGATAAGTTCGGCCGAAAAGCGGTTGTTCTGCGGCGCGACGTCGCTGCCGCTGTGGATTTGTAGCGCCAGACGCGCGGCGCGGCGGGCCATTTTCTCGATGGGGTAATGCACGGTGGTCAACGCGGGGTGGAGATATTTCGCCAGGGCAATGTCGTCAAAACCGACGATCGACAGCGCTTCAGGCAACTGAACTTGCCGTTGGTGGCAGGTGCGCATCATGCCGGCGGCCATCACGTCGTTGAACGTCACTGCGGCGGTGAAGCGTTGGTCGCTGGCCAGAACGCGCTCGGCCGCCAGTTCGCCCCCTCTTTCATTGAAGGGCACGCTGATGATCCAGCTGCCGGGCACCTCAATGCCGCCGGCGGCCATGGCCTGGCGGTAACCCGCTAACCGCTGCGCGCGGTCGTCGATCGGCAGATCCGTCGTCACGCAGGCGATTCTCCGATGCCCCTGACGAATGAGCAGCTTGGTCGCCGTCTGCGCCGCATTGGCGTTGTCGAGCCAGATGCAACGGTTGGCGATGGCGGGCAGGTAACGGTTGATCAGCACCAGCGCGGGCGTGTGGGCGGCGTAGCGCAGCAGCTCCTCCTCCCCCATGCGCGTGACGTGCGCCACGATGGCTTCGCATCCCTGATTGATGAGAAAGTCGAGGCCGCTTTTTTCCAGTTCGGCCTGATGCCCGCCGCTGCACAACATCAAACGCACGCCGGCCTGTCGCGTGATGTCTTCCACGCCCCGCGCCAGGCGTGAAAAAAACGGATCGTCGAGGTTGCCGGTCAGCAACCCCAGCATATTGCCGCTTCTTTTCGCCAGCGCCAGCGCGGCGGCGTTGCGGTGGTAGTTAAACTCGCGCATCGCCTTCTCGACGCGTTCGCGGGTCACCGGCTCAACGTAGGCGGTATTATTGATCACCCGGCTGACGGTGGCCGTGGAAACGCCGGCTCGGCGCGCAACGTCTTTCATGGTGGCCATGACATGTCCTGTCGTGCTGTTCGGCGCCCGGTGCGCCGCGCATAAAAAAGGGCAGCCGATGGCCGCCCTCTTGTCTCGTGATCGCGTTCTGCTTAGTGGCAGCCGCAACCGCCGTTACCGCAACCGCCTTTACCGTGGTCGTGACCATGGTCGTGATCGTGGCTGTGGCCGTGACCGCCGCAGCAGCCTTCACCGTGTTCGTGGTGATGGTCGTGCTCGCCGTGTACGTGACCGTGTGCCAGTTCTTCTGCGGTCGCTTCGCGGATCGCGACAACTTCCACGTTGAAGTTCAGGTTTTGGCCGGCCAGCATGTGGTTGCCGTCAACCACCACGTGGTCGCCGTCAACTTCGGTGATTTCAACCGGTACCGGGCCCTGATCGGTGTCAGCCAGGAAACGCATGCCGACCTGCAGTTCGTCAACGCCCATGAAGACGTCTTTCGGTACGCGCTGCACCAGGTTTTCGTCGTAGTTGCCGTACGCGTCGTTCGCGCCGACGTGAACGTCAAAACGATCGCCAACGTCGTGGCCTTCGAGCGCTTTTTCCAGACCTGCGATCAGAGAACCATGCCCGTGCAGATAGTCCAGCGGTGCGCTCACCGGAGACTCATCAACCAAAACACCGTCTTCTGTACGTACTTGGTAAGCCAGGCTGACCACCAAGTCTTTTGCTACTTTCATGATATCTCCTACCGTTGGCTACTAGGACGCGCACCGTTATCGGGATGCGCGCCTTTTCCGGACAGATTGTAACGGAAATCTGCCTCGCTGTACCCTTCGGGATAAAAAAACGCTACTTCGGCTGAAAAATGCCGATCACCTGCTCTTGCGGTCGAACGTGTTTTTCCACCTGTTGCTCGGTCTGGCGCTGGTGATGGCCGCACTTGACGCACTCCACCACTTCCACCTGATCCTCCCGCCACACCGCCAGCGTATCCATGGCGCTACAGCTTGGGCACACCGCCCCGGCGATAAATCTCTTACGTGTTGCAGACATCGTTATGCTCCCGCTTATTCGTATTCATCCCAGCCGTCAAACTGGCGACTTTCTTTTTGCATTTCGCGATGGAACAGCTCTTCCAGCTCGCGCCGCGCCTCTTTCACGCGGGAAATTTGCGCCACGTCGCCCTGATGCGGCGGCATCAGTTCACGCAGCATGCGCATATCCAGGCGGCGAAAATGCTGCTGGGCGCGGAAGGCCTGATGCGGGTGCATGCCCAACTCCATCAACGCCTTGCGCCCCAGTTCCAGCGCGCTGGAGAAGGTCTCGCGGCTGAACTGTTTCACGCCCGCCTGCAGCAACTCATGCGCCTCCACGCGGCCGCGTGCCCGCGCCAGAATACTCAGATTCGGGAAGTGCTGCTGGCACAGCCGCACGATCTCCATGGTGTCTTCCGGCTCATTGCAGGTGATCACGATCGACTTGGCCTTTTCGGCGCCCGCCGCGCGCAGCAGCTCCAGCTCGGTGGCGTCGCCGTAATAAACCTGATATCCGTAACGCCGCAGCACGCCGACGGCGCTGACGTCGCGTTCCAGTACGGTAATGCGCATTTTGTTGGCCATCAACAGGCGGCCGATCACCTGGCCGAAACGCCCGAAACCAACGATGATCACCTGCGGATCGTCGTCCTCTACGTACGGCGTCTCCTCGTCTTCGCCTTTGGCGTTATAGCGGCGCGCCAAAATGCGGTCGATGGCCTGCATGAGTAGCGGTGTGGTCATCATCGACAGCGTCACCACCACCAGCAGCAAAGAGAGTTGATCCGGCTGCAGCACCTTTTGCGCGCCCGCCGCAGAAAACAGCACGAAGGCAAACTCGCCGCCCTGGCTGAGCACGCCGGCAAACTGCAGGCGCACCGAACTACGCAGGCCGAACAGGCGCGACACGCCGTAGAGCACGCCGGATTTCACCGCCACCAGCACCAGTACGCCGATCAACACCTCGGCCAGATGGGTGTAGAGCACGCCGATATTCAACACCATGCCCACCGAGATAAAGAACAGCCCCAGCAGTAGCCCTTTAAACGGCTCGATGGAGATCTCCAGTTCGTGGCGGTATTCGCTCTCCGCCAGCAGCACGCCGGCAATGAAGGTGCCGAGCGCCATCGACAGGCCAAGCGTCTCCATAAACAGCGCCGAGCCGAGCACCAGCAACAGCGCCGCGGCAGTGAAGATCTCGCGCACGCCGGAAGCGGCGATATAGCGGAACAGCGGCCGCAGCAGGAAGCGGCCGCCGATCAGCATGCCGCCGAACGCCGCCACCTTGAGCGCGATCTTCGCCCAGTCGTCGCTGGTGCCGCCGGCGCCGGCCAGAATGGGGATCAACGCCAGCGCCGGGATCACCGCCATATCCTGGAACAGCAGCACCGAGAAACCCAGCTGCCCGCCTTCGTTGCGATTCATGCCCTTTTCGCGCATCAGCTGTAGCGCCATGGCGGTGGAAGACATCGCCAGGCCGATACCGCCGATCACCGCCGCCTGCCAGGCGAAGTGCGTCAGGTACAACAATGCGCCCAGCACCGCCGCGGTGATCAACACCTGGCCGGCGCCGGCGCCGAAGATCGAGCGCCGCAGCTCCCACAGCTTGCTGGGATTCAGCTCCAGGCCGATGATGAACATCAGGAACACCACGCCCAGTTCGGAGAAGTGCAGGATCTCGTCAACGTCGCGAATGAAGCCCAATCCCCACGGGCCGATGGCGATGCCGGCGATCAGATAGCCCAGCACCGCGCCAATCCCCAGACGACGGGCGATCGGCACCGTCACCACCGCGGCGAACAGGAACAGCAAAATGGCGGTCAGTAAGGTCGATCCTTCCATGATCATCGTCCTCCGTGCGGCAGCGGGTGGCTCAGCCAGTCCCCGTAGGCGTCCGCATGGCTGCGCAGCACCTCCGGCTTTTGCCGCCGCGCCCAATACACCACGAACGGCGTCAACCAGTGCATATGGCACATCCCGGCGGTCAGCTCGAACGGCCGCAGGATATCTTCCATCGCATAGTGGTTATAACCGCCGGTACGGTAGGCGCCTTCCGGCTCGCCGGTGGTGATCACCGAGCGCCAGTACTTGCCCGCCAGCGCATTGCCGCCCACGCCGCTGGCGAAGCCGCGCGCCAGCACGCGATCCAGCCACTCCTTCAGCAGCGCCGGGCAGCTGTAGGTATAGAGAGGATGCTGAAACACGATGACCTGATGCTCACGCAGCAGCTGTTGTTCGTGATGGATATCGATAAAAAAATCAGGATAGTGCGCGTAGAGATCGTGCACGGTGACATGTTCCAACTGCTGCGCCGGTCGAAGCAAAACCCGGTTCGCCACCGAGTCATGGGATTCCGGATGGGCATACAGCAGCAAGACCTTGGGCGGCTGCGACATCATTCCCCTCCAAAGCGTCGTCAGGGTAGCGGTTTTCCGTTACCATGCATCGCAAAGACAAAAACAGCGCGCGGTGCGCGTTCTGTTACCTTAATGATAATTTAACATACTCTGAACATACGGCGCTTTATGATTGTATTCTCCTCGCTACAAATCCGACGCGGCATTCGCGTCCTGCTGGACAACGCCACGGCGACGGTTAATCCCGGTCAGAAGGTCGGCCTGGTGGGCAAAAACGGCTGCGGCAAATCCACGCTGCTGTCGCTGCTGAAGGGCGAGATCGCGGCGGACGGCGGCAGCTTCACCTTCCCCGGCAACTGGGCGCTGGCCTGGGTCAACCAGGAGACGCCGGCGCTGGACGTGCCGGCGATCGAGTATGTTATCGACGGCGACCGCGAGTTTCGCCAGCTTGAAGCCGAGTTGCAGGCGGCCAACGATCGCAACGACGGCCACGCCATCGCCACCCTGCACGGCAAGCTGGACGCCATCGACGCCTGGACCATCCGTTCCCGCGCCGCCAGCCTGCTGCACGGCCTCGGCTTCTCCAACGAACAGCTGCAAAGCCCGGTGCGCGACTTTTCCGGCGGCTGGCGCATGCGCCTCAACCTGGCGCAGGCGCTGGTGTGCCGTTCCGATCTGCTGCTGCTTGACGAACCGACCAACCACCTGGATCTCGATGCGGTGATCTGGCTGGAGCGCTGGCTGAAAAGCTATCCCGGCACGCTGGTGCTGATCTCGCACGACCGCGACTTCCTCGATCCGATCGTCGACAAGATCCTGCATATCGAACAGCAGACGATGAACGAGTACACCGGCAACTACTCGTCGTTCGAACGCCAGCGCGCTACCAAGCTGGCGCAGCAGCAGTCGCTGTATCAGCACCAGCAAGAGAAAGTGGCGCACCTGCAAAGCTATATCGACCGTTTCCGCGCGCAGGCCACCAAGGCCAAACAGGCGCAGAGCCGCATCAAGATGCTGGAGCGCATGGAGCTGATAGCCCCGGCGCACGTCGACAACCCGTTCACCTTCAGCTTCCGCCCGCCGGAAAGCCTGCCGAACCCGCTGCTGCGCATGGAAAAAGTCAGCGCCGGGTATGGCGATAAAGTGATCCTGAAGTCAATCAAGCTGAACCTGGTGCCCGGCTCGCGCATTGGCCTGCTCGGCCGCAACGGCGCCGGGAAATCGACGCTGATCAAACTGCTGGCCGGCACCCTGGAGCCGCTGAGCGGCGAGATCGGCCTGGCGAAAGGCATCAAGCTGGGTTACTTCGCCCAGCATCAGCTGGAATTTTTGCGCGCCGACGAATCGCCGCTGCAGCACCTGAGCCGCATCGCCCCAAGGGTGCTGGAGCAGCAGCTGCGCGACTATCTGGGCGGTTTCGGCTTCCAGGGCGACAAGGTCAGCGAAATGACCGAGCGTTTCTCCGGCGGCGAGAAGGCGCGGCTGGTGCTGGCGCTGATCGTCTGGCAGCGCCCGAACCTGCTGCTGCTCGATGAACCGACCAACCACCTGGATCTCGACATGCGTCAGGCGCTGACCGAGGCGCTGATCGATTTCGAAGGCGCGTTGGTGGTGGTATCCCACGACCGTCACCTGCTGCGCTCCACCACCGACGATCTGTACCTGGTGCACGATGGCCAGGTCGAGCCTTTCGAGGGCGATCTCGACGATTATCAGCAGTGGCTTGTCGACCTGCAGCGCCAGGAAAGCCAGCAGGACGCGCCGGAAAAAGAGAGCGGCGGCAACAGCGCGCAGGCGCGCAAGGATCAAAAACGCCGCGAGGCGGAGTTCCGTACGCAAACCCAACCGCTGCGCAAGCAGATCGCCAAGCTGGAACAGCAGATGGAAAAACTGGGCGCCGAACTGGCGGCGGTGGAGGAACAGCTGGCGGATCCCGCGCTGTACGACATCAGCCGCAAGGCCGAGTTGACCGACTGCCTGCAAAAGCAAAGCCAGGCCAAATCCGCGCTGGAAGAGACGGAAATGACCTGGCTGGATGCGCAGGAACAGCTGGAGCAGTTAACGCAGGCGTTCGAAGCCTAAGCCTCAGGCCTTGTAAAAAGGTTTATCCCCCAGAATGGTCGCGCGGTGCATGATGCGCCGCTGCGGCAGATAATCCGCGTTGGCGTAGTGCTGCGTCACGCGGTTATCCCAGATCGCCACGTCATTTTCCTGCCAGCGCCAGCGCACCTGAAACTCCGGCTTAGTGATGTGAGCGAACAGGAAATTCAGTAAAGCATCGCTCTCCTTCGGCGCCACATCCACGATCCGCGTGGTGAACCCTTCATTGACGAACAGCGCCTGTCGGCCGCTGACCGGGTGAGTGCGCACCACCGGATGCAGCAGCGGCGGGTTTTTCTGCACCGCCAGTTGCCAGCGCTGGTGTTCTTCTTCGCTACCGCGATGCTTGTGCTCCGGGAACGACTTGGTGAAGTCATGCTCTGCGCGCAACCCCGCGAGCAGCGTTCTGAACGGCGCCGACAGCGCTTCGTAGGCCGCGATGCCGCTGGCCCACAGCGTATCGCCGCCGGTGGCAGGCAAGGTCTTGGCCGCCAGGATCGCGCCCAGCGGCGGGTTCTCGATAAAGGTCACGTCGGTGTGCCAGTTGTCGTTGTCCGGCGGATTGTCGTCGTGAGTATCGAGCACGATGATCTCTTCCACGTCGGTGGCGTGCGGATAGACCGGATGGATATGCAGATCGCCGAAGCGCCCGGCCAGATCGCGCTGCTGCAACGGCGTGATCGGCTGGTTGCGGAAGAACAGCACCTGATGCTTGAGCAACGCATGATAAAGCTGTTCAAACTGGCCGTCGCCCAACGGCCGGGCCAATTCGACGTTTTCCACCAGCGCCCCGATGTAAGGCCCCAGCGGGGTGATATTCAGACGTTCGTTCATTGCTGTACTCCATGCCACGGGGTCAATCGGCGCTGCAGGGCGCGCAGCCCCAGCTCCAACCCAAATGCAATCACCGCAATCACGCCGATGCCGGCCAACACCACGTCGGTCGCCAAAAACTCACCGGCGGATTGCACCATAAATCCCAGGCCGCGCGTGGCGGCGATCAGTTCGGCGGCCACCAGCGTCGACCAGCCGACGCCCAGCCCGATGCGAATGCCGGTCAGGATCTCCGGCAGCGCGCTCGGTAGCACCACGAAACGCAGCACCTGCCAACGCGTGGCGCCCAACGCGCGGGCGGCGCGCACTCGTACCTGTGCCACGCTGCGCACGCCGGCCACGGCGGAGAGCGTCACCGGCGCGAAGATCGCCAGATAAATCAGCAAGATTTTCGAGGTCTCGCCGATGCCGAACCAAATCACCATCAGCGGCAGATAGGCCAGCGGCGGCACCGGACGATAGATCTCAATCAGCGGATCGAGGATGCCGCGCACCGTGTCGTTCAGCCCCATGGCGATGCCCACCGGAATGCCGACGATCACCGCCGCCAGCAGCGCCACCAAAATACGCCCCAGGCTGGCCGCCAGATGCTGCCATAGCGTGGCGTCCATAAAGCCTTGCGGGCTGGCGATGGTGATCAACTGATGCAGCACCTGCTGCGGCGCCGGCAAAAACAGCGGGCTGATCAGCTGCAGCGCCGTCACGCCCCACCAGACGATCAACACCGTCAACAACGTGGCGCCGCTCAACCAAACGTTGCGCGGCACGCTGAAACGGCGCGCCGCTTTGCCCTGCGGCTGCGCCGCGGCCTTCAGAGTGGAATGCAGGCTCATAGCAAGGCCTCGCGCTGTTGGAAAACTTTGCCCAGCACGTATTCGCGCTGCGCGATAAATTCAGGATCGGACTTGATGGCGCGGCAGGCTTCGCCGTCGGCATAGCGCTGGCCGAAGTTCAGCGACAGCCGCTCCACCACCTGCCCCGGCCCCGGCGACAGCAGTAACAGTTCACTGGCGAGGAACACCGCCTCTTCGATATCGTGGGTGATCAGCAGCACCTGTTTGCCGGTATCTCGCCAGATGGTCAACAACAACTCCTGCATCTGCTCGCGCGTGAACGCGTCCAACGCACCGAACGGCTCATC
The DNA here is from genome assembly GCF_052166845.1 of Serratia sp. CY71090. Taxonomy (NCBI): domain Bacteria; kingdom Pseudomonadati; phylum Pseudomonadota; class Gammaproteobacteria; order Enterobacterales; family Yersiniaceae; genus Serratia; species Serratia sp. CY71090. The sequence goes on along the minus strand of NZ_JBJNOA010000012.1, from coordinate 169,827 downwards.
CAGCAACAGCAGACGCGGATCGGCGGCCAGGGCGCGGGCAATGCCGACGCGTTGGCGCATGCCGCCGGAAAGCTGCCAGATGAAGTGCTGTTCATAGCCTGCCAGCCCCACGCGCTGCAGCATCTGCTCCGCCACCTGGCGGCGCTGCGCCTTGCCGATGCCGGCCAGCTGCAGGCCGAACTCAACGTTGTCCACCACGTTACGCCACGGCAGTAAGCCCTCATGCTGGAACACCACGCCCCGTTCGGCGCCCGGGCCGTGAACGGGCGTTCCATCCAGCGTGATGCTGCCAGCTGAAGGCTCGATAAACCCGGCGATCAAATTCAGCAGCGTGGTCTTGCCGCAGCCCGATGGGCCGAGCACCACCACCAGTTGCCCGGCGGCGATCTGGAACGACACGTCACGCAGCGCGGGCCGCCCCTGATACTCTGCTGAAAGATGATTGACGTTTAGCATCCTGCTTCCTTACGACTGCGGCGCAGCCTGCACCTGTTTCACAAAACGGTCGGTGACGTAAGCGCTGTAGTCGCTGTCGACCTGCGGGATCTTGCCCTGCTGCTTGAGGAATTCGGCGGTATCGCGGATTGCCTTGTCCACCGGCTGGCCGAGTTGGGCGACCTGATCGGCCACCGGCAGATAACGGTTCCCCTTCACCAGTTCCGGCACCTGCGCTTCCGGCACGCCGCTCAGGCGCGCCAGCGTGCTGAGATGGCTCGGATCTTTAAGCCACTGTTCCGGTGCCGCCAGGTAGGCCTTTTGCGCCTGCAGGGCGCTGGCGGCAAAGGCGGTTACTACGTCGGGATGTTTCTCTGCGAAGTCTTTGCGCACCACCCACACGTCCAGCGTCGGTGAACCCCATTCGCCCACCTGCGCGGAGTCGGTCAGCACCTTGCCCTGTTTGGCCAGTTCGTTGACCACCGGCGCCCAGACGTAAGCGCCGTCGATGTCGCCGCGCTGCCAGGCGGCGGCGATGGCCGGCGGCTGCAGATTGAGGATCTTCACCTGTTCAGGCTTGATGCCCCAATGTTTGAGCGAGGCCAGCAGGCTGTAATGGGTGGTGGAAATAAACGGCACCGCAATGCGTTTGCCGATCAGATCCTGCGGGCTTTTGATGTCATTTTTCACCACCAGCGCTTCGGAGCTGCCGAGCTGCGAGGCGATGAGGAACACTTCGATGGGGAGTTTTTGGCTGGCGGCCACCGCCAGTGGGCTGGAGCCGATATTGCCGATCTGCACATCGCCGGAGGCCAGCGCGCGCAGCACGCTGGAACCGCTGTCGAACTTACGCCAGTCGACGGTCGCGCCGGACTGTTTGGCGAAGCTGTTTTCCGCCTGCGCCACCTTGGCCGGCTCCGCCGACGTCTGGTACGCCACGGTCACGTCCACCGCGTAGGCGCTGGCCGCGCTGAGCGACAACGCCAGCAGCGCCGCGTTGCGTAAAGAAAAGAGTTTGCCCGCCATGTTCCGCTCCGTTGATAAAAATCTGTTCAGTTGCTGACAGTTTTATCTGAGCGATGACGGGCGATAAAAGAATAAAAAAGTCTTCTTTATTACCTTAGGTAATATTAAAACGGATCACAGCGCGATCGTCCCGCGCAAGAACACGTGAGCGTAGCCGCCCAGCAGCGTGCGGTCCCCTTGCAGTTCGCAGAACAGCTCGCCGCCACGCGCCGAAATCTGCCGGGCGTGCAACCGATGGCGGCCGAGACGCGCCGCCCAGTAGGGCATCAGCGTGCAGTGCGCGGAGCCGGTGACCGGGTCTTCACCGCCGTCGAGCGTGAAATAGCGCGAAACGAAGTCCACGGTGTCACCCGGCGCGGTGACGATCACCGCGCGGCCGGCCAATGCGATCAGCGCCGGGATGTCCGGCCGCAGCGCGCGCACCTGCGCCTCGTTTTCAAGCACCACCAGCAGCGCTTTCGCCTGCCACACTTCCTGCGGCTGCACGCCCAGCAGCGCCGCGAGGCCCGCCGGTTCGGCGACTTTCTGCGGCGGCCTGGCGGGGAAATCAAGCACCAGCCGCTCCCCGTCCCGCTCATCGCGCTTGACGAACAGCTCGCCGCCGGCCGATCTGAAGCGAATATCCTTCAGCGCCGGGTTAACCGCGCTGAACATCACATGCGCCGCCGCCAGGGTGCCGTGGCCGCAAAGATCGACCTCGCGTTCCGGGGTAAACCAGCGGATGGCGGTCATGTCGCCGTCATCCCAGACAAAGCTGGTCTCCGACAGGCCGATCTCGTTAGCGATCGCCTGCAGCCGCTCCGCCGGCAGCGGCTGCGTCAGCAGGCAGACCCCGGCCGGGTTGCCGCGCAACCCTTCGCCGGTAAAGGCGACCACGTGATAATAGTTTTCCGCCATCGTTCACTCCTTAATGCCAGATCAGTAACACACAGGCTGCAGTCAACAACCCCATGGAAACGTTGAAGATAACCCAGGCCTTTTTACTGCGCAGCAGGCGGCCAATCAGGGTGCCGAACGCCAGCCAGATAATGCCGGCGACGATGTTCACCACCACAATGCCCAGCGCGATCGCCGCAATGGAACCGTTGTACTTATCGCCCGCCAGGCTGAAGCTCGCCACCGCCCCAAGCGCCATCAGCCAGGCTTTCGGGTTGAGGAACTGCAGCAGCCAGCCCTGATACAGCCGCACCGGCTGCGGTGGCGCCACGTCGGTTTCCAGCTTTTCATAGGCGGCGGTGGCGACTTTCCACGCCAGCCACAGCAGGTACAGGCTGCCGAGGATTTTCAGGATCAGGTGCAGCGACGGGTAGACCAGGATCAGGCTGCCGACGCCGAACGCCACCAGCAGCAAGATGCTTTGCATGCCGAGCATGATGCCGACCATCAGCCACAGCGATCGCATAAAGCCGAAGTTAGCGCCGGAGGTGGTCAGCAGCAGATTATTGGGGCCAGGCGTGATGGCGGCGACCCACAGGAAGCCCAGCATCGAAAGGAATAAACTCGGTTCCATGGCACGGGTGCTCCTCACCCAAGGCGCTTTTTTGCAGTATCATTGATAATTCTTGGTATTGAAGCTAACAGTGCGCTAGGGATCTCACAATAGCCGCCCACAACATTTTACTCAGCCTATGCCTAACACCTTTCGCCCTCTGACAGGGGCCAGTAACCCGCACCTGCAAACGCTGTTGCCGCGGCTGGTGCGCCGCCGCGTGTTATTGAAACCGCATTGGCAACGGCTGGAATTGCCCGACGGCGATTTCGTCGATCTCGCCTGGAGCGAGGATCCGGCGCAGGCGCGCGACAAGCCGCGCGCGGTGCTGTTTCATGGCCTGGAAGGCAGCTTCTACAGCCCCTACGCGCATGGCCTGCTCAACGCCTGGCGCGAGCGCGGCTGGCTCGGCGTGGTGATGCACTTTCGCGGCTGCAGCGGCGTGCCCAACCGCAAGCAGCGTATCTACCACTCCGGTGAAACCGAAGACGCGCGCTTCTTTCTGCGCTGGCTGCGCGATAGCTACGGCGAGGTGCCGACCGCGGCGGTAGGCGTTTCGCTCGGCGGCAACATGCTGGCCTGCTATCTGGCGCAACAAGGCGCCGACAGCCTGCTGCAGGCGGCGGTGGTGGTCTCGGCGCCGCTGATGCTGGAACCCTGCGCCTACCGCATGGAGCAAGGCTTCTCCCGCGTTTATCAGCGCTACCTGCTGGGGCAGCTGAAACAAAACGCCACCCGCAAGCTGTTGCACTACCCGGACACTCTGCCGCTCAAACTGTCACAGCTGAACGGGTTGCGACGCATCCGCGAATTCGACGACGCCATCACCTCGCGCATTCACGGCTTCAGCGACGCCACCGACTATTATCGCCGCTGCAGCGCCCTGCCGCTGTTGCCGTCTATCCAGACGCCGCTGCTGATCATCCATGCGAAGGACGACCCTTTCATGACCCCTGAGGTGATCCCCGACGTCGCCGGCCTGCCGCGCAATATCGAATATCAGCTGACTGAGTTCGGCGGCCACGTCGGCTTCGTCGGCGGCACGCTGAAAAAACCGCACATGTGGCTGGAGCATCGCATTCCGGCCTGGCTTTCCCCTTATCTGGACATTCCGACGTGATTATTCCCTGGCAAGAACTGGCAACCGACACCCTGAACAGCCTGATCGAATCCTTTGTGCTGCGCGAAGGCACCGATTACGGCGAACACGAACGCTCGCTGGAGCAGAAGGTGGAGGACGTGCGCCGCCAGCTGAAAAACGGCGAAGTGGTGCTGGTGTGGTCGGAACTGCATGAGAGCGTCAACATCATGCCGCGCGGCCAATTCCGCGCCGGGCAGGAAGAAATTTAGTGGCGCCCGGTTCTATGACTGACGGAAAAAATCAGGTAACAATGGGACATTGCAAACCAGCGCGCACCATTTTTTCCTGACATAGAGAGCGTCAACAAGAGCCACAATAATCCCCTGACGCCGGCGCATTCAACACGGAGTGACAACCATCATGTCTGCCAAACATCCCGTTATCGCGGTGACCGGTTCCAGCGGCGCCGGCACCACCACCACCAGCGTGGCGTTCCGTAAAATCTTCCAGCAGCTCAATATCCGCGCCGCCGAACTGGAGGGCGACAGCTTCCACCGCTATACCCGGCCGGAAATGGACGCGGCGATCCGCAAGGCGCGCGATCTGGGCAGACACATCAGCTATTTCGGCCCCGAGGCCAACGACTTCGGCCTGCTGCAGCAGAGCTTTATCGACTACGGCAAAAACGGCACCGGCCGTTCGCGCAAGTATCTGCACACCTACGACGAAGCGGTGCCCTACAATCAGGTGCCGGGCACCTTCACCCCGTGGGAGCCGCTGCCGGCGCCGACCGACGTGCTGTTCTACGAGGGGCTGCACGGCGGCGTGGTCACCGAGCACCATGACGTGGCCAAACACGTCGATCTGCTGGTCGGCGTGGTGCCGATCGTCAACCTGGAATGGATCCAGAAGCTGATCCGCGATACCGGCGAACGCGGCCATTCCCGCGAAGCGGTGATGGATTCGGTGGTGCGCTCGATGGAAGACTACATCAACTACATTACGCCGCAATTCTCGCGCACCCACATCAACTTCCAGCGCGTGCCGACGGTGGACACCTCCAACCCGTTCGCCGCCAAGGCCATTCCCTCACTGGATGAAAGCTTCGTGGTGATCCACTTCCGCGGCCTGGACCAGATCGACTTCCCCTACTTGCTGGCGATGCTGCAGGGATCGTTTATCTCGCACATCAATACGTTAGTGGTGCCGGGCGGCAAAATGGGGCTGGCGATGGAGCTGATCATGGCGCCGCTGGTGCAACGGTTGCTGGAAGGCAAGAAGATCGAATAAATGCGTTGAGCGCGGCGCCGGCCGCGCTCCGCCTCAATTACGCCGGTTGGCGGATCTCGAAGCTGTGGGTTACCGTGGCGGCCTTGTTGAGCATCAGCGCCACCGAACAGTATTTCTCCGCCGACAGGTTCACCGCACGTTCGACGATCTTGTCGGTCAGATCCTGGCCGGTCACGATGAAGTGCAGGTTGATATGGGTGAACAACCGCGGGGCTTCTTCGCGGCGCTCGGAGGTCAGCTTCACCTCGCAGTCACGCACGTCGTTGCGCCCCTTTTGCAGAATGGATACCACGTCGATCGCGCTGCAGCCGCCCACCGACATCAGCACCATCTCCATCGGGCTGGGCGCTTTATCACCGGCGTTGCCGTCCATCAGCACCTGGTGGCCGGAGGCCGATTCACCCAAAAACGTTAACCCTTCCACCCACTTAACTCTTGCCTGCATTCTGGTCACTCCGGTTGATTTCTTAAAATCAGAGTACGCTTTCGCATAGAAACAGGCAACGTAACCTGATGCTAATCATGCTGAAGCGAGACAACACGAGACACCCGCCTTACTCTGTGCTACAAACAGAGCCGCAATAAATCTTTCCGGGACACTGAATTTCAGGGAAACGCCCAGAGAAAGGCTCCTTTACCGGTATGTTAACAGAATGTAGCTTGCAGCGCTTACGGCAAGTTAATATGCTAGAGCGACAGCGTATTTTTATGACACGCCTCAAAACTTGCCGGTAGCCCTCGCTCATGACTGCGGCTACAGGCGGGTTTTACAGGGAACTCTGACCCCTGTGACACAAGGCAGCGATAACAACAGAGGATAACAGCGAATGGTTCTCGGCAAACCGCAAACAGACCCTACTCTCGAATGGTTCCTGTCTCATTGCCATATCCACAAATATCCATCGAAGAGTACGCTGATTCACCAAGGTGAAAAGGCCGAAACGCTTTACTACATCGTGAAAGGCTCCGTCGCGGTGCTGATCAAGGATGAAGAAGGTAAAGAGATGATCCTGTCCTACCTCAACCAGGGGGATTTCATCGGCGAGCTCGGATTGTTCGAAGAAGGCCAGGAGCGCAGCGCCTGGGTTCGCGCGAAAACCGCCTGTGAAGTGGCCGAAATTTCCTACAAGAAATTCCGCCAGCTGATCCAGGTGAACCCGGACATCCTGATGCGTCTGTCCGCCCAAATGGCGAGCCGCCTGCAGGTCACCTCCGAAAAAGTGGGCAACCTCGCCTTCCTGGACGTGACCGGCCGCATCGCGCAAACCCTGCTGAATCTGGCGAAGCAACCTGACGCCATGACTCACCCGGACGGCATGCAGATCAAGATCACCCGTCAGGAGATCGGCCAGATCGTCGGCTGCTCGCGTGAAACCGTTGGCCGTATTCTGAAAATGCTGGAAGATCAAAACCTGATTTCCGCCCACGGCAAAACCATTGTCGTCTACGGCACCCGTTAATCCCCGAAGAAACGGCGCAGTCTGCGCCGTTTTTTTATCTGCTCTCTGCCATGTGGCGCCGCCTGATCTACCACCCGGAAATCAACTACGCACTGCGACAAACGCTGGTGTTGTGCCTGCCGGTGCTGTTCGGCTTGTTAATAGGCCAGCTGCAGCTCGGCCTGATGTTCTCTCTGGTGCCCGCCTGCTGCAATATCGCCGGTCTGGACACGCCGCATAAGCGCTTCTTTAAACGGCTGATCGTCGGCGGCTCGCTGTTCGCCTTCAGCAGCGTGCTGCTGCAACAGGCACTGCTGTGGCACGTGCCGCTGCCGGCGCTGATGCTGGGCCTGGCGCTGCTGCTCGGCGTCACCGGCGAAATCAGCCCGCTGCACGCCCGGCTGTTGCCGGCGGCGCTGGTGGCCGCCATTTTCGCCCTCAGCACGGCCGGCACGGTCCCCCTCTGGCAGGCGCCGCTGCTGTACGCGATCGGCACCGTCTGGTACGGCTTATTCACCTGGTTCTGGTTCAAGCTGTGGAAAGAACAGCCAATGCGCGAGACGCTCAGCCAGCTCTATCTGGAGCTGGCGGACTATTTCGAAGCCAAATACTCGTTGCTGACCCAGCACACCGATCCGCAAACCGCGCTGCCGCCGCTGCTGGTACGCCAACAAAAGGTGATGGATCTGATCAGCCTTTTATACCAACAGCTCAATTTCCTGCCGCATGCCAACAACCTCGAACAAAAGCGCCTGCAGCGCGCCTTTCAGGTAGCGATGGATCTGCAGGAGCACATCACCGTCAGCCTGCATCTGCCGGAGGAAGTGCAAAAACTGGTGGAGCAGAGCCAGGCCGAAGCGATCATTCGCCGCAACGCTCAGGTGATCGCCGGCCGGCTGCGCGTGGTGGCGCACGATATTCTCTACCATCAACATTCGAAGCGCTTCTCCATGAGCCACGAACTGGCGGCGCTGGAAAAAATGGCGGCGCAGCATCCCGATAACCCGGTCGGCCAGTTTTGTTATTACCACTTCAGCCGCATCGCCCGCCTGCTGCGCACCCAGCATCCGCTGTATCGCCGCGATCTGATGCCCGGCCAGCACCGCCTGCCGTTTTGGCCGGCGCTGGCCAGCTACCTGTCGTTCAAATCCACCGCCCTGCGCAACGCCGCGCGGCTGGGGGTGACGCTGGCGGTCGGCAGCAGCCTGGGTGCGGTCTTCAACCTGCCGAAGCCTTACTGGATCCTGCTCACCATCATGCTGGTGAGCCAAAACGGGTATAACGCCACCCGGGTGCGTATTCAGCACCGTGCGCTGGGCACGATTGCCGGGCTATTGCTGGCGGCCGGTCTGTTGCAGCTGCAGCTGCCGGAAGGAGAAACGCTGAGCATCATGCTGGTGATCACGCTGCTGGCCTACCTGGTTTCGCGCAAGAACTACGGGCTGTCGGTGATTGGCTTTACGGTCACGGCGGTTTACACCCTGCAGCTGCTGGCGCTGAACGGCTCGCATTTTTTGGTGCCTCGTCTGATCGATACGCTGATAGGCTGCGTGCTGGCGTTCGGCGGCACCATTTGGCTGTGGCCGCAGTGGCAAAGCGGGCTGCTGCGCAAGAATGCCCATCAGGCGCTGGAGAACGATCAAGCCGCGCTGCGGCTGATGCTGAAGCAGCCGGAACCGGATGCCACCGCGTTGGCCTATACCCGCATGCAGGTCAACCAGGCGCACAACGCGCTGTTCACCTCGCTCAATCAGGCGATGCAGGAGCCGGGGTTCGCGTCGAATTATCTGGCGGACATGCGGCTGTGGGTCACGCACAGCCAGTTCATCGTCGAACACCTGAACGCCATGACCATTTTGGCGCGCGAGCACTACATGCTGACGCCGAAACTGGCGCAAGCCTATCTGCAAACCTGTGAAATTGCGCTGCAAAGCTGCCAGCAGCGGTTGGAATACGACGGCCCGAGCAGTGACAACAGCGGCATCATGCAGCCGCCGGATCTGCATCCGGACATGCCCGTCACCGAGATGGAACGTCATTTGCGGCGCATTTTGTCGCACCTGAGCGTGATGCACACCATTTCGTCGCTGGCCTGGCGCCAGCGCCCGCACCACGGCATCTGGCTCAAGCGCAAACTGCGCGATCAATAAGGGCGCGGCATGCCGCGCCCCGTTATTCGCCGCACGGGCTTCAGGCGTTGATCACATCCTGCACCGCCAGCTCGAACAGCACCATGCCAGCCTCGATGTCCTGCAGCTCCACCACCAGCGACGGCGCGAAACGGATCACGTTCGGCCCGGCATTGAGGATCATCAGCCCACGCGCGGCGGCGGCGGTGAGGAAATCGCGCGCTCTGCCGTGATAATGCGGCGTCAGCTCGGCGCCGAGCAGTAACCCCATGCCGCGAATGGCGGTGAAAATACCGTATTTATCGCCGATATCCTGCAAAGCCTGCACATACAGCGCGTGGCGCTGTTCGATGCCGCTCAGCACTTCCGGCGTATTGATCACATCCAACGCCGCCTCCGCCACCGCGCAGGCCAGCGGGTTGCCGCCGTAGGTAGTGCCGTGGGTGCCCACCTGCATCACCGACGCAATCTCTTCGGTGGTCAGCATGGCGCTCACCGGGAAGCCGCCGCCCAGCGCCTTGGCGGTGGTGAGAATGTCCGGCGTCACGCCATAATGCATATAGGCGAACAGCTTGCCGCTGCGCCCCATGCCGCTTTGCACTTCGTCGAACACCAGCAGCGCCTGATGTTGGTCGCACAGTTTGCGCACGCCTTTGAGGAAGCCGGCGTCGACCGGCGTAATGCCGCCCTCGCCCTGAATCGGCTCCATCACCACCGCGCAGGTGTGGTCGTCCATCACCGCTTTCACCGCCGCCAGATCGTTGAACGGCACGTGCACGATGTCGGCCGGCTTCGGCCCGAACCCGTCGGAATATTTGGCCTGCCCGCCCACCGACACGGTGAACAGCGTGCGGCCGTGGAACGCGTTATAGAAAGCGATGATTTTGGTTTTATAGGGGCTGTGGCGGGTGATGGCGTAATGACGCGCCAGTTTGAACGCCGCTTCGTTGGCCTCTGCGCCGGAGTTGGCGAAGAACACCCGATCGGCGAAGGTGGCGTCGATCAGTTTGCTCGCCAGGCGCAGCGCCGGTTCATTGGTAAAGACGTTGCTGGTATGCCACAGAGTCTCACCCTGACGTTTGAGCGCCTCGACCAGCGCCGGATGGCAGTGCCCCAGCGCCGTCACCGCGATGCCGCCGGAAAAATCGATGTACTCTTTTCCCTGCTGATCCCAGACCCGGCTGCCTTGGCCGCGCACCGGCACAAACTGGGCCGGTGCATAAACAGGCAGGATCACCTGGTCAAAGGTGCTGCGGCTCACTGCGGATTTTTCAGTCATTTTCGGCTCCACCCTGAAGGTTTTTCAGCGCTATCGTAATGTTAGATTGAAAACATAATCACGAAATATGCATAAAAAACCAATCAAGCGCAAACGCAAAACGCCTGACGAGCGAAAAAAACGCATCGGGATTAACGGTTGAGGAAGTTATCCAGCAGCTGATGGCCCTGCTCGCTGAGCACGCTTTCCGGATGGAACTGCACCCCTTCCAACGCCAAAGTGCGGTGGCGGATGCCCATGATCTCGTCGCGCACGCCGTCGCGTTCGCTCCAGGCGGTCACTTCAAAACAGTCCGGCAGCGTATCGGCTTTCAGCACCAGCGAGTGATAGCGGGTCACGGTCAGCGGATCGTTCAGGCCGCGAAACACGCCGACGCCCAGATGGCGAATGGCCGAAGTTTTGCCGTGCATCACCGCGCGGGCGCGCACCACCTCGGCGCCGAACGCCTGCCCCAGCGCCTGGTGCCCCAGGCACACGCCAAGGATCGGCAGTTTGCCGGCGAAATGACGAATGGCGGCCAGCGAGATACCCGCTTCGTTCGGGGTGCAGGGGCCGGGGGAAATCACCAGATGCTGCGGCGCCAGCCGCTCGATATCGGCCAGCTGCAGCTCATCGTTGCGCTTCACCACCACCTCGGCGCCCAACTCGCAGAAGTACTGGTAAAGGTTATAGGTAAAGGAGTCGTAGTTATCGATCAGCAGCAGCATGTCAGGTCCGGCAGAGAAAAACGCCGCCATAGTTTACTGATTTAACCCGCCGCTGCCGACGATAATTTCCGCTTACTTTTTACGGCCGCCGGTGATCGAGCCCAGCACGCCGCGCAGGATCTGGCGGCCGAGATCGCGCGCCATGCTCTTGGCGGCGGTCTGGACGATGCCGTCGCGCTTGCCGCCGCGCGGGCCGGTGGAACCGAACAACAGCTCGTTCAAACCATCCATCAGGCCGCCGCCCGCCTGCTGTTGTTGCTGTTGCGTCTGCGGTTGTTGCCCCTGCTGCGGGGTGCCGATGGTGGCGAAACCGCCCGACGACAGCTTCTCGTAGGCGGACTCGCGGTCAATCATGTCTTCATAGCGGCCATACAGCGGCGACTTGTTAATCGCGCTGTTCAGCCCTTCCGCGCCGAGCATGCCCATCTTGGATTCCGGCGCGATGACCATCGCCCGCTCCACCACGTTCGGCCGGCCCTTTTCGTCGAGGAATGACACCAGCGCTTCGCCCACGCCCAGCTCGGTGATCGCCGTTTCGGCATCGAAGGCCGGGTTGGCGCGCAGGGTTTGCGCCGCCGTCTTCACCGCCTTCTGATCGCGCGGGGTAAAGGCGCGCAGCGCATGCTGCACGCGGTTGCCCAACTGGCCCAGCACGCTGTCCGGGATGTCCAGCGGGTTCTGGGTGACGAAGTAAATGCCGACGCCTTTGGAGCGGATCAGACGCACCACCTGTTCAATCTTGGTCAGCAGCGCCGCCGGCGCATCGTTGAACAGCAGGTGCGCCTCATCGAAGAAGAACACCAGCTTCGGCTGTTCAGGGTCGCCCACTTCCGGCAGGTGCTCAAACAGCTCGGCCAGCAGCCACAGCAGGAACACCGAATACAGCTTCGGCTGATTGATCAGCTTGTCCGCCGCCAGCAGATTGATCACGCCGTGGCCGTTGGCGTCGGTTTTCATCAGATCGTTGATGTCCAGCATCGGCTCGCCGAAGAACTGGTTGGCCCCCTGCTCTTCCAGCGTCAACAACCCGCGCTGAATGGCGCCGATAGAGGCGGCTGAGATATTGCCGTACTGGGTTTGGAATTGTTTGGCGTTGTCGCCGACGAACTGCACCATGGCGCGCAGGTCTTTCATGTCCAGCAGCAGCAGCGCATTGTCATCGGCGATTTTGAACACAAGCTGCAGCACGCCGCTTTGCACCTCGTTCAGATCCAACAGGCGCCCCAGCAGCAGCGGCCCGAGATCGGAAATGGTGGCGCGGATCGGGTGACCCTTTTCACCGTAAATATCCCACGGGATAATGGTGCAGGCCTGCGGTTGCCAGTCGGTGACGCCAATCGCCGCCAGGCGCGCCTGCAGTTTTTCGGAAGGCACGCCCTCGGCGCCGATGCCGGACAGATCGCCCTTCACATCCGACAGGAACACCGGCACGCCGATGCGTGAGAACTGTTCGGCCATTTTCTGCAGCGTCACCGTCTTGCCGGTGCCGGTTGCCCCGGTGATCAAGCCGTGGCGGTTGGCCAACGCCGGCAAAATCACCAGATCCTGTTCCGGTTTTCCGTCTTTCATCGCCTTGGCGATAATCCGTGGTTCACTCATTTTCTGTTCCTTTGACGCTGACCGCAGCGCGAAACGCGCCTGTTGATGCAATAAAGCTATAAGCGCCGCGTAACCCCGTCAAGGACAAACAAAAAGGGCGCCGTCGGGGCCTGATGAATTCAGATTGTGCTTAGCGTCAGAGCGTCTTTGCTTGAACAATAAAGCACCAGTGTTATAGTGAGCATTACGCTGTATATACGAGGTAAATACCATGTCTGAATCTACCGTGGTAATCCGCGTGGATGACGAGTTAAAAACCGCTTTCGCCAGCGCGGCAAAGGCCGCCGATCGCACGGCTTCGCAACTGCTGCGCGATTTCATGCGCGAGTTTGTCAGCCGCCAGGCGCAGCAGGAAGAGTACGACCAGTGGTTAAAGGAAAAGGTCGAGGTGAGCCGCAAGGCGTTGCGTGAAGGCAAGTTCGCCGACGATGAAGAGGTGGCTGCTTATTTCGCCGAACGCAGAGCTAAATCAACGCAATAAAACACAAAAGGACTTTTGTGAAACTGACATGGACGGTACCCGCCATCGCCGATCGTCTGGCGATTTATGAATGGTTGGAACTTAAAAATCCGGCCGCCGCCGCAGAAAATGATGCAAAAATCGCTGACGCGGCGGCACGCCTCGTGCATCATCCTACCAGCGGGAAAACGGGTCGGATAGCCGGCACGCGCGAGCTGGTCATCTCCCCGTCCTATCTGTTGGTCTATGAATGGGCGGCTCAACGCGTCATCATATTGGCCATCGTGCATACTCGCCGCCGGTGGCCGCCGGCATAGTCACCCCCGCAGCCCCAGTTGCTCCTTCAGCGCTTTCAAATAGCGCCGGCTGACCGGCACCGGATCGCCGGCGGACATGATCATCTCTGCCGCACCGCCCTCTTCGAAGCGGATCTCGCGCACCTGCTCCAGGTTGACCAGATACTGCCGATGGCAGCGCACCAGCGGCGTACGGCTTTCCAGCGTGCGCAGCGTCAATTCGGTGAAACACTCCATGCCGTCGCTGCGCACCACGAATACCCCACTCAGCTTGGAACGGATCGCCAGCACTTCATCGAACCGCAGCAGATAGATGCGGCTGTGGCCGGTGCAGGGAATGTATTTCAGGTAGCCGGCGCTCTCATCCAGCGCCGTCACGTCTTGCGGCGCACTGCGCTGCCGCAGACGTTGCAGCGTCTTGCTCAGCCGCGTCGGCTCCGCCGGCTTCAGCAGATAATCGAAGGCGTGCTCCTCGAATGCCTGCACCGCGTATTCGTCGTAGGCGGTCAGAAACACGATGTGCGGCATACGGTTGGGATCCAGCATGCCGACCATTTCCAGCCCGCTGATGCGTGGCATCTGGATATCGAGAAACACCACGTCCGGCTGCAGCCGATGGATCTGGCTGATGGCTTCGATGGCGTTGGCGCACTCGCCGATAATCGAGATCCCCGCCTCGGCCTCCAACAGATGGCGCAGGTTGTCGCGCGCGGAAGGTTCATCGTCAACAATCAGTGCGTTTAACATCAGGCTGCCCTCTCCATAGGGACATTAAGCGTAATGCGGGTGTAGGCGTCCGGTCGGCAATCCACCTGCACGCCATAGCCTTCGCCGTAGCGCACGCGAATGCGTTTATCCACCAGGTTCATCCCCAGCCCGCTGCAGTTCGGTTTCGGCTGGAACAGCCCGGCGTTGTCCGTCACCTGCAACAGCAGATGCTCGCCTTCGCAGCAGGCGCCGATTTCGATACGGCCCACGCCCAACAGATGCGAGGTGCCATGCTTGATGGCATTCTCGACGATCGGCTGCAGCGAAAACGCCGGCAGCCGCGCCGCCAGCAGCGCCTCCGGCAGCGATACCGCAATCTCCAGCCGATCGGCGAAGCGCGCTTTCTCTATCTGCAGGTAGGCGTTCACATGTTCAATTTCGTCCGCCAGGCTGACTTCGTCATCCGAACGTTTGAGGTTTTTACGAAAGAAGGTCGAGAGGGACTGCACCAGATCGCAGGCGCGCTCGCCATCGCGGCGGATCACCGCCACCAGGGTATTCAAGGCATTGAACAGGAAATGCGGATTGACCTGCGCATGCAGCAGCTTGATCTCCGACTGCGCCAGCAGCTGCTTGTGGCGCTCGTACTGTCCGGCCATGATCTGCGCCGACAGCAGGCTGGCGATGCCTTCGCCCAGCGTACGGTTGATGGTGCTGAACAGCTGGCTTTTCGGTTCATACAGCTTGATGGTACCGATGACCCGCTGGTTTTCGCCGCGCAGCGGGATCACCAGCGTCGATCCCAGCTTGCAGGCCGGATTGATCGAGCAGCAGTAAGAGAGCTGATTGCCGTCGGCGTACACCACCTCGTTGTTGTCGATGGCGCGATGCGAATGCACCGAGGCGATCGGCGTGCCCGGCAGGTGGTGATCGTCGCCGATGCCGATAAACGCCAGCAGCTTGTCGCGATCGGTGATCGCCACCGCGCCGATGCCCAGCTCCTGATAAATCACCCGGGCGACCTTCATGCTGTTTTCCTGATCAAAGCCCTGCCGCAGGATGCCCTCGGTGCGCTCGGCGATCTTCAACGCCTTGGAAGAGAAAGCGCTGGTGTATTTCTCGAACATCGCGCGCCTGTCCAGCAGGATTTGCATAAACATCGCCGCGCCGACGGTATTGGCGATCATCATCGGCAGCGCGATGTGTTCCACCAGCTGCAACGCCTCGTTATAAGGGCGCGCCACCGCCAGAATGATCGCCATCTGCAGCACTTCCGCCACCAGCGCCACGCCGCCGACGAACAGCGGATTGAACAGCAGCTCGATGCGCCCCCGGCGCATGGCGATGCTGTGTACGATGCCGCCGACCAGCCCTTCCGATACCGTGGAGATCGCGCAGGCCACGTCGGTCATGCCGCCGAGCGTATACCGGTGCAGACCGCCGGTCAGCCCGACCAGAAAGCCCACCGACGGCCCACCCAGCAGCCCGCCCAGGACCGCGCCTATCGCACGGGTGTTGGCGATCGAATCCTGAATATGCAGCCCGAAGTAGGTGCCCATGATGCAGAACACCGAGAAGATCACGTAGCACAGCAGCTTGTGCGGCAAGCGAATGGTCACCTGCATCAGCGGAATGAACAGCGGGGTTTTGCTCAGCAGATAGGCGATAACGAGATAGACGCACATCTGCTGCAACAGCAACAGCACCTGGTTAAATTCATACATGGCAGCAACTCATCCAGAGACAACAAGGGGCGAACGCCGGATTTCCGGTCTGGTTATTGTCTGCCGATTAGAGCATGGGGCGCGGGAGAAAACAGTGATGAAGGCAAGGCTTCGGGAGGAAGGACGGCCGACCCCGGCGGGATCGGCCAAAAAATTTACGGCAGCACCTTGGCCGACAGAATCACCACCGGCTTGGTCGGCACATTCTGGTAAGGGCCGACGTTGCCGGTCGGCACCTGAGCGATCTTGTCCACGACGTCCATACCTTTCACCACTTTGCCGAACACCGCGTAGCCGAAGTCGCGCTGGCCGTGATCCAGGAAGGCGTTATCCGCCACGTTCAGGAAGAACTGGCTGGTGGCGCTGTCCTTGTCGGCGGTGCGCGCCATCGAGATGGTGCCGCGCAGGTTGCGCAGGCCGTTGTCGGCTTCGTTCTTGATCGGCGCCTTGGTGGATTTTTGCTGCATGTCAGCGGTGAAACCGCCGCCCTGGATCATGAAGCCCGGGATCACGCGGTGGAAAATGGTGTTGTTGTAGTACCCGCTGTTCACGTAATCGACGAAGTTCTGGGTGGAAACCGGTGCCTTCTGGCTGTCGAGCGCCAATTCGATATTCCCCGCCGAGGTCGTCAGCATGACATGGGTCTCACCGGCGGCGAGTGCGGCTGGTGCCACTGCGGACAGGGAACACAGCGCGACGAAGGTCACTAAAGTACGTTTGAACATTAACGGGTCCTTTCTCTGAGAGACAAACAACGGAAAAGCGCTTTGATTCTAAAGAGCTGTATCGGCAAGTGCCAGCCATTTACCTATATTTACCCAATTACGGGACATATCCTAGGCGGCCCTGAATTTTGCTGCGGAAAGTATGGGCGCAGAAGGCTTTTTTGCCAACCGCATCACGCATTTTTTGCCCCGTGCCGCCCCGGGGCGGTTTTTGCGATCTGCCTCCCAGTTTGCACACGCATTGTCGTTACTCTATATAAATGAGAGCGCTCTCATTATAAAAAGAACGGATATTGAAGCATCCCACGGCGGCATCGCCGCGCAACCCCTGGAGAAATGACGTGAGTGAATTGATGACTGAAGTCAGCCCCGAGTTTGAAAGCACCATCATGGAACTGCTGGTGTTCTCCGGCAGCGCGCGCAGCAATGCGTTGATGGCGTTGCGACAAGCGCGCGCCGGCGACTTCGCCGCCGCAGCCAAACACATGGCCGAATCCAAAGAGTGGGTGAAGAAAGCGCACCTGATCCAGACCGAGCTGATCGGCCTGGACGAAGGCTGCGGCAAGCTGGCGATCAACCTGATCACGGTACATGCGCAGGATCATCTGATGAACGCCATGGTGATCCAGGATCTGGCCGACGACATGATCGAGCTCTATCGCCGTCAGTCGCTGACGGAGGGCCGCCCATGAGCACGCTCAAAATCGCCGTGATTGGCGGCGGCAGCAGCTACACTCCCGAGCTGGTCGATGGGCTGATCCAGCGCATCGAGGAGCTGCCGGTCACCGAACTAGCGCTGGTGGACGTCGAGCCAGGCCGCCAAAAAGTGGAAACCATCGCCGCCCTGACGCGCCGCATGCTGGCGCGCCATGGGCTGGAACAGGTGAAGGTCAGCGTGCACTTCGCGCTGGACGACGCCATTCGCGGCGCCGCTTTCGTGCTGACCCAGTTCCGTGTCGGGCAACTGCCGGCGCGCGCCGCCGACGAACGGCTGGGCCTCAAATACCAGCTGCTCGGCCAGGAGACCACCGGCGTCGGCGGCTTCGCCAAAGCGCTGCGCACCATTCCGGTGATGCTGGATATCGCCCGTCGGGTGGAAAAGCTGGCGCCGGACGCCTGGATCATCAACTTCACCAACCCGGCCGGTATCGTCACCGAGGCGGTGTCTCGCTTTACCAAAGCGAAGATCATCGGCCTGTGCAACGTGCCGATCAGCATGCATCACATGATCGCCAACATGCTGCAGGCGCCTTACGCCGACGTGCAGCTGCGGTTCGCCGGCCTGAACCACATGGTCTGGGTGCATCAGGTCACGCAGCAGGGGCGCGACGTCACCGGCAAAGTGATCGACATGCTGTGCGACGGCGCGGCGCTGACCATGAACAACATCAAGGAAGAGCCCTGGCAGCCGGACTTCCTGCGCGCGCTCGGCGCGATCCCCTGCCCGTACCACCGCTATTTTTACCAGACCCGCGAGATGCTGGCGGAAGAGATGGCCGCCGCCGGCGAGCGCGGCACCCGCGCCGAGCAGGTGATGCAGGTAGAAAAAGAGCTGTTCGAGCTGTATGCCGATCCGCAGCTGAACACGAAACCGGAACAGCTCAGCTTCCGCGGCGGTTCTTTCTATTCCGAGGTTGCGCTGGAGCTGATTCGTGCTATCCATAATAATCTCGGCACGCAATTAGTGGTCAACACCGCAAACCGCGGCGCAATCCATGGCCTGCCGGACGATGCTGTGATAGAAATCAACTGTATCGTCGATGCCCAAGGCGCGCATCCGCTGACGTTCGGCCCGCTGTCGGAGCCGATGCAGGCGCTGACGCAGCAGGTGAAAGCCTACGAACGCCTGACCATCGAGGCCGCGGTGCACGGCGATCGCCGCAGCGGCTTGCTGGCGCTGATCGCCAATCCGCTGGTGGGCAACGCCAACCTGGCGCAGCCGTTGCTGGACGAGGTGTTGACAATAAACGCGCCGTATTTGCCGCAGTTCAGGTAAGCGCCTGCGCACGGTATGACAGGGGTTCGGCGCGCCGAACCCATTTTTTTATCCGTAATCAGGAGTTGGACGATGGTGACACTGGAAGATGTCGCGGCGCTGGCGGGCGTATCGCGCGCCACCGTATCGCGGGTAGTGAACGGCGACAGCAACGTCAAAGCGCCGACCCGCGAGAAGGTTGAACGCGCTGTCGCCCAGCTCGGTTACACCCCCAACCCGGCGGCCCGCGCGCTCGCCTCCAGCCACAGCAATACCCTCGGGCTGGTGACCACGTCGTATCGCGGCGGCTTCTTCGGCGCGCTGATGGACTTCGTGCAGACCGAGGCCGAATCCCACGGCAAGCAGCTGCTGGTGACCCAGGGACGCAACAGCGCCGAAAACGAATGGCAGGCGGTGCAGCGGCTGTTCAGCCTGCGCTGCGACGGCGTGATCCTGCACGTGCGTTTTCTCAGCGACGATCGGCTGCGCCAGCTGGCGGCGGAGCAACGTCATTTCGTGTTGCTCGATCGGCTGGTGCCGGGGCTGGAAGACCGCTGCGTCACCTTCGATCACCCGCTCGCCAGCCGCATGGCGACCCAGCAGTTGCTCGATGCCGGGCACCGGCGCATCGCCTGCATCAGCGGGCCGCGCGAGCGGCCGTCGAGCCGCCTGCGGCTGCAAGGGTTTGAAGAGGCGATGCAGGCGGCGAATATCGAGCCGGTGGCCTGTCTGGAGGGCGTTTACGATCTGGAAAGCGGTTACCGCTGCGCCGATCGCCTGCTGCAGCAAGCCGCACGGCCCAGCGCCATCTACTGCTGCAACGAAGAGATGGCGATCGGCGCGCTGCTGGCGATCAACGAGCACCGCCTGCGGGTGCCGCAGGATATCTCCTTGATCTGTTACGACAGCGGCGAACGCGCGCCTTTTGTACGCCCGGCGTTGAGCAGCGTACATTTTCCCATCAGCGAGATGGCCCAATACGCGGCGCGCAGGCTGATCGACCCCACCACCCCGGCGCACCAATTTGAACCGACGATCGTCAACCGTGATTCCATTGTGACGGTACGCAAATAGATCACAATAATGCGTACCCTCCCTTCATAGGTTGCATCAAAAAATCGACAACCATCACAAAAAATCCCGTTGTCTGTGCTAGGATCCGCCCCCTGGTGGCCTGATCGGGACTTTTTTCTGCGTTTGCCAGGAAAAGCCAGCGGCCTTATGCCAGCGTTAAAACCTCTAACAGACATATTCAGGCCTATACAATGAATGACAGTAACCGCATACGGCTTACCTGGATCAGCTTCTTTTCGTACGCGCTGACCGGTGCTTTAGTGATCGTCACAGGGATGGTGATGGGAAACATTGCAGAGTACTTTAATCTGCCGGTTTCCAGCATGAGTAACACCTTTACTTTCCTCAACGCCGGTATTTTGATTTCGATCTTCCTCAATGCCTGGCTGATGGAAATCATCCCGCTGAAGCGTCAGTTGATCTTCGGCTTTGTCCTGATGGTGCTGGCGGTCGCAGGGCTGATGCTCGGCAAGAGCCTGACCATGTTCTCGCTGTGCATGTTTATCCTTGGCGTGGTTAGCGGTATCACCATGTCGATCGGCACCTTCCTGATCACCCACATGTATGCCGGCCGCCAGCGCGGTTCGCGCCTGTTGTTCACCGATTCCTTCTTCAGCATGGCCGGGATGATCTTCCCGATCGTCGCCGCGATGCTGCTGGCTCGCCATATCGGCTGGTACTGGGTTTACGCCTGCATCGGCCTGCTGTACGTGGCGATCTTCGTGCTGACCCTGTGCTCCGAATTCCCGGTGCTGGGCAAGAAAGGCGCCGATGCCGGTCAACCGGTCGAGAAAGAAAAATGGGGCGTCGGCGTGCTGTTCCTGTCGATCGCCGCGCTGTGCTACATCCTCGGCCAGCTGGGCTTCATTCAGTGGGTGCCTGAGTACGCCACCAAGTCGTTCAACATGGACATCGGCCAGGCCGGTAAGCTGGTGAGCGACTTCTGGACCTCTTACATGGTCGGCATGTGGGTGTTCAGCTTCATCCTGCGCTTCTTCGATCTGCAGCGCATCGTTACCGTACTGGCCGCGCTGGCTACCGGCGCGATGTACCTGTTCGTCAGCACCGACAATCCGGAACACCTGGGCTACTACATCATGGCCCTGGGCTTCGTTTCCAGCGCCATCTACACCACGCTGATCACCCTCGGCTCGCTGCAGACCAAGGTCTCCTCGCCGAAGCTGGTCAACTTTATCCTGACCTGCGGCACCATCGGCACCATGCTGACCTTCGTGGTCACCGGCCCGATCGTGGCGAAAGGCGGCGCGCACGCGGCGCTGACTACCGCCAACGGCCTGTACCTGGCGGTGTTCGTGATGTGTCTGCTGCTGGGCTTCGTGACCAAGCACCGCAGCCACGGTCACGTGACGCACTGATTTTTTCGCATCAAATACATCAAGGGCGCCCGTAAGGCGCCCTTTTTTTGCGCCTTAGCGCCGAAAATCCACCGTCTCATCCTGCTGCAAATGCAGCGTGGTTTCCGCCGGCCGCGTTTCGGCGATCACCGCCCCCTGGCGAATCGAATAACGCACCGGCGTCTGGCGGCGCACCGCGTCGAAACCGCTTTCCGCCGGCAGGATCACCAGGTTGGCGCTGTTGCCGGCCGCCAGGCCATAGTCGCTGAGATTAAGGGTGCGCGCACTGTGGTGGGTGATCAGCTTCAGCCCATCGTCGATCTGGCCATAGCCCATCAGCTGGCACACGTGCAGCCCCATATGCAGCACCTGCAGCATGTTGGCGGTGCCGAGCGGATACCAGGGATCGAACACGTCGTCGTGGCCAAAGCAGACGTTGATCTCCGCCTCCAGCATCTCCTTCACCCGCGTCACGCCGCGCCGTTTCGGATAGCTGTCGAAACGCCCCTGCAGGTGAATGTTCACCAGCGGATTGGCGACAAAGTTGATGCCGGACATTTTCAGCAGGCGGAACAGCCGCGAGGCGTAAGCGCCGTTGTAAGAGTGCATCGCCGTGGTGTGGCTGGCGGTGACTTTCGCCCCCATCTCCAGCTTCAGCGCCAGCGCCGCCACGGTTTCGACGAAGCGCGATTGCTCGTCGTCTATCTCGTCGCAGTGCACGTCCACCAGCCGATCGTATTTTTGCGCCAGCGCGAACGCCTTATGCAGCGACTCCACGCCGTATTCGCGGGTGAATTCGAAGTGCGGAATGGCGCCCACCACGTCGGCCCCCAGCCGCAGCGCCTCTTCAAGCAGCGCTTCGCCGTTGGGATAAGAGAGGATCCCCTCCTGCGGGAAGGCGACGATCTGCAGCGTCACCCAAGGCGCCACCTCCCGTTTCACCTCCAGCATGGCGCGCAGCGCGGTCAGCGTAGGATCGGAAACGTCGATGTGGGTGCGCACATACTGCACGCCGTTGGCGATCTGCCACTTGAGCGTTTGCCAGGCGCGCTGCTTGACGTCTTCATGAGTCAACAGCGCCTTGCGTTCGGCCCAGCGCTCAATGCCCTCGAACAGCGTGCCGGACTGGTTCCAGGCCGGCTGACCGGCGGTTTGCGTGGTATCCAGGTGGATATGCGGTTCGACGAACGCCGGCAGCGCCAGCCCGCCCTGCGCATCCAACACGTCGCTGCGCCACTCCAGCCCTTCCGGTTGCGGCACCAGATGCGCGATGCGCCCCTGCTCGATCGCCAGTTGCCACAACCCTTCATGCCCGCTTAAACGCAGGTTATCGATAAACTTCAATGGACGTTTCGCCACCCTTCACCTCTGCCGTTGCGCTGGTTTTCTTCATCATACTGGCAGCGGATCGCGCTGACAAAGTCACCGCTTCATGCCTACCCCCTGCGTTTACTCCCTGCGGGGTAATTTGCATGCAAACTGACTCGCTTCAGCTAAAGGTGAATAAAATCCGCAACTTATCAAAAAACGTGAAAAATCATCCATATACCACGTTAGAGGTATATGGGAGTGTGATTGATTTGCATCAATAAATTGCTCATCGGGAGGGATAAGGTAAGCCTAGGAAACCCGAATTTTGAGGCAATAATGAGCAGAGTCAAACTTGCCGTCGTCGGCAATGGCATGGTCGGCCACCGGTTCATCGAAGATCTGTTGGATAAAGCAGACAAAGACCAATTCGACATCACCGTATTTTGCGAAGAGCCGCGCATCGCTTACGATCGCGTGCACCTTTCCTCCTACTTCTCGCACCACACCGCCGAAGAGCTGTCGCTGGTGCGCGAAGGCTTTTACGAAAAACACGGCGTGAAGGTGCTGATCGGCGAGCGCGCTATCACCATCAATCGCGACGAGAAGGTCATCCACTCCAACACCGGCCGCACCGTTTATTACGACAAGCTGATCATGGCCACCGGCTCTTACCCGTGGATCCCGCCGATTAAAGGCTCGGATAGCCAGGACTGCTTCGTTTACCGCACCATCGAAGACCTGAACGCCATCGAAGCCTGCGCGCGCCGCAGCAAGCGCGGCGCGGTAGTCGGCGGCGGGCTGCTGGGGCTGGAAGCCGCCGGCGCGCTGAAAAGCCTGGGGGTGGAAACGCACGTGATCGAGTTCGCTCCGGTGCTGATGGCCGAACAGCTCGACCCGATGGGCGGTGACCAGCTGCGCCGCAAGATCGAGCGCATGGGCGTCAAGGTACACACCGGCAAAAACACCCAGGAGATCGTCAACGGCGGCGGCACGGCGCGCAAAACCCTGCATTTCGCCGACGGCAGCCTGCTGGAAGTGGATTTCATCGTGTTCTCCACCGGCATCCGCGCCCAGGACAAGCTGGCGCGCCAGTGCGGGCTGGAGATTGGCCGCCGCGGTGGCATCGCCATCAACGACAGCTGCCAGACGTCTGATCCGGACGTGTACGCCATCGGGGAGTGCGCCGCCTGGCGCGATCGCACCTTCGGCCTGGTGGCGCCGGGTTACAAAATGGCGCAGGTGGCCGCCGATCACCTGCTGAACCGCGAAAACGGCTTCCAGGGCGCCGACATGAGCGCCAAGCTGAAGCTGCTGGGCGTAGACGTCGGCGGCATCGGCGATGCCCACGGCCGCACCGAGGGCGCCCGCAGCTACGTCTATCTGGATGAAAGCAAAGAAGTCTACAAACGCCTCATCGTCAGCGCCGACAACAAAACCCTGCTCGGCGCGGTGCTGGTGGGCGACACCAGCGATTATGGCAACCTGCTGCAGTTGGCGTTGAACGGCATCGCGCTGCCGGAAAATCCGGACGGCCTGATCCTGCCGGCCCATGCGGGCAGCAAACCGGCCATCGGCGTGGATTCGCTGCCGGAAAGCGCGCAGATCTGCTCCTGCTTCGACGTCAGCAAAGGCGACATCATTCAGGCGGTCAACAAAGGCTGCCACACCGTGGCGGCGCTGAAGGCCGAAACCAAGGCCGGCACCGGCTGCGGCGGCTGCATCCCGCTGCTCACCCAGGTGCTGAACGCCGAGCTGAGCAAGCAAGGCATCGAGGTCAACCATCACCTGTGCGAACACTTCGCCTATTCGCGCCAGGAGCTGTTCCACCTGATCCGCGTCGAAGGCATCAAGTCGTTCGAGGCGCTGCTGACCAAATACGGCAAAGGCTACGGCTGCGAAGTCTGTAAGCCAACCGTCGGCTCGTTGCTGGCTTCTTGCTGGAACGAGTACATCCTCAAGCCGCAGCATACGCCGCTGCAGGATACCAACGACAACTTCCTCGGCAATATCCAGAAAGACGGCACCTATTCGGTGATCCCGCGCTCCGCCGGCGGCGAAATCACCCCGGACGGCCTGCTGGCCATCGGCCAAATCGCCAAGGAGTACAACCTCTACACCAAAATGACCGGTTCGCAGCGCATCGGCATGTTCGGCGCACAGAAAGACGACCTGCCGGCCATCTGGCGCAAGCTGCTCGCCGCCGGCTTTGAAACCGGCCACGCATACGCCAAGGCGCTGCGCATGGCGAAAACCTGCGTCGGCAGCACCTGGTGCCGCTACGGCGTCGGCGACAGCGTCGGCTTCGGCGTCACGCTGGAGCACCGTTACAAAGGCATCCGCACCCCGCACAAAATGAAGTTCGGCGTCTCGGGCTGCACCCGTGAATGCGCCGAAGCGCAGGGCAAGGACGTCGGCATCATCGCCACCGAGAACGGCTGGAACCTGTATGTCTGCGGCAACGGCGGCATGAAACCGCGCCACGCCGATCTGCTGGCCGCCGATCTCGATCGCGAGACCCTGGTGCGCTACCTCGACCGCTTCATGATGTTCTATATCCGCACCGCCGATAAGCTGCAGCGCACCTCGGTGTGGCTGGAGAGCCTGGAAGGTGGCATCGATTACCTGCGCAAGGTGATCGTCGACGACAAGCTCGGCATCAACGCGCAGTTGGAAGCCGAGATCGCCCGCCTGCGCGACGCGGTGGTCTGCGAATGGAAAGAGACCGTCGAGCACCCGGAAACGCAGCTGCGCTTCGCCCACTTCATCAACAGCCCGCTGCGCGATCCGAACGTGCAGGTGGTGGCCGAACGCGACCAGCACCGCCCGGCGCGCCCGGACGAGCGCATTCCCGTCACCCTGATCGATACCGAGGAGAGTCACGCATGAGCCAGTGGATTACCGTTTGTCCCGTCGCCGACATTCTGCCCGGCACCGGCGTGTGCGCCCTGATCGGCGATCGGCAGGTGGCGGTGTTCCGCCCCTATGCCGACGAACAGGTGTTCGCCATCAGCAATATCGACCCGTTCGCCCAGGCCAGCGTGCTGTCGCGCGGCCTCATCGCCGAACATCAGGGCGAATTGTGGGTCGCCAGCCCGCTGAAGAAACAGCGTTTCCGCCTGTACGACGGCCACTGTCTGGAAGATGACAGTCGTTCCGTCGCCAGCTTCACCAGCCGGGTGGTCGACGGCATCGTGCAAGTCGCGGCATAACCTTTCGGGAGGCAACATGTTTACCGATACGATCAACAAATGCGCCGCCAACGCGGCGCGCATCGTCCGCCTGGCGAAGGAGAGCCCGCTCGGCTTTTGGATCAGTTCGGCGATGGCGGGCGCCTACGTCGGCCTCGGCATCATCCTGATCTTCACCCTCGGCAACCTGGTCGACCCAAGCATACGGCCGCTGGTGATGGGCGCCACCTTCGGCATCGCGCTGACGCTGGTGATCATCGCCGGTTCCGAGCTGTTCACCGGCCATACGATGTTCCTGACGCTCGGCGTCAAGGCCGGCACCATCCGCCAAAGCCAGATGTGGGCGGTGCTGCCGCAAACCTGGCTCGGCAACCTGCTCGGCTCGGTGCTGGTGGCGCTGATGTATTACTACGGCGGCGGCAGCCTGCTGCCGGTGGATACCAGCCTGGTACACAGCGCCGCGTTGGCGAAAACCACCGCGCCGGCCGAGGTGCTGTTCTTCAAGGGCGTGCTGTGCAACTGGCTGGTTTGTCTGGCGATTTGGATGGCGATCCGCGTTGAAGGCGCCGCCAGGTTCATCGCCATTTGGTGGTGCCTGCTGGCCTTTATCGCCTCGGGTTACGAACACTCCGTCGCCAACATGACGCTGTTCGCCCTCTCCTGGTTCGGCAACCACAGCGAGGCCTACACCCTCGCCGGCATCGGCCACAACCTGCTGTGGGTGACGCTGGGCAATATCCTTTCCGGCTCGGTGCTGATGGGCCTGGGGTATTGGTACGCCACGCCGCGCGCCGAACGCCCGCAGGCGGCGAAAGCCGCCGCACGTCAGACCGCCTGAGTTTTCGGGGGCGCCTTTCGCCCCCACCCTGATGACCCCGAGGAGTGCCGATGGATTACCTGCCGATTTTCTGCCAACTGCAACACAAAGCCTGCCTGCTGGTCGGCGGCGGCGAAATCGCCGAACGCAAAGCGCGCCTGCTGCTGGACGCCGGCGCGGCGCTGACCGTCAACGCCCTGGACTTCACCCCGCAGTTCCGCCAATGGGCGGAAGAAGGCCTGGTGACGCTGGCCGAGGGCGAATTCAGCCCGGCCCTGCTGGCGGAAAAATGGCTGGTGATCGCCGCCACTGACCGGCTGGAGGTCAACGCGCGGGTGTACCAATGCGCCAACCAGCAGCGGGTATTCTGCAACGTGGTCGACGACCCGAAACGCGCCAGCTTTATCATGCCGTCGATTATCGACCGTTCGCCGATCATGGTGGCGGTGTCCTCCGGCGGCAAAGCGCCGGTGTTGGCGCGGCTGCTGCGCGAGAAGCTGGAAGCAATGCTGCCGCAGCACCTCGGCAAGCTGGCCCAACTGGGCGGCTCGCTGCGGCAGCGGGTAAAACAACGCTTCAGCGGCCTCGGCGCACGCCGTCGCTTCTGGGAACGGTTGTTCGCTCACGATCGGCTGGCGCAATCGCTGGCCAACGGCGACGCCGCGCTGGCCGAACGCCAGCTCGAGCAACTGTTCAGCGAACAGCCGGCAGATCGCGGTGAAGTGGTGCTGGTCGGCGCCGG
This sequence comes from Serratia sp. CY71090, assembly GCF_052166845.1. Classification (NCBI taxonomy): domain Bacteria; kingdom Pseudomonadati; phylum Pseudomonadota; class Gammaproteobacteria; order Enterobacterales; family Yersiniaceae; genus Serratia; species Serratia sp. CY71090. Next base: position 142,978 of record NZ_JBJNOA010000012.1, on the reverse strand, counting down.
GCCGGGCGATGCCGGTTTGCTGACGCTGAAAGGGCTGCAACAGATCCAGCAGGCCGACGTGGTGGTTTACGACCGGCTGGTCTCCGAAGAGATCATGGCGCTGGTGCGCCGCGACGCCGAGCGCATCTTCGTCGGCAAACGCGCCGGGCACCACTGCGTGCCGCAGGAACAGATCAACCAAATTCTGCTGCAGCAAGCGCTGCAAGGCAAACGCGTGGTACGACTGAAGGGTGGCGATCCCTTTATCTTCGGCCGCGGCGGCGAAGAGCTGGAGACGCTGGCGGACGCCAACGTGCCGTTCTCGGTGGTGCCGGGCATTACCGCCGCCTCCGGCTGTTCCGCCTACAGCGGCATCCCGCTCACCCACCGCGACCATGCGCAGAGCGTCCGCCTGGTGACCGGCCACGCCAAGGCCGACGGTGGATTGGACTGGGCGACGCTGGCCGCCGGGCAACAGACGCTGGTGTTCTATATGGGGCTGTCGCAAGCGGCGGAAATCCAGCGCCGGCTGATCGCGAACGGACTGCCGGCCGCCACGCCGGTGGCGCTGGTGGAAAACGGCACCTCTTGCCGCCAGCGGGTGATCGAAGGCGAGCTCCACCAACTGGGCGCCTTGTCCCTGCAGGCCGCCAGCCCCAGCCTGATCATCGTCGGCAGCGTGGTCAGCCTGCGCAGCAAGCTCAATTGGTTCGCCAGCGAGGAATCGCCCGCCAGCCTGGCGCAAATGGCATAATACCGACGTAAAAAAAGCGGCCTTAGGCCGCTTTTTTATTTGCGCCGGCGTTACGCCTGCGGCGGTACGAAACCGACGGCCTGATAGACCTTCGCCAGCGTTTCCTGCGCGCGTGCGCGGGCCTTGGCGGCGCCGTCGCGCATGACCTGCTGCAGATAGGCTTCGTCGTTGCGGAAACGGTGGTAGCGCTCCTGCAGCTCAGCCAGCATGCCGGAGACGGCTTCCGCCACCGCGCCTTTCAGGTGGCCGTACATCTGGCCTTCAAACTCGGCTTCCAACTGCGCGATGCTCTTGCCGGTCACGCCGGCGAGGATATCCAACAGGTTGGAGACGCCCGCCTTGTTGACCACGTCGTAACGCACGACAGGCGGCTCTTCCGAGTCGGTCATTGCGCGTTTGATCTTCTTGGTCACCGCTTTCGGATCTTCCAGCAGGCCAATCACGTTGTTGCGGTTGTCGTCCGACTTGGACATCTTCTTGGTCGGCTCCTGCAGCGACATCACGCGCGCGCCGGATTTAGGAATAAACGGCTCCGGCACTTTGAACACGTCGCCGTACAGCGCGTTGAAACGCTGGCCCACGTCGCGGCTCAGCTCCAGGTGCTGTTTCTGATCTTCGCCCACCGGCACCTGGTTGGTTTGATACAGCAGGATGTCCGCCGCCATCAGCACCGGATAGCTGAACAGCCCGGCGTTGATGTTCTCCGCGTAGCGCGCGGATTTGTCCTTGAACTGCGTCATGCGGCTCAGTTCGCCGAAATAGGTGTAACAGTTCAGCACCCAGCTCAGCTGCGTGTGCTCAGGCACGTGCGACTGCACGAAGATGGTGCTTTTTTCCGGATCGATACCGCAGGCCAGGTACAGCGCCAGCGTATCCAGCGTGGCCTTGCGCAGCTTCTCGGCGTCCTGGCGCACGGTGATGGCATGCAGATCGACGATGCAATAGATGCAGTCGTAGTCGTCCTGCATCTGCACCCACTGACGCAGCGCACCCATGTAGTTGCCGATGGTCAGTTCGCCGGACGGCTGCGCGCCGCTAAATACGATGGGCTTACTCATGTTTAAATTTCCTGATTCTCTAAAGATGACAGCCCAAGAGCGGGCAACAAATCGGCGAAGCGCTCCAACACCCGATCGGGGTGGCTCAGGGCGATCGATTCGCCGTAGTTATAACCGTAGGTAAAGCCGACGCTCGGGCAACCGGCGCCCTGCGCGGCTTGAATATCGTTGCGTGAGTCGCCGACGAACAGCAGTTCATGCGCGCGCAGGCCAAGCTTGCCGAGCACCAGGTACAACGGTGCCGGGTGCGGTTTCTTTTCCGTCACGTCGTCGCCGCCGATCACCAGCGAGAAATAGTCGCCAATGCCCAACGATGCCAGCAGCGGCGCCACGAACGGCGTCGGCTTGTTGGTCACCAGCGCCATCGGGTAACCGTGCGCGGCCAGGCGGGCCAGCGTCTCTTGCACCTGTGGGAACAGACGGCTGCCGCTGTCGACGGTCTGCGCGTAGAAATGGTCGAAGCGTTCACGCAGCCGGCTGCACTGCTCCGGCGAGCCTTCCGCCTCCGCCCAACGCAGCGCGCGCTGCACCAGCACGTCGGCGCCGTTGCCGATCCAGGTGCCGACCCGCTCCTCACCCGCTTGCGGCAGGCCCGTCTCTTCCAGCGCCATATCGATGGCGGCCGCCAGACCCAGCGCGCTGTCGACCAGCGTGCCGTCCAGATCGAAGGCCAATGCGCGGATCGCGCCGAAATCAGCCATGGGTAACCTTCGCCAGCTCGCTGCGCATTTCGTCAATCACCTTGCGGTAGTCCGGCTGGCCAAAGATGGCGGAACCGGCGACGAACATATCGGCGCCTGCGGCGGCGATTTCGGCGATGTTATCCACTTTCACCCCGCCGTCGACTTCCAGGCGGATATCGCGACCGCTGTCGTCGATCAGTTTGCGTACCTGGCGCAGCTTGTCCAGAGTGCCGTGGATAAACGACTGGCCGCCGAAGCCCGGGTTGACCGACATCAGCAGGATCACGTCAATTTTATCCATCACGTAATCGAGGTAGCTTAGCGGCGTCGCCGGGTTGAACACCAGGCCGGCCTTACAACCGTGCTCTTTGATCAGCTGAATGGTGCGATCGACATGTTCGGAAGCTTCGGGGTGGAAAGAGATATAAGACGCGCCGGCCTTGGCGAAATCTGGCACGATGCGATCTACCGGCTTGACCATCAGATGCACGTCAATCGGCGCGGTAATGCCGTAGTTGCGCAGCGCTTCGCACACCATCGGACCGATGGTCAGATTGGGCACGTAGTGGTTGTCCATGACGTCGAAGTGCACCACGTCGCCGCCTGCGGCCAGCACGTTAGCGGTATCTTCACCTAACCGGGCAAAATCTGCCGACAGAATGGACGGGGCAATCAAAAACTTTTTCATCCGCTTCTCCAAACGTAGGGTCGAGTTGTTATGCGCCGGGGTGCCCCCGGCTTAGCGATACAGCGCCAAAAGCTCATTCACTTTGCTGCGGCCGAGAATATTGCGGCTGATCGTGCGGCGCGCTTTCACCACATACAGCGCAGCATGCTGGTACCAGTCGCGCGTCAGCTCGGTATCGTGATTGGAGATCAATACCGGTACCTGGCTCTCTACCGAGAGCTGGTGCGCCAGATGCGCCAAACTCTGCTGATCGGCGATGCTGAAGCTGTTGGTGTGGTAAGCGGTGAAATTCGCCGTCGCCGACAGCGGCGCGTAAGGCGGATCGCAATACACCACGGCACCGGCCACGGCCTTCGCCATGGTATCGCGGTAATGCTCGCAGACAAAAGTGGCATTGCGCGATTTTTCGGCAAACCAGTAGAGCTCTTCTTCCGGGAAGTACGGTTTCTTGTACCGGCCAAACGGCACGTTAAACTCGCCGCGCAGGTTATAGCGGCACAGGCCGTTATAGCAGTGACGGTTCAGGTACAGGAACAGCAGCGCCCGGCGGTAAGGCTCGGTACTAGTATTGAACTCTTCTCGCAGCAGGTAAAACTGATCCGAGTTATTGAATTCATCGGCGAAAAGCGTGCGGGCATCGCGCACGAAGTCATCCGTGCGCAGCTTAACGATGTTATACAGGTTGATAAGATCGCTATTGATGTCGGCGAGAATGTAGGCGTCGTAATCCGTATTCAGAAAGACGGATCCCGCACCCACGAAGGGCTCGATTAAGCAGTCTCCCGCCGGCAGATGGCGACGAATCTCATCTACCAGCGGGTATTTTCCACCAGCCCATTTTAAAAAAGCGCGGTTTTTCTTCATGCCGTCAATTAGCTACTTATACAATTCAGAGCGGCGGATTGTACTCTGTTTCAGACAGCACATCAGCGCACAAATTTAAATGATTTATTTTTTAAGATCTTGCTGCACTTGGTGTACAGGTCGGACCCATGGTTTTTTCGCCTGCACATCCGCCGGCAACGAAGCAATGGCGCGCTTCGCTTCTGCGGAAGAAGCATAGTTGCCGCTCACCAGCACGTACCACGGCTTGCCGTCACGCTTGGTGGCGTACACCAGGTAATTCTGCAGCTTCTGCTGTTTGGCGTAGGCGTTCAGCGTATCGGAACGCGAAGCGCTGCTCAGCTGCAAGGTATAGTGGCTGCCCGGCGCAGACTGCACAGAACTGCCGCTGCTGGCGACCGCTCCCGCTTTCGCGGTGGAAGACGGCTTGGCCGGCGGCGTATACACCGTGGTCGGTGATTTATGCTGCGTTGCGGCCGGTTTGGCGGCGGCAGTTTTCGCCGGCGTTTTATGCTGTTGCGGCGCGGTTCCCTGCACAGGACGCGTCGCTTCGCGCGCTGCGGCGCCGCTCATCACCGTCGCCGGTGCGGTCGGCAACGTCGACGCTGCGCCGGTCATGCCTTGGGTCGCCGCATCCACCTGCCCCTGCTGCTGCGACAACGCATCCGCCATGTTGCCCGGCAAATCGACGCGCTGCTGCGCACCGCCCTGCTGAGGCTGCGTTTGCGCTTCGGTCGGCGTGCCGGAGATCGGCGGAACACTGACGTTCTGCGGTTGCTGCGGCTGAGTCGCGCTCACGCCGTTGTTATCGTGGGTATCCGTGGTACCGCCCGGCACGCCGTTGTTGGCGGTAGTCAGCGACGAAGAACCGGACAGGTTGATATCGCGGGCTCCGCCGTTTTGCGCGCCGTTCTCCTGAGCCGCTTCATGTTTGGTCGGCGCCTTCAGGGCGGAACCGATGCCGATAATCAGCAGCAGCAGCACCAAAATGCCGATGCCAATCATCAAATGTTGGCGCGAAACGGCGAAGCGCGGCGCGGCGGCCGGCTTGCGCGAGCGCGTAGGGCGACGATCGCTGCTATCAGGTCTGAGATCGTCTTCCGGTTTAAACTCGTCCATCTGAAACCCTCCAACTAGAGGCAAAAGCCCACCACCGTAGACCTACCGTGGCACGGGCAGATTAACCCGATGATGGCAAAGCGACACCCGTCGTGCTCTGCTCACTGTATTAATATAGATGCAAATGGCGGCTAAGCCACTGTTACTTAGTCCGATTTAATTACGCGTCTGCTCAGGCAGGCAGGCGGCGATCGACGCCAACACCAGCTCATGCCCTACGCCGCCGCGCACTTCCGCCGCACCGATCGCGGTCGGCAGCACCAGGCGCAGTTCACCCGCCAGCACTTTCTTGTCGCGCAGCATGTGCGGCAGATAGGATCCCGGCGTCATTTCCTGCGGCCCGCAGACCGGCAAGCCGGCGCGCAGCAGCAGCGTTTTGATGCGTTCGATATCTTCAACGGAGAACTGGCCGAGACGGTGCGCGGTTTCCGCCGCCATCACCATGCCGGCAGCCACCGCTTCGCCGTGCAGCCATACGCCGTAGCCCATTTCGGCTTCGATGGCGTGGCCGTAAGTATGGCCCAGATTCAGCAAGGCGCGCAGGCCGCTTTCGCGTTCGTCGGCAGCCACCACCTCGGCCTTGAGCTCACAGCAGCGGCGGATACAGTAGGCCAACGCCTGCATATCCAGCGCCATCAGCGCATCGATGTTGTTTTCCAACCAGACGAAGAACTCGCGATCGAGGATGATCCCGTATTTGATGACTTCTGCCAGGCCGGAAGAGAGTTCACGCGTCGGCAAGGTTTCCAGGCAATCCAGATCAACCACCACCGAAGCGGGTTGATAGAAAGCGCCAATCATGTTTTTGCCGAGCGGGTGGTTGACGGCGGTCTTGCCGCCCACGGAAGAGTCCACCTGCGACAACAACGTGGTGGGAACCTGAATAAAGCGCACGCCGCGTTGGTAGCACGCGGCGGCAAAGCCGGTCAGATCGCCGACAACGCCGCCGCCGAGGGCGATCAGCGTGGTATCACGCCCGTGCGGTTTTTCCAGCAGCGCCGAAAACACCTGCTCCAACACCGCCAGAGATTTGTACTGCTCACCATCGGGAAGGATCACCTGATCCACCACGACGCCGCCCTGCTCCAACACCTGCCGGACACGCTCCAGATAAAGCGGCGCCAGGGTCTGGTTGGTGACCAACATCGCTTGCTCACCCGCCTTCAACGGCATAAAAGAAGCCGGATCGTTAAACAATCCGGCGGCGATGGTAATCGGGTAGCTGCGCTCCCCAAGCGTTACAGTAATTCTCTCCATGTCGCGCTCAGTTCTCTGTATGGTGCGGCGGTGGTTGATCCCCGCTGCGGCGGGGAACACAAATCAGTTTTCCGCATTGGCCGACGGCGAACGCGGAAAGCGGCAATCAGTTGCTTTCCAGCATGTTGATGATCTGGTTGGCAACCACTTTAGCGCTCTGATCGTCGGTGCGGATGGTGACATCGGCAATCTCTTCATACAACGGATTGCGCTCTTTCGCCAAGGCTTCCAGCACTTCACGCGGCGGAGAATCGACCTGCAGCAGCGGGCGTTTTTTATCACGCTGGGTACGAGCAAGCTGCTTCTCGATCGTGGTTTCCAGATAGACCACCACACCGCGCGCGGACAGACGGTTGCGCGTTTCGCGCGACTTCACCGAACCGCCGCCGGTCGCCAACACAATCCCTTGTTTTTCCGTCAGTTCATTAATGACTTTTTCTTCACGATCGCGGAAACCTTCTTCCCCTTCCACGTCGAATACCCAGCCCACGTCAGCTCCGGTACGTCGCTCAATTTCTTGATCGGAGTCGAAGAACTCCATATTGAGTTGCTGAGCTAACTGACGGCCAATAGTGCTTTTGCCGGCACCCATAGGCCCAACCAGAAAGATATTGCGTTTCTCTGCCATGTTTTTCGGTATTACTAAGACAATTCGTTAATGTTAACCCGCCCCGCCAATCAAATCAGCGGCGGGACCTAAACTGAAACCTCATGAGCGATAGTGCGAGATCAGACGAAAAATTATCTCAACACTCTTGGTAGTTTGGCAACCGAATAAATCGCAATCCACGCCGCGGGAGGGAAACCATATGTTTTTAACGGCGTCTTGACGCTAACAAAAAACCTCGGTGCTCAATTCGGTAACCCTTGTAAGCTAAATCGGCCGCAGCGTCAAACGCAGATCCCCCCAAGGAGATAAAAAAGTGTATCTGCTCATCAACTTTAGGAGATTTGCCGCCCGGCCGACAGGCCGCCGCTTATCCCTTAATCAGGGTCGGCGTAATGAAGATCACCAGCTCGCGTTTTTTCTGTTGTGCGCCGCTTTGTCGGAACAAGCCTCCCAATAACGGCACATCCCCCAACCCCGGCACCTTGTCCGCCGTCTTGCCGCTATGCCGTTGAAAAATACCGCCGAGCACCAGGGTTTCACCGTTTTTCACCGTGATCTGCGTCTTAATCTCCTGTTTATCGATGGTCAGTGCCTCACCCGCCCCGCGGCTGATGGCGCGCCCCGGCATATTTTGGCTGATGTGCAGCGTCAGCGTGATGCGCCCGTCCGGCAACACTTTCGGTGTCACCTCCATGCCCAGCACCGCCTCTTTGAACTCGATGGCAGTCGCACCGCTGGCGCCGCTTGACACTTCGTAAGGGATCTCGGTTCCCTGCTTGATACTGGCGGTTTGCAGGTGCGCCGTCAGCAGGCGTGGACTGGCGATGATCTCCACCTGATTCTCCTGCTCCAGCGCCGTCAGCTCCAGGCTCAGCAAACGCCCGCTGATGCGCGCCAGATGGAAACCGGCGTTCACCGCGCTGCGCTCCAGCGGCAGGTTGACACCGACATTGCCCGGCCGCAACGGCCGCGCCGGCCTGTCGTCGGGCGCCAACCCCCAACGCACGCCAAGCTCACGCAGGCTTTCGCGGTTGATGGTCACGATATGCGCCGCCAGTTGCACCTGCGCCAGCGGCGCGTCCATTTCCGTTATCCGCTTTTTCAACTGCGTCAGGATTGGCGCGGTGTCGCGCAGCAGCAGCGTATTGGTGCGTTTATCCGCCAACACGCTGCCACGCTCGCTCAGCAACGCGCCACGTTGGGCGTTGAGGCTTTCGGCAATTTCCGCCGCATCGCCGTTCTGTAACGTCAAGGTCAGGCTATGCAGCGGTTGCCGCTGCGCCAACGCCTCTCGCTGCTGCCTTTTTTCCTGTGCGTCCGGCTCCGGCGAGATCAGTATCACGTTGCCTTCCCGCGTCATCGCCAGTTTGCCCATGCGCAGGGTCAACGCCAGCGCCTGCGGCCAGGGCACATTCTCCAGCCGCAGCGTCAGGTTGCCGCTCACGCCGGGCGCGGCGATCAGGTTCATCTGCCGATAATCCGCCAACGCCTGCAGGATGACCGTGACCGGCGCATCCTGAAATTCCAGGGAAACCCGCTGCTTATCCTGCGCCTGCGCGGTGCCGAGCGCCAGGCACCACAGCGCCAAGCCCAATCCAACACATCCTTTCATGGTTTGCCATCCTTGTTGTCCATCATGAGCGAGACGTCGCCCTGGCTCGCCGGGCAATCTGGTTCGGCCGTCAGCGCCGTTAACGTCAGGCTACGCGCCTGCACCTGCGTCACCTGCCAGCGCTCGGACAGCACCCGTTGCTGCGGCCGCAGGCGCAACCATTGCCCCGCCGGCGTCACCACCCAGCCATAGCGCAGCGTCGGTTGCCCGATGACGCCTTTCAGTCGCCAGCCCGCCGGCGACGCCTCCGTTTGGGCACAAGCAGGCATCGGCAGCGGCGCAAACGGGTCGCGCGGCTCAGCGCACAATGCCCATGGCCATAGCAACCACCACCAACGGCAGGGCCTTTTACTCATTGGGCTGATCCTCGGTGGCATCCTGCAAAACCAACCGCGCCGTCATGCCAAGGGACGGCGTCTCCACGCTCAGCTGCTCAAGGCGTACATCGGTGGGCAGCGTCTCCAGCAGCGCCAGCAAACCGGCGTAGTCAATGCGCAAGCTCAGCGTTTGCCGCGGCGGTTTTTCCTGCCGCTGCCAGCGCAACAACGCGCCTCCCGCCCGTTGCAGCACGCTCGCCAGATCGCCGGTGGTGGACGGAGGTAGCGGCGCCGCCGGGATAGCGGTTTCCGGCACCTCGTCCAGTTGGCGTTGCACCATGGCGATCTGTTGCAACAGACGCTGTTGCCGCTCCGCCGCGCTTTCCCGCTGACGCCATTCGTCTTGCAACATCCAGCCGCCGCCCAACAGCGCCAACGTGCCGATACCCAACCCTTGCGACAGCAGTAATAGCCAGCCCGGCAAGCTCAGCCAGAGACGCAGCCCGGATGACAAACGGTTATCCATCACGCCCCCACTGCGCCGCCAGATGAAAGGTGTACAGGCCGTCGTCGCGTTGCGCCACCTCAGCCAAACGCAACCGCGGCAACGCAGGCATCCCCGCCAGCCGCCGTTCGAACTGCGTGATGGCCGCAGGAGAGCGGCTCAATCCACGCAGCCGCAGGCCGTTCACCGCATCACTCTCCATCGCCGTAAGCCACAGCGGTGGAGGAATGCTGGAGGACAATTGCTGCAGCAGCTGAAAATAACGCCGGTTATGTTGGGCGTTGCTCGCCTGCCGTTCGGCGCGGGCGCGGTGCAGCGCCCGCTGCGCCCGCTCTTGCTGTTGCTGACGGGCGAGCAACGTCAGTGCCGCCAGCTCTTCACCCAGCATCGCCAGCCGCGCCTGCCGCTGCGCCTGTTGGTGACGCAACTGGCCGGCGACCAGGAACAGCGCCAGCAGCAGTGCCGTTAGCTGCAACAGCAGCACGCCCAACCAAAAATAGCCGCGTCGCCGCTCGCGGCGTTGTCGCCAGGGCAGAAAGTTGACCTGATACATCAGCGATCCTCCTCGCGCAGCGCCAGGCCACCGGCCAACGCGAACGCCGAAGGATGCGCAGGCAACGGCGGACGCAGCTGCGTGAAGGCGCTGAGCGGCGACCAGGCAAGGCAACCGGCGGGCAAGGCACCTGCCAGCACGCTGCCGGCATAGATGGGCCGATCGTCGCCCGCCGGCATCTGGGCTTGCAGCGCCCGCAGCGCCTGCGCGTCATCGTCGCCCGGCGCCAGACCAAAGGCGAACGCGCCGTCAGCCGGCGCCACCCACAGCCATTCTCGTTCGAGACGGTGCATTAGCCCCGCGGCGGGCGGCACGCCTGCCGCCGTCGCCATCATCCGCAGCGCGCAGGGGGTGATATCGACCGCTTGCGGATGCAGGCCAGCCTGACGCAGACAATGCAGCCACTGCTGCAGCTCCTGCCGCCGCGCGGCGGTCAGCAACAGCGCCGCCTCATCCGCCGGCGCGGTGCGATAGTCGAGCGCCAGCGTCTGGCCGTCGAGCGGAAACTGCTTCACACCGTGGCCGCCGATATAGTCGCTGCGTTCCGGCTCGCGCAGCCGCGCGTCCGGCTGCGCCATGCGTTGCTGCAACACGCGCTGCGCCGGCAGGGCAATGCGTAAGGAAATATGTCGCGGCAGTTGGACGCGCCATTGCCGCAGCGCCCGGATAAGAAATTCGGAAGGTTCCAGACAGCCATCGCGTAAAACCGCCTGCGGCAGCGCCTGCTGCCACCAGTGGCGCAACTGCCAGCCGTTGCGGCGGCGTTGAGCCGCCACCGCCCGCACGCAGTCGATTTGTATATCCAGCCCCACCTGCCATGCTTGAGGGAACATGTTTCGCAAGCCTCCATAACATCAGATGATAAAAGAACATATCCATGTCGCAGGCTTGCCTTTATACTACCGCGCGGTTGTTTATAAACTGCCCAAATGACTTAGAAATGGGAAATCTCAGGTGAAGTTCGTAAAGTATTTACTAATCCTTGCAGTATGTTGCATCGTGCTGGGAGCAGCCTCGATTTTCGGCTTGTACAAATATGTCGAGCCGCAGCTGCCCGACGTCGCAACGCTGAAAGATGTGCGGCTGCAGATACCGATGCAGGTCTACAGCGCCGATGGCGAACTGATCGCCCAATACGGCGAGAAACGCCGCATTCCGCTGAAACTGGATCAAATTCCGCCGGTGATGGTGCACGCATTCATCGCCACCGAAGACAGCCGTTTCTATGATCACCATGGCGTCGATCCGGTCGGCATCTTCCGCGCCGCCTCCATCGCGTTGGTCTCCGGCCACGCTTCGCAGGGGGCCAGTACCATTACCCAACAGCTGGCGCGTAACTTCTTCTTAAGCCCGGAACGCACCCTGATGCGTAAAATCAAGGAAGCCTTCCTGGCGGTGCGCATCGAGCAGATGCTCACCAAGGATGAAATCCTTGAGCTGTATCTGAACAAGATCTATCTGGGTTACCGCGCCTACGGCGTGGGCGCCGCCGCGCAAGTCTATTTCGGCAAAGACGTCAGCCAGCTGACCCTGAGCGAAATGGCGACCATCGCCGGCCTGCCGAAAGCGCCATCCACCTTCAACCCGCTCTATTCGCACGATCGCGCCGTTGCCCGTCGCAACGTGGTGCTGTCGCGCATGCTGGACGAACACTACATCACGCAGGCGCAGTACGATCAGGCGCGCTCCGAAGACCTGGTCGCCAATTACCATGCGCCGGAAATCAGCTTCTCCGCGCCGTATCTCTCCGAGATGGTGCGTCAGGAGATGATCAAGCGTTACGGTGAAAACGCCTATACCGATGGTTACAAGGTTTACACCACCGTCACCAAACGGCTGCAGCTGGCGGCGCAGGAGTCGGTACGCAACAACGTGCTGGCCTATGACATGCGCCACGGTTACCGCGGCCCATCCAACGTGTTGTGGAAAGTCGGCGAAGCGGCCTGGGATCGCAAACAGATTGTCGATTCGCTGAAAAACCTGCCGAACTACGGCCCGCTGGCGCCGGCGGTGATCACCGCCGCCAACCCGCAGGAAGCGACGGCGATGCTGGCCGACGGCAGCAGTATTGCCCTGCCGATGGCGACCATGCGCTGGGCACGCCCATACCGTTCGGACACTCAGCAAGGCCCAACGCCGAAACGCGTCACCGACGTAGTGCAGGCCGGCCAGCAAGTGTGGGTGCGTAAAGTGAACGAAGCCTGGTGGTTGTCGCAGGTGCCGGACGTCAACTCGGCGCTGGTCTCTATCAACCCGAACGACGGCGCGGTGAAAGCGCTGGTTGGCGGCTTCGACTTTAATCAGAGCAAGTTCAACCGCGTCACGCAGGCCCTGCGTCAGGTGGGCTCGAACATCAAACCGTTCCTGTACACCGCCGCGATGGATAAAGGCCTGACGCTGGCCACCATTCTGAATGACTTGCCGATTACCCGTTGGGATGCCGGCGCCGGCACCGACTGGCGGCCGAAGAACTCGCCGCCGACCTACGACGGCCCGATTCGCCTGCGACAGGGGTTGGGGCAATCGAAGAACGTGGTGATGGTGCGTGCGATGCGCGCGATGGGCGTCGACTACGCGGCGGAATATCTGCAGCGCTTCGGCTTCCCGGCGCAGAATATCGTGCATACCGAATCGCTGGCGCTGGGGTCCGCCTCCTTCACCCCGATGCAGCTGGTTCGCGGCTACGCGGTGCTGGCGAACGGCGGTTACCTGGTCGATCCGTACTTCATCACCAAAATTGAAGACGATAACGGCAATACGGTGTTCGAAGCCAAACCGAAAGTGGTGTGCGGCAGCTGTAACCTGCCGGTGATCTACGGCGATACCCACCGTTCGGCGGTGCTGTCCGACGACAACATCGAAAACGTCGCCACCTCGCAGGAAGGCAACAACAGCACGGTGCCGATGCCTCAGCTGGAGCAAGTCACCCCGGCTCAGGTACAGCAGGACGGCGACCAACAGTATGCGCCGCACGTCATCAGCACACAGCTGGCCTTCCTTATCCACGACGCGCTGAACAGCAACATCTTCGGCGAACCGGGTTGGATGGGTACCGCCTGGCGCGCCGGCCGCGATCTGAAACGTCATGATATCGGCGGCAAAACCGGTACCACCAACAGTTCCAAGGACGCCTGGTTCTCCGGCTATGGCCCGGATACCGTGACCTCGGTGTGGATCGGTTTCGACGATCACCGCCGCGACCTGGGCCGTTCGACGGTATCCGGCGCCATCCCGGATCAGATTTCCGGCGGTGAAGGCGGTGCCAAGAGCGCCCAGCCGGCGTGGGACGACTTTATGAAAACCGCGCTGGAAGGCATCCCAGAGCAGAAAGTCACGCCGCCGCCGGGCATCATCAGCGTCACCATCGACAAGAGCAGCGGCAAGCTCTCTGGCGGTGGCGGCGGCAGCCGTTCCGAATACTTCATCGAAGGAACGCAGCCGACGGATTACCCATCGCGCGATACCGGCACCACGTTGACCGATCCGGGCGGCGAAAGCCACGAGCTGTTCTGATCGAAAAGGGCCAGAGAAATCTGGCCCTTTTTTTATTCGGCGTGAAGCGTATCAGCGCGACGCGCGCAAAAATGCCTCGGAAAGGAACAGCGCGCTGACGTTGCGCGCCTCGCGGAAATCCGGTTCCGCCAGCAGCGCCATCATGTTGGCGATCGGCCAGCGCACCTGCGGCAAGGGCTCCGGTTCATCCCCTTCCAGGCTCTGCGGATAGAGATCGTGCGCCAGCACGATATTCATTTTGCTGGAAAAGTAGGACGGCGCCATCGTCAGCTTACTGAGAAAATCAAAGCGTTTCGCGCCGTACCCCACCTCTTCCATCAGCTCGCGGTTGGCCGCCTCCAGCACCCCTTCACCGGGATCGATCAGCCCTTTCGGGAACCCCAGCTCATAGGATTCGGTGCCGACCGCATATTCGCGGATCAGCAGCAGGTCATCGCCAATCACCGGCACGATCATCACCGCTTCGCGATCCGAAGGCCGCATGCGCTCATACACCCGCCGAACACCGTTGCTGAATTCCAAATCGACCGACTCGACGTTAAATAAACGCGAACGCGCGACCGTTTCCACTTTCAGAATTTTAGGTTTTTGCAGGTGTTTATCCATGATTGCCTCAAAGAGGTTACCCAGGCGCGGACGGGGCAACCGAAAAAATGATTGGCGTAACGCACGGCTCATTGGCGCTCAAACGCTGACCAAATTCGATCCTGATCACATTGTGCGTTAAGGGCAAGCTCCGCCGCAACGCGCATGAACAGTAATTTACTTTCTTTTAACAAGCGTAGCCAGCGGCCGGCGATTTTCCGTACTGATTCAGCAAACAGCGCGCAAGAAAATAGGATAATACCGATATCGACGACAGAGGCCGGTTGCTAGTATCACGCAGGCAAGAATCAGTGATAAAATGGCCTTGCGTCATGAAGGAATGAGATCCAGAGCGAGAATCTGTTTGTTCCCTCATTAGTTCTGGGTGCCTCCTGGCGGTTTACTCCGTATAATATTCAGCTTTTCATCAGGTTGGCGAAATTCACGGGTGTGAGATGGGGATTGCATGAGCACAATAGTGTTGATATTGGCCTTAGTGCTTGTCTGCCTGATTGCCGCCGGCCTGTACCTGTGGTTCAAGGCCCGCAACCCGTCGGCGCTGGCGCACGCATTGCCGTTTATCAAGCCTGCCCACCGCAAGCTGACCGACGAAGAGCGCGCCGCGGTCGAGTTCTATCTCAGTCAGCAAAACAAACTGAGCAACAAACTGTTGCCCGGCGGCGGCGCTACGCTGCCCGCGGCCAAGCTGGCGCTCACCCCGCAAAGCGATAACGTATATCCGGTCACGCACGCCATCACCCGCTACGGGCTGGCCAGCGACGATCCCAATAAATGGCGCTATTACCTCGACGCGGAAGAGGTGCATCTGCCGCCGTTTTGGGAACCCTATATCACCGCCGACAACCATGTGGAAGTGATCAGAACCCAGACGCTGCCGCTGGTGATTTCGCTCAACGGGCACTCGCTGAAAGATCACATTCACGACCGGCCGCAGCCGCCGGTGGTGGCCGCCACGCCGACCAAAAACGCGTCCATCCGCAAGGAAGAGAGCGAGCATGTCGAGCTGGTCAATATTCGCAAGGAAACGCCGGAAGAGCATGCGCTGAACCGGCCGAACGGCATCCGCGAAGCCGTCATCATCTCCGCCGCACTGCTGCTGCTGTTCTTCAGCCTGATAAGCCCGGTGCTGGTTATCCCCTGGATGATTTTTGTGGCGGTGCTGATGATCGCCTGGGGATGCTGGAACCTGTTCCGCCGTCCGGCATCGCGTGAGCTGAAAGAGATCCACTGCCTGCGCGGCACGCCGAAGCGCTGGGGCCTGTTCGGCGAGTCCGATCAGGGGCAGATCAGCAACATTTCGCTCGGCATCATCGATCTTATCTACCCGCCGCATTGGCAGCCGTACCTGACTCAGGATCTGGGCAAGACCACCGATGTGGACGTCTACCTCAATCGGCAGGTAGTGCGCCAGGGGCGCTTCCTCTCGCTGCATGACGAAGTGAAGAATTTCCCGCTGCAGCAGTGGGGCCGCAACGCGGTGCTGGTCGCCAGCTCGGCGCTGGTACTGCTGTTGCTGTTGATCTATATCCCGCTCAACCTGCCGCTGACCCTCAGCATGGCCTGGCTGCAGGGTGCGCAAAAAGTGGAAGTGACCAGCGTGCAGGCCCTGGAAGCCACGCCGCTGCGCATCGGCGACACGCTGAAAGTGCGCGGCAGCGGCATGTGCTATGTGCCGCCGCCGGCCAACGGTGGCGGCACCGTCAATTTTGCGCCGTTCGACTGCTCCGGCATCTATTGGAACAACGCCGCCCCGCTGCCGCAGCCGGAATCGGAAGTCATAGACAAAGCGACGGCCCTGCTGGCCACGGTCAACAGCCAGCTGCATCCGAGCGGCGCCGATCAGAAGGTCAACCCGCAGCTGGCCAGCGCCATCGAGAAATCCGGCATGATCCTGTTGGATGACTTCTCTGATATCGTTTTGAAAACGCAGGATTTATGTCAGGCAGAAAACGACTGCGTGCGGTTAAAAAACGCCTTGGTCAACCTGGGCAACGCCAAAAACTGGAGCGGCCTGATGAAACGCGCCAGGTCCGGCGCGCTGCAAGGCGTCAACGTCCTGCTGCGCCCGGTGAGCGCCGAGTCGCTGGAAAGCCTGACCAAAGTGGCCACGTCATCGTTCATCTTCAATGAAACGCGCCTGGCCGCCGCGGCGCTCAACAGCCCGCCACCGGGCGGTTTCCTGATCCGCAGCGACGAAGGCCGCCAACTGGTCAGCCACCCGCAATCCTCGGTGCCGCAAAGCGAATACAACGCCCTCGACCAGTGGAATGAACTGCAGCGCCTTTCCACTCTGCTGTTGCATACCCCGTTCCAGGCCCAGGGGGTGATCACCAGCCTCAGCGTCGATGCCAACGGCACCCGCCACGTGGCGCTGCACAGCGAACCGGACATGATCACCCTGTGGCGCTACCTCGGCACCAGCCTGCTGTTGCTGGCGGTGGTCGTCAGCCTGGGCTATAACGCCTGGCGGCTGGTGCAGCGTCGGCGCATAAATCAACACCGCGTCGCCGATATCCAGCGTTACTACGACAGCTGCTTCAACCCGCAGCTCAATCCGATGTCGATGCGGCCGATGCCCTGAACCTGACGCCGGGGCCTCCGCCCTGTCATCTGCTTATGCTACGCTAACGCTATTATTCTCATCTGCGGACCGCCCGTCGGTTCGCCCGTGGAGTTTTTATGGTTCCCGAGTTTGATTGGCCGCAGATCGATACCGTGCTGCTGGATATGGACGGCACCTTGCTGGATCTGGAATTCGACAGTCACTTTTGGCTCAGCCTGGTGCCGCAAGCGCTGAGCGAAAGGCGCGCCATTCCGTTTGATGAAGCCCGCAATATTATTGAGCGGGAATATCAGGCGGTGCAGCACACCATGAATTGGTATTGCTTCGATTACTGGAGCGAGCGGTTGGATCTGGATATCTACCGCATGACCAGCGAAGTGGGCAGCCGCGCCCGGCTGCGCGAGGACACCGAGCCATTTTTACGGGCGCTGCGCGGTGCCGGCCTGCAAACCATTTTGCTGACCAACGCCCATCCGCACAGCCTGGCGGTGAAAATCGAGCATACCGGTCTGGATCGGCACCTTGATTTATTGTTTTCCACCCACACATTTGGTTATCCGAAAGAAGATCAGCGTCTGTGGCAGGCGGTGCAACAGCACACCGGGTTCAACCCGCAGCGCACGCTGTTCGTCGACGACGGCGAGCCGATCCTCGACGCGGCGCGCACTTTCGGCATTCGTTACTGCCTGGGCGTGCAAAACCCGGACTCCAGCACGGCGGAGAAAAGCTTCCAGCGCCATCCGTCGATGCGCGACTATCGCCTGCTGATACCGGCGCTGGCCAAGGGGGAAGCATGAAGGAAAAAGCGACGCGCGACGACGCGGTCCGGCTGGATAAGTGGCTGTGGGCCGCACGCTTCTACAAGACCCGCGCGCTGGCGCGCGAAATGATCGACGGCGGCAAGGTGCATTACAACGGCCAGCGTGGCAAGCCGAGCAAGATTGTCGAACTTAACGCCGAGCTCAAGCTGCGGCAGGGCAACGAAGAACGTACGGTGATCGTGCTGGCGCTGACCAGCCAACGCCGCGGCGCCAGCGAGGCGCAGCAAATGTATCAGGAAACCGAAGCCAGCATCGCCAACCGCGAAAAAATGGCGCTGGCGCGCAAGATGAACGCGTTGACCATGCCGCATCCGGACCGTCGTCCGGACAAAAAGGAGCGGCGCGACCTGATGAAATTTAAATTTGGTGAGCCGGAATAACCCCTCACCGCAATGAGAGAAGATTATGTCCAACCATGACCAATTGCACCGTTACCTGTTTGAAAACTACGCGGTGCGCGGCGAGCTGGTTACCGTCAGCGAAACCTATCAGCAGATCCTGAATAACCACGACTACCCGGCGCCGGTGCAAAAGCTGCTGGGTGAACTGCTGGTCGCCACCAGTCTGCTGACCGCCACCTTGAAGTTCGACGGCGACATCACCGTTCAGCTGCAAGGCGACGGCCCGCTGAAGCTGGCGGTGATCAACGGCAACAATCGCCAGGAGATGCGCGGCGTTGCGCGCACCCAGGCGCCTATCGCCGACGACAGCACCTTGCATCAGATGATCGGCAACGGCGTCATGGTCATCACCATTTCCCCGACGGAAGGCGAGCGCTATCAGGGCGTTGTCGGCCTGGAAGGTGAAACCCTGGCCGAATGCCTGGAAGCCTACTTCCGCCAGTCCGAACAGCTGCCAACCCGCCTGTTCATCCGCACCGGCGAAGCGGAAGGCAACGCCGCGGCGGCCGGCATGCTGCTGCAGGTGCTGCCGGCGCAGGGCGGCAACCTCGATGATTTCGATCATCTGGTGCAACTGACCAACACGGTCAAAAGCGAAGAGCTGTTCGGCCTGCCGGCCAACGAAGTGTTGTACCGCCTGTACCATCAGGAAGAGGTCACCTTGTACGAACCGCAGGACGTGCAGTTCCGCTGCACCTGTTCTCGCCAGCGTTGCGCCGACGCGCTGCTGACCCTGCCGACCGACGAAGTGGCGGACATGCTGGAGCAGGACGGCAATATCGACATGCACTGCGACTACTGTGGCAGCCACTATGTCTTTGACCCGGTTGATGTTGCCGCGCTGTATGCGGGTAACACCGGCGAAAGCGACCAGTTGCACTAAGTTACACCCTTTCGGCGGGCGCGCCCGGCGCCCGCCAACGCCCGCCGTTTGCACGTTTGCTTTTTTCCGTGTGCTATCTCTCAGATCGTAACGAAATACCGCCTAAAACGTTAAATATTTGATACCCATCGCGGTTACGCACCGTTAGATCCCTACAATTGCCGCCAGAAATTCTGTGACCAAGGAGTAGTAACATGCGCGTTAAAGGTATAACCCCTCAGGATCTGGCCGCTTACGGCATTCACGACGTCAGCGAAATCGTTCACAACCCGAGCTATGAACTGCTGTTTAAGGAAGAAACAGACCCATCTCTGGAAGGTTTTGAGCGTGGGGTAGTCACCAAGCTGGGTGCCGTCTCCGTCGATACCGGCATCTTCACCGGCCGCTCGCCGAAAGACAAATACATCGTCCGCGACGACATCACCCGCGATACCGTGTGGTGGGCCGATCAGGGCAAAGGCAAGAACGACAACAAACCCCTCAGCCCGGAAGTGTGGGCCGATCTGAAACACCTGGTCACCGAACAACTGTCCGGCAAGCGCCTGTTCGTGGTGGATACCTTCTGCGGCGCCAACGCCGACTCGCGCCTGAAAGTGCGCTTCATCACCGAGGTGGCCTGGCAGGCGCACTTCGTGAAAAACATGTTTATCCGCCCGAGCGACGAAGAGCTGGCTGACTTCGAACCGGACTTCGTGGTGATGAACGGCGCCAAATGCACCAACCCGAACTGGCAGCAGCAAGGCCTGAACTCGGAGAACTTCGTCGCCTTCAACCTGACCGAGCGCATGCAGCTGATCGGCGGCACCTGGTACGGCGGCGAAATGAAGAAAGGCATGTTCTCGATGATGAACTACCTGTTGCCGCTGAAAGGCATCGCCTCGATGCACTGCTCGGCCAACGTGGGCGAGAAAGGCGACGTGGCGGTGTTCTTCGGCCTGTCCGGCACCGGCAAGACCACCCTCTCCACCGATCCTAAGCGTCAGTTGATCGGCGATGACGAGCACGGCTGGGACGACGACGGCGTGTTCAACTTCGAAGGCGGCTGCTACGCCAAGACCATCAAGCTGTCTGAAGAAGCCGAGCCGGACATCTACCACGCCATCAAACGCGATGCGCTGCTGGAAAACGTCACCGTGCTGGCCGACGGCAGCATCGACTTCAATGACGGTTCGAAAACCGAAAACACCCGCGTTTCTTACCCGATCTATCATATCCAGAACATCGTCAAGCCGGTGTCCAAGGCGGGTCACGCCACCAAGGTGATCTTCCTGACCGCCGACGCTTTCGGCGTGCTGCCGCCGGTATCGCGTCTGACCGCCAACCAGACTCAGTACCACTTCCTGTCCGGCTTCACCGCCAAACTGGCCGGCACCGAGCGCGGCGTAACCGAACCGACGCCAACCTTCTCCGCCTGCTTCGGCGCCGCGTTCCTGTCGCTGCACCCGACGCAGTACGCCGAAGTGCTGGTGAAACGCATGCAGGCCGCCGGCGCCCAGGCTTACCTGGTCAACACCGGCTGGAACGGCACCGGCAAACGCATCTCGATCAAAGATACGCGCGGCATCATCGACGCCATCCTGAGCGGTGAGATCGACAAGGCGGAAACCGTCACTCTGCCGATCTTCGATCTGGCGATGCCGACCGCGCTGCCGGGCGTGAATCCGGAGATCCTCGATCCGCGCAATACCTACGCCAGCCTCGAGCAGTGGCAGGAAAAAGCGCAGGATCTGGCCGAGCGCTTCATCACCAACTTCGACAAATACACCGACACGCCTGCGGGCGCCGCGTTGGTCAGCGCCGGCCCGAAGCTGTAATTCGGTAGCATTACCTCTTCAGCTAAGGCGCGGATCCCGCGCCTTTTTTTATTTCAATTGATTGCTTTTTAATCGGCAAGACGAGAAAATAAGTCAATGCAATCATTGATAGCAAAGGAGGTTTAAATGGCGACTATCACCGTCAGAAATCTGGACGACGAAATCAAAGAGCTGCTGCGTATCTCAGCGGCGAAAAACGGCCACTCCATGGAAGAGGAAGCGCGCATGATCCTGAAACAGGCGCTGGTGAAAAAGCCGCCGCGCTATGGATTGGGTACCTGGATGCATCAGCACTTCGCCGAATTCGGCGGCGTTGAGCTGGAGATCCCACCGCGTGACGCCGTGCCGCCACGCATCGTCACCTTTGATGATGAAGATGACAACGCATGATCATTATCGACACCAACGTCATTTCAGAAACGCTGCGTCCCAGCCCGTACTACAACGTCATTAACTGGTTAAATGAAAAGGACAATGACGAGCTCTATCTCAGCGCCATTGTCCTCGCCGAACTGTTCAGCGGCGTGGCCTGCATGCCTGACGGCAAGCGCCAGCGGGATCTCAAGCTGAAATTGGCAGACGCCATTGAATTGAAGTTCGAGGGGCAGATATTGCCGTTTGATGGGCTATGCGCGATGCAATACGCGGAATTGACGGCAAGGAATCGGCTGCTGGGTAAAGCGATGAGCATGCCGGATACCCAAATCGCCGCCACCTGCCTGCATTACGGCGCCGCCCTGGCCACCCGCAATACTAAAGACTTCCTCCACTGCGGCATCGAGTTAATCGATCCGTGGCAGGCGCCGACCGGCCGTCGGTTGCATGAAGATGCGGCGGAATACTACGTGATGAGCAGAAAGTCCTGACGGGGCCGCAGCGGCGCGGCCCACACCAGAGGTCAGGCGTTTTCCCTGGCCGTTTGATGGCCGTTGGTCGACTCTTTTTTCTCCATCGGCAACGGAATATACGCGCGGATCAACAGCCCGCCGCGCTCGCTGGTGCCGATATCCAGTTCGCCGTCATGCGCGTCGATAATGCGCTGCACGATCGCCAGCCCCAGACCGGTGCCGCTGGTGCTGCGCGCGCTGTCACCGCGTACGAACGGCTGCAACAGGTGCTTCAACTCGTCCGGCTTGATGCCCGGTCCGTCATCTTCCACCTGGAACCAACCGCGCTGCAGCTCACGGCCGCTGCTGACCTTGATCCAGCCGTTGCCGTAACGCGCCGCGTTCACCACCATATTCACCGCCGCCCGCTTAATCGACAGCGGATGCACATTCATCATCAGCTCGCCCGGCGACAGCGCGGTTTCAATCACCCGCTCATAGCCGCTCTCGGCCGCGACCACTTCGCCTAAAATGGCGTTCAGATCGCTGCTTTCGGTCGGCATTTCCTGCCCGGTGCGCAGATAATCGATGAACTGCTCGATGATGGCGTTGCACTCTTCGATGTCTTTATTGATCGACTCGGCCAGATAGCCGTCTTCGGCGCTCATCATCTCCGTCGCCAGCCGGATGCGCGTCAACGGCGTGCGCAGGTCGTGGCTGACCCCGGCCATCAGCAACGTGCGGTCATCCGCCAGCTGCTTGACGCCCGACGCCATCTGATTGAATGCGCGAGTCACCGACCGCACTTCGGAAGCGCCATACTCGCGCAGCGGCGGCGGAATAATGCCCTTGCCCACCTGCAGCGCCGCATGTTCCAGCTCCACCAGCGGGCGGTTTTGAATACGAATAAACAGCCAGGCGCCGCCGATCGCCAGCAGCATGATCGCCAGCGTATAGCGGAACAGCGGCGAGAAGTCGCCCTGGTGGATTTCCGTCAGCGGCACGCGCACCCAGATATCGGGCTGCAGCCAGGTTTTCAGCCACACCACCGGGGAGTTCTTGTTCACCTCCACCCGCACATCGGTCGGCCCGCCGAGCTGCTGCGCCATCTGCTGGCTGAGGAACTGGTAGTGCTGCGCCCAGCGCAGGCCGCTCTCCTCCGCCGCCGAGTTGGTGTAGAGAGAGATGCCCAGTTCGCGGTAGATCTCACGGCGGAACGCCGGCGGCACTTCCAGCAACGTGCCGTCTTCCAGCTGCAGCCGATCGGTCATCAGCATACGCACTTCGTAGGCCAATACCTTGTTGAACTGCTGCAGGCTGGGCAGGATGGCGAAGTTCAGCACCACCAGATAGGTCGTCACCAGGCTGACGAACAGCAAGGTGACGATCAACAACAGGGTTCGGGCAAACGAGCTACGCGGTGAAAAGCGCAATCGCCTCATGCCTTGCTGCCGTCCGGTACGAAGACATAGCCGAGACCCCACACGGTCTGGATATAACGCGGATGCGCCGGATCTTCTTCAACCATGCGGCGCAGGCGAGAGATCTGCACGTCGATGGAACGCTCCATGGCGCTGTATTCGCGGCCACGCGCCAGGTTCATCAGCTTATCGCGCGACAGCGGTTCACGCGGGTGGCTGACCAGCGCCTTCAGTACCGCGAACTCGCCGCTGGTCAACGGCATCGGTTCGTCTTCGCGGAACATCTCGCGCGTGCCGAGGTTCAGTTTGAATTTGCCGAACGCGATCACCGCCTCTTCCTGCGAAGGCGCGCCCGGCAGTTCGTTCGCCTGGCGGCGCAGCACCGCGCGGATACGAGCCAACAGCTCACGCGGGTTGAACGGTTTAGGAATGTAGTCGTCGGCGCCGATTTCCAGCCCCACGATGCGATCGACCTCTTCGCCTTTGGCGGTGACCATAATGATTGGCATCGGGTTGCTCTGGCTGCGCAGGCGGCGGCAGATGGACAGGCCGTCTTCGCCCGGCAACATCAGATCGAGCACCATCAAATGGAAGGATTCACGAGTCAGCAAGCGATCCATTTGCTCAGCGTTGGCAACGCTGCGAACCTGGAAGCCCTGCTCGGTTAAATAACGTTCTAAAAGCGCGCGCAGGCGCATGTCATCATCGACAACCAGGATCTTATGATTCTCTTGCATGGTATTACTCCCAAAGGCTTTATTGCCTGACTCGAATATTGTTAGAAAACCTTGCCATTTGAGACAGCGTTTAATGGTATGTATTCTAGACGAAATTGTTACAAAGCTTATTCTTTTCCCCATTTATCAACAATTTTCAGTGAATGTCGACGGGGGTTCGTTAAAATTTCGCCCTTTATCGGCGCAATGTGGGGTGACGGCCCAATTTTGCACAATTTCGCCACCGGCGAATCGACCGGTGGCGTTTAGCTGTCGGATCAGGAAGTCTGCAGGAAACGCGCCAGCTGCCGGCGCAACTGCCGGTTCTCTTGCTGTAGGGCGTCAACCCGGTCGAGCAGCGTTAGCGCCATGGCGATCCCCGGCCAATCCAGATCCAGCTCGGCCCGCAGCCTGCGTGCGCGCTGCAGATGGCTCAGCGCCGGATAATCAAACTCCCAGCGCGGCTGCGCCGGCTCCAGCGGCACGATAACGCCCAGGCCGACGATCTCGACCAATTCATCCTCTGAAATCTCCACCCGCTGGCACAGTTCCACCACGGTGAATGTGATCTCTTTTTTCATCATGTGCTTTACTCCCATTCCGCGCGCGGGTTGAACGCCGCCTGTTCAGCCAGTTCTCGCCACAGGGCGCTGGCCTTCTCGTTCGGCTTCGGCGGCATCACCACCTTGAGAATGACATACAGATCGCCGGGCTCTTTCTTGCCCGCCAGCCCTTTGCCCTTGACCCGCAGCCGTTTGCCGCTCTGGCTGCCGGCCGGCACGGTCAACGCGATTTTGCCGGTCAGCGTCGGCACCTCGATGCTGGCCCCCAGCGCCGCTTCCCACGGGGCGAGCGGCGCCACGATGCTCAGGTTGTGGCCGTCGATCTCAAACAGCGGGTGCGGCGCGAGGCGGATAACCAGATACAGGTCACCGTTCTGGCCGCCGCCCACGCCGGCAACGCCCTGCCCCTTGAGGCGAATGCGCTCGCCGTCGCCCACGCCGGCCGGAATTTTCACGTTCAGCGTCTTGCTGGCTTCGCTTACCTGCCGCCCCAGTTCGTCGTACACCGGCAGCGTGTAGGAGATCTCGCGGCTTTGACCATGCAGCGTTTCCTCGAGGAACAGCGGCACCTCCATCTCCAGATCCTGGCCGCGGAAGCCATGCCCGCCGTGCGAGTGCGAAGCAGAGCGATGCCCGCCCGCCGCCCGCCCGCCGAACATGCTTTCGAAGAAATCGGAGAAGTCTTGCGCGTCGGCGCCGCCGCCGTGCCATGAAGCGCTCTGCTGATAGCCGCCGCGATCGCCGCGCGCCTGGCGGCCAAAGTTCGGATCGTTGCGGTGCAGCCGGATCTGATCGTACTCGGCGCGGCGCTCCTCGTCCTTCAGCACCTCATAGGCTTCGGCCACTTCCTTGAACTTGCTTTCGGCATCGTCTTCAGTGCTCACGTCAGGGTGATATTTACGCGCCAGCCGACGGTAGGCCGTTTTGATGGTTTTCAGATCGGCGTTGGGCTCAACGCCCATCGTGGCGTAGTAATCTTTAAATTCCATGCGGTAATACCTTCAATGTGTTGGGTTGTGCGCCAAAATTCCTTGTCTCTCTCACCAGATATCCTCCTTTCGTCACATTCCTTTTCCGCTACGCTAAGCATACTCCCGATCGTTAAAAGCTGTGCAAACTGAATAAAAACCGTGCGACAAGGCACAGACCCGCGCGCCATTTCTAAAGCCCCCCGCATTCACGTACACTGTGGCGGTGGCCCCATAAAGATAAATCACGATGAGAACTCAACTGATAACCCGTGAAGGGTATGACAAGCTCAAACAAGAGCTGGATTACCTCTGGCGCGAAGAACGCCCCGAGGTGACCAAGAAAGTGACCTGGGCCGCCAGCCTGGGCGACAGAAGCGAAAACGCCGATTACCAGTACAACAAGAAGCGGCTGCGCGAGATCGATCGCCGCGTCCGCTATCTGACCAAATGCCTGGAGCAGTTGAAGATCGTCGATTATTCACCGCAGCAGGAAGGCAAAGTGTTCTTCGGCGCCTGGGTCGAGGTGGAGAACGAAGACGGCGAAACCAAACGCTTTCGCATCGTCGGTTACGACGAGATTTTCGGCCGCAAGGATTACATCTCCATCGATGCGCCGATGGCGCGCGCCCTGCTGAAAAAAGAGGTCGGGGACGTCGCCACCGTCAATACCCCGCTGGGCGAGGCGCAGTGGTACGTTAACGAGATAAACTACCCGAAGTAAGCTTTCAGCTTTTTCCTAACCGCCGCCAACGCCGCCGTCTGCGCTGTTCTCCATGCCGCGGCCGCGCGGCGGCGGCCCGCTTCGCTGGCATTTTCCCCGATCAATCCGTATAACTGTCCCCTGTTTATTCACCGATCTCAATACAGATACCAGACCTATGAATGACCCACTGAGCCGCATTATTGCAACAGAACTGCAGGCCCGGCCGGAGCAAGTCGACTCCGCCATCCGTCTGCTGGATGAAGGTAATACCGTGCCCTTTATTGCACGCTATCGTAAGGAAGTCACCGGGGGCCTGGACGACACCCAACTGCGCCAGCTGGAAACCCGCCTGGGTTATCTGCGTGAACTGGAAGATCGTCGCCAGACCATCCTGAAGTCGATCGATGAACAGGGCAAACTGACTGAACAATTGGCGGGGGCGATCAACGCCACGCTGAGCAAGACCGAACTCGAAGACCTCTACCTGCCGTACAAACCGAAGCGCCGCACCCGTGGCCAGATCGCCATCGAAGCCGGCCTGGAACCGCTGGCGGATACGCTGTGGCAGGATCCGCAACAGCAGCCGGAACAACTGGCTGAACGCTACGTCGACGCCGACAAGGGCGTGGCGGACGTGAAAGCCGCCCTCGACGGCGCGCGCTATATCCTGATGGAGCGCTTCGCCGAAGACGCCGCGCTGCTGGCCAAGGTGCGCGACTACCTGTGGAAAAACGCCCATCTGGTGTCCAAAGTGGTCGAAGGCAAGGAAGAAGAAGGCGCCAAGTTCCGCGACTATTTTGATCACCACGAACCGATTTCTCAGGTGCCTTCACACCGCGCGCTGGCGATGTTCCGCGGCCGCAACGAAGGCGTGCTGCAGCTGGCGCTGAACGCCGATCCGCAGTTTGAGGAAGCGCCGCGCGAAAGCCAGGCGGAGCTGATCATCATCAATCACCTCAACCTGCGCCTGAACAACGCCCCGGCCGACGCCTGGCGCAAGGCGGTGGTTAACTGGACCTGGCGCATCAAGGTGTTGCTGCACCTGGAAACCGAGCTGATGGGCACGGTGCGCGAGCGCGCGGAAGATGAAGCAATCAACGTTTTCGCCCGCAACATGCATGATCTGCTGATGGCCGCGCCGGCCGGCATGCGCGCCACCATGGGCCTCGATCCGGGCCTGCGCACCGGGGTGAAAGTCGCCGTGGTCGACGCGACCGGCAAACTGGTCGCCACCGACACCGTCTACCCGCACACCGGGCAAGCGGCGAAAGCCGCCGCCATCGTCGCGGCGCTGTGCATCAAACACAACGTGGAGCTGGTGGCCATCGGCAACGGCACCGCTTCACGTGAAACCGAGCGCTTCTATCTCGACCTGCAAAAGCAGTTCGGCGACGTCCGGGCGCAAAAAGTGATCGTCAGCGAAGCGGGCGCGTCGGTGTATTCCGCGTCTGAACTGGCGGCGCAGGAATTCCCGGATCTCGACGTATCGCTGCGCGGCGCGGTGTCCATCGCTCGCCGCCTGCAGGATCCGCTGGCGGAGCTGGTGAAGATCGACCCGAAATCCATCGGCGTCGGCCAGTATCAGCACGACGTCAGCCAGAGCCAGCTGGCGAAGAAACTGGACTCGGTGGTGGAAGACTGCGTAAACGCCGTCGGCGTCGATCTGAACACCGCGTCGGTGCCGTTGCTGACCCGCGTGGCCGGCCTGACGCGCATGATGGCGCAGAACATCGTCAACTGGCGCGACGAGAACGGCCGCTTCAGCAACCGTGAACAGCTGCTGAAGGTCAGCCGTCTGGGGCCGAAGGCCTTCGAACAGTGCGCCGGCTTCCTGCGCATCAACCACGGCGACAACCCGCTGGATGCTTCTACCGTTCACCCGGAAGCCTATCCGGTGGTGCAACGCATCCTGGCCGCCACCGAGCAGGCGCTGCAGGATCTGATGGGCAACGCCTCCGCAGTGCGCAGCCTGAAAGCGGTTGATTTCACCGACGACAAGTTCGGCGTGCCGACGGTCACCGACATTCTGAAAGAGCTGGAGAAGCCGGGCCGCGATCCGCGTCCGGAGTTCAAAACCGCCACCTTCGCCGAAGGCGTGGAAACCCTCAACGATCTGCAGCCGGGCATGATCCTGGAAGGCTCGGTGACCAACGTCACCAACTTCGGCGCCTTCGTGGATATCGGCGTGCATCAGGACGGCCTGGTGCACATCTCCTCGCTGGCGGACAAATTCGTCGAAGATCCGCACACCGTGGTGAAGGCCGGCGACATCGTCAAAGTGAAGGTGATGGAAGTCGATCTGCAGCGTAAACGCATTGCGCTGAGCATGCGCCTGGATGAGCAACCGGGCGAGGGTTCACCGCGTCGCGGCGGCAACGCGCCTGCCCAGACGCGCGACAATGCCAACCGTTCGGCAGGCGGCAACAAGGCCAAACCGCGCAACGCGGCGCCGGCCGGCAACAGCGCCATGGGCGACGCGCTGGCGGCGGCATTCGGCAAGAAACGCTAAGTCGGAACCGACAGGGCGGAGCCTGCTCCGCCCTTTCCGATGAATAAAACTTGCGGCATTTCTTGACCCGCCTCAATAAACCGTTATCTTTTTATTTCCCGTTCCTGCGTGACCGCGCTCCCATTATTCAGGCAACAAAAATTTCTTCTGCAGCCATTTATTAACAACTTTGTTAACACGCATTTTTCATCTCGCCAATTGTGAGAGAAACACAAATGGTTACCGCTCGCATTACGGCGGAATAATGTTATCGAATTGCTTTTCAGCGGAAATAAATAAAGGGAAAAAACCCTCGATATTTGCAAACGAGAAAACTCGGCTACAAATACGCAACTGATTTAACTCGCCATTCTCATTTGTTCCCCATCGCAAGCGGTGGTAAAACGTCATTAATCAAGACGACACAACCAAAAACTGTCGACGCCATAATAATTGGTTACAATACCCCTATCTTTTGTATTGAATGCGATAATGATAATTACTATTATTTGCGCTCACTTTATTGCATGACCTTATGGATGAATACCGCCGACGGCGTGGCATTTTCGCCGGCAACGTCCAATTATCATCAGCCCGATGTTCATCGGCAC
This sequence comes from Serratia sp. CY71090, assembly GCF_052166845.1. Taxonomy (NCBI): domain Bacteria; kingdom Pseudomonadati; phylum Pseudomonadota; class Gammaproteobacteria; order Enterobacterales; family Yersiniaceae; genus Serratia; species Serratia sp. CY71090. Next base: position 114,099 of record NZ_JBJNOA010000012.1, on the reverse strand, counting down.
CCGGAAGGTTAATCACATGCAGCTTCAACCTAAACACACATATAAGATTGTCGGCTTTTCCGGTGAAATTGCGCCGGCCTACCGCCAGAAACTGTTATCGCTCGGCATGCTGCCCGGCTCTTCGTTCGACGTGGTGCGCGTCGCGCCGCTGGGCGATCCGATAGAAATAAAAACTCGCCGCGTCAGCCTGGTGCTGCGCAGGAAGGATCTGGCGCTGCTGCAGCTCGACGGCCAGTCCTGAACCGGCGCACCTCCATTTGCCGACGCGCCCTTGCGCCGGCGCGGCTCTCCTTGAAGACGACACGCAGAACTATGAAAAAACTCACCATCGGCTTAATCGGTAACCCGAACTCCGGCAAAACCACGCTGTTCAACCAGCTGACCGGCGCACGCCAACGGGTCGGCAACTGGGCGGGCGTGACGGTCGAACGCAAAGAAGGCCATTTCACTACCCCGCAGTCCGACGTGCGGCTGGTCGATTTGCCCGGCACCTACTCCCTGACCACCATTTCAGAGCAAACCTCGCTCGATGAGCAGATCGCCTGCCACTACATTTTGAGCGGCGACGCCGATCTGCTAATCAACGTGGTCGACGCCTCCAACCTGGAGCGCAATCTCTACCTGACGCTGCAGCTGCTGGAGCTGGGCATTCCCTGCATCGTGGCGCTGAACATGCTCGACATCGCCAAAAGCCAGCATATCGATATCGACGTCGCCGCGCTGTCGGCGCGCCTCGGCTGCCCGGTAGTGCCGATGATCTCCACCCGCGCCGACGGTATCGGCGTGCTGAAACAGATGATCGACAATCATCGCATCAACGAACAGCAGGCGCTGGTGAACTACCCGCCGTTGCTGCTGAAAGCGGTCGCCACGCTGAGCGACGCCATGCCGCAAACGCTGCCGGCGGTGCAACGCCGCTGGCTGGCATTGCAGATGCTGGAAGGCGACATCTACAGCCACCGGCTGGCCGGTCCCGCCGTCGCGCTGTTGCCTGCGGCCATTCAGGCGTTGCAACAGCAGCAGCAAGAAGACCCGGCGCTGGTGATCGCCGACGCGCGCTACCAGTCTATCGCCACCCTGAGCGACGCGGTCAGCAACTCGCAGCAGGCGATGCCCAACCGCCTGACCGACATGCTGGATAAAGTGATCCTCAACCGCTGGCTGGGCGTACCGATCTTCCTGTTGGTGATGTACCTGATGTTCCTGCTGGCGATCAACATCGGCGGCGCGCTGCAGCCGATCTTCGATATCGGCTCGGCGGCGATCTTCATTCAGGGCATTCAGTGGCTCGGCTACACCCTGCACTTCCCCGACTGGCTGACCGTTTTCCTGGCGCAGGGCGTCGGCGGCGGCATCAACACCGTGCTGCCGCTGGTGCCGCAGATCGGCATGATGTACCTGTTCCTGTCGTTCCTGGAAGACTCCGGCTACATGGCGCGTGCGGCATTCGTGATGGATCGCCTGATGCAGGCGCTCGGGCTGCCGGGCAAATCCTTTGTGCCGCTGATCGTCGGTTTCGGCTGCAACGTGCCGTCCATCATGGGCGCCCGTACGCTGGACGCCCAACGCGAGCGCCTGATCACCATCATGATGGCGCCGTTCATGTCCTGCGGCGCCCGGCTGGCGATCTTCGCGGTGTTTGCCGCCGCCTTCTTTGGCCAGGACGGCGCAGGGGTGGTGTTCTCGCTGTACATGCTCGGCATCGCGGTGGCGATTCTCACCGGCCTGGTACTCAAATACACCCTCATGCGCGGCGAAGCCTCGCCGTTCGTGATGGAGCTGCCGGTTTACCACGTGCCGCACCTGAAAAGCCTGCTGCTGCAAACCTGGCAGCGGTTGAAAGGCTTCGTGTTGCGCGCCGGTAAGGTGATCGTGGTGGCCAGCATATTCATCGGCGGCCTGAACAGCTTCTCGTTCAGCGGCAAAACGGTCGACAACATCAACGACTCCGCGCTGGCCACGGTTTCCAAGGTGCTGACGCCGTTGCTGCAGCCGATGGGCGTCCACCGCGATAACTGGCAGGCCACCGTCGGCCTGGTGACCGGCGCGATGGCGAAAGAAGTGGTGGTCGGCACGCTGAATACGCTGTATACCGCCGAGCACATCAACAAAGAGGCGTTCGACGCCGCCAACTTCAACCTGCTCGATGAGCTGGGCGGCGCGCTGCAGGAAACCTGGGACGGCCTGAAAAACACCTTCAGCCTGAGCGTGCTGTCCAACCCGATCGAAGCCAGCAAGGGCGACGGCGAGATGGGCGTCGGCTCGATGGGCGTGATGAGCAGCAAATTCGGCTCCGGCATCTCCGCCTACAGCTATCTGATCTTCGTGCTGCTGTATGTGCCCTGCGTCTCGGTGATGGGCGCCATCGCCCGCGAATCAAGCCGCGGCTGGATGACATTCTCCATCCTGTGGGGGCTGAATGTGGCCTACTCGCTGGCGACGCTGTTCTACCAAGCGGCGACCTTCAACCAACACCCGCAGTACAGCCTGACGGCGATCCTGGCGGTGCTGCTGGTGAATCTGCTGGTGCTGTTCGGCCTGCGCCGGGCGCGCAGCCGCGTCACGGTTCGCCTGGGCAACGCCACGCCAGCGGCCTGTTGTCAGGGCGCCAAAGGGAGCTGTCACTGATGGCCGGGCTGCTGCAGTTGCGCGATGCGCTGGCGCTGCGCGGCAGCGCCCAGGCGCAGCAGCTCAGCCAATCGCTGGCGACGCCGCTGCCGCTGGTGCAGGCGATGCTGGATCGTTTGACGGCGATGGGGAAAGTGGAGCGCATCGAACAGGATGACGGCGCCTGTTTGAGCGGCGGCTGCAAAAGCTGCCCGCAGGGCCAGGGGTGCAGCACGGTGTTCTATCGACTGAAAGCCTGAAGATAAGGGGCGCCAATGACGGGCGCCCCATTACCGTTCAAGGCTTATTGTTTGTCTTTGTAAACTTCGGCGATGGCGCTGAATTTACCGTGTTCGCGGCCTGCCAGGATCACGTAGTATTGACCGCCCTTTTCGTCAGCCAGTTTGGACAGCTCTTCCTTGGCGTCCATCGGTGACGTGGTTTCCGCCGTCGTGGTGACGGTGCCGATCTTCTCGTATTTACCCGGGTTCTTATCCAGATCTTCCTTGGTCAGCAGGGTTGCCGCCATGGAGCCGAAAGACACCGAACCCAGCACTGCCGCTGCAATAATCATCTTCAATGATTTCATGACACTAACCTCTCAATGGATAATTTATCTGTTATGAAAGCCGTCAAAAATCCATGCGTAGTACCGCAGGCTGCCGCGACATCCTCAGGCCTCGTTGCTTTCCCTGACGGGGCCCGTTTCCCAGAGACGAAACGCCAAAATGAAAAGCGCCGCACGCGGTCTTTTCATTTTGCAGCCAACGCATTGACTCACTAAGTATTGAACAGCTTTGTCTTTTATCCACCCGGCGGCGTTTTTTTTCGCGCTCTATCGTGCGTTTTCCCGCTGCATTCAATGTGCTGCAATAAACGCTTCGATCATCGTCACAAATTCATCGGGATGAGAGATAAACGGCGCATGGGCGGCTTTGGCCACGATCTGCGACGCAGAATTCGGCCAGGCGGCATCGAGCAGCTCGGCGACCTTGCGCGGCACTAACCCGTCCAGATAACCGTAGATCCGCAGCAGCGGCAAATTCAACTCCGCCAGCGGCGCGCGCAGATCGGCGGTGCGCAGGATCTCCAGCCCGCCGTTCAACACCTCGACGCTCGGCGTCGGCTGGTTAAGCACCACCGCTTTCAGCTGGCGCGCATCCTGACGCGCGCTCTCGGTACCCAGCGTTTGCAGCGCCAGAAAGCGCTCGACGGTGCGCTGGAAATCCAGGCTCAGCTGATGCTGGAAACCGCTCAGCACGTCCGGGCGGATCCCCGGCCACGCATCGCGAGCGGCAAAACACGGCGAGGAGGCCACGGTGATAAGCCCCTTGACCCGCCCGGGCTGCATCAGCGCCGCCTGGCTGGCCACCAGCCCGCCGAGCGACCAGCCAAGCCACCAGGCCTGCGGCGGGGCGGCCGCCAGCACGATATCCGTCATCTGCTCCAGCGACAGGGCGCCGAACCCCTGGCTGCGGCCGTATCCCGGCAGATCGACCAGATGCAGGCGAAAATGCGGCGTCAGTCGCGCCTGGATGCAACTCCACACTTCGGCGTTCAATCCCCAGCCGTGCAGCAGCACAAGATCGCGTTCGCCTTCGCCTATTGTTTGCCAGTACAGCGCTGTCATTGGTTACTGTCCTTTCATGCTTATCCGTGTCGGAGGCCCTATGCTATCAATCCGCAGCCGCTGTTGGCTATGCCGACAGCCGTTGCGCCTGGTGCGTCATGGCATCTGCAGTTGCTGCCTGCGCCATCTGCCGGTCAACCCTCCGTGTTGCCCGCGCTGCGGATTGCCCGCCGGCGAGACGCAAATGCCCTGCGGCCGCTGCCTGCAACGGCCGCCGCCCTGGCAGCGGCTGGTGTTCGTCGGCGACTACGTTGCTCCGCTCAGCCAACTGGTAAAAAGGTTCAAGTTCCACCGCGCGCCCGAGCTGGCGCCGACGCTGGCGCGCCTGATGCTGCTGCGGTGGCAGCAGGCGCGAAGAGAGCAGTATCTGAACAGACCCGACCTGATTTTAGCGGTACCCTTGCATGCATCACGCTGCTGGCGCCGTGGCTATAATCAGAGCGATCTGCTGGCCCGGCCGCTGGCGCGCTGGCTGGGCTGCGCCTATCGGCCCGCCGCCTTGCGCCGGGTGCGCAAAACCGCCCTGCAACAGCGGCTGAGCGCCTCTGCCCGCAGACGCAATCTGCAGCGCGCGTTCGCCTGTACCGTGCCGGTCGCCGGCCGGCATATCGCCCTGGTGGATGACGTGGTGACCACCGGCAGCACCGTCGCGGCGATCGCGGCGCTGCTGCGGCGGCAAGGCGCCGCTTCGGTGCAGATATGGTGCGTTTGCCGCACGTTGTAGTGCCACGGCAATGGGCGTATTATAACCGACTATAGAAGTCAACTATTGAGCTAATGCTATGATCCGTATAACAGATGCTGCACAGGAACACTTTGCCAAACTGCTGGCAAATCAAGAAGAAGGCACCCAAATCCGCGTATTCGTGATCAACCCGGGCACGCCGACGGCCGAATGCGGTGTCTCTTATTGCCCGCCGGACGCGGTAGAAGCGACGGATACCGAACTGAAGTTCGACAAACTGTCCGCCTATGTCGATGAGCTGAGCGCGCCGTATCTGGAAGACGCCGAAATCGACTTCGTGACCGACCAGCTGGGTTCTCAGCTGACGCTGAAGGCACCGAACGCCAAGATGCGCAAGGTCGATGACAACGCGCCGCTGATGGAGCGCGTGGAATACGTGCTGCAGTCGCAGATCAACCCGCAGCTGGCGGGCCACGGCGGCCGCGTAACGCTGATGGAGATCACCGACGACAACATGGCTATTCTGCAGTTCGGCGGCGGTTGCAACGGCTGTTCGATGGTGGACGTCACGCTGAAAGAAGGCATCGAGAAAGAGCTGCTGCAGAAATTCCCGGAGCTGAAGGGCGTGCGTGATTTGACCGAGCACCAGCGCGGCGAGCACTCCTACTATTGATACCCGGCGTTCGCGCCACGGTAGATAACATAATGCCGGAAGGGGGAACCCGTTCCGGCATTGTCGTTTTCAGCCCACCGACACCTTGCGGCGCCGCTTGTCCAAATCCTTCAGTAAGCGGTTTATGTGCGGGTCGGCAAACATCTCCTCCAGCGTCTGGGTCAGCTTGCGCCGCCAGTTAGGGTATTGATCGCTGGTGCCGGGAATATTGACCGGATCGGCCATATCCAGCCAGTCTTCCGGCTGCAGGCCGAGCAAGGCGCTGGCGCTGTCGGCAACATAGCGCTGCAGGCCGCGGTTGAGCAGCGGGCTCATGCCGAGCAGCGCCGCCTTCTTGCCCACCTTCTGCGGCACGCAGCCATAGCGATGCAATCCGTCCAGCAACCCCTGTTTGGCGCGTTCCCGATCGGCGAACAGCGCCCGCAGGATCTCCGCATCCGGATAAAGGCCCAGCCGATTGCCGAGCGTCAGATCGTCGCTTTGCCAGTAGCCGCGCAGCGTCGGCAGATCGTGGGTGGTGATGGTCGCCATCGCCTGCACCGGGTAGGCCTGCGGCGCACGGAAATGGTGCTCGCCGTCGCTTTCGAAATAGAGCACTTTGTAGGAGTAGACGCCGCTGTCGCGCAGCTTGCCGACGATCTCCACCGGCACCGTGCCGAGATCCTCGCCGATCACCATGCAACGGTGGCGCTGGCTTTCCAACGCCAGCACCGCCAGCAGATCGTCCACCGGGTATTTGACATAGGCGCCGCGACCGGCGGTTTCGCCATACGGGATCCACCACAGCCGCAGCAGCGCCATGACGTGATCGATGCGCAGCGCGCCGCAGCTGGTCATGTTGGCGCGCAAAAGATCGATGAACGGCTGATACCCGCGCGCCGCCATCACGTGCGGATCCATCGGCGGCAGGCCCCAGTTTTGCCCCAGCGGCCCCAGAATATCCGGCGGCGCCCCGACCGACGCTTTCAGGCAGTACAGCTCACGGTCACACCAGGTTTCCGCCCCGCCTTCCGCCACCCCGACCGCCAGATCGCGATACAGGCCAATCGGCATCTGCTGCTGCCTGCTCTGGTCAAAACACTGCGCGAACTGGGTGGCCGCCAGCCATTGCAGCCACAGGTAAAAGCGGACCGCGTCCTGATGTTCGGCGCAAAACTGCCGCACCGCGTCGCTCTGCCCCTGCCGATAGCGCTCGGGCCAGGCCGGCCAGCCCCACTGGCTGGCGTCTTTGGCCGCCAGATGGGCATGCAGCGCATCAAACGCCGCCTGCTGATACAGGCTGTCGCCCCCCTCAGCCACGAACTGCTCGAACGCCTGACGCTGCGCGTCGTTCGGCTGGCGCGCCTGAAACAGCGGGAACGCCAGCTTCAGCGCCGCCAGCTTCAGCTGCATTACGGCGGTGTAGTCCACCCACTCCGCGGCGCGCGCCTTGGCCAGCTGCTTCTGCGTCGCCGGCTTCTGCCACCAGCGCTGCGCCGCGTCGCTGCGCTGGAAATCCTCCACCGCATTGACATCGATATACGCCAGATTCAGCCAGCGGCGCGATGAGGGGCTGTAGGGGCTGGCGCTCTCCGGGTTGGCCGGATACAGCGCATGGATCGGATTGAGGCCGACGAAGGCACCGCCGCGCTCACCCACCTCTTCCACCATCAGGCGCAGATCGCCGAAATCGCCGATGCCCCAGTTGCGATCGGAACGCAGCGTATACAGCTGAACGCAGGCCCCCCACAGCTTCTTGCCGGTCAGCAAGGCGTCCGGCTCAAAGCAGCGCCTCGGCGCGACGATCACTCGGCATGACCACTGCTGCTCGCCCTGGCTCAGCGTCAATTGGTGGTACCCCATCGGCAGATCGCCGGGCAGCGTCAGGGTCTTGCGCGCGCCGACGCGCCCCTGCAGGCATTCGCCGTCTTCACGCTGCAGCGCCCACAGGTACTCGCCTTCACCCGCCGGGGTCAACGCCAGCGGCGCGCCCTGATAGAACACCTTGACCGCCGGTAACGGTGATGCCGCGCCTTCCTGCGCGCCATCGGCCCGATTCATGGCCGCCAACAGCTTGCGCTTGGTCTCCGGTTCAATCGCCTGCCGCTTGCCGTGGGCATTGATAAAATCGGCAGCGATCCCCGCCTGCGCTGCCGCCTGATCGATACGCTTGCGATCCATTCGCTCTCCTTAACGTTTGGCTTGCCAGATACGCTGCTGATAATCGCGGATCGAGCGATCCGAGCTGAACATGCCGACGCGCGCGGTGTTAAGGATAGTCCGCCGCGTCCATTCGTCCCGATCGCGATACAGCTCGTCGACCCGGCGCTGCGCCTGGCAGTACGAGGCAAAGTCCGCCAGCACCAGGTAGGGATCGCCGCCTTCCAGCAGGCTGTGCAGCATCATGTCGAACGCGTGCTTGTCGCCGTGGCTGAAGGCACCGCTCGCCAGCTCGTCCAGAATCGTCTTCAGGTGCTTGTCTTTCTTGCGGTAGCTGAGCGGATCGTAACCCTTCGCCACTATCGCCTTCACCTGCGCCACGGTATTGCCGAAGATAAAGATATTGTCTTCGCCCACCTGCTCGGCGATTTCGACGTTGGCGCCGTCCAGCGTGCCGACCGTCAGCGCGCCGTTCAATGCCAGCTTCATGTTGCCGGTGCCGGAAGCCTCTTTGCCGGCGGTGGAGATCTGTTCGGAGATATCCGCCGCCGGGATCATCAATTCGGCCACCGACACACGGTAGTCAGGGATGAACGCCACTTTCAGGCGATCCTTCACCAGCGGATCGTTGTTGATCTTCTCGGCCGCCTGGTTAATGGCGTAGATGATGTTCTTCGCCAGGTAGTAACCCGGCGCCGCCTTGGCGCCGAACAGGAACACGCGCGGCACGATGTCCAGGTTCGGGTTGTCGCGCAGCTGGCGATACAGCGACAGGATATGCAGCAGGTTCAGGTGCTGGCGTTTGTACTCGTGCAGGCGTTTGATCTGCACGTCGAAGATCGCGTCCGGGTCGAGCGTCAACCCCATCACGCCGTGCACGTACTGGGCCAGCGCCACCTTGTTGTCGCGTTTGATCTGCTGATAACGCTGGCGGAACGCCGCGTCGTCAGCGAATTTCTCCAGCCCGCGCAGCGCGTCGAGATCGTTCGCCCACTCCACCTTCAGCGTCTCATCGATCAGGCCCGACAGCGCCGGGTTGCACTGTTTCAGCCAGCGGCGCGGCGTGATGCCGTTGGTGACGTTATGGAATTTATTCGGCCATAGCTGGTGGTATTCCGGGAACAGATCTTTCACCACCAGATCCGAATGCAGCTGCGCCACGCCGTTGACCGCAAAGCCGCTGACCACGCACAGGTTGGCCATGCGCACCTGCTTGTTGTGGTGCACCGCCAGCTTGGCCCACACCGCCTCGTCGCCCGGCCAGTGCTTATCCACCAATTTTTTAAACCTGGCGTTGATTTGTTTGATGATGGAGAAATGGCGCGGCAGCAGGCTGCGCACCAATTTTTCATCCCAGCATTCCAGCGCTTCCGGCATCAGGGTGTGGTTGGTATAGGCGAAGGTGTTGCTGGTGATCGCCCAGGCCGCCTCCCACTCCAGCTGGTGCTCGTCCAGCAGAATGCGCAGCATTTCCGGAATGGCGATGGTCGGGTGGGTGTCGTTCAGCTGGATCACTTCGTACTTCGGCAGCTCTTCAATCTTGCGGCCGGCCTGATGGTGCTTGCGCAAAATGTCCGCCACCGAGCAGGCGCACTGGAAATACTGCTGCATCAGGCGCAGGCGCTTGCCGGCCTGATGGTTGTCGTTCGGGTAAAGCACCTTGGTCAGCTTGTCGGCTTCTACGCCCTGCTTCTCCGCCTGCAGGAACTTGCCGTCGTTGAAATCGCTCAGGTTGAACGGATGCTGATGGGTCGCCTGCCACAGGCGCAGCGGCTGCGCCACGCCGTTGCGATACCCCAGCACCGGCAAATCCCAGGCTTCGCCGCGCAGGGTGAAGGCGGGGCGCCACAGTTCGCGGCCGTCGGCCTGCTTTTCCAGCTTGCCGCCGATGCCCACGTCCACCGCCAGCGCGGCGTTGTGACGGAACCACGGATAGCTCTCGCGTTGCCAGTTATCCGGCGCCTCTTGCTGTTGCCCATCGCGGAACGACTGACGGAACAGCCCGTACTGGTAGTTCAGCCCATAGCCGGTGGCCGGTTGTTCCACCGTCGCCATCGAGTCGAGGAAACAGGCCGCCAGCCGCCCCAACCCGCCGTTGCCCAGCGCCGGATCGGTTTCCTGCTCCAGCAGATCCGCCAGCTTGACGTTTTGCTCGGCCAGCGCCTGCTCGACGGTGTCGTACCAGCCCAGGTTGATCAGGTTGTTCGCCGTCAGCCGGCCGATCAGAAACTCCATCGAGATGTAGTTTACGTGGCGCAGCGGTTTGGCGCTTTTGCGCGGCGCCGGCTGCGCGGCCAACTGCTCGGCCAGCGCCGCACTGACGGCTTCCCACCATTGATGTTGCGTCATCTGCTGTGCGGAACTGAGGCCGAACCGTTGCCATTGACGGGCGAGCGCCGCCAGAAAAGCATCCTTCTTAAGCGTAGGCTGTGACATAAGGAAAACTCTCTATCCAGTAAGTGGGTCAAATTGCCGCTATCGTGCCGGTGAGAAAGCCTGACGGCATCATCCCGCCTGGGGATTAGCTGGGGAGGAGGATTGGGGCGTAGCTGGAATTGTGATCTCAGGCACTGTTTGACTCCCTTGCAACGATGCAAAAAAGCCCGCCAACGCGTGCGGCGAGCACTGAGAACGTTAACCCTGACGTTAGCACAAGTATTCGCGCTGCTGAAGTTTTGTCCATGGCCGGAAATGCGATCCGCCACCGCATCGCCGCACGCCGGCGCCAAACGTAAAAAAGTGTGATCGATAGCAACTTAACTCCAAGCCGATGCGGAAGCTTGTTGCAATACGTTTAGGGTTGGCAGAAGTTAGGGGGAGCTATTAATTACGAACCATAAAATAATTAGCGCCACTCCAATCCCGGCGGGAACCGCGATTTATACCCTGGAATACTATGCTGATCCCATCAAAACTGAGCCGCCCGGTACGGCTGCAAAATACCGTGATCCGCGATCGCCTGCTGGCCAAACTGGCCAGCGCGGGCAACTATCGTCTGACACTGGTCAATTGCCCGGCGGGATACGGGAAAACCACGCTGATCGCCCAATGGGCGGCCGGCAAGGCCGATCTGGGCTGGTATTCCCTGGATGAGAGCGACAACCAGCCGGAGCGCTTCGCCAGCTACCTGATCGCCGCCCTGCAGCAGGCCAGCGGCGGCCGCTGCGTCAAGAGCGAGGCGCTGAGCCAGAAACACCAGTACGCCAGCCTGTCGGCGCTGTTCGCCCAACTGTTTATCGAGCTGGCCGACTGGCATCAGCCGCTGTACCTGGTGATCGACGACTACCACCTGATCACCAACGACGCCATCCATGAAGCCATGCGCTTTTTCCTGCGCCATCAGCCGGAAAACCTGACGCTGATCCTGCTCTCGCGCACTCTGCCGCCGCTCGGCATCGCCAACCTGCGGGTGCGCGATCAGCTGCTGGAAATGGGCACGCAGCAGCTGGCGTTCACCCATCAGGAAGCCAAACAGTTCTTCGATTGCCGCCTGGCGGCGCCGATGGAGCAGCAGGACAGCAGCCGCCTGTGCGACGAAGTCGAAGGCTGGGCCACCGCGCTGCAGCTGATCGCGCTGTCGGCTCGCCAATCCGCCTCCTCGGCTCAGCTGTCGGCCAAGCGGCTGGCGGGGCTGAACGCCAGCCATCTGTCCGACTATCTGGTGGACGAAGTGCTGGATCACGTCGATGCCGATGCGCGCGCCTTCCTGCTGCGCTGTTCGGTGCTGCGCTCAATGAACGATGCGCTGATCGTGCGGCTGACCGGCGAAGACAACGGCCAGCAGCGGCTGGAGGAGCTGGAGCGCCAGGGGCTGTTTATCCACCGCATGGACGACACCGGCGAATGGTTCAACTTCCATCCGCTGTTCGCCTCTTTCCTGCGCCAGCGTTGCCAGTGGGAACTGGCGCTGGAACTGCCGGGATTGCACCGCGCCGCCGCCGAAGGCTGGCTGGCGCTGGGGTATCCGGCGGAGGCCATTCACCACGCGCTGGCGGCCAGCGACGTCAGCATGCTGCGCGATATCCTGCTGCAACACGCCTGGTCGCTGTTCCACCACAGCGAACTGGCCTTGCTGGAGGAGTGCCTCAACGCGCTGCCGTATGAGCGCCTGATCCAAAACCCCAAGCTGGCGCTACTGCAGGCCTGGCTGGCGCAGAGCCAGCACCGCTACAGTGAGGTCAACACCCTGCTGGAGCGCGCCGAGCGCACCATGCGCGAGCAGAAAATCGAAATAGACCAAACGCTACACGCCGAGTTCGACGCCTTGCGCGCCCAGGTGGCGATCAACGCCGGTAAACCGGAAGAGGCCGAACGGCTGGCGACCGAAGCGTTGAAATTCCTGCCGCTGTCCAGCTACTACAGCCGCATCGTCGCCACCTCGGTGACCGGCGAAGTGCACCACTGCAAGGGCGAACTGGCGCGCGCGCTGCCGATGATGCAGCAAACCGAGCAGATGGCGCGACGCCATCAGGCCAACCATTATGCGCTCTGGGCGCTGCTGCAGCAGAGCGAAATCCTTATCGCCCAAGGCTTCCTGCAGGCCGCTTACGAAACCCAGGACAAGGCGTTCGAACTGATCCGCGAGCAGCACCTGGAACAGCTGCCGATGCACGAGTTCCTGCTGCGCATCCGCGCCCAGATCCTGTGGTCGTGGTCGCGGCTGGACGAGGCGGAAGACGCGGCGCGCGCCGGGTTGAAAATCCTGGCTAACTACCAACCGCAGCAGCAGTTGCAGTGCATCGCCATGCTGGCCAAATGCTCGCTGGCGCGCGGCGATCTGGACAACGCCAATACCCATCTGCAGCGCTGCGAAACCCTGCTGCACGGCGCGCACTATCATCGCGACTGGCTGACCAACACCGACAAATCGCGGGTGATCCACTGGCAGATGACCGGCGACACCGCCGCCGCCGCCCAGTGGCTGCGTCATACCGAAAAACCCGGCATGGCGGACAACCATTTCACGCAGGGCCAATGGCGCAACATCGCGCGGGTGCAGATCCTGCTCGGCCAGTATGAAGAGGCCGGCGTGGTGCTGGATGAACTGAACGAAAACGCTCGCCGCTTGCGACTGGTGAGCGATCTCAACCGCAATCTGCTGCTCAGCAACCAGCTTTACTGGCTGCAAGAGCGCAAAGGCGAAGCGCAGCAGGCGTTGATCGAAGCGCTGTCGCTGGCCAACCGCACCGGTTTTATCAGCCACTTCGTCATCGAGGGCGAAGCGATGGCGCAGCAGCTGCGCCAGCTGATCCAGCTCAACACGCTGCCGGAGCTGGAACAGCATCGCGCCCAGCGTATCTTGCGCGACATCAACCAGCATCATCGGCACAAGTTCGCGCATTTTGACGAGAACTTCGTCGATAAGCTGCTGACCCACCCGCAGGTGCCGGAACTGATCCGCACCAGCCCGCTGACCCAACGCGAATGGCAGGTGCTGGGGCTGATCTATTCCGGTTACAGCAACGACCAGATCGCCGGCGAGTTGGACGTGGCGGCCACCACCATCAAGACGCATATCCGCAATCTGTACCAGAAACTGGGCGTGGCCCATCGCCAGGAGGCGGTGCAGCAGGCGCAGCAACTGCTGAAAATGATGGGCTACGGCGCGTAAAAACCCTGATATCCCTCTGGTCTTAAACGCCGCAGAGTTGGTTACAATAGCGGCGTCCCCCTATTACGAGGCAGTCAGCAGTATGGAACAGTTCGAAGCGATCAACGTTGAGCAGGCGTACACCCGCTGGAAAGAGGGCAGCGCCGCCCTGGTCGACATCCGCGATCCGCAAAGTTTTGAAGCCGGGCATACGCCGGGCGCTTTTCACCTCACCAACGCCACCCTGTCGGCCTTTATGCAGCAAAACGACTTCGAGCGGCCGGTGATGGTGATGTGCTACCACGGCAACAGCAGCCGCAGCGCGGCGCAGTACCTGCTGCACCAGGGGTTCGACGCGGTCTACAGCATCGACGGCGGCTTCGAAGCCTGGGCCCGCCAGTATCCGCAAGACGTGGAAACCTCTGCCTGATCCCCGCCGCCCGCCCTGCATCGGCGGGCTTCCCTTTCGTTTTTGTGCGCGTTTTCGCGGGTTTTTCGCAGATCCGTTTGCCAGCGCTCAGGATTTCGACGTTATAATCGGCCGTCAGGGTCGCCGGCGAGCAAGCCGCGGCCAAAATCATTCACTTACGACGGAAGAGCAATGGTTAGAGTAATCGCCATATCCAACCCGCGCCTGGCGCTGGCCTTTGTCGACTATATGGCGACCCAGGGCATCCGGCTTGAGCTGCGCAACAGCGGCGAGGCGGCGGAAATCTGGCTGGCCGACGACGGTCACCTCGAGCAGGTGCAACACGAGCTGCAGCAGTTTCTGGCCGATCCGCTCAACCGCCGTTATCAGGCCGCCAGTTGGCAGACCGGCCATACCGACGCCGGCCTGCATTATCAGAGCGAATCCTACCTGCACACCCTGCGCAGCAAGGCCGGGCCGCTGACGCTCGGCGTGATGGTGCTGTGCATCGCGGTCTATATTCTGATGCAGGCGCTGGGCGACGATACCGTGATGTACTGGCTCTCCTGGCCGCAGGACAGCAGCCAATACACGCAGCTGTGGCGCTGGGTCAGCCATGCGTTCCTGCATTTCTCCCTGCTGCATATCCTGTTTAACCTGATGTGGTGGTGGTATCTCGGCGGCCAGATGGAAAAACGCCTCGGCGCCGGCAAGCTGTTCGTGCTGGCGGTGGTGTCGGCCTTCTTCAGCGGCTGGGCGCAATCGTTGTTCAGCGGCGCGCTGTTCGGCGGACTGTCGGGCGTGGTTTATGCGCTGATGGGCTATGTGTGGCTGTCGGGCGAACGGGCGCCGGAGCGCGGCTTGATGCTGCCGCGCGGCCTGATGGTGTTCTCGGTGCTGTGGCTGGTGGCCGGATATTTCGATATTTTAGGAATGTCGATCGCCAACGCGGCACACATAGCCGGTTTAGTGTTAGGGTTATTGATGGCATTTTGGGATACGCGTCATCGCGCACACAACGAACAATAACAGCCGGGAGCTATGCCCCAATGGGCATAGCGGGCGTTTTAGGGGATTATCGTGAAGCAAACACAGCGTCATGACGCAATTATCGAGCTGGTGCGCCTGCAGGGTTACGTCAGCACGGAAGAGCTGGTCGAACATTTTGACGTCAGCCCGCAAACGATTCGCCGCGATTTGAATGACCTGGCCGACCAGAACAAGATCCAGCGTCACCACGGCGGCGCGGCGCTGCCTTCCAGCTCGGTCAACGCTGCCTATAACGATCGCAAGGTGATGTGGTCGGAAGAGAAGGCCCGCATCGCGCAGCGCGTCGCCAGCCAGATCCCGGACGGCGCCACGCTGTTCATCGATATCGGCACCACGCCGGAGGCGGTGGCCCATGCGCTGATGAACCACAAGAACCTGCGTGTGGTCACCAACAACCTTAACGTCGCCACCCTGCTGACCGCCAAAGAAGACTTCCGCCTGATCCTGGCCGGCGGCGAAGTGCGCACCCGCGACGGCGGCATCATGGGCGAAGCCACCCTGGACTTCATCTCCCAATTCCGTCTCGATTACGGCATTCTCGGCATCAGCGGCATCGATATGGACGGCTCGCTGCTCGAATTCGACTATCACGAAGTGCGCACCAAACGCGCGATTATCGAAAATTCCCGCTGCGTGATGCTGGTGACCGACCATTCCAAATTCGGCCGCAACGCCATGGTCAACCTGGGCAACATGAACCTGATCGACTACCTGTTTACCGACCAGCTGCCGCCGCCGAGCGTGATGAAAATCATCGAACAGTACGACGTGCAGCTGGAGTTGTGCTGATTCAGCCTTAACCTGCGGGGCGCGCCGCCGCCCCGTTTCATCCCTTCAGGCCCCCCTCATCGACAGCCGTTTGCGCGCCCGCGCCATATCCATACTATTTGTGTGACTATCATCACCAAACTGTTACCTCTATCACGCCTAAATGTTTTTGTTTGGTTAACTCTTGGCTTGCTTGTTGGTTTTTGATTACAATCATGAGCGAAAACGAACATGAAAGAGCTATTTCGAACATCTGGAGGAAGATGACGTGGAAACCAAAGACTTGATCGTTATCGGTGGCGGCATCAACGGTGCCGGCATCGCGGCGGATGCTGCCGGGCGCGGGCTGTCGGTACTGCTACTGGAAGCGCAAGACTTGGCCTGTGCTACGTCTTCCGCCAGTTCCAAACTGATCCACGGTGGCCTGCGCTACCTGGAACACTACGAATTCCGTCTGGTGAGCGAAGCGCTGGCCGAGCGTGAAGTGCTGCTGAAACTGGCGCCGCACATCGCGTTCCCGATGCGTTTCCGCCTGCCGCACCAGCCGCACCTGCGTCCGGCCTGGATGATCCGTATCGGCCTGTTCCTGTACGATCACCTGGGCAAACGCACCAGCCTGCCAGGCAGCAAGGGTTTGCGCTTTGGACCAGAGTCAGTGCTTAAGCCTGAACTGAAGCGCGGTTTCGAATATTCTGACTGCTGGGTTGATGATGCTCGCCTGGTGGTGCTGAACGCGCAGGAAGTGGAAAAACGCGGCGGCGAAGTGCGCACCCGCACCAAAGTGACCCGCGCATGGCGTGAAAACGGCCTGTGGATGGTGGAAGCGGTCGATATCGACAGCGGCAAAACCTTCACCTGGCGCGCCAAAGGCCTGGTGAACGCCACCGGCCCGTGGGTGAAAAACTTCTTCGACGACGGCCTGAAGCTGAAATCGCCTTACGGCATCCGCCTGATCAAAGGCAGCCACATCGTGGTGCCGCGCGTGCACGATCAGCCGCAGTCTTACATTCTGCAGAACGAAGACCACCGCATCGTGTTCGTGATCCCATGGAATGACGAGTTCTCCATCATCGGCACCACCGACGTGGAGTACAAAGGCGATCCGAAAGACGTGAAGATCGACGAGAACGAAATCGCTTATCTGCTGAAAGTGTACAACGACCACTTCAAGAAGCAGCTGGGCCGCGACGACATCGTCTGGACTTACTCCGGCGTGCGTCCGCTGTGCGACGACGAATCCGATTCACCGCAGGCGATCACCCGCGATTACACGCTGGACGTGCACGATGAGCAGGGCAAGGCGCCGCTGCTGTCGGTGTTCGGCGGCAAGCTGACCACCTACCGCAAGCTGGCCGAACATGCGATGGAAAAACTGGCCCACTACTACCCAGGCTGCGGCCCGGCGTGGACCAAAAACGCCACGCTGCCGGGCGGTGACATCGACGGCGATCGCGACGGCTACGCGGCCAAACTGCGCCGTGCGCACGGCTGGTTGCCGGAAGCCCTGGCGCGCCGCTATGCCCGCACCTACGGCAGCCAGAGCGAGCTGATCCTGGCCGGCGCCAACGGCCTCGCCGATCTGGGCGAAGATTTCGGCCACGGTCTGTATGAAGCCGAACTGCGCTACCTGACCGAGAAAGAGTGGGTCGTAGAGCTGGACGACGCCATCTGGCGCCGCACCAAGCTGGGCATGTGGCTGGACGAAGCGCAGCAGGCGCGAGTAGAAGCCTGGCTGGCGGAACACGCGAAAACGAAAGCGCTGTCTCTGGCTTCCTGAGCTGCAGCGTAACGAAAAAGGGCCGGTTATCCGGCCCTTTGCTTTTTTCCTCTCTCGCTTACAGCTTCACCGGCTTAATGTGCCAAATTTCATCCGCGTATTCCTGAATGGTGCGATCGGATGAGAAGTAGCCCATATTGGCGATATTCAGCACCGCGCGCCGCGTCCACTCGTCCTGATTGAGATAGACCTCGTCCACCTTGTCCTGCGTGTCCACATAGCTGCGGTAATCCGCCAACAGCTGATAGTGATCGCCGAGGTTGACCAGCGAGTCGAACAAATTGCCATAGCGTTTCGGCTCTTCCGGGCTGAACACCCCGGTGGCGATCTGCGTCAGCGCCTGATGCAGCTCCGGATCCTGCTCATAGTACTGGCGCGGGTTGTAACCGTTGCGGCGCAGTTCCTCAACCTGCTCGGCGGTATTGCCGAAGATAAAGATATTCTCCTCCCCCACGTGCTCGCGCATCTCGACGTTGGCGCCGTCCAGCGTGCCGATGGTCAGCGCGCCGTTCAGCGCGAACTTCATGTTGCTGGTGCCCGAGGCCTCGGTGCCCGCCAGCGAGATCTGTTCCGACAGATCCGCCGCCGGGATAATGATCTGCGCCAGGCTGACGCCGTAGTTCGGGATGAACACCACCTTCAGTTGGGTATGCACGCGCGGATCGTTGTTGATCACTTTGGCCACGTCGTTGATCAGACGGATGATCTGCTTGGCGGCATAGTAGGCTGAGGCCGCCTTGCCGGCGAAGATCACCACCCGCGGCACGCGCTCGATGTCAGGGTCAGCCAGCAAACGGTTATACAGCGTGATGACGTGCAGCACGTTGAGCAGCTGCCGTTTGTACTCGTGGATGCGCTTGATTTGCACATCGAACAACGCATCCGGGTTGACCACCACGTTGAGCGTTTTGGCGATGTACAGCGCCAGCCGCTCCTTGTTCTGCCGTTTGGCGCGCTGCACCGCCTGCAGGAAGCTCGGGTAATCGACGTTGGCTTGGATCTCGCTCAGCTGGCTGAGATCGGTGCGCCAGGTTTGACCGATGCAGTCGTCCAGCACCGCCGCCAGCGGCGGATTGGCCAGCGCCAACCAACGGCGCGGCGTCACCCCGTTGGTTTTGTTGCAGAAACGGGTCGGGAATAGCCGGGCGAAGTCGGCGAACAGCGACTGCACCATCAGTTCGGAATGCAGGGCGGAAACGCCGTTGACCTTGTGGCTGGCCACCACCGCCAGCCACGCCATGCGCACCCGGCGGCCGTTGGTTTCGTCGATGATCGAGACCCGCGCCAGCAGATCGTTGTCGTCCGGCGCCACTTCCTGCACCATCTTGAGGAAGTGATCGTTGATTTCGAAAATCAGCTGCAGATGGCGCGGCAAGATGCGGCCAATCATATCCAGCGGCCAGGTCTCCAGCGCCTCGCTCATCAACGTGTGGTTGGTGTAAGAGAACACCTGCTCCACCACTTCCCAGGCGTCGAGCCACTTGAATTTATGCTCGTCGATCAGCCGGTGCATCAGCTCCGGAATCGACAATACCGGGTGGGTGTCGTTGAGGTGAATGGCGATCTTGTCCGCCAGGTTGTCGAAGGTTTTGTGCATCAGCCAATGGCGGTTGAGAATATCCTGCACCGTGGCCGACACCAGGAAATACTCTTGCCGCAGCCGCAGCTCGCGCCCGGACGAGGTCGAATCGTCCGGATAGAGCACGCGCGACACGTTCTCCGAGTGGTTTTTGTCTTCCACCGCCGCGAAGTAATCGCCCTGGTTGAACTTGCCGAGGTTGATCTCATTACTGGCCTGCGCGCCCCACAACCGCAGCGTGTTGGTGGCGTCGGTGTCAAAACCGGGGATCACCTGATCGTAGGCGATGGCCACGACCTCTTCGGTCTCCAGCCAGCGCGCCTTGGCCCCCTCCTGCTGCACGCGGCCGCCGAAGCGCACCTTGTAGCGGGTGTTATGGCGCGGAAACTCCCACGGATTGCCGTACTCCAGCCAGTAGTCCGGCGATTCCATCTGTTGGCCGTTGACGATGTTCTGCTTGAACATGCCGTATTCATAACGAATGCCGTAGCCGCGCCCCGGCAGCGCCAGCGTCGCCAGCGAGTCGAGGAAACAGGCCGCCAGCCGGCCCAGGCCGCCGTTACCGAGCCCGGGGTCGTTTTCTTCCTCCAGCAGCTCCGCCAGGTTCAGCCCCATCTCATTCAGCGCGTTGTCGATATCCTGATAGATGCCCATCGACAGCAGCGCGTTTGACAGGGTGCGGCCGATCAGGAACTCCATCGACAGGTAATACACCTGCCGCACGTCTTGAGACAGCTGGGCGCGGTTGGAACGCAGCCAGCGCTCCACCATGCGATCGCGTACCGCGAACAGCACGGCGTTCAGCCAATCGTGCCGGTTGGCGATGGCCGGATCCTTGCCGACGATAAACATCAGCTTATAGGCGATGGAGTGTTTCAGCGCTTCCACACTGACCGTAGGTGAGGTGTAACTAAACGGTGAAGTCATGGCTTTTTAATCCCTTGTGGGGAGCCCCGCCATTCGCCGCGGAATAGCGGGCTCCGCTGAACATGGACGCGGCACGCCGCGCCCCGACAATCTACCCTTACGGCTGCCCGCCGCGCGTCAACCCGAAACGCGAAACGCGGGCTACAAGCGTTGATAAAGCGATAAATACTCTTTCGCCGCCACCGGCCAGCCGAAGTCCACGCTCATGGCGTGGCGCTGAACGTGGCGCCAGTGTTTCGGCCGGCTCCACAGCACCATGGCGCGGCGGATGGCGTTGCCCAGCGCGACGGCGTCGCAATCGTCGAACACGAATCCGCTGGCGGTGCCGTCGGCCAGGTTCTCCAGCGCGCAGTCCACCACCGTGTCCGCCAGCCCGCCGGTACGGCGCACCAGCGGCAGCGTGCCGTACTTCAGACCGTAGAGCTGAGTCAGGCCGCAGGGCTCGAAGCGGCTCGGCACCAGAATGACGTCGGCGCCGCCGATGATGCGGTGGGAGAAGGATTCGTGATAACCGATCTGCACGCCGACCTGTTCAGGGTAGTCGGCGGCGGCGGCCAGAAACGCCTGTTGCAGCACCGCATCGCCGGCGCCCAGCAGCGCCAGCTGCCCGCCCTGCGCCAACAGTTCAGGCAACGCCTGCAGCACCAGATCGAGGCCTTTCTGGCTGGTCAATCGGCTCACTACCGCGAACACCGGCAGTGATTCGTCCACCTTCAGCCCCATGGCCTTTTGCAGATGCAGCTTGTTTTTGACCTTGCTTTTCAGATCGTCGGCGTCATAGCGGGCGCTCAGCCGCGGGTCGTGGGCCGGATCCCAAATCTTGTCGTCCACCCCGTTGAGGATGCCGCTCAGCCTGCCCTGCCGCTGCCGCTCCTGCAGCAGCCCCTCCATGCCGTAGCCGAACTCCGGCCGGGTGATCTCACGCGCATAGGTCGGGCTGACGGCGGTCACGTGGTCGGCATAAAACAGCCCGGCCTTGAGGAACGACATCTGGCCGTAGAACTCCAGGCCATAGACGTTATAGAACGACGCCGGCAGCCACAGCTCGGTCACGTGATGGGCGGAGAACAGCCCTTGATAGGCCAGGTTATGCACCGTGAACACCGAACGCGCCGGGTGGCCGTTGGCGGCCAGATAGGCGCAGCTAAGACCGGCGTGCCAGTCGTGGGCATGCACCAGCTGCGGGCGCCAGTAGCGATCCAGCCCCTTGGCCAGCTCGCAGGCCATCCAGCCCAGCAGCGCAAAGCGGCGGTGGTTGTCGGGGTAGGCGTACATGGACTGATCGTGGTACGGGCTGCCCGGCCGGTCATACAGCCAGGGCGCATCGATGAGATAGATGCCCACGCCATGGTAGGTGCCGTAACGCAGGCCTACCCGGCCGGCGAACGAGTCGATTTCCGCCACCAGCACAGTGTCGGGTATGCCGTTGCGTACGTCAGGGAAAGCGGGCAATAGCACCCGAACATCGGCGCCTTCGGCGATTTGCGCCGCCGGCAGCGCGCCAACCACGTCTGCGAGTCCGCCCGTTTTCAGCAGGGGGAACATTTCAGAACATACGTGTAAGACCTGCATTATCACTCCTGAAAGTCGGCCGAAGGCCTCTGGATAAGAAATAAAGCAGGCTTGCCGCTGTTATGTGTGCCGCGTTGCGCAAGCCATCGAACCGTTCATCGGGCGGCAGGCTATCGTTCTGCCCCCACGTTAACTCACAATTTTGACAACATTTCGCGCGTCACCAGCACGATGCCGCCTTCCGAGCGATAGAAACGCTTGCTGTCCTCATCGGCGTTTTCCCCGATCACCATGCCCTCCGGAATGTGGCAGGCGCGGTCGATGATGCAGCGCCGCAGGCGGCAGGAACGGCCGACGTTCACGTCCGGCAACAATACGGTAGAGTCGATGGTGCAGAACGAGTTCACTCGCACGCGCGGGAACAGCACCGAATGCACCACCACCGATCCGGACACGATGCAACCGCCGGACACCAGCGAGTTCATGGTCATGCCGTGGCTGCCGGAGCGATCCTGCACGAACTTGGCCGGCGGCAGCGGTTCCATGTGGGTGCGGATCGGCCAGGCGCGGTCGTACATGTCCAGCTCCGGCGTCACCGACGCCAGATCGAGATTGGCGCGCCAGTAGGCGTCCAGCGTGCCCACGTCGCGCCAGTACGGCGGCAGATCGGGGTTGGACGTCACGCAGGACAAGGTAAACGGATGCGCCCACGCCGCCTGCTGCGCGGTGATTTTCGGGATCAGATCCTTGCCGAAATCGTGGCTGGAGCCGGGGGTCGACATATCCTCTTCCAGCAGCTGGAACAGATAAGCGGCATTAAAAATATAGATGCCCATGCTGGCCAGTGACATATCCGGGTTGCCCGGCATCGCCGGCGGATCGGCGGGCTTTTCCAGAAACTCGATGATGCGGTCGCTTTCATCCACCTTCATCACGCCGAATTCGCCGGCTTCGCTGCGCGGCACCGGCAGGCAGGCCACGGTGCACTGAGCGCCCTTCTCGACGTGATCGATCAGCATGCGCGAATAATCCATCTTGTAGATGTGATCGCCCGCCAGGATCACCACGTATTCGGCCTCGTAGCGGCGGATGATATCCAGGTTCTGGTACACCGCGTCGGCGGTGCCCTTGTACCAATGCTCGGTGCTGAGGCGCTGCTGGGCCGGCAGCAGATCGACGAACTCATTCATCTCCTCGTTGAGGAACGACCAGCCGCGCTGAATGTGCTGCACCAGCGTGTGCGACTGGTATTGGGTGATCACGCCGATGCGGCGGATGCCGGAGTTCAGGCAGTTCGACAAGGCGAAGTCAATGATGCGGAATTTACCGCCAAAGTGGACGGCGGGCTTGGCGCGGGTGGAGGTCAAATCTTTCAAACGTGAGCCGCGGCCGCCGGCCAGGATCAGCGCTACGGATTTAATCGGCAACTGGCGCGCCAACATCAGGGGGTCTTTATTTTCAAACCTAACCATAGCGGACTCCTTTTATTATTTCCGTACCAGAACGCAAAGCGAGCGCGCGGCCTGGTGCCAGGCGGGCAATACCGCCCGTGAGTCTTCCTGAGTGAACGGGGCGACAACCTGCCAATCGCCTTCCGGCAACCTCATCTCCGTCGTTTGCGGCGTGGCGTTGACCAGCAACAGCCAGCGCTGCGACAGCAGGATCTGCATGAGCAGCTCGCCCCGCTCCCACTGCTGCGCGTCGAGCGGCTGGCCTTGCGCGTTCAGCCACTGCACGCTGCCGTCGTCCTGCTGCCACCAGTGGTCCTGCTGCAGCGCGGGGATCTGGCGGCGCAGCGCGATCAGCGCCGCGACGTAATCGGTCAGCGCGTCATCCGCCGTGGCCCAATCGAGCCAGGTGGTGGCGTTGTCCTGACAATAGGCATTGTTGTTCCCCTGCTGGCTGTGTCCCTGTTCATCGCCGGCCAGCAGCATCGGCGTGCCCTGGGACAGCAACAGCGTGGCGAGCATCGCCCGCTGGCTGGCCCTGCGGCGTTGCACAATGGCGTCGTCGGCGACCAGGCCTTCCACGCCGTGGTTGTTGCTGAAATTGCGATCGCTGCCGTCGCGGTTGCCCTCACCGTTCGGCTGATTGTGTTTCTCGTTGAAGCTGACCACGTCCTGCAGGGTAAAACCGTCATGCGCGGTCAGCATGTTGACGGTGGCGTAAGGCGCCCGCCCGCGCTGGTTGTACAGATCGCTGGAAGCGGCAAAACGCCGGGCGAACTGGCCGAGCGACACGCCGCTCTGCAGCCAGAAACGGCGCATGTCGTCGCGGTAATGATCGTTCCATTCGGCGAAGCGGCCGGGAAATGCCCCCACCTGATAGCCGCCGGGGCCAACGTCCCAGGGTTCGGCGATCAGCTTGCAGCGCGACAGCAGATCGTCCGCCAGCATCGCCTGGAACAGCGGCGCATCGCGATCGAACCCCGGCGTGCGGCCCAGCACGCTACCCAGATCGAAGCGGAAGCCGTCGACGTGGCACTCCCGCACCCAAAAATGCAGGCAATCCATCACCCAGGCTACGCCCTGCGGCTGATCCAACCGCAGCGTGTTGCCGCAGCCGGTGTCGTTGACGTAGTCCCCTTCGGGCGTCAGCCAGTAATAGCTCAGATTATCGATGCCGCTCAGCGACAGCATCGGCCCATCCCTGTCCAGCTCGGCGCTGTGGTTGAACACCACGTCAAGGATCACCTCAATGCCGGCTTGGTGCAGCGCCTTGACCGCATCGCGAAATTCGTTGAGCGGCGTGGCATCGGTGCTCAGGCTGGCGTAGCGGTTGTCCGGCGCATAGGGCGCCAGCACGTTATAGCCCCAGTAGTTGATCAGCCCCAGCCGCTGCAAGCGCGGCTCGGAGGTATGCTGTTGCACCGGCAGCAGTTCCAGCGCGGTAATGCCGAGGCGTTTGAAGTGGGCGATCATCGCCGGGTGCCCCAGCGCGGCGAAACTGCCGCGCAGCGCCGGTGGGATCTGCGGGTGCAGCAGCGTCAGGCCGCGCACGTGGGCTTCGTAAATCACCGTCTGCCCCCAGGGCGTGGCGGGCGGGCGATCGTCCTGCCAGTCATACTGTTCGTCCACCACCACGCACTTCGGCATCAGCTCGGCGCTGTCGTGCGGGTCCGGCTGCTCGTAACCGCCGTGCAGGTGCGGGTGGTCCGCCACCGGCCCTTCCACCGCGCGCGCGGCCGGATCGAGCGCCAGCTTGTTGGGGTTGAAGCGCTGCCCGTTCGCCGGATCAAACGGGCCGTAGACCCGGTAGCCGTAACGTTGCCCCGGCCTGCCGCCCGGCAAATAGCCATGCCAGATATCGCCGCTGCGCGCCGGCAGCGGCAGGCGCACTTCGCGCTGCTGGCCGTCGAACAGACACAGCTCCACCCGCTCGGCATGCGCCGAGTACAGGGTAAAGTTGATGCCTTCGCCGTCATACTGCGCGCCCAGCGGCGCGGCGCGGCCAGCCGTCAGCTCGGTCATGGCGCCTCCCGCAGCAGATAAATGGTCGACAATGGCGGCAACGTCACGCTGATAGAGAAATCGCGGCCATGGCTGCCGACCGTTTCGGAAGAGACCCGCCCCTGATTGCCGGCGTTGCTGCCGTGATAGTGATGCGAATCGGTATTGAGGATCTCGCGGTAGTCACCGGCGCGGGAAATGCCGATGCGGTAGCGATAGCGCGGCACCGGGGTAAAGTTGCTGATGGCGATCAGCTCATTGCCCTGCGAATCGTAGCGCGCGAAGGCAAACACCGAGTTATCGTGATCGTCGACCACCAGCCACTCGAAGCCGTCCGGCCGGTAGTCGCGCTCGTACAGCGGCGCCTGCTGCCGGTAGCAGTGGTTCAGATCGCGCACCAGCCGCTGAACGCCGTTATGCCAGTTATCCAACCCTTCCAATAAATGCCAGTCGAGGCTGGTATCGAAATTCCACTCGCGCCCTTGCGCGAACTCGCAGCCCATAAACAGCAGCTTTTTGCCCGGATGCGCCCACATAAAGCCGTAATAGGCGCGCAGGTTGGCGAACTTTTGCCAGGCATCGCCCGGCATACGGTCTAGGATCGATTTTTTGCCGTGCACCACTTCATCGTGCGAGATAGGCAACACGAAGTTCTCGGTATAGGCGTACAGCATGCCGAAGGTCATCTGGTTGTGGTGATACTTGCGGTGCACCGGATCGCACTTCATATAATTGAGCGTGTCGTGCATCCAGCCGAGGTTCCATTTGTAGTGGAACCCCAGGCCGTTGGCGTCCGGCGGCAGGGTGACGCCGGGATAGTCGGTGGACTCCTCCGCCAGCGTCACCGCGCCCGGCTGCGCCTGGCCGATAGTCTGGTTGGTATAACGCAGGAAGGCGATGGCCTCCAGGTTCTCGTTGCCGCCGTAGTAATTCGGCACCCACTCGCCGTCGGCGCGGCTGTAATCGCGATAGATCATCGACGCCACCGCATCGACCCGCAGCGCGTCGATGCCGAAACGCTCCAGCCAATACAGCGCGTTGCCCGCCAGGTAGTTGCGCACCTCGTGACGACCGTAGTTGTAGATCAGCGTATTCCAGTCCTGATGGTAGCCCTCGCGCGGATCGGCGTATTCGTACAGCGCAGTGCCATCGAAATTCGCCAGGCCGTAGGCGTCGCTCGGGAAGTGCCCCGGCACCCAGTCGAGGATCACGTTGATGCCCGCCTCATGCGCCGCCGCCACAAACGCCCTGAAGTCGGCCGGCGTGCCGAAACGCCGGGTCGGCGCATACAGCCCCAGCGGCTGGTAGCCCCAGCTGCCGTCGAACGGGTGCTCGTTGACCGGCAGCAGCTCGATATGGGTGAACCCCATGTCCTTCACGTAGTCGATCAGCTGCACCGCCAACTCGCCGTAGCTGAGCCAAAAGTGGTTATCGGTGTGGCGACGCCATGAGCCGAGATGCACCTCGTAGATGGCGATCGGCTGGTCAAAATCGTTGGCGCGGCGGCGCGCCGGCGTCGACGGCACCACCTCCGGCAGCGGCGCCACCAGCGAGGCGGTATCCGGGCGCATCTGCGCCTCGAAGGCGTAAGGATCGGCTTTCAGTTGGGTATTGCCATAGCAATCGACAATTTCATACTTGTACAGCTGCCCGGCCCGCACGCCGGGCAAGAACAGCTCCCAGATGCCGTTCTCACGCCGCAGACGCATCGGGTGGCGGCGGCCGTCCCAGAA
Organism: Serratia sp. CY71090; assembly: GCF_052166845.1. Taxonomy (NCBI): domain Bacteria; kingdom Pseudomonadati; phylum Pseudomonadota; class Gammaproteobacteria; order Enterobacterales; family Yersiniaceae; genus Serratia; species Serratia sp. CY71090. The sequence continues at coordinate 87,571 of NZ_JBJNOA010000012.1, read as the reverse complement.
GTTGAATTCCCCCACCACCGAGACGCGCTGCGCGTTGGGCACCCAGACCGCAAAGCTGACGCCGTCGACGCCATCCAGCGTGACGAGGTGAGCGCCCAGCCGTTCATAGGGGCGCAGGTGCGTGCCTTCGGCCAATAACCAGCTGTCGATATCCTGCAGCAGCGGGCCGAACCGGTAGGGATCGTCGACGATCTGTTGATGATCGCGCCAGCTGACCTGCAGCTGATAGCGGAAAGGATTTTTGCGCCGCGGCACCACCGCGCTGAAGAAACCGCGCGGATCGTCGCAGTTCAGCTGCACCAGCCGCCGGCCGGTTTGCTGTTCCACCAGCCAGACTGCGCCGGCGTCCGGCAGCAGCGCGCGCACCTGCAGACCGTTATCGGTCGCATGCATGCCAAGCAGAGCGAAGGGATCGGCGTAATGGCCGGCGATGATCTGATCAATCACGTCACGATCGGGAAGTACAGGCATAGTCTTCTTCCTTAGATTAACAGCATGATCTAAGCACGGCTTGTTGATTATTCCTTGGCCGTTTTGGTCATCATGCAATGCATTCGGACTCTAAAGCGTGATTGCGGTCGGTTATTGACCAATCTTTACTCTGCCGACCTGAATTTCGCTCTTTATGCTTATTTTTTGAAATATTTCAGTCATGGTGAAAAATTGTCCACCCATGCGTTAAGCATAGCCAATGTCTGTTAAAAACTGCTCAGCATTGCTCAGGAAAATTCTTCATTAAGAAAACTGCCAGCCTGGCGGCGTTTGCATGCGGCGGCTGACGAGGAGATAGGCGGGAGCCCGCCCATTGAAACGAGGCTGGCGATGACGCTGCCCGACGCGGTGCGCGGCGAACAAAAAAGCGGAAAATAAGGCATTAGGGGGCTGAAAGCAGCCAGCCCCCTGGAAGTGCGGGTTTACAGCAGGATGCGCAGCATGCGGCGCAGCGGCTCGGCCGCGCCCCACAGCAGTTGGTCGCCCACGGTGAACGCCGACAGGTACTCCGGCCCCATATTCAGCTTGCGCAGACGGCCGACCGGCGTATTCAGCGTACCGGTCACCGCCGCCGGCGTCAGTTCGCGCATGGTCAGTTCGCGGTCGTTCGGGATCACGCGCACCCAGTCGTTGTGCGTTGCCAGCATCTGCTCGATTTCCGGCAGCGACACGTCTTTTTTCAGCTTCAGCGTGAACGCCTGGCTGTGGCAGCGCAGCGCGCCGACGCGCACGCACAGGCCATCGACCGGGATCACGCTGGCGGTATTCAGGATCTTGTTGGTTTCCGCCTGGCCTTTCCACTCTTCGCGGCTCTGGCCGTTGTCGAGCTGCTTGTCGATCCACGGGATCAGGCTGCCGGCCAGCGGCACGCCGAAGTTATCGGTCGGCAGTTTGCCGCTGCGGGTGGCCTCGGTCACCTTGCGTTCGATATCCAGAATCGCGGAGGCCGGGTTCTGCAGCTCTTTCGCCACGTCGGCGTGCAGCATGCCCATTTGGGTCAGCAGTTCGCGCATGTGGCGCGCGCCGCCGCCGGAGGCCGCCTGGTAGGTGGCGACCGACGCCCACTCCACCAGATCGTTGGCGAACAGGCCGCCGAGCGACATCAGCATCAGGCTGACGGTGCAGTTGCCGCCGACGAAGGTTTTGATGCCTTTGTCCAGGCCCTGCTGGATCACCGCGTGGTTGACCGGATCCAGGATGATGATGGCGTCGTCCTGCATGCGCAGCGACGAGGCCGCGTCGATCCAGTAACCCTGCCAACCGCTGGCGCGCAGCTTAGGATAAACTTCGTTGGTATAATCGCCGCCCTGACAGGTAATAATGATATCGAGCGTGCTCAGCGCGTCGATGTCATACGCATCCTGCAGCGTGCCCTGCTGGCCGCCGAAGGCCGGCGCGGCGGAACCGTGCTGCGAGGTAGAGAAAAAGACCGGGCGAATGGCGTCGAAATCGCGCTCTTCCGTCATGCGTTGCATGAGAACCGAGCCGACCATTCCGCGCCAACCGATGAAACCAACGTTTTTCATAATATCTGTGTCCCGCCCGGATAAGGGCTTATTAGGTGATAACGAGTTGTGTGCAATATCTCCTCACCTTACAAAATGTCGGCGCGGGCGCAAAGTGAATTTATTCGATGGCTGGGGATTTCTCAGCAATCCTTCTTATAGGCAAGGACGCGGCCGGAAAGGCCGAGGCGTTTTCCCGATCACGAGGTCACCATGACAGAGATGATTTCCGCTACGGTATTGCTGTTTTTAATTATGGATCCGCTGGGCAATCTGCCGATTTTCATGTCGGTGCTCAAGCACCTGGAACCGCGCCGCCGCCGGGTGGTGCTGATCCGCGAGCTGCTGATCGCCCTGCTGCTGATGCTAATCTTTCTGTTCGCCGGCGAGAAAATTCTGGCGTTCCTCAACCTGCGCACCGAAACCGTCTCCATTTCCGGCGGCATCATCCTGTTTCTGATCGCCATCAAGATGATTTTTCCCTCGCAGGAGGGGAACAGCTCCGGGCTGTCCGCCGGCGAGGAGCCATTCCTGGTGCCGCTGGCGATCCCGCTGGTGGCCGGGCCATCGATTCTGGCGGCGCTGATGCTGCTGTCGCACCAGTATCCGCATCAGCTGCCGCATTTGGTGGCGGCGCTGCTGATCGCCTGGGGCCTCTCTGCGGCCATTTTGCTGATGTCGAACCTGTTCCTGCGCCTGCTGGGCAGCAAAGGCGTCAGCGCGCTGGAGCGGTTGATGGGGCTGATTCTGGTGATGCTGTCGACCCAGATGTTCCTGGACGGCGTGCGGGCTTACATGAAGCTGTAGGCGCCTGGCGGCGCCGACAACGGTCCGCGCTTAGCGGGCGGTAACGCGGCGAATATAGGCGAGCGTATCGGCAACCACGTCGTCCAGCGGCTGGTTGATGTCGATCGCTTGCACATCCGGCTCCTGCTCGCCCGGCTCTTCCAGCGTGGCGAACTGGGAAATCAACATCTGCGGCTTGAAGAAGTGACCTTTGCGCTGCTTCAGGCGCTCCTCGATCACCGCCTTGTCGCCTTTCAGGTAGAGGAAATGCAGGTTGAGATTGCCGTCGCGCAGGCGATCGCGATAGCTTTTCTTCAGCGCCGAGCACACCAGCAGCGACACGTCGTTGGTGCGCTGCATGGCGAAGATGGCGTCGTTCAGAGCCGCCAGCCACGGCGCGCGATCGTTGTCGTCCAACGCATGCCCGGAGGACATTTTGATGATGTTGGCGCGCGGGTGCAGGTAGTCACCATCCAGCATGGCGGCGTTGGCCTCGTGAGCGACAGCGCTGGCCACGGCGGATTTGCCGCTGCCGGAAACGCCCATCAAAACAAATACGTGATTCTGCGGATTACTCATTGTGTCATGCCCTTATGGGAACTGGCGCGCGCGCGCCAAATGCGTCCCTACTGATAAAGATACTCTGGAACGCCGGCGCCCCGCAGGGCGCCGGATAAAGATTATACGACCGTCGCCAGCAGCAGACAGCCCACCAGGCCGCACACCGAGATAATGGTTTCCAGCACCGACCAGGATTTGATGGTTTCCATGATGCTCAGGTTGAAGTACTCCTTGAACAGCCAGAAGCCCGGATCGTTGACGTGCGAGAAGATGACGCTGCCGGAACCGACCGCAATCACCATCAGCTCAGGGCTGACGCCGGTGGTGGCGATCAGCGGCGCCACGATGCCGCCGGCGGTGATCGCCGCCACGGTGGCGGAACCCAGCGCCAGACGCAGCGCAGCGGCGATCGACCAGGCCATCAGGATCGGCGAAACGTTGCTGCCTTCCATCAGGCCGGCGATGTACTTCTCAACGCCGCTGTCCACCAGCACCTGCTTGAAGGCGCCGCCGCCGCCGATGATCAACAGCATCATGGCGATGATTTTAATCGAGTCGGTGATGGTGCCCATCACTTCATCCATGGTACGGCCACGGTTCAGGCCGAAGGTGAAGATGGCGATCAGCACGGCGATCAGGGTCGCCATCACCGGGTCGCCGAAGAACTCGGCGAAGCGCAGCAGGCTGTGGCCCTTCGGCAGCACCATTTCAGCGACCGCGCGCAGCGCCATCAGGATCACCGGCACCAGCGACGTGGCAACGCTGACGCCAAAGCTCGGCATCTCCGCGTCGGTAAAGGTTTTCGGGTTGTACAGACCTTCCGGCACCGGCTTGTCAATGCCTTTCAGGAAGCGGGCATAGACCGGGCCGGCCAGGATCACCGTCGGGATCGCCAGCAGCGTGCCGTACAGCAGGGTTTTACCCATGTCGGCATGGAAGATGGTGGCGATGGCGGTCGGGCCTGGGTGCGGCGGCAGGAAGCCGTGGGTCACCGACAGCGCGGCGGCCATCGGCACGCCGACGTACAGCAGCGGGATACGCGCGGAGGCGGCGATGGTGAACACCAGCGGCAGCAACAGCACGAAGCCCACTTCGTAGAACAGCGCGAAGCCGACGGTGAAGCCGGTCAGCACCACCGCCCATTGAATGTGTTTTCTGCCGAACTTGTCGATCAGCGTGGTGGCGATGCGCTGTGCGCCGCCGCAGTCCGCCAGCAGTTTGCCGAGCATGGCGCCGAAGCCCATGATCAGCGCCAGGCTGCCCAACGTGCCGCCCACGCCGGCCTTGATGGAGCCGATGACCTTATCGACCGGCATACCCTGCGCGATCCCGACCGCCAAAGCAACCAGAACCAGAGAGATAAAGCCGTTCAGCTTGAAGCGGATCATCAGCAGCAGCAGCAGCGCTACGCCGCCTGCAACAATCACTAATGGCATAGTTTTTCTCCAACCTTTTATCGCGACTCTCTTTACAATAGGCGTAAAGCGTGCGGTTGTTTTATTTTTAGGCTCTTTCCCGGTGTTTAAGAAGAGCTGTAGGTGTTGTTGAGTCAGAGGTTCAGTCTTGCAGCAAGATGACCGCGCACTCGTTGTTACCGGTATCATGATACCGGTAACAACATGAGCGCCGGAACCGGGTAACCGGCTAAAATTCGCGTTCTGGGACAGAGATCAAACTTATGCCGGCAACGAGAGGCGGGCTTACAGGCGGGATAACCAGCGCGCCTCAGGGCGCGCTGTAAAAAGAAAGAGTGTTAAAACAGAACGTTAAAATGGCTCAGATGCTGCCGCCGGGGATCACGGTGAAACCGACGTCCACCATGCGCGGGCACACCGTTTCGCCGCGCAGCCGGGCCAGCAAGCGCTCGGCCCCGATCTGGCCCATGCGTTCGCGCGGCGTCAGCACGCTGGCCAGCTTCGGCACCATCACCTGGCCGATGTCATGGCCGTGGAAACCGGCGATCGCCATGTCCTGCGGGATCGACAGCCCTTGCCGCTGGCATTCGAAGGCCGCGCCGATCGCCAAGTCATCGTTGGTGCAGAAGATACTGTCGATCTGCGGGTAGTCACGCTGCGCCTGGCGCAACAGCTCGCCGCCGGCGGAATAAGAGGAAGAACGCGCGGTCATGATGCTGTACGGCTCCAGGCCGGATTCACGCATCGCCTGCTCATACCCCTGCTGCTTGATGATGGTACGCTCATCCTGACGAGCGCCGAAATAGACCACGTGACGGTGGCCGTGCGCGATGATCTGCTGGGTCATCTGGCGCGCCGCCTCGAAGTTGTTGAAGCCCACCGCCAGATCGATGCACGGCGAGACGCAGTCCATCAGCTCCACCACCGGAATGCCCGCCACCTCGATCATTTTCAGGGTACGCGGCGTATGGTGGCGCTCGGACAGGATCAGACCGTCGATATTGTAAGACAACAGCGAGGTCAGACGCTCTTCTTCACGTTCCGGCAGGTAGCCATAGTGCGCCAGCATGGTTTGGTAGTTGTGCGCGTCGGTCACGCTTTCGATGCCGCGCAGCACTTCGGCGAACACCTGGTTGGTCAGCGACGGCAACAGCACGCCAATCGCCCGGCTGGTGGCGTTGGAGAGGATATCCGGCGCGCGGTTGGGGATGTAGCCCAGCTCATCCAGCGCGACGGCGATTTTTTGCTGCAGGGCGGCGGAAACCTGGTCGGGATTGCGCAGATAACGGCTCACCGTCATCTTGGTCACGCCCACCTTGTCCGCCACATCCTGGAGTACCGGCCGTTTTTTCTTCATTATCAATGAACTGACTAACCGTGAATGGGCAGCCATTTTAGCAAAAAAAACGGCGGGCCGATATTGTCGGTTATGCGACGGCCAACGCAAAAAGGGCTCACACCGTGAGCCCTTCATACGCTGACAAAGGGGGAAAAAGCGTGGTTTTTCCCCCTTTGTGATGATTAGCCGAAAATCAATAAATTGATTTTCCTTGTTTTTATATGCTGGCGGCGTCAAGTCAGGCAACATCGTCAGACGTGTCATTAACCTCAAGGGCTCACATCGTGAGCCCTTGAAATTTACCGCTTAATCACACCGGCGGCAGATCGAACAGCAGGATTTCGCTCTCTTCGTCGGCCAGGATCGTCAGCGCCGATTCATCCCACACCGCGAACGCGTCGCTGATGCCGGCGGCCTGGCCGTTGACCGAGACCTTGCCGCGCACCACCTGGATCCAAACGCGACGGCCAGCGGCGATCGGGCATTCCCCCTGCTCACCTTTATTCAGCGCCCAACGCGACAGCGTCATATCCTGGAACACCTTCAGCGAGCCGTCACGCGCATCCGGCGACAGCACCAGCTGACGGCCCTGCGGCGCGTCGAACATGCGCTGCTCGTAGCGCGGCTCCAGCCCGACCTGATCCGGGATGATCCAAATCTGGTACAGGTGCAACGGACGATCCTGATTAGCGTTGTACTCAGAGTGACGCACCCCGGTGCCCGCACTCATGATCTGGAATTCGCCGGCCTGGATCTGCTCCTTGTTGCCCATGCTGTCCTGATGTTCCACCGTACCGCTCAGCACGTAGGTCAGGATTTCCATGTCTTTATGCGGGTGAGTACCGAAACCCTGCCCTGCGTCGATCACATCTTCGTTGATCACTCGCAGCGCCGAGAACCCCATAAAGTTCGGATCGTAGTAATCGGCAAATGAGAAGGTGTGCCAGCTATCCAGCCAGCCATGATTGGCGTGGCCGCGGTCTTCCGCTTTACGTACATAAATCATTTTCAACTCTCCTCAATGTTTTTTTACAGTCTAGTCCTGCCAGCAGAATAAGAAAGCGTAAAAAACTCATGCCTCTGTTCAAAAATTTCGATGGAATGAAACAGCGGATGGGCAGCGGATTTGTTGAAAGCGGAACCGGCTGAAAAAGGGCAAAAAAAAAGCCAGCACCCGAGCTGGCTAAGTAAACACTGGAAGCAATGTGAGCAATGTCGTGCCTTCGCAGCGAGAGTATCAAGGATTGATGCCCTCCCCGGAACGCATCGCAATAATAATCATTATCATTCGCACCTGTAAAGCGTTTTTTTTGACCCGTTCAAATAATATTGACTCAAGGCAGTAAACGGATAAATTCAGAGGTTATTCAACCGGTAAGCAAAAGGAGCAGCGAGATGAGCGAGATCGTGATACGCCACGTGGAAACATCGGATGCGCAGGCTCTGCATCATCTTTATTCTCAGACGCCCGTCTACCGCGATACGCTGCAGCTCCCGCTACCGTCCGTCGAGTCCTGGCAAAAACGCCTCGCCAACCCCGAACCGGGCATGCATAACCTGGCGGCCTTCGTTGACGGACAGCTTGTCGGTCAGTTAGCCGTGATGCTGAATCAGCGCGTTCGCCGCCGCCACGTGGCCACCTTCGGCATCGGCGTCGATCCGCGCTACCACGGTAAAGGCGTCGGCAGCCGCCTGATGCAGGCGATGATCGACCTGTGCGACAACTGGGCGGCCATCGAGCGCATCGAACTGACGGTGTTTACCGACAACCCGGCGGCCATCGCGCTGTATCGAAAGTTCGGTTTTGAGATTGAAGGCACCAGCCGCGCTTTCGCCATTCGCGACGGCGTGCTGGTCGATGCCTACCATATGGCGCGTTTTCGCTCCGGGCAGCCGCGCGGCGATGCGTGATCTCATCCCCCCGCAGGGGCCGCTGCGCCGGCCCCTGAATATCAACCGCCGAACCTTTTTACACGCGCTGGCCGGCCTGACCGCCGCCGGCATGTTCTCCCCCTTCACCCCATTAGGTGCCGCTATGCCAACTTCCGCCGCCGGGCGCCCTGGCGCCCGCAACCTGATTACCGATGTGCCCGGCCTGAAGGTCGGCGTGGCGCAGGACAGCCGGGTGCGCACCGGCGCGACGGTGATCCTGCCGGACAGCCCGGCGATTGCCGCCGTAGACGTGCGCGGCGGCGGCCCCGCCACCCGGGAAACCGACGCGCTGGGTGAAGACAATTTGGTACAGACCGTCGATGCGTTGACGTTCAGCGGCGGTTCGGTATACGGCCTGGCGGCGGCGGACGGCGTCGCGGCCTGGCTCGGGCTACAAGGCAGAGGCTATGCGCTGCGGCCGGATCCCGGCGTGCCGGTCTCACCTATCGTGCCCACCGCCTGCCTGTACGACCTTGCCAACGGCGGCGATAAAAACTGGCAGCTCACGCCGCCGTATCGCCAGCTGGGCATCGACGCGGTCGGCAAGGCTGGTTTGGACTTTCCACTGGGCACCGTCGGCGCCGGCTACGGCGCCATGACCGGCATGGGCAAGCTGAAAGGCGGGCTCGGTTCGGCATCGATCGTTGCCGCCAGCGGCGCTACCGTCGGCGCACTGGTGGCGGTCAACAGCCTGGGAGCGGTGGTGGCGCCCGGCACCCGTGCCTTCTGGGCGACGCCCTATGAAATTGACGGTGAATTCGGCAACGGCGGCGCGGCGGCGCTGGCGCAACTGCGCGCGCAGGGCGAAGACTGGATGGTGCAAGAGCCGCAGGGCGGCAGAAAGAACACCACCCTGGCCTGCATCGCCACCGATCTGGCGCTGACGCGGGTGGAGTTGAAACGGGTGGCCATCATGGCGCAAGACGGCATGGCGCGCGCTATTCGCCCGCTGCACAGCCCGTTTGACGGCGACGTGGTGTTCGCCCTGTCCACCGGGCAGCGCGAGGTACAGGGCAGCCGCGAACTGGCGGTGCTGCAGATCGGCGCGCTGGCGGCGGACACCCTCGCTCGGGCGATCGCCCGGGGCGTATACGCCGCCACGCCGTGGCCGGGCAGCCAGGTCACAACCTGGCAAACGCTCGGCGGCTAACGCGCCGCCATCAAAAAAGGGGCGCCGGCGGCGCCCCTCGATCTTTATTGCCCCCCACCGCCTAAATGCCGGCGGTTTCCCGAATATAACGGCGCGCCTTCACCGCATACTCGAACGGGTTGGCCAGCGCCGGATCCTGCTCGGCCTCCACCACCATCCACCCTTTGTAACCGCGCTCGTCCAGCAGCTTGAACACCGGCCTGAAGTCGATCACGCCATCACCCGGCACGGTGAAGGTGCCCTTCTTCACGCCGTCGAGGAAGCTCAGCTTGTTGGCCTTCACTTCCGCCACCACCTCATCGCGCACGTCCTTCAGGTGGACATGGTTGATGCGCGGCAGATACTTCTCCAGGATCGCCATCATCGCCTGTTGGCTGCCTTCCGAATAGTAGGCGTGGCCGGTATCGAACAGCAGGTAAACGTCGTCGTTGACCATGCTCATGTAGCGATCGATTTCGGCCGTGGTCTGAATGCCGGTGCCCATGTGGTGGTGCAGGCACACCTGCATGCCTTTATCGGCGGCGATCTTCGCCAGCTCGTTGTAACCGTCGGCCACGCGCTGCCACTCTTCATCGCTGAAGTACGGCTTCTCTTCGAACACGCCTTTGGTGGTGCCCTGAATGCTCTTGCTCTGCTCGGAGCAGCCAATCACCCTGGCGCCCATGGCATGCAGGAAATTCATGTGGTTGATAAATTCATCAATGGTTTTGTCTTTCTGGCCGTCGGCGAAAAAGGTGCTGAACCAGGCGTTGCAGATCTGGATGCCGCGAATATCCAGCATCGGTTTCAGCACCGCCGGATCGCGCGGGTATTTGCTGCCCACTTCGCTGCCGGTGAAACCGGCCAGCGCCATTTCACTGACGCACTGCTGGAAGGTGTTCTCCTTGCCCAGATCGGGCATGTCGTCGTTGGTCCAGCCGATCGGCGCAATGGCCAATTTCACGTTGTCTTTATTCATGGTTTGCCTCGGTCCTTGCAGGGCCGCCGGTACAAACGCCGCCGGCGAGCCGAATCAGATTATTTGCCCAACAGCTCTCTTTCGATGCGTTCTCTGGTCGCCACCGCCTGGCTCGGCATCTTTTCCGGGTAGCCGAACAGCGAGGTGCAGATGATCGATTCGCCGCCGACCTTGAAGCTGCGGTTGGCAAATTCCATGTCGCGCAGCGTCTGGAACAGGGCGTCGAAATTCACCTCGCCTTCGCCGATGCCGACGTGCTGGTGCACCGCGGCGTCAACGCCCGGCGGGTTGACGATATAACGGCAATGCTTGGTGTGATTCATGGTGTCGGCGATCAGCACGTGGGAAAGATCGTCCCCGGCGTACTGCAGCATGCCGGCTACGTCACCCTGCCCCTTGTCGTAGTAGAAGGTGTGCGGCACGCTGTAGAGGTATTTGACGTGGTCGCTGCGCAGCGACTTCACCAGATCGGCGGTTTCGTTGCTCAGCTCGCAGAAGTCCCACGGATGCGACTGGATCTCCATACGAATACCCTCGCGCTCAACGATCGGCAGCAGCTCCTCCATCGAGCGATACCACAGCTCCTCGCAGATCTCCGGTTCGTTGGGATTGCCGGCCAGCTCGGTGTTGATCACCTGCACGCCCATTTCCACCGCGATTTCGATCATCCGCCGCCAGTTTTTGACCGCCGCCTGGCGGCGATCTTCCCCCGGACCGGACCAGCGATACACCACGATAAATGAGGAGATCTCCACGCCGGTCGCTTTTAGGGCGTTTTTATACTCCGCCATGATTTCGCGGCTGGCCTTCGGATGTTTGTAAAACGGGTTGATCTGCGGGTGCGGCGACTGCTCGATGTATTTGTAGCCCCAGTCCGCCACCTGCTGAACCATTTTGGTGACGCCCAAATCCCGGATAACGTCGACATCAAAAGCGATCTTCATGGTCACTCCTCTGCAATCGTGGTTACGCGCTGCGAGCGGTTATTTGCCGTAAAACGCCGGGCGCGCCGGCAGGGTCACCGGCACGATCTCGCCGCTGAGCTGGGCCGCCACGCAGGCGTCGGCGGTCACTGCGGCGGCGTAGCCGTCCCAGGCGGAAGGCCCGGTCAACTTGCCCGCGGCTACGTCGTTGATGAAGCCCTGCAGCTCGACGTCATAGGCATCGATAAAGCGATCCTTCCAGTCGGTCAGGATTTCGGTCGACAGGCGGGCGCCGCTGCGCATCTGCACCGAGGACGGTTCCGGCAGTTTGGCGATGCCGGTTTCCCCCACCACTTCGCACTGAATGTCGTAGCCGTACTGGCAGTTGACGAAGATTTCGACGTCGATGCGCGTCCCCTTGGCGGTTTCAAACAGCACAATTTGCGGATCTTTCAGGTGCGGGAACGCCTTCGGGCTCTTGCGTGGGAACACCACCTGCACCGACACATAGTCGTCGTCGAGCAGCCAGCGCAGCACGTCGATTTCGTGGATCAGGGTGTCGGTGATCGCCATATCGGTGGTATAGGCCTCGCCGACCGTCGGATTGCGGTGCGCGCAGTGCAGCATCAGCGGCTCGCCGATCTGGCCGCTGGTCAGTACCTGTTTCAGCGCGCGATAGCCCTGGTCATAGGGGCGCATGAAGCCGACCTGCACCAGCCGTTTGCCGTGCTTCGCTTCGGCGTCGACGATGTTTTTGCAGCCCTGCGCGGTCACCGCCAGCGGCTTCTCGCAGAATACCGGTTTGCCGGCGGCGATGGCCGCCAGCACGAACTCTTCATGACTCGGCCCCCAGGAGGTGACCAGCACCGCCTGCACGTCGGCGGCCTTGATCAGATCGTGGCCGTTGTCATACACCCGCGCATCCAGCTGCAGATCGCTCACCACCTTGGCGGCGTTGTCGCGGTTGATGTCGTTCACCGCCACCACGCGGGCGCCCTGCAACACTTTGCTGCAGCGACGGATATGATCGCGGCCGATGGCGCCGGTGCCGATAACCCCAATGTTCAATGTCATTTTCGCTACCCTCGAGATTAATGTATGAAAACGAATCAGTAATCGCGCGCCTTATCGATGTTTTCCTGCAGCTTGCGCGCCACTGCGACGATTTTTTCGCTGTCGGCCACCTGAGCGCCGCCCACGCGCCACCAGCTGAGATACTTGTGCACCATGGTCTTCGGCAGCACCTTGATGTCCAGCAGCGTGGACACGGTTTGCCTGCGGGCGTCGGCCAGCGCGTCGAGCAGCTGCTGCTCGGTAGTGACGCGATAGGTTTTACAGCCGTAAGCCGCCGCCAGCATGGCGAAATCGACCGGCACCAGTTTGCCGTCGAGCTTGCCGCCCTGTGGATTGCGGAAGCGGAATTCGGTGGTGTAGCTGTCCATGCCGTGTTCCATCTGCAGGTTGTTGATGCAGCCGTTGGTCATGTTGTCGAACAGCACCACGTTGATCTTGCAGCCTTCCTGAATCGAGGTGACCAGTTCGGAATGCAGCATCATGAAGGCGCCGTCGCCCACCATCGCGTACACCTCGCGCTGAGGCTCGGCCAGCTTGACCCCCAGCGCGGCGTTCACCTCGTACCCCATGCAGGAGTAGCCGTATTCCACGTGGTAACCGTGCTCGCCGCGGTTGTGCCACACCCGCTGCAGATCGCCCGGCAGGCTGCCGGCGGCGGCGACGATCACGCTGTCCGACGGCAGCTCGCGGTTCAGCACCCCCAGCACCCGGCTTTGCGTCATCGCCGAGCCGGTCTCGGCGATAAATTCGGCGAATACCTGCTCGCGATCGAGGTGATCGTCTATCTCCGGCACAAAGTCTGCGCCGCTGTATTCCACCGCGTAAACGCGCTCGGTCTCTTCGCGCTGGGCACCACGCGCCGCGGCGATGGCGTCGCCCCAGCCGGCGCGATAATCGGCCTGCGCCAGCAGCGCGCCCAGTGCGTTCAGGGCCTCGCGGGCGTCCGCCAGCACCTGCACGCCGTCGAGCTTGCCGGCGTCGAAGGCGCTGACGTTGATATTGAGGAAGCTGACGTCCGGGTGTTGGAACAGCCATTTGGACGAGGTGGTGAAATCGGTGTAACGGGTGCCGACGCCAATCACCAGATCGGCCTGCCGGGCCAGCGTGTTGGCCGCCAGGCAGCCGGTTTCGCCGATGCCGCCGAGGTTGAATTCATGGTCGCTCGATACCGTGCCTTTACCGGCCTGGGTCTCGGCGAACGGAATGCCGAAGCGCTCGGCGAATTCGCGCAGCGCTCGCCCGGCCTGCGAGTACTTCACGCCGCCGCCGCACACCAGCAGCGGTTTGCGTTTGGCCGTCAGCAGCGCCAAGGCGTCCGCCAACATGCCGTCGGTCGCCGGGCGGCGATCGAGCCGATGCACGCGCTTTTGGAAGAAATAGTCGGGATAGTCGTAGGCTTCCCCCTGCACGTCCTGCGGCAGACACAGCGTTACCGCGCCGGTTTCCGCCGGATCGGTCAACACGCGCATCGCATTGATGCAGGCGCTCATCAGCTGTTCCGGGCGCACGATGCGATCCCAGTATTTGCTCACCGCACGGAACGCGTCGTTGGTGCTGATGCTGAGATCGTAAGACTGTTCGATTTGCTGCAACACCGGGTCCGGCTGGCGGGAGGCGTAAACGTCGCCCGGCAGCAGCAATAAAGGAATGCGGTTGGCGGTGGCGGTGGCCGCGGCGGTGATCATATTGGCGGCGCCGGGGCCGACCGATGAGGTGCAGGCGTAAATTTGCCGGCGCAGCTTCTGTTTGGCGAAGCCGATCGCCGCATGGGCCATCCCCTGTTCGTTGCGGCCCTGGTGCACCCGCAGATCGCCGCTATCCTGTTCCAGCGCCTGCCCCAGCCCCAGCACGTTGCCGTGGCCGAAAATCGCGAAAATGCCCGCGACGAATTTGGTTTCCACGCCGTCGGCCAGCAGATACTGGTTATCGAGAAATCTGACGAGCGCCTGCGCCATGGTTAACCTGATCTTGCCCATTTACCCACCCTTTAGATTAAGGGCCGCCCCGGAAAGCGCTCATGCCGAGCCGACAATCCCGTGTTTGTGTTACGCGGCGGCAGCTATTATCTTGAGCAGGCGATGCCCGCGCTGCTCACGAAGTCGACAACCTGAAACGTGAAGCGATTATAAACAAATATATTTTTCATAAAATCACATTACAGAAGAAACATTTCATTTTGCGATAAAGATCGCATATTACATGAAAAGCCCGTTTCATCTCGTGGTTCAGCCTTCATGGGCTTCGTGCCGCGCACCGGCCGATAAAAGTCGTTGGCACATGGGCTGACAGCCTTTTCCTCTGCCCTCACCTCCCTTTTATGTTCGGCCCCGGCGGCCCTTGCGCAGCCGATTCATCGCCTTTTCCCACGCCTCTGTCGATGTTTTAAACGCATCACATTTTTGGGGTGTAAATTTCATTTCATATTGAAATTGAAATTTTCATTCCCCATACTGTCCCCATGCTTCCTGCAGGGCGCCACGCTCGGGCCGCCGCCGGAGTTTTGCTTAACAGAAGGAAACGGGTATGGCTACACAACAAAAACAGCTTGATGTCATTTGTCTCGGGCGCATCGCCGTCGATTTCTATGCTCAGCAGATCGGCGCGCGTCTGGAAGACGCCGGCACATTCGCCAAATACCTCGGCGGCTCTTCCGGCAACGTGGCCTACGGCACCGCCATTCAGGGGTTGAAATCCGGCATGCTGGCCCGCGTCGGCGATGAACACATGGGCCGCTTTCTGCGTGAAGAGCTGCAGCGCGTCGGGGCCGATACCCGCTGTCTGATCACCGACAAGCAACGATTAACCGGCCTGGTGATCCTCGGCATCAAGGATCAGGAAACCTTCCCGCTGATCTTCTACCGTGAAAACTGCGCGGACATGGCGCTGACGCCGGACGACATCGACGAGGCCTACATCGCCTCCTCGCGCGCGCTGGCCATCACCGGCACGCACCTGTCGCACCCGAACACCCGCGCCGCGGTGCTGAAGGCGCTGGAGTATGCGCGCCGCCACGGCCTGCGCACCGCGCTCGACATCGATTACCGCCCGGTACTGTGGGGGCTGACGTCGCTGGGCGACGGCGAAACCCGCTTTGTGGAATCAGACCAGGTAACCCGCGAACTGCAGGAGGTGCTGCACCATTTCGATCTGATCGTCGGCACCGAAGAGGAATTTCATATCGCCGGCGGCAGCACCGACACGCTGACGGCGCTGAAAAACGTGCGCCGGACTACCGCGGCCACGCTGGTGTGCAAGCGCGGCGCACAGGGCTGCTCGGTGTTCGAAGGTGAAATCGCCGACGACTGGGCGCAGGTGAAGCTGCACGCCGGTGTGCGGGTTGAAGTGCTGAACGTGCTGGGGGCCGGTGACGCCTTTATGTCCGGACTGCTGCGCGGCTACCTGAATGATGAGGGCTGGGAGCAGGCCTGCCGCTACGCCAACGCCTGCGGCGCATTGGTGGTTTCGCGCCACGGCTGCGCGCCGGCGATGCCGACCAAACGGGAGCTGGACGACTACCTGCAGCGTGAACAGCAGGTCACGCGCCCGGACCGCGACGCACGCCTGAACCACCTGCACCGGGTCACCACCCGCAAGCAACAGTGGCCGGAACTGTGCGTGTTCGCCTTCGATCACCGCAAGCAGCTGGCGGACATGGCGCGCGAAGCCGGCGTCGGCGAGGAACGCATTCCGCGCCTGAAGACCCTGCTGCTCACCGCGGCGCAACAGGCTGCCGCGCAGGCCGGCCTCAACGGCAACAGCGGCATTCTGGCCGACACCACCTACGGGCAGGCGGCGCTGAACGAGATCACTGGCCAGGGATGGTGGATCGGCCGGCCGGTGGAGCTGCCCAGCTCGCGCCCGCTGCGCCTGGAGCACGGCAATATCGGTTCGCAATTGATCGACTGGCCGCAGGAGCACGTGGTGAAGTGCCTGGTGTTTTATCACCCGCAGGATGCGGAGGAACTGCGCCGCGAACAGGATGAGCTGATCGCCGACGTCTACCGCGGCTGCTGTAAATCCGGCCACGAGCTGCTGCTGGAGGTGATCCTGCCGGACAGCAACGCCGACAAAGACGAACGCTATTACCTGGAGATGATTGAGCATTTCTACCAGTTGGGCATTCAGCCCGACTGGTGGAAACTGCCACCGCTGAGCGCAGAAAACTGGCGGCAGGTCGGTGCCCTGATCGACACCTACGATCCCTTCTGCCGCGGCGTGCTGATCCTGGGGCTCGACTCCCCGGAGGCGGTGCTGAAGGCGGGCTTCGCCGCCGCCGCGGATGCGCGCTGGGTGAAAGGTTTCGCCGTCGGCCGCACCATTTTCGGCCAACCTTCGCGCCGCTGGCTGCAGGGGGAAATCGACGACGCGGCCCTGATCGAGCAGGTGAAACAAAAATACCTGACGCTGATCGGTTTCTGGCGCCAGTACCGTCCGCAGGCGGGCGGCGCGCACTGACAGCGACAGCAGGTTCACGTCCCCTTAAAGCCATTTCGCCGCTTTAAGGGGATTTTTTTGCCCCTTTTCTGTGAAGTCGCGCAATGTGCGATCGAATAAATCGCTTTTTGAGGAAATGAAATTTCCGCTCCGTCTGTTAAAATACCCTGTCAATATTTCAGGCATCAGGCCAATGCGCCTTCACCCCACTGCGAGCCGAATGGATGAACAACCCAACTCAACTTTCGCTGTTACAGGACGAGATCCGCCACCGTTATGAAACGCTGAGCAAGCGTTTGAAGCAGGTGGCGCGCTATATTTTGGATAACAGTAACAGCATCGCTTTCGATACCGTTGCCTCCATCGCCGCACAGGCCAGCGTGCCGCCTTCCACCCTGATCCGTTTCGCCAACGCCTTCGGCTTCAGCGGCTTCAACGAAATGAAGCAGGTGTTCCGTCAGCATCTGATGGAAGAAACGGTGAACTATACCGAGCGCGCGCGCCTGTTCCGCCAAACCTCTACCGACGACAACGTCGCGCCGGAGAAGCCGGCGGAGATTCTCAACGTATTCACCATGGTCAATGCGCAGGCGCTGCAGCAGCTGGCGATGCAGATTGCCCCCGAGCAGTTGGATCGCGCCGTCGAACTGCTCAACAACGCCGAAAACATCTACGTGATTGGCCTGCGCCGCTCGTTCAGCGTCGCCTCCTACCTCACCTATGCGCTGCGTCATCTGGAGCGCCGCGCATTTCTGATCGACGGCCTGGGCGGCATGTTCACCGAACAGCTGAGCATGGTGAAACCGAAAGACGTGGTGATCGCCATCAGCTATTCGCCGTACGCCCGCGAGGCGGTGGAACTGGTGGAATTGGGCGCCAAGCGCGGCGCGCAGCAGATCGCCATCACCGACAGCCAGGTCAGCCCGCTGGCCGCGTTCAGCGACGTCTGTTTCGTGGTGCGTGAAGCTCAGGTGGACGGGTTCCGTTCGCAGGTGGCCTCGATGTGCCTGGCGCAAACGCTGGCGGTCTCGCTGGCGCTGAATAACGCCCGGGACGAGTAAGGCGGATGTGAACGCGCCCGACAGGCTCGGGCGCGGCGGAATTATTGCAGCAACAAATAGCGGTAGAGCGCGCTTTCCAGATCCTGCTTCATGCTGATGAAAAGCAGAATCTCCACCGTTTGGCCGTCGTAGTCATAGATGACGCGGTATTCGCTGTCGGGATCCAATCGTTCGTGCAACCGCACTCCCATGCCCGCCAGCACGGCGTTGAAGCGGTAGCGGGCGGGATCGTCGGCAATTGCCGCGAGGGACGATAACAACAGATTGTCCACGAACATCCCGGCTGCGACGGCCCCTATCGTTCCGCTCTTATAAGACTCGATGTCTTTCAGGCTCCATTCCGCCGCCGGCGCGACGGTAAAACGTATTTCCTGGGGCATCCTGCACCTCGGGTCTATTTCCGCGCGTCACGCAGCCGCTGCAAGGTTTCTTCGGGCGACAGACCGCGCTGATTTTTAATCTCTTGCTTCGCCATCATAGTCAGTTTCAACAACGCGTTGGACTGGCGCTCGAGATTGCGTTCCCGTATTTCGGCCTCTCTCTCAGCCGCCGTTTGCACAAACAGCTCGGCAACACCATTTTTTGTGACGTAAACCCCGCCTTCAAACAGATCGGGCGAACCTAATCCTTCGCGCGCCGCTTTTTGAGACATGGTGGTTGTCATAATTTTTCCTCCTGTGTACCGGCATTCTCACTGCATAACAGCGGTTCGTTAGATTCACTCAGCCAGGGAGCAATCGCGTGCGGACAGGTTATCATTTGAGCAAGACAGAGGGCAAATTTAGGTCAAATTTATCCCCTGATAAAGAGAAAGCCCGGCAAGCCGGGCCTCAAGCGCTTATTGCGCGGCGGGGTAGCCGTCGCCGTTAATCCAGGCGTGGTCTTTTTCCCAGGTGAATTTCCACTGCCGCACCGGCCCGGCCATCACGTTGAGGTAATAGTTGTCGTAGCCCGCCAGGGTCGCCACCGGATGATAACCGCGCGGCACTTTCACCACGTCGCGATTGTAGACCGGCATGCATTCGTCGAGCGTGCGATCGTCGGTATAGACGCGCTGCATGCAGAACCCTTGCTCCGGCTGAATGCGGTGATAGTACGTCTCTTCGAGATAGGTCTCGTCCGGCGAATCTTCTTGATCGTGCTTGTGGCTCGGGTAGGAGCTGGTGTTGCCCTCGTCGGTGTAAACCTCCACCACCAGCAGACTGTCGGCCGGCTCGCTGTCCGGCAGAATGTTATGCACCAACCGCTGGTTGCGCCCCTTGCCGCGCCGCTCCACGCCGATTTCCGCCGGCGTGATCAGGCGTGAAGGCAGATGGCCGCTGCCGGGCGCGCTGCACACCGCCAACTCCAGATCGGTTTCTGCCCGCACGTCGATGCGATCGTGGTGCGGCACGTACACCGCGTAAGGCGGCGTGCGCTCGAACGGACTCATGCGTTTGCCGATATGCGGGTATTCGGCGCGCAGCGTGGCGACGGAGGCGATACCGGCCACCAGTACCAGACACAGTTCCTTGTCACCGCATTCCAACCGCAGCGACTGCCCGGCGGCCAGGCGGTAAACGTCAAAGCCGACATAGCCCCAACCGGCATTTTCCGGCGTCACGTGCTGGATACGCCCCTCGGCGTTCGGCGCCTGACATTTGGCAAGCAGTGAAGACATTTCGATTCTCCTGTTAACTCCCCGTGCAAAGGCCGCTGCCCCCATGGAGCAACGGCCCGCTCATACTCTGCGATCGCTTAACCCAGCGTCGGCATGCTGAATTCAGACACCGTCTGTTGTCCGGCCGGCCAGCGCGCGGTGGCGGTCTTCATGCGCGTGTAGAAGCGCACGCCGTCGGTGCCGTGCACGTTCAGCGCGCCGAACACCGAGCGCTTCCAGCCGCCGAAGCTGTGGAACGCCATCGGCACCGGCACCGGCACGTTGACGCCGACCATCCCGGCCTGCACTTCCTGCACGAACTGGCGCGCGTAGTGGCCGCTGCCGGTAAAGATGGCGCTGCCGTTGCCAAACTCGTGGCCGTTGACCGTGTCGATGGCGGTGCGATAGTCCGGCACCCGCACGATGCCCAGCACCGGCCCGAAGATCTCTTCGCGGTAGATGCGCATGTTCGGCTTCACATGGTCGAACAGCGTGCCGCCGACGTAGTAGCCTTCAGGGTAGCCCGGCACCTGATAATTGCGGCCGTCGGCCACCAGGGTGGCGCCTTCTTCCACGCCCAGATCGATGTAGCCCAGCACCTTTTTCTGATGGGCGGACGACACCAGCGGCCCCATTTCATTCTCTTCGCCACCCTGCTGCAAGCCCGGCCCGACGCGCAGCTGCGCGATCAGCGGCTTCAGTTTGGCGATCAGTTTGTCGGCGGTGTCGTCACCGACCACCACGGCGATCGGCAGCGCCATGCAGCGCTCGCCGGCAGAGCCGAACGCGCCGCCCATCAACGCGTTGACCGTGGCGTCCAGATCGGCATCCGGCATGACGATCGCCTGGTTTTTCGCCGCGCCGAAGGCCTGTACCCGCTTGCCGTGCGCGCTGGCGGTGGTATAGATATGTTCCGCCACGGTGGAGGAACCGACGAAGCTCACCGCCTGAATGCGCGGATCGGTGCACAGCTGCGCCGCGTCTTCATTGGCGCAGTGCACCACGTTGAACACGCCGTCCGGCAGGCCGGCTTCTTTCAGCAGCTCCGCCAGGCGCACTGAGGCCGAAGGCACCAGCGCCGGCGGCTTGAGGATAAAGGTATTGCCGCAGGCCAACGCGATAGGGAACATCCACATCGGCACCATCGCCGGGAAGTTGAACGGGGTAATGCCCGCCACCACGCCCAGCGGCTGCATCAGCGAGAAACTGTCGACGCCGCTGCCGACGTCCGGCGAGTATTCGCCCTTGATCAGATGCGGGATGCCGCAGGCAAATTCGACCACTTCCATGCCGCGCGTCAGTTCGCCCAGCGCATCCGAATACACTTTGCCGTGTTCGCTGACGATAAGCTCGGCCAGCTCGTCGCGGTGCTGTTCCAGCAGCGCCTTGAAATTGAACATGATGCGCGCGCGGCGCAGCGGCGTGGTGCGCGACCAGTCGGCAAACGCCCGGTGGGCCACGTCGATGGCCTGTTTGACTTCGGCGGCGGTGCTCTGCGTGACGCGTCGCTCAACCTGCCCGCTGGCCGGGTTGTGCACGTCGACGGTTTGATTGCTGCTGCTCAGGCACACCTGCCCGTCAATAAAGTTACCCACGGTTTTCATGTCACGCCCTCTTTTCAAGTCCGCTGTCGCCTGGCCACACCCAGGCGGCGCGGCGTTAATCGTCCCGCTCGCCAAACCCCGTCGGCAAGCCGGCTAAATCCTGACCGGATGCAGCAAACTCTATTTCATTGAAAAAAAAGTTTCAAATAAATTGTTTTGAAAAATTTGTTTTTAGTGCGTGAGGTCGCAATTTTGCGGTGTCGATCGGGTTGGCGCTTGCATTGCCGTGCCAGGGGAAGCGCAACTGCGGCGGAGAAAGTTGGGGTAATACACACTGACTTTGCTACAGAAAACCCGCACTGTGCCTGCCCTGTCGCCGTTACCGCACGCCCTCGAGCGCCCAAGGTGCCCGAATCGCTCGCGACGGTTTTTTTTGAACTGGATCTAAAAATCAATATTCCATTATTCACTAATTATGAAATAAATGTTCTTGTTTGTTCCAGCATTTATCGACGACATCGCCTTGATGACAGGCACGGTTCACACCCTTCCGCTCGCCCTCTTCCCGACACCCCAACCGTGCGGACGGAAGCCAGGATAAAAATCGGAGCAACACATGTCATATCAGCGTAAGCACAATACCGGCTACATATTGCGAATTTGCGGCATCGCCGCCCTGGGCGGCATTCTGTTCGGCTACGATACCGCCGTGATCTCCGGCGCGATCGAAGCGTTGAAAGCCTATTTCGATCTCAGCCCGGCCGAAACCGGCTGGGCAGTCTCCAACGTGGTGATCGGCTGCGTGGTCGGCGCCTTCGCCGCCGGGCCGCTGGCGGCGCGCTGGGGCCGTAAAAAGGCGCTGATGCTGGCAGCGCTGCTGTTCACCGTGTCCGCCGTCGGCGCAGCTTTGGCCCCAACTTTCACCTGGTTCGTCATCTACCGCATCATCGGCGGGCTGGCGGTCGGCATTGCCGCCACCGTGTCGCCGATGTACATGTCGGAGGTGTCGCCGAAAGACATGCGCGGGCGGGCGCTCAGCATGCAGCAATTCGCCATCGTCTTCGGCCAGATCGTGATTTTCTACGTCAACTTCAAAATCGCCAGCCTCGCCAGCGAAGCCTGGCTGGTGGAAATGGGCTGGCGCTGGATGTTCGCCTCGGGCGTGATCCCCTGCATTCTGTTCTGCATCCTGGTGTTCGTCATTCCTGAATCGCCGCGCTGGAACGTGATGATGGGCCGCGACGATCAGGCGCTGGCGATGTTGACCAAGGTCTCCAACGCCGCCCACGCGCAGAATCTGCTGAAAGAAATCAAAGACTCGCTGCAGCAGGATCAACAGCAGCAGCACCGGAAGCTGAACTACGGCGATATGCGGGTGCGGTTCATCCTGTTCGTCGGCTGCATGATCGCCATGTTGCAGCAGGTCACCGGCGTCAACGTGATGATGTATTACGCGCCGGTGGTGCTGAAAACCGTCACCGAAAACGCGCAGGAAGCGCTGTTCCAGACCATCTGGATCGGCGTGCTGCAGTTGGTCGGTTCGGTCATCGGCGCCATGCTGATGGATCGCATGGGCCGCATTCCGCTGATGCGTTACGGCACGCTGGGCGCCATCGCCGGCCTGCTGCTCACCTCGTACGCGCTCTACACGCAGGCCACCGGCTATTTCGCGCTGTTCGGCATGCTGTTCTTCATGGTGTTTTATGCGCTGTCCTGGGGCGTCGGCGCCTGGGTGCTGGTGTCGGAAATCTTCCCGAACCGCATGCGCGCGCAGGGGATGAGCATCGCCGTCGGCTGCATGTGGGTCGCCAACTTTGCGGTGTCGCAGTCGTTCCCGATGATCAACGACCACCCTTACCTGTTCTCGCATTTCCACGGCGCCTTCCCGATGTGGATCTTTGCCGCCTGCTGCCTGTTCAGCTACTGGTTTATCGGCCGCTATATTCCTGAAACCAAAGGCGTCTCGCTGGAAAAAATGGAACAGGTGGTGCTGGCCAAACGCCACCGCCAATCCCTGCCCGACGGCAAGCCGCTGCCGCTGGAAAACGGCAAATCCTGATCTCTCACCCCTTATCGCTGGAGTCATGCCCCATGAACATTGCGCTGGACCGCTTCTGTATTAACCGCAAGATCGCGCCGAATCTCGACCTGGACAATTTTTTCCGCCTGGTGAAACGCTGCGGGCTCAGCAAAGTTGAGCTGCGCAACGACATGCCCAGCGGCAAGGTGACCGACGATCTGAGCGACGCGCAGCTCAACGCGCTCGCCGCGCAATACGGCATTGAAATCGTCACGATCAACGCCCTCGGCATGTTCAATCGGGTGGATGACCCGGCGGCGCTGCAGCAGCGCGCCGAAGCGTTGCTGGCGCAGGCGCAGGCCATCCACAGCCGGGCGCTGGTGCTGTGCCCGCACTGCAGCGCCGACGACACGCGCAGCGAGCAGCAAAAACGGGACGATACCCTCGCCGCGTTGCGTCTGCTGGCGCCGCTGTTTGCCCGCTACGGCGTGCAGGGATACGTCGAGCCGCTGGGCTTCGGCATCAGCTCGTTGCGATCGTCGCTGCTGACCCAGGCGATCATCCGCGATTCGGGCGCGCCATACCGCATCGTGCTCGATACTTTCCACCACTATCTGAGCGGTGTGGCGCAAGCCGACTTCGACTCGCAGATCCAGGTGGCGCAGATCGGCCTGGTGCATCTGTCCGGCGTGGAGGATGGGCGGGATAAAGGCGCGCTGAGCGATGAAGAGCGCATCATGCTGAGCGCGGGCGATCGGCTGGAAAGCCGCCGTCAGGTACAGAACCTGGAACGTCTGGGCTACACCGGCGTCTATGCCTTCGAGCCCTTCTCTTCGCAGTTGGACGGCTGGAGCGAGGCGGATATCGAACGGGAAATCCGCCAGAGCATCGCCCTGCTGCAAGGGTAAAAAAACGGCCTCCGCGGAGGCCGTTTTTCATGGCGTTACTTCAGGTTGCCGACCACCAGCTGGTGGCGCGCATTGTAAAACTTACGGTAGGCCAGATAGCAGGCGATGATGGTCGACAGGCTGGCGGTGGAAAGCAGCATAAAGGTCACCATAATCTGGTATTTGATCGCTTTCACCGGGTCGATGCCGGCAAAGATCAGGCCGGACATCATGCCCGGCAGGCTGACCAGCCCAACGGTTTTCGCCGAGTCCACGGTCGGGATCAGCGAAGCGCGGATGCTATCGCGGATCAGCGCCGCCGAGGCGAACTTGGGCGTCGCCCCCAGGCTGAGCATCTCCTGAATCTTCTGCTGCTCGCCTTTGAAACGCTGGCCGAGGTTGGTGTAGCACAGCCCCACCGCCACCATGGCGTTGCCGGCGATCATCCCGGAGATGGGGATCACCTGCATCGGCGTAAATTCGATGGAGCCGGTCAATACCAGCACCGCCAACGTCAGCACCGCGCCGGTGGTGATGGCGATAAACGACGTCACGAACGCGTGTTCGACGTACTTGCTGCGTTTCTTGGCGTTGTAAGCCGCGTTAAAGCAGATGAACAGCACCATCAACACGGTGAGAACGGCGTTATCCAGGTCGAAAATATACTTCAGCACGTAGCCGACGATGATCAGCTGCACCACCGCGCGGCAGATGCTCCAGATAATGTCCTTTTCCAGCGCCAGCTTTTCCCGATGGCTGATCAGGATGGCGACCACCACCAGCACCATCGACAAGCCCAAGGATTCGTTGGTGATGTTATGCTGATTCATGCTGTTGCTCCTGTTGCTCGGCGCCGTGCGCGCGCAGGGTGATCACCTCGTCCGCATGCGCTATCTCTTCGGTATCGTGCGTCACCCACAGCACCGCCAGCCGGTGTTCCGCCACCAGCTGATGCACTATCTCATTGACGTTGCGTTTGTTTTCCTCGTCCAGCGCACTGGTGATCTCATCGAGCAACAACACCCGGGGCATAAACTGCAGGTTGCGGATCAGGGACACCCGCTGCTTCTCCCCGCCGGACAGTTCATTGATGCTCTTGGTCAGCATCGCCTCCGGCAGCCCGAAACGCGCCAGATCGGCCTTCATTTTTCGCTCGGCCGGCGGTTCCTGGCGGATCTGGTAGGGCAGCGCCAGATTGTCGTAAACCGTATTGCCGAACAGTGACGGCGTCTGGAAGCAGTAAGAGACCTGCTTGCGATACGCCTCCGGCGACATCTCGTCGATCGCCTGGCCGTCGAAATAGAGCTTTCCGCGGGTCGGCTCCATTAAGGAAGAGATGATTTTCAGCAGGGTGCTTTTCCCGCAGCCGGAAGGTCCGGTGATCAGTTTGAACTCGCCTTCACCCAGCGTGAAAGAGACGGAATCCAGGATCACCTGGCTGTCTATTTGATAATGAATATCATCCAATCTCAGTATGTCTTTCTTTTCCTTCATTACGATGCCGGCTCCCTATACCTGTTCCCGTCTGAGCGATAAGTATATGGCTGCCAAAAACATCTTAGCAATGGCTGTGCGGATGGCAGCGAACGGAGGGGAAGGATTGACGGAGCGAAACGCCCCGCCAAATGATAAATTTAATTAATGATTAGCTGTAGGAATAGTCAAAAGCGACCGCCAGGGTCGAATCACTCTTTTTTTATCGCTGCCTGTTCGTCGCAGCTGTACCAGCGGAGAGAATTGTTGATGCTGCGGTGGGTGCAGTGAACCTTACCCTCCTTTTCCAGCGCCAGCAGCAGGGTGCGGGTGGTATAAATATTTTCGCCGCATTTATCCGCCAGCTCGCGCGTCTTCGGCCACTGCTCCGGCGGGGGATGATGGCCCCCAGATCCTTCCACACGCTCCCTGCACAATCCTTGCAACACATTCAGCATCAGCGATTTTCTGCTTTCAAACGTTTTCGGCGCCTTGGCCATAGCATTCCTCCTGAGTGGTTACTGCTGAGCACCCCGCTCACGGCTGCACGTCAGCGATGCGCAGGGTGTAAATCATGGTGGCATTCGGGGGGATCGCCGGCGGGTTGCCCTGTTTGCCGTACGCCAGCGCCGGCGGCACCACCAGCGTGATCGCGCCGTGGCGCTGCAGCTTCTCGATAGCCGCGCGAAACAGCGGCGGGTAGCGCGTCAACGGCTGCGAGATCACCGTCCCCGCCAGCTCCATGTCTTTGACTACCCGGCCGTCGGTCAGGCTTTCGCGCACCACGATATCCACCCGATCGTCGGCGCCGATCGCCCCGCTGCCGGCATAGTCCACCCGGTAATAGAAACCGAGCGCATCCTGCTTGACCCCCTCCTGACGGACGAAATTGGCCAGGTAGGCGTTGTCATCCCGAGGCGGCGCCTGCGTCTGTTGCGCCTGCTGCAACCGCTGCTGCGCCGTGTGCAGCGCGCCGTCGATGGCGGCTTCATCGAGCCGCAATCGCCCGGCCAGGGTATCGGCGATGCCCGCCAGCAACAGCTGGCGATCCGCCTCCAGCCCCGCGCGCCGGTTCTCCTGCTGCAGATGCAGAATGTCGCGTCCGAGCGACACGCCGGCGGCATACGCCTGCTTGTCCGCCTCGCTGGCCAGCGCGGGCGGCTCGGCCGCCTGCTGCCGTTCGGCCAGCAAGGTCTCCACCCGCCGCTGCTGCTGCGCCAGCTGCGCCGCCAAACTTGCGCTGCGCTGTTCGGACCGCGTTAACGAAACGGCCAGCACGCTCACTTCAGGCACCGGCGCAACGGCCTGCCGCAATCCCTTCAGGGCATCGGCCAGCGGCCGAATATCGACGACGGCCGGTTCCCGTTTCGGCGCCGCGGCGGCCTGAGCCGCCGCCAACTGCCGCTCCAGCTGACGGATTTTCTCCGCCTGCTGTTGCACAGAGTGCTTCAGAGAAGTTAAACGAGCGCCGTCTGCCCCCGCGACGGCGGCCGGTTTGGCGGCCGGTGCGGGCGCCGATTTACGCGCGCTGTCTTCCCTGGGCGCGGCCGGCGGCGCCTGCCGCTGTTCGGCAAACTTCAACAGCGCGGGAATGCCGTCATCGGCGGCGCAAGCGGCCCCGCTCGCCGCCAACAGCAAAAGCCCCATCGCCCATCCTTGCGCGCATCGCTTCATGGTTACAGATTCTCAACCCGGCTGGACAGATCGGACATCAGCTCATGCTCGACGTCAGCGCAGAATTTCTCGGTTTTATATTGATAAAGAGCATCAATCGCTTTACGGGTACTCTCATCCACGTTGCCGCGCACCCCGGCATATCCCGAAGCGTTGGAAAGCAGGCCATTAAAATAGGCGATGCGTTTTTGGTAACTTTGCGGATTAATATTCTTTAATGAATTAACCCGCTGCTGACAAAGCGCGATGCGTTGCTCATCGGATTTATCATTAGGATTATTCTGTGAGATTTTTTTCACGGAATTCAGTTTTGTCTTGCTCCCGCCCGCACAGCCAGAAAGCGCCATAAAAGACAGCAGAAATAGGGTCAAACCCGCCCAACGGCGCCCGCCGCAAGCATTAATCATCGTTATCATTCCGTTTATAATCCTTTAATTGTCACTTAGGTCATCATTATGTGGCGAACGGCAGCAGCACATGCCTTAATTTGATTAATCAAAATGGGTTAGGTAGCAAAAAATCCCTATCACGCAATGCGATAGAATAATTCACTACCGGTGCAATTGTTATTTAATTGTTAACCAATTAGGTCTAAACGCTGGCTAAACGCGAATAAGAAACCCCATTCCCTCATGAACAAACAACCATGAAATAACAATAAAAACAATAAATTATGTTTTATATTTTGTTTCTAAAGGGAAATGCATCATCTGCTGCCTCAGAGCGATATTAGCAAAACAATATTGTGAATTGTAGGTGCCACCCTATTTCCCCCGATCTAATATCTCGCATATCGTTATTTATATAGTGATTTATACTGGATAATATTTGTATACGATCTATTGATTTTAAAGCAAATATATTTCTTTTTCCTTTTGGTTTTATATTCTGAATTTGACTTAATTTAATAAAATCTATTTCCAAGCAATACTATTATTTGCAAGAATATTCCCAGCAACACGCCACACGTAAAACTCGTATTTTATTTACCAGAAAATCCATTATCGATTTTCCAAATCTCGTTATTTCTCATAAATAACGGATGTCGGCGTATTGCCCAGAGCAAAAGGATCTGGCTCCAACCGCACGGACGGCGACATGGCGTTGCCACCGCCGCGGGGGATTTAGATGTGCTGTTCTTTTTATTTAAAAACTCTCTACAGGAACCTGAGAAATGAAACTGAATAAATTAATGCTGGCAACCATGATTGCTTTCGCTTCCGCATCTGTTGCTCATGCCGCATCTAATCAGGGCAGCGGTAAAGTCACCTTTACCGGCGAAATTATCGATGCGCCATGCAGCGTCGCGCCGGAATCCGTTGACCAAACCGTGCCGATGGGCCAGATCAGCAGCCGCATCCTGGCCAACCAGGGTAAATCCAGCATGCAGCCTTTCAACATCGAACTGAAAGATTGCTCCATCTCCACCATGAAAAACGTCAAAGTGACCTTTACCGGCACGCCTGATCCGGTCAACAACAAACTGCTGGCCCTGAGCGGCACGGCAACCGGCGCCGGCATCGTGATCTACGACAACCTGCACTCCAAAGAGGTGGAACTGGGCACCGCGACCGACGGTCAGGGCCTGAACGACGGCGACAACTCGCTGAAATTCGCCGCTTATCTGCAGGGCAGCAGCGCCTCAAGCGCCGTGGTGCCGGGCGACTTCACCAGCGTGGCGAACTTCACCCTGGCTTACCTGTAATACCCCACAGGGGATGTCTCAGGGCATCCCCCGCTTTATTGCATGCCGAGGATACCGGCAAGGGAACAGGGAAAGACAGGGAGACGCCAGCATGACTATCCGCCTTTGCGGCCTGTTGCTCATCGCGCTCAGCGTCGGCAGCGCGGCGGCGGCAGCGAAAAATCAGGGCCACGGCAAAGTCAGCCTAGGCGGCACCATCGTTGAAACGCCGTGCGGCATCGCCAGCGACAGCCTGGATCAAACCGTCGATTTTGGTCTGATTTCCATGACCGACGCCTCGCAGGATGGGCAGTCGGTGCTGATCGGCAGCCGCCGCCATTTCACGATCAAACTGGTGAACTGCGAGCTGGCCAGCCAGGTGAAGCCTGACTTCATCTATCGCGCGGCCAACGTCACGTTCGACGGCACCGCCGACAGCGGGGATCCTTCCCTGCTCGGCGTTTACGGCGAGGCGAAGGGCGTGGCTATCGAGCTGTTGAACGATGCCGGCACGCCGATCCCGCTCGGCAGCACGACGGCGGATTACCAGATCGTCGCCGGCGACAACACGCTGCGCTTTGGCGCGCAGTTGCGCCTGCATCCCGACAAGGCGCGGGCGGGCGGCTTCAGCTCTCTGGCCAAATTCACCCTGTCTTATCTCTAGCGCCGGCGGGCGCTGCACAGCATTACGTATTCAGGTCGTACGGATGACCTGCTATTGGGCGCGGACTTGCCATGAGTGATTATGCTATGACGTCATTACAGACACGGAAACACCTACCTCTCCTCGTCATTCTGTCTTTCCTCTGGGTGCGTCCGGCATTTTCCGCCACGGAATTCAATACCGACGTCCTGGATATCGGCGAGCGCAGCAAAGTGGATCTTTCGCGCTTCTCCGACGCCGACTACGTCATGCCCGGCGCTTATTTGCTGGACATCAAGATCAACCAGAAAACGCTGCCCCAGCGCAGCATTCAGTATTTCCCGTCGCCGGATAACAAGAGCGGCAGCCAGGTGTGCCTGCCGCCTGATCTGGTGGAAAAAATGGCGCTGAAAGAAGAAGCGGCCAAAAAAGTCACCCTGTGGCACGACAACCAGTGCGCCGACATTCGCGGCATCAAAGGCGCGACCATCTCCGATCGCATCGGCGGCGGCGTGCTGGCGATCACCATCCCGCAGGCGTGGATGAAATACTCCGATCCCGACTGGACGCCGCCCGAGCAGTGGGACGACGGCATTCCCGGCCTGCTGCTGGATTACAACGTCAGCGGTCAGCTAGGCAAACAGAGCCATAACAACAACACCGCCCAGAACCTGAGCAGCTACGGTACGCTGGGCGCCAACCTGGGCCCCTGGCGCCTGCGCGCGGACTACCAGGCCAATTACAATCAGCAGGCCGGCGATCGCAGCACCGGTTTCGACTGGAACCAGATCTACGCCTACCGCGCGCTGCCGATGCAGGCCGCCAAGCTGACGCTGGGTGAGATCTATCTCGACTCCGGGGTGTTCGACGCCTATCGCTTCACCGGCCTCAACCTGGCCAGCGACGAGCGCATGCTGCCGCCTAACCTGCAGGGCTACGCGCCGGAAGTGCGCGGCATCGCCAAGAGCAACGCCAAGATCACCGTCTCGCAGGAAGGCCGCACGCTGTACGAAACCACCGTGCCCGCCGGGCCGTTCGCCATCCAGGATCTCAACAGCTCGGTGCGCGGCAAGCTGGACGTCAAGGTGGAAGAGCAGGACGGCACCGTTTCGACCTTCCAGGTGGATACCGCCACCATTCCGTACCTGACCCGCCCGGGCTACGTGCGCTACAACGTGGCGCTCGGCAAAACCTCGGCCTACGACCACCGCACCCAGGGGCCGCTGTTTTCCGCCAGCGACTTCTCCTGGGGGCTGAGCAACGCCTGGTCGCTGTATGGTGGCGCGCTGCTCGGCGGCGACTATAACGCCTGGGCGCTCGGCCTCGGCCGCGATCTGAACGTGTTCGGCGCCATGTCGCTGGACGTCACCCAGTCGATCGCTCGCCTGCCCGGCGAGCCGACCGCCAGCGGCATGTCGTTCAAGCTCAACTACGCCAAACGCTTCGACGAGCTGAACAGCCAGATCACCTTCGCCGGCTACCGCTTCTCGCAACGCAAATTCATGAACATGTCGCAGTATCTGCAGGAGCGCTACGGCGATTACGACAAGAATTACAACGGCCGTCAGAAAGAGCTGTATACCATCACCGCCAGTAAAACCTTTATGGCGGAAGACAGCGCCAGGGCGATCACCACCTATCTGACTTACTCGCACCAGACCTATTGGGACGCGCGAACCCAGGATCGTTACGGGCTGTCGACCAGCAAGTTGTTCAGCATCGGCGATATCAGCAACATCACCGCCTCGCTGTCGGCTTACCGCACCTATTACCAGGGCCGCACCGACGACAGCGTGATGCTCAACTTCACCGTACCGATCGGCGATCGTCGGCGCGTCGGCTATGCGCTGCAAACCAACAACGGCGACGTCACGCAGACCGCGTCGTACAACGACTACAGCGATCCGGACAATACCTGGCAGGTCAGCGGCGGCTTTAACCAGTCCGGCAAATCGCTGGCGCGCGGGTACTACACCCACAACGCCTCGTTCGGCTCGCTGAACGCCAGCGCCTCTTACCAGCAGGACAGCTACTCGTCGATCGGCGGCTCGTTCCGCGGCGGTCTCACCGCGACCCGGCACGGCATCGCGGCGCATCAGAACTCGAGCAACGGCGGCAGCCGCATGATGCTCGACACCGACGGCATCGCCGGCGTGCCGATCAACAACGGCCGCGCCTACAGCAACCGTTTCGGGCTGGCGGTGATTTCCGACATCACCAGCTACTACAACACCGACACCCGTATCGACGTCAACAAGCTGGCGGACGACGTCGAGGCCACTCGCGCCGTGGTGCAAGGCACGCTGACCGAAGGCGCCATCGGCTACCGCCACTTCGAGGTGGTGAAAGGCAGCAAGCTGCTGGCCACCATTCGCCTCGCGGACGGCAGCGAACCGCCGTTCGGCGCCGCGGTGCTGAGCGAGAAAGGCCGCGAGGTCGCGGTGGTCAACGACGGCGGCTCGGTCTATCTGACCGGCGTACAGCCGGAGGAAAAACTGGATGTCGCCTGGGAAGGCCAACGCCGCTGCCGCATCGTGATCCCGGGCGCCGCCAAGCCGCTGGACCAGCTGCTGCTGCCGTGCGCCACCCTGTAATCCGTAACGCTGAGAAATAATGACATGAACAAACACCCGATAACGCTACTGACCGCCGCCGGCCTGGCCCTGAGCGCCGTACTGCCCACCGCCGACGCGGCGATATCGCTGGATCGCACGCGCGCCGTCTATGTGAGCGACGCCAAATCGATCAGCCTGAATATCGTCAACGAAAACAAAGAGCTGCCTTTCCTGGCGCAGTCCTGGCTGGAGAACGAGCAGCATCAGAAAATCACCTCGCCGCTGGTGGTGCTGCCGCCGTTGCAGCGCGTGGAGCCGAGCGAGCGCAGCGTGGTGCGCATCACCAAGACGCCGGAAGCGGATCGCCTGCCGCAGGATCGCGAGTCGGTGTTCTACTTCAACCTGCGCGAGATCCCGCCGAAAAGCACCAAAACCAACGTGATGCAGCTGGCGCTGCAGACGCAGATCAAGCTGTTTTACCGGCCGAAGGCGATTGTCGCGCCCAAGGGTGAAGTGTGGCAGGAAAAGCTGGTGTTCCGTAAAAGCGGCGGCGCCATCACCGTCGACAACCCGACGCCGTTTTACATCACCCTGACCGGCATGACGCGGCAGACGCAAAAACAGGGCGGCGGCGCGATCGGCGG
The DNA here is from genome assembly GCF_052166845.1 of Serratia sp. CY71090. Classification (NCBI taxonomy): domain Bacteria; kingdom Pseudomonadati; phylum Pseudomonadota; class Gammaproteobacteria; order Enterobacterales; family Yersiniaceae; genus Serratia; species Serratia sp. CY71090. Next base: position 55,178 of record NZ_JBJNOA010000012.1, on the reverse strand, counting down.
CTTTCAGCCGCTGATGCTGAAGCCGAAATCCAGCGAAAGCCTCAAGCTGCACGACACCGGCATGAACAGCTTCGTCATCACCTACATCAACGACTACGGCGGCCATCCGGAGCTTCGCTTCGTCTGCAATGGCGGCGTTTGCACCGCCGTGCCCGAGAAAAAATAAGGAGGTCCAGCATGGCTGAATTCACCGATCGACTGCGCCCTCTGCTGCTCGGCGCACTGCTGTGCGGCGGCGGCGCGCTGGCGGCAACGCCGCTGGGCGTGATCGAAGGCACCACCGGCACCGTCAGCTTTCACGGCGGTCTGCTCAGCTCTCCCTGCAGCCTGACGCCGGACAGCCGGGATCAGTCCGTCGATCTGGGCGACGTCAGCGCACGCGACTTCCGCAACGCCGGCGATCGCAGCGCGCCGGTGCGTTTTCGTCTCTCGTTCCGCAATTGCCTGCTGGGCGCGCGCGCGCTGGCGGATAACCCGGCCGGCCCGCGCAACGGCGATGCCGGCCGCCTCTACCTGCAGGGTGAGCAGGCCGCCACGCTGGTGTTTCTCGGCGAAAGCGACGTCGACAACCCGTCACTGCTGAAGCTGAACGGCGGCGTACAGGGCATCGGCCTGCGGCTGCAAGACCAGCAGGGCCAGGCGCTGGAGCTGAATCAGCGCAGCCGCCCCTACATTCTGCAGCCCGGCAGCAACACCCTGTGGTTCAGCGCCAGCGTGGAATCCACCCAGCGGGCGGTGATGGCGGCCGGGTTCGCCGCCGTGGCGCACATTCAGGTGATTTACCTGTGAGGCTCGAGAACGCAATGAAAACTCAACTGACCAAACTCTGCCTGCCGCTGGCGATCGCGCTGGCGGCCCCCGCCGCCTGGGCCAACGGCTATGTCACGCCGGACGGCGGGCCGAAACAGTTCTATATCGATCTGAATGAAAGCAACATCACCAACCAGGTGGGGTTCACCAAACTGTTTCCCTATGATCTGGGCGGCACCTATACCGGCAAGGTGTATTGCGATACCCCTATCCCCACCAGCCCGCACTTTTACAAGTCGGATTCGGCGTTGCCCCCCTCCGACTACGGCAACGGCTATTTAAAGCTGAATGACTTTTTGGATTTAAAAGCCGAGGTGTGGATCGCCGGCAACAAGAACGCCTACGTCACCGTGCCTTTTTACAACGAATCGAATTTGCTGAGCCAACACCGCTGCCAGCCGCCGTACTTGCAGGTCAACAACTACGGCAGCGGCTCCAAAGGCAAGATCACCTTCCGGGTGCGCAAAAAAATCATTAACGGCGTTGAGATTAACGATCGGCAGATTATCGAGATGTACGGCCGCCTCGGCTCGACCGACGGCGGTTTCGGCCCCAACCCGATGGCGCAGGTGTTTATCCAGTCCGCAATCCTCTACGTGCCCGATAAATGCGTGGTGAACGAAGGCCAGTTGATCAACGTGGAGTTCGGCGAGATCGGCGGCAGCGATCTCAACGGCTCGAACTACCCGCAAAGCATTCCGGTGCGCTTCCAGTGCGAGGGCGGCAGCTTCGAGGACGGCACGCTGAATATCAAGCTGGCGGTGTCGGGCACGGCGGCCTCCTTCAGCAACGAGGTATTCAAAACCGACAAGAACGATCTCGGCATCCGGCTGACGCATAACGGCCAGTTGGTTATCCCGAATGAGTTTTACCCGGTGCCGAACATCGGCAACGGCGGCTCCTGGAACCTGGTGGCGGCGCCGTTCGCCAACGGCGGCGCAGAGATCGGCGAAGGGGAATTCAATGCATCGGCCACCATCGTGGCGGCATTCCAGTAACCGAGGGAGGAACGGAAAATGCGTCTACGCGCTTTAGCGCTGCTGAGCTGCGCGCCCTGCTGGTTTGCCGCCATGCCGGCGGCGGCGAACACCGAGCTTATCGGCGCGCCGGTGCAGTTCCACGGCACCGTGGTGAGCCGCCCGTGCAATATCGAACCGCAGTCCGCCGATCAGCTGGTGGAGATGGGCACGGTGATCGTCAAAACCCTGTACCGCTACGGCCACACCACGCCGGTGCCATTCAGCATCAAGCTGACCGACTGCAAGACCACGGTGTTCAAATCCGTCAGCGTGACCTTCAGCGGCGCCGAAGACGGAGAGCTGCCGGGCAAGCTGGCGATCAACAACGGCGCGAACGGCGCCGCCATCGCCCTGTTCGATCATCAGGGTGCGGACATCTCTCTGAATAAGGCCACCAGCGCCGTCGCGTTACAAAACGGCCCCAACAACCTGAACTTCACCGCCTACGTACAAGGGCGGCCGAGCGCGATTCAGAACCAAAGCATTACCGAAGGCGAATTCACGTCCGTCGCCAATTTTGTGCTGGCGTACCAATAAGCCCCGCACCGCCCCAGGGAAATCAGGAAAACGCCCGGCGCGCTATCGCCGGCAATGGGCCGTCACCGTTCGCTCCGGCGCGGTGCCGCGGCCTTTTAAGGAGCCACCCATGCCAGATATTCGCTTCACGCTGTTCGACAGCGATAACTTCTACCAGCAGGGGCTGCGTCTGCTGCTGCAGGATTATCTGCACTCCCTGAACGAATGCCAGCGCCTGTACCCGCAGTTCTCGCCGCTGGCGCTGCAGGCGTTGGATAACATCGAAATCGTGTTCCGCACGCCGGAAGAGCGCTGGGGCTGCGCCTGCTGTTACCAGAGCCCCTACGGCATCCCGCGCCAGCGGCAGCTGACTCTGCTGATCCTCGACGACACGACCCAGCAACAGGTGAAAAACCTGCCGCCGCTGTTCAGCATCCATCGGCGCGATTCGGCCTACGCCATCCGCCTCAAGTTGCAGATGGCGCTGGAGAAATTTATCCAGCATCCGTGGATGGCGCTGCACGCCGCCGGCATGTGGAAATGCCAGGCCTGCCGCATCGCCGCGCTCAGCCACTGCGAAAAAAAGGTGTTGGGGTTGATGAGCAGCGGCATGTCCGCCTGCAGCATCGCCGGCCTGCTGCAGCGCAGCCAGAAAACCATCAGCGCCCATAAGCGCTCGGCGATGCGCAAGCTGAACGTGCGTAAAAACAGCGAGTTGAATAAAGTGCTGCTGAATCAGCGCGGGCTGAGTTGACCAGCCCGCCCACTCAATAATAATTGATGTTAAAGGTCACGGTCGCGTCGGCGGCACCCGGCGTGACCGTGGGCTCGGTTTGGATATAGCGGGCTTTTAACGGAATAGTAAAAGACGTGGGCGTTGCAGGAGAAAGCGGCACGGTGATTGCCCGCGAGAACTGTACGCTCTGAGGTAAAGAGGCTCCATATCCCAACTGAATGCCTACGCCGCCGGCGCTGCCGCTGCCTTCTTTCACGCCCATGACGCCATTGACGTCATCGATCACCGACGTGTTGGGCGTCAACGAAAGCGTCAGACTGTTGCCGGTCGCGCCGCTAATGCTGCCAGTACCGTCATCCGAATACTGGGCCTCGGCCGTGCCGTAAAACCTCGGGCAATCCATCAGGCGGATCGAGGCGTCTTTCCATTCGGTTACGCTGCCTTTTCCGGTGAAATGTCGCCCCATGTCATATTTCCCCATGGCGACGAAAACATCGGGCGTGGTGCAGGTTTTCGCTTCCACGTTGATAGCGCCGGTAAAGCACAGCCGCATCGCCGTAAAGGGGGCTGCGGTCGGTCCCACCCGCGTCATCAGGCAGGGCAGAGCGGCGCCGGTGACGGTACCGGGTTGCACGTCGCCAGTCTTGATTAAGCGGATACGATACTTGAACAGGTTATTCGCCCAGCCATTATCCTCTTTCACTAACGTACCGTTGGAAATATACGGCAGCGTGAAAGTATCCAACGAGTGATTATCGATAAATACGCCCACCCCCGGCAAGCCGGTTTCATACACTTTGCCGAATTTCGCCGAGCTCCACCCCGATAACGGGTACGGAGGCGTTTCATAATCCATCACCAGCGAGACGAACGTCTGCGGCGTATCGCATTTAACCCATACTGTGCCGAATGAGGGATTAAAGTTTTGCGTATAGATCACTGAGCCAACCGGCACATCTGCGCCAATACTGATATTGCCGGTCACCAAAGGCGCATTGACCGTCAGATCGTTCTTGATACTCGACTTATCGCTGTAATAACAGTCGGCCCACGCCGATTGAGCCAGCAACAGCGCCAACAAGGCGATGCCGCGCCAAATAACCTGGCGGTTTTTTTGTGTCATCTCATTCTCTCCCGCGCGTTGAAACGCGCCGCTGCAGCCGTGCCCGGCGGCGTTCTCAAGCCAAAAATAGATCTCATCGTTCTGCGCCAACGCCGCTGCGACACGGCGCGCTAAAGCGCTGCAACACCGGCCGACCGCCTTTCTGCTGCGGCATCAGCACATAATTCAAGTCGCACTGCGCATTGCGATCCGCCCCCCAGCGCACCCGCAAACCGCCTCTGTCCTGAGCGACGCGCGCATAAACCAGCCCGCCCTGCCCCACGGCGCCAACCACGGCGCCGCTTTCGTCGAGCACTTCGGCGCCGAAAGGCGCCGGCACGCCCGCAGACCCGGTGTCGATCAATACCGGCATGCCTTTACGGGCGTTATATTTCACTTTCACCAACGCGCCAGAATAAGGCGCGACCTTGCGCGTCGTCTCTTCCAGCTCGACGTCGGACGCTGCGCCTTTGGGATCCAGGCTAATTTCATTCAGCTGGTAGGGGGTTAAATAAGGCACCAACGCATAACCGCGCGCATCGACAGCGACGCCCGGGTAGGTGGAAACTCCGGCGCCTTCGGCGCCTTTCGCTTCCACCAGAGCGAACGTTTCCGAACCGTAAGAACTGAACGATACGCCGCCGGCATGCCCCACTACGGTGCCGCTGAGCCCGGCGGAGCCGCTGCGATAGCCTTTGCCCGCGCTGTAAGCGCCGCTGAGCAGCGCCCTCTGGCTGCGATACTGAGCGTTCAACGAGCCGCTGCCGCCATTGCGGTTGGCGTTCATCGCACTCAGGCCATAGCTGAACTGATTGGCAGCGCCGAGATTGCCGGAAATCATCGCCTGCTGGCTCCTCGCCCCGTTGCTGTCATGCGCCAGGCCCAGGCGCAGCTGCGGCGCGCCCGCCTTGTCGCGCCGCCCCAATGGCAGGCTGATATTCAGCAAAAAGCTATTTTGCGCCTTGCCGTTACTCGTCTTGCTGCGCGCCGCGCTCAGGCCATAGGCGACCGACCGATAGCCGTTGCTGTAGCCCAACTGATACTGCTTATCACGCCCGTACCCGTTCCAATAATCCTGCAGCGAGCCGCTGACATAAAGTTGCCCCCATCCCGACGCCAGCCCTTGGGCAACAGAGAAGGTCAGACGATTCTTGGCACGCGGAACGGCGTTATCCCCCTCACCCGGAGCCATGCGCTCACGCGTCTGCATGGCGGTCATGAAATCCATATAGCCTGAGGTGGAAAACCGATAGGCGGCCAGCGAAAGACTGCTGTTGGTTTCGTTGACGGTTTTGCTGTAGCTGAGCCGATAGCTCTGCCCGCTTTGCCGTCGCTCGCGGCTCAGGCGGCTGTCGCTTTGGGTCACGTCGATCCCCACCGCACCCAACGACGTGCCGACGGCCGTCCCTAATTGTACGGCCCGATAATCGGCCGCGGCCTGCAGGCCACCGTAGGCAGTGAGCGCATTGGATAAACCACGCTGGTAGGTCGCCTGATACAGCCAGGGCTTTTCCCGCAGGCTGTCACTGTCGGCCTTGCCAAGCACCGCTTCATAACGATCGGCCCCCGGTCGCAGCAGCTGAGTGACCGCCGCATAGGGCACGGTGAAGACACTCTGCGCGCCATCGGCTTCGCGCACCGTAACCTCCAGATCGCCGCCGTAGCCGGTGGGATACAGATCGTCGATCAGGAATGCCCCCGGCGTTACCGTGGTTTGATAAATGATCTGCCCACCTTGCCGCACGGTCACCTGGGCGTTGCTTCTGGCGATGCCGCGGATTTCCGGCGCATAGCCGCGCTGCGATTCCGGCAGCATGCGCTCATCGCTGGCCAGCTGCACGCCGTTAAACGCCAGCGTATCGAACAGTTGACCGGTGGTGTTCGCCTGGCCGATCACACCTCTGCCCTTCAGCAGCGGAATATCGCGCTGCAGGAAGGTGTTGATGCTGTCGTATTGCGAAGTGCCGTTTTGCATCCAGCTATACGTGCCGTTATGCCGCAGATACCAAGCGCCCAGGTTGGCGCCGCCGGACAAACCGGCGTAAAAAGATTGGTAGTCCACGCCGCGCGACGAGCTGGTATAGCCGTTCAGGTTGTAATTCAGAAACAGAGCCGCGACGCCGCTGTCCCACTGTACCGGATCAACGCTGCCGCGCGCGGTTTTACGCATATAAATCTGCGGTATCACAATATCCAGCCGCTGCTCGCCGCTATCAAAGTTCATCTGCGCGTCGGGGATTTGCCGCGGCAGATCGAAGCATGCCTCTCCCTGCGCCAGTGGCGCCAGCGCCGCTTTCGGCAACGCGGCCTCGTTAAACGCGATCGCCTTGACGATGTCCGACGTCAGGCAGGGATACAGGCTGCCATCGGCGCGCGTTTTGAATTCAATTTCTCTATTGGTTGTGGCTTCTTCATTGATATACAGCGCCACCCGATGTTTTCCGATCAACCCCGCCGCCCCGCGTGCAAAGCGTGACAAATCGACATGCTCGCGATTACCCATATTCAGAAATGACGGATCGAATTCGACGTTTTCGGCCCAGGCTGAGCCGCTTAATGCGCCGAGCACGCACAGCGCCGCCGGCGTTAAACGCCACGCGCCATGGCGGCCCGCGCGCGCAAAGCTAAAATATCCGCTCATGTTATTTTCCCCGTCACGCCCGGCCGATATTCGCCCCATTAATGACTTCGCTCGCGCTTACTTAACCAAAGCAATGAATTTATTGACGGCGCCGTAGTCATTGACGAATTCGACGCTTAACGATTTTCCCGCTGCAGCGCTGACGCCTTTAAATTCCAACGCGGATCGCGGCGCGATCATTTGCCCCTCAGTTTCCTTGCCGTTGGCAGCAAGGCTGACCAGCGACACAAAATACGGCGTCGGGTTAGTCGCCTTGACGCCGCCCGGCGTCACGGACCAGCTCAACTGCTTTGCCGCCTCATTGGCGTCACCGCTCAGTCCATCCGGACGGAAAAACAACTTGATGCGCGAACGGAAGGCCATTTGCAGCAGGCTTTCATCGCCTTTAAGCTGCTTTTTGGCCGGGATCTCCAGCACGTTAAGCCAGTAAACGCTCTCTTTATCCGCCGGCAACGGTGCACCGGTGTAACTCAGACGCAATGTCTGCCCCTTGCCTGCATCAATGCGGTTAATCGGCGGCGTCAAAATAAAAGGCACATTGATATTTTCTGGTTTTTTATTCGGATCGCCGTCATCAATCCAGCTTTGAATTAATACCGGCGATTTGCCCACATTATTTAATCTCACCGTAGTTTCTTTATCTGACGAAGAGTAAATAACCCGCGTACCGTTAATCACTACGCTGGCGGAAGCCATCATGGGAAAAGAGGCAAGCACGGCCAAAAAAAACGCGCACGAAAAAAAGCGAGCTTTATTGCTCATAATCATCACTCCAGTAATTTTGATAAATACAGGGGGGAGCCCCCCTGTAAAATGGTTATTTGTACTGCAGGGAATACACCACATTACTCACTACCGAACCGGCGCTTGCTGCGCCCATGGCATAATATTCAACCGTATACGGTAACGTGGCCATACCGGTAGAAGCGATAGTGTGATAGGTAGCATTCGTTATTTGACTTGGGCTGCCGGCCACGATCGGATTGAATGATCCCGAACCTTCACGCAATTGCAGCGCGACATTCTTCGCCGAGCCGGTGAGGTTATGCAGACGCCCGCTGGAGTCCACCCCTGGGCCGGCCTCAAAGTAAGCGGCCACCGTTTTCAGGGAGCCCTGGCAGTTATTCAGTTTCAGCTCAAACGCCGTGCGGCCGGCGGTCCAACTCATCACGCTCAGTTGATCCTGAGTGACGACAGGCAGCGTGATGTTGCCATCGGCTGCCTGCCCGTTGACTCTCACATCGCAAGTCATCGCGGAAACGGCGCCGCTAAAGTTAATCGTCCCGTTGCTGGCCGCTTGCGCCTGGCCGACCAAGCCAGACAGGCCGAGTAAGGTAAACACTATTGCGGAGGACTTTTTCATATAGACTCCTGATTATTTTATCAATAACGCATTCTATTACCTTTTATTTCCATGAATAACGCCAAGCAGGAACGATAATATTGATATGCGCGCTTTTATTTTACGCTTTTAAATACAATCACTCGTAGAATAAAGGCGTAACGACTGGGTTATTAAGGGTATACCCCGCCCCCTTCACATTAACGATGAAGTCATGCGGCAAACCTATCACATCGAGCCTTAATCTGAGCTCTTTAATGGTTTGCCAGAGTTTTTGGCTGGATGACGAGTAACTGTTGTCATCCCACACCTGTTGCAATATTTCCGCTTTGGTGAATTTCCGACCGTCGCCATGGTGTTGTAATAAAAAAACCAGTAAGCTCACCATGGCATCATTTAATGTCACCGCGCTAAAGTGCACCCATTTTTCCGGCGCCAGAGAATTGATTCTCACCAATCGCTTGTTGGCGATGTCCAGTTGAATGTCGTGATCTATAATAAAACCGAAGAGATGGCGTTCCATCATTAAGATTCCCTGAAAGAATAAAAAAATAAAACTGCATCATTTAAATTCATAATGTCTTTATGTCATTATAAATTCAGAAAAGTCTTGGGCAATCCCTTAAAATTGATCAGTTGCCATTCAATATTACGAGAACCATGAGAAGTTAGTCTCAAGAAGCGCCTGACAACCGATATATTCCACTGCCGTCATCTTCACACAGTGCAATAAATCATGATTATCATTAGATTTTAATCATGAGTCTTAAATCCCGCATTTCAAAAAAAATCAGATATAAATTCCAAAAACACGAAAAGCATAGCCTGCTATTTATATCTTCATCGTACCTCCCACCAAAACACTGCCTCAGACTGTTTTCCTTCCGTCCTTAAAAAGGCAACCCTCTCATCATGGAATTAATATTTATGATAGAAAAAGCCATTCAGATAACGCAGAGACATGATACACAAACCCCGAAGAAAAAAGTTTTATATATTGAAATTATCTTTAAATTTAAAATAAAAACCTACAAAAAAACATAAAATAGGTTTTTGTAAATTTAAATTAGAAAGGAAATAGAACAAACAGAATATAAGACTAATGGGATTAGTTGATTTTAATAAAAAATATATCCCAGATACCAAATCGCCGATTTTAGCTTGGGGAAATTTCGCGAAACGCGTGTACAGCCGCAGAGTTGCGCAACCTTAGGCATTCCACTACGCAGTGTAACAATGCATGCTACCTTCACCATTAGCCCCACACGCCATCAATCAATTCACAACAGATATAGCATGCCTCTGATTGACGCCTGAAAGCCATCACCAAACATTTTGGTGATGAGGTTTATTTCAAATTCGCCGATAAGCAACATTGCATTATGTAACCCCGTTATAGAAGCCTGGTAATAGCGCTAAAATAATGAAGCGCATACAATACCGGGTAAAATGTTCTCGCGGCCATCCCCCAAACACGACAACGCGGATTCGCGCTCCTTTTTTCAATCTGGTACGGCGCATTAGCGAACACAGTAAGAGTGGTTTACGCTGAATACTCATTTTCGCACTGCAAAGCGAGCCGGAATCCATGCCCAGAACAGCCAAAGTCGTTGACGTCCCAGCCCTCGGCGAGATTGACCGCCAGGCGGGGCAGCTAAGCCACCAACTGGCGCAGGCCCTGCGCCGGGCCATCCACAAAGGCGATCTGAAAGCGGGCGATCTGCTGCCTTCGACGCGCCGGCTGTCGGCGGCGCTGGATCTGGCGCGCGGCACGGTATTGGAAGCCTTTGCTCAGCTGACGGCGGAAGGCTTTCTCGAACCGCAGCCCGGCTCCGGCACCCGGGTCGCCCACTATCAGGCGCCGCGCCGCACGCCGCACGCCACGGCGCAGGCGAGTTCAGCGGTAGCGGTTCCGCTTTCTTCACAGGCGCAGCATCTGGCGCGCTTTGCCACGCAGGCGCGGGCGCTGCCGCCGGTGCCGTTCACTGTGTCAGTGCCAATCGGCGATACCGCGCCCGACGATATCTGGCGGCGGCTCGGCAACCGCATCCGCGCCCGCGGCCCCGGCGCGCCGTCGGGCTACGGCGATCCGCTGGGCGCGCTGCCGCTGCGCGAAGCCATCTGCGACTATGTGCGCCGTTCCCGCTCGGTAAACTGCACGCCGCAGCAAATCCTCATCACCTCCGGCACCCAACAGGGACTGTATTTGGCCGCGCAGATCCTGTTGGACGCCGGCGACAGCGCCTGGGTCGAAGATCCTGCCTACGCCGGCATTACCGCCATTTTCGATAGCCTGTTCCGCGATCGGCGCATGATTAGGGTGCCCGTCGCCGACGACGGCATCGACGTCGCCGCCGGTGTGCGCCTGGCCGCCGACGCCCGCGCCGCCTTTGTCACGCCGTCGCATCAGTATCCGCTGGGCATGCCGATGAGCATGGCGAAAAGAAGCGCCCTGCTGGCCTGGGCCAGAGAGCGGCAGGCTTGGATCGTGGAAGACGATTACGACAGCGAGATGCGCTACGCCGGCCACCCGTTCCCTTCGCTGCAGGGGCTGGCGCCCGAGCGGACGCTCTATCTCGGCACCTTCAGCAAGGTGTTGTTCCCGTCGCTGCGGCTGGGTTACGCCATCGTGCCGCCGCCGCTGGTCGACGCCTTTTGCGGCGCCAGGATCCTGATGGATCGCCATCCACCCAGCGCGGATCAACACGTGCTGGCCGCCTTTATCACCGAAGGGTATCTCGACCGGCATATCCGCAAAATGCGCGGCGTCTACGCCGAGAAGCGTCGGGTGCTGATCGCGGCGATCAACACGCATATTCCCGCTGAACTGGCGGTAGTGCAGCCCTGCGATCAGGGCATGCACATGGTGCTGTGGCTGAGAAAAGATCTCGACGACGTGCGGATCGCCCTGCAGGCCAACGAAGCCGGGTTGGCGCTGCGGGCGGTGTCGCCGATGTATGCGCCCGGCCACGGTGAGCCGGGCCTGGTGCTGGGGTTGGGCGGTTACGCCGACCGCCAGGTGCAACAGGCGGTGGAACGGCTCGGACGGGTGATCCTGGCTTGCGCCGGCAGCGGCGCCTAGCGGGAAAAGCGCTTGGCGCCGAACACGCAAACCACCACGCCGGCCATCACGGCGATCATCATCGGCTGGACGGTCTCATGCAGCAGCCAGCCCGCCAGCGCCAGGCCGAAGAACGGCTGCAGCAGCTGCAGCTGCCCGACGGCGGCGATGCCGCCCTGCGCCAGGCCGCGATACCAGAAAATAAACCCAATCCACATGCTGAACACCGAGACGTAAACCAGCGACAGCCAGGCAGCGCCGCTGACCACGGGCCAGGCGGCCGGTGCCACCAGCCAGGTGGCCGCCAGCGTCAACGGCAACGCCACCACCAGCGCCCAGGAGATCGCCTGCCAGCCGCCGATCCGGCGCGACAGCACCGCCCCTTCGGCATAGCCCAGGCCGCACAGCAACACCGCCCCGACCATCAGCGCATCCCCTTGCCAGGCGCCGCCGCTCCCCTGGCTCAACGCGAAAGCGCCCACCAGCACGGCGCCGACGCCTGAAAAAGCCCAAAAAGCGGGCTTGGGCCGCTCTCCGCCGCGCAAAACGCCAAAACCGGCGGTCGCCAGCGGCAGCAGGCCGATATACACCAGCGAATGCGCCGACGTGGTGTGCTGCAGCGCCAGCGCCGTCAGCAGCGGAAAACCGATGACTACGCCAAGCGCCACAAACAGCAGCGGCGGCAAATCCGCCCGCGTCGGCCGCGCCTGCCGGGTGATCAGCAGCGCGCACAGGGCCAGCAAAGCGGCGATCGCCGCCCTGACCGCCGTCAGAAACAGCGGATCGAGCTCCAGCACCGCCACCCGGGTGGCGGGCAACGAGCCGCTGAAGATCATCATGCCAAGAAAACCGTTCATCCAGCCCTGGGCCGAATGCCCGGCGGCGGGATGTGCAGGGGTAACAACGAGAGTTTTTGCAGACTGACTGTCCGTCATGTGAACGCTCCGCACGCCTGAGGCATACCGAAATCGGCAACCCGCGAGGCGATGTCATAGTGAAAGAGAACATCGTTGCCCGGCGTCGCTTGCCGGGGCTGCGTTCTATTTTTCAGATAAAACGGTTCACAGACAGGACCAGATAGCGAGATTTTCACTGTGCCGGTTAGCAAAGCGCGCCGCTAACGCCAAAGAAGGGCGTTTTTCGGGCTGTCCTTGGCCGTTTGGCGGCCCTGCCTGCGGGGTATCATGGACTTTTATGCGTTTTTGCAGAACAGGACAAGGTGCGGCGCCGTGGTGAAACCCTTCTTACGCAGTGGCAGTTTGGATGATGTGCTGGCTTTAGGCGAGAACGGGCAACCGGTCTACGCCTGCGCGCAGCAGCTGCGGGAAACCCTGCGCCTTCGCCGGCAGCAGCAGGCCGCCGACTGTCTGGCGATCCCCCAGCCGAACGAAAGCGGCACCCGCATCGACTGGTATGCGCCCTTTCCCGGCAAAGTCACCTCCTGGCTGGCGGCGAGCGATGCCCAGCGCGCGCAGGCGGTACGGCACCTGGAACACAGCCTGACGACCTTCCGCAGCCTGACGGAACAGGCCCTGGCGACCGATCACCCCAGCCATCGCCTGTTCGGCGCGCTGCTGGCCAAAGCGATGCACATACCCGACCCCAACCACGTTTACCTGGTGGACGATCGACCGGTGCTGACCTTCTGGGGCTTTATCAAGCCGCAGGCGCAGAGCCCGAACGATCCGTTGGCCTGCCTGCGCCCGATCGACGCAGAGATGAAAGTCGAAGTGGAAAAACCGGCGCCGATCGCTGCCGCTCCGCGCAAACCGGTCGTTGTCGAACCGGTAAAACCAGCCCCGGCCGCCGAGCCCGAACCGGCGCCCGCCCCGGCGGCGTTCGTCGAATCCCCTGCCGCTCGCCGGCGCCACGCTCTCTGGCTGTTGCCCGTTCTGTTGCTTGGCAGTGCGGCGCTGGCCGCCTGGCTGCACCGCTCACCGCCGCCGCAACCGGCGATGCCGGCTGAGGTACGGCATCCGGCGCCGCCGAAAAAAACCGCCGCGCCGTTGCCCAAGCTGCGCTTGCCGCTGGCGCACGCGACGCTGATGCCGCCGCCCCCGGCGCCGGCCATCCCGCAACCGCTGGACAAAAATGCGCTGGTGCTGCCGCCCGAGGCGGTGAAGGCCGGTTCCACCCGTTTCCTTAACGGCAAATGGCGCGCCACGGTAGCGCTGAAAGACCCGATTACCGGCAAGCGCCCCGGCCTGCAATACCGTCTGAACGGCGGCAAGGGCAGCGCTGTCATCGCCTACGGCGACGGCGTCAGCTGCCGGGTGGCGGTTGAAGCCGGGCTGATGCAGTCCGGCAATCTGGTGATCAACAGCCGCACCAAGGCGCGCTGCAGCGACGGCAGCCGCTACCAGATCCCGGAGATCGTCTGCCGCCAGGGCGAAACCGGCGCGGCAGAGTGCACCGGCCGCTACGATGCGGACACCACCTATCCCATGACGTTCAAGCGCGAGAGTAAATGATGCTGGCACCCCTTACGGACTACAAACACGGCATTACGCTGATCCAGGACAGCGGCATTCAGTTTCTGGACTTTGCCTTGACCCCGCGGCTGGACGCCGAGTTTCCCGGCAAATTCGTGCGCAAGACCGCCAGCGGCCCGCTGCTGCGCCTGCAATGGGAGGCCGAGAGCGGCAAATACCAGTTGCCGGCCGTGGGCGACCAGGCCGCCGAAGTGGTGCGGCCGGAGTTCAGCTACCCGCTGCAGCAGTCGCTGCGCCTGCTGGATAAGCTCTGGCTGCCGCTGCCCTTCTTGCGCCACACCCCGGCGGGCCTGTTTTTGTCGGGCCCGGACAACTGGGCGCGCCTGCAGGTGGTGCAGCTGGATGAACCGGATCAGGACGGCAACCTGCTGCGCGTGGTGCTGGCCTTCGACACTCGCGCCGCCGCGCCCGGCCAGGAGGCGCTGGCGCCGGGCGAAAGCGATCTCGGCGCCGATCTGAGCTTCGCGCTGGCGCACCGCAACCACGAGCTGGGCGAATTTCTCGATCTGACCTGGGTGGACGGCTGGCTGCGCGAGGCGTTCAGCCAGCGCGCCGCCGAGCGGGAGCAGCGCGCCGAAGTGGAGATCAACGCCGGGCTGAAAACCTTCGAGTATCAGGCGCACTACCTCAACCTGTTGCACATGCTCGGCCACCAGCTGGCGGTGCCGCAGATAAAAATGGTGGCGGCGACGCTGCAGCAACCGGCGATCGACGTCGATCTGGTGCTGGACGTCGGCAACTCGCACACCTGCGGCGTGCTGGTCGAAGACCACCCGGAAGAGAGCAACGGCCTGAAGCAAACCTACGAGCTGCAGCTGCGTTCGCTGTCTGAACCGCACCGCGTCTACAACGAGCTGTTCGAGAGCCGGGTGGAGTTTTCTCAGGCCAGCTTCGGCAAGCCGCATCTGTCGTTCCAGAGCGGGCGCGACGACGCCTTCCAGTGGCCGTCCATCACCCGCGTCGGCCGCGAAGCCGCGCAGCTGGCGCAGCGGCGAACGGGCCATGAAGGCACCACCGGCATTTCCAGCCCGCGCCGCTACCTGTGGGACGAGGAGCGCTATGCGCCCGGCTGGCGCTTCAACGAGCGGCACGAGCCGATGGCCGCCGCCGCGCCGTTGACCACCCTGATCAACGACGAAGGCGTGCCGCTGTCCGCCCTGCCGACGGCGCAACGGCTGCCGGTGTTCGCCGCCCATTACAGCCGCAGCGCGGTGATGACATTGATGCTGAGCGAGCTGCTGGCGCAGGCGCTGATGCAGATCAACAGCATCGCCCAGCGCAGCCGCATGCCGAACGCCGCCGCGCCGCGCCGTTTGCGCACCATCATTCTGACGCTGCCTTCGGCGATGCCGAAACCGGAGCGCGAGATTTTCCGCCGCCGCATGCAGGAGGCGATCGGGCTGGTGTGGAAGGCCCTCGGCTGGCACCCGCAGGATGCGCCGTTCGACGGCGCGCACGCCCGCTTCCCGGCGCCGCAGGTACAGATGGAGTGGGACGAGGCCACCTGCGGTCAGATGGTCTATCTGTACAACGAAACCCAGGTGAACTTCGCCGGCCGCACCGACGCCTTTTTCGCCGCCATGGCCCGGCCCGACCGGCCGTTGGCGCCGGGTGAGCAGGCGGGAAAAACGCTGCGTATCGCCTCCATCGACATCGGCGGGGGCACCAC
Organism: Serratia sp. CY71090; assembly: GCF_052166845.1. Taxonomy (NCBI): domain Bacteria; kingdom Pseudomonadati; phylum Pseudomonadota; class Gammaproteobacteria; order Enterobacterales; family Yersiniaceae; genus Serratia; species Serratia sp. CY71090. Next base: position 39,790 of record NZ_JBJNOA010000012.1, on the reverse strand, counting down.
GGATCTGGCGATCACGCACTATTCGCTCGACGACGGCGTGGGCAACAACATCAAAATCAACCCGCGCCTGCTGTTCCGCGAGGGCTTTAAAGTCGCCGGCGACGATATCCTGCTGGACGCCATCCAGCAGTTTATCCTGCCCGCCGTGCAGCAGGCATTCGAAACCGCCGGCGTGAGCGCCGCCCCGGCGCTGATGGACAGGCTGTTCGGCAACGAAGGGCGCATGGACGGGCTTTCCACCCTGCGTCAGCAGGCCGCGCTGCAGATCTTCATGCCCGCCGGACGCGCGCTGCTCGGCGCCTATGAAGAATACGACCCGCTGGACAACCGGGCGGAAATCGCCGCCAGCCTGGGCGATCTGCTGCCGCAGCCGCCGACGCCGCAGGTGCTGGCGTTTATCAACGGCGAAGTGCAGCGCGAAGCCGACAGCAACGCCTTCGATATCCTGCACACCCCGCTGGTGATCCGCCTGGCCGATCTGCACGCCGCCTTCTTGTCCGATCGCATCGGCATCGGCCGCTGCCTGCGCCTGCTGGCCGAGGTGGTGGCGCTGTATACCTGCGACGTGCTGCTATTGACCGGCCGCCCGGCGCGTTTCCCCGGCGTGCAGGCGCTGCTGCGCCATCTGCAGCCGCTGCCCGCCAGCCGCATTCTGCCGCTTGAGGGCTACCACACCCGCAGCTGGTACCCGTTCAACAAACGCGGCCGCATCGACAACCCAAAATCCACCGCCGCCGTGGGCGCCATGCTGTGCCTGCTGGCGATCGACCTGCGGCTGGAGAGCTTTTACTTCAACGTCGGGGATTTCCAACCCTACTCCACCATTCGTTATCTGGGCATGCTGGACGGTAACAACATGCTGGCGGACGATAACGTCTATTACCGCGACATCGATCTGGATCGCGCCGATTTCGCGCTCGATCCCGCCGGCAGCTTCCAGCTGCGCGGTCCGCTGCGCCTGGGGTTCCGCCAGTTGGACAACGAACGCTGGCCGGCCTCGCCGCTCTATACGCTGACCATCAATGACGCCCAACTGGCGCGCAAACTGGCCGGCGATGCGGTGATCAGCCTGCGGCTGGCCATCACCGCCAGCGCCGAACAGGGCGCCGAGAGCGTCAAGATCGCGCAGGCGCTGCTGGCCGACGGCAGCCCCGTCCCGGCGCACCACCTGCAACTGAAACTCAATACCCTGGCTGCCAGCGCCTCCGGTGCGACCCACTACTGGATAGACAGCGGGAGCATTTACCCACGATGAACACACAAACCTTCGCCCCAGCGGCCCCGAATAACGCGCTCAGCGCCGGCATATTGCAGGCGATCGACTGGGTGGACGCCGCACGCCGGCAGTCCGCCCGTTTGGAACAGGAGGCGGATCGCCTGACGCTGCGCCTGCGCCGTTGCCATAACCGCGCCGCACGGTTGGAAAACGCATGCCCTGCGCAGGTCGCCATCGGTTTGTATGGCCACAACGCCGCCGCCAAGGCCCATCTGCTGGCGGCGCTGGCGCCCGGCGCGAAACGCTTCAACGCGGACCTTTCGCTTGCGGTGCGCTACTGCACGGCGGCCGAGGCGGGGCCCGCCGAGTATCCGATCGCCCTCGCCCTGCTCAATGAAGCGCAGTGGCTGGCCATCACGCTCGATGCCGCCGCGATGGGCGGCTTCCGGCTGGACTGGGACGCCCGCGCGATCGCCGGCCATCTGCAAACGTTGGCGCGCCACCGCCAAGCCATCGCCCCCGACGGCCTCAGCGACGGCGATGTGCTGGCGCTGTGGGATAGCCAACGCCGCCACGGCGACAAGGGGCAACAGACGCTGGACAGGCATTTCTGGCCGCAGGCCGTGGCGCTGGCGCCGCAGCTGAGCATCGACGATCGCGCGCGCCTGTTTGCGCCGCTGTGGGGAGAGGAACCGACGCTGACGACGCATTATCGCCAGCTGGCGCACGCGCTGCATGCCCTCGGTGACAGCCGGCAGGTTCACGCTCCGCGCCGCGCCTTGACGCTGCTGACTGCGAGCGCCGCACCGGAAGACACGGCAATCGTCGTGATGGCCGAACACGGCGGTGAACGGGAGATCGCGCTGAGCGATCTGGTCTGGTTGACCGCCGAAGTCACCACCGTTCTGCCGCAAACCGCGCAGGCGGGCCTGCCCGCCGACGTGGCGCTGATCGACCTGCCCGGCAGCTGCGCCCGCCCGCAGGCGGAACCGACGCAGCGGCTGCAACAGGCGAAACGCGCCCATTTGCTGGCCCGCTGCGCGGACGGCCTGCACGCCAACCTGCTGCTGGTGGCCGATGCCGCCGCCACGCCGCAGGACGCCGCGCGCATCGGCCAGGCGCTCGCCGGTTGGGTAGACCACACCCAGGGGGAAACCCCGGCGCTGCGCCAGCGCCACAAACCCGGTTTAATCTGGGCGATCACGCCGTTCGACCCACGCCAGGAAGGCAAACCGCGCCCTGACGACGCCGTTCAGCGCCAGGTCGGCGAACCCGGTGACAGCTGGGCCACACTGCTGGCGCTGGATGAGCAGGATTGCCGCCGCATGGTGAACTACCTGGCCGCACAGGCGCGCCCGGCCCACAAGCAAGCGCGCCTGCTCGAGCTGCGCGAAGAGTTGCAGCGCGAGCTGACGGAAAGCCTGCTCGGCAACTGGCTCACCGCCGCCGATCCATACGCGACTCAGCAACGCGCCCAACAGCTGCTGCGCGCGCTGCAGGCGCAGGCCGGCCGCCACGGCGAACTGCTGGAACGATTGTTGCCCCAGCGCGATACGCTGCGCCAGCTTTACCAGCAACAGCAGCACGCCGCGCCGACCCCGGCGACGCCTGCGCCGTTCGGGCTCGACATCGATCTGTTCGGCGCACCGGAAACCCCGGCGCCCGGCGAGCCCCCCACGTCACCCTTTGCCGCGCGGATATTCGCGGATTGGATCAACCATCTGCGCAGCCTGCCGGACAGCCGCCGGTTGCTGGATCTGCTCGGCGTCGACAAACCGCATCTCGAACTGCTGGTTGATGCGTTGATCGGCGCCGCCTGCCGCCAGCGGCTCGATGATGAGCTGGAGCGCGCGCTGTGCGCCGGCGGCCTGCCGGAACAGGGGGAAGATCGGCAGATCAGCCAGGCGCTGGCGCTGTTGGGCGACTTCGTCGCCTGGCTCGGCTTCCAGCGGCGCGATGCGGCAACGCGCCCCGAGAGCCGCGTCAATCCCGGCCAACCGATCTTTACCCCACCGCCGCAGCCGGCGGTGGACTGGAGCGGCCAGCAGCGGCTCACCCGGCTGGCGCCGACGCCAACCAAAAATACCGCATTTTATATCTATGACTGGCTGATCGGCCTGCAGACCCTGCTGGCGGAAAATGCCGCGCAGGCGCAGCCCGCGCTGGCAGACGAGCAACGCGCCGCACTGGCGGCGATCGTCGCCGCCCTGCGCGCTGTGTCATAGCGGACGCCATCCGGGCCGGACACCGCCGCGCAGTCAGTGGCAGGCCGGCCCGGCCGACATCACTTCGCGGAAATGGGTGACCAGCGGGCGCAGGTTGGCCTTGTGCCACACGGCCCACAGCTGCGTGGTGTATTGCATCCAGGGCAGTTCGCGCAGCACTACGCCTTGCGGCGCGTTATGCCGCAGGCTGTGCTGGATCAACGTCATCCCCAACCCGGCGGCGACCAGCCCCAGCGCGGTCAGCGGCTCGCCCGCCTCCAGCCGGATATCCGGATCGAACCCGGCCTTCACGCAGGCCGCCACGAAGTCGTCGCGCGAATGGGCATCCTCCTTGTGCAGCACCGAAATCCAGGCCTGATCGGTGAGATCCGCCGGCAGCAGCGTCTCCCGCTCCGCCAGCGGATGGGCCTGCGGCAAGGCCAACAGCATGCGATCGTCCAGCACCTGCGTATATTCAAAATCCGGATCCGCGCGATCCGGCACCGTATTGACCAGCGCCACGTCCAGGCTGCGCTGCCGCAGCCCTTCCAGCTGTATGAAAGAAGGCTGGCTGTAAAGCACGATGTGCACATCCGGCCGGGAAACCCGCAGCGACCGCAATGCGTTCGACAATACGCCGGAGTGCATCGCATTTTCGATATAGCCAATGCACAGCCCGCCGTCTTCCCCGCGCCCCAGACGGCGCCCAAGCGACTCGAGCCGGGTGGCGTGCGTCAACAGCGCGCGGGTTTCTGCCAGAAACGTCTGGCCGTCGGCGGTCAGGCGGATGCGCTGCTGATTGCGCTCGAACAGCATCAATCCGAGGCGTTCCTCAAGTTGGGAAATCTGCCGGCTCAGCGGTGACTGGGAAATGTGCAGCCGTTCGGCGGCGCGGCCGACGTGCTCTTCTTCCGCCACCGCCACAAAGTATTTCAACTGACGTAAATCGATCATGTGAGACCTCAAAGGACTTAACTTAGACAAATTATGTCCTATCAAGTCACAACTTGCCAAGTTATCTTTAGCCTCGTGACGGGGCAGACGCTGTATGAGCCCCACTAGTTTCCCTGAAAAGATAACGTATTGAGGATTCACCATGAGCATCAAAAATATTTTACCCGGCAAGATCGGTTTGGGCGGCGCGCCGCTCGGCAATATGTTCCGCGCCATTCCAGAAGAAGAAGCGCTGGCTACCGTAACCAGCGCCTGGGACTTGGGTATCCGCTACTTCGACACCGCACCGCTTTACGGTTCCGGCCTGTCGGAAATTCGCATGGGCGAAGCGCTCTCTCAGTACCCACGCGATGAGTTCGTGCTGAGCACCAAAGTGGGCCGCATCATGCTGGACGAAATGGAAGATCCCGCCGCCCGCGATCTGGGTGAGAAAGGCGGCCTGTTCGAACACGGTTTGAAAAACAAGATCCTGAACGACTACTCGGAAGACGGCACGCTTCGCTCCATTGAACACAGCCTGAAGCGTCTTAAAACCGACCGTCTGGATATCGTCTGGATCCACGACGTCGCTCAGGATTTCTACGGCGACAGCTGGCTGGAACAGTTCAATATCGCCCGTACCGGCGCCTTCCGCGCACTGTCCCGCCTGCGTGACGAAGGCGTGATCAAAGCCTGGGGCCTCGGGGTCAACCGCGTCGAGCCTTGCGAACTGACGCTGGCGCTTGATGAGCCGAAACCGGATGCCTTCCTGCTGGCCGGCCGCTACAGCCTGCTGGATCACGAACGCGCCCTGCAACGCCTGATGCCGGAAGCGCTGGAACAGAATGTCGATATCGTCGTCGGCGGCCCATACAGCTCCGGCGTGCTGGCCGGCGGCGAACATTTCGAATATCAGAAAGCGTCCCCGGCTATTCGCCAGCAAGTCGCGAAAATCAAAGAGATCGCCGCTCGCTTCCAGGTAGACGTCAAAGCCGCCGCGCTGCAGTTTGCGCTGGCTAACCCGGCCGTTGCCGCCGTGATCCCCGGTTCGAGCCGTCCTGGCCGCATGGCCGAAGATCTGGCTGCGCTGGATGCAGCGATCCCGGCTGAGTTCTGGGCGGAGATGCGCCGCCAGAAACTGGTGGCCGACAACGCGCCGCTGCCGATTCGTTAAGTTTTATGGGGCCGGCCCCCGGCCCCATTACCCACATTACAGAGTGATATACATGATGAAACTGGATCTTTCAGGCAAAGTCGCCGTCGTCAGCGGCTCCACCTCCGGCATCGGTCTCGGCATCGCGCGCGGGCTTGCCAAAACGGGCGCCACCGTGGTGATCGTCGGCCGTCAGAAAGTCGGGGTCGATAACGCCATCGCCGATATCAGCGCCAACGTGCCCGGCGCGCAGGTACGCGGGGTGGTCGCCGATCTCGGCACCGAACAAGGGGCTGCAACCCTGTTCGCCGCGGAACCGAAAGCCGACGTGCTGGTCAACAACCTCGGTATTTTCAACGATAAAGACTTCTTTACCGTGCCCGACAGCGAGTGGATGCACTTCTATAACGTCAACGTCCTCTCGGGCGTGCGTCTGGCTCGCCACTACGCGCAGAGCATGACCGAACAGGGCTGGGGACGCATTATTTTCGTGTCGTCCGAATCCGGCGTCGCCATCCCGGCGGATATGATCAACTACGGCGTGACCAAAAGCGCCAACCTGGCGGTATCTCACGGCCTGGCGAAACGCCTCGCCGGCACCGGCGTGACGGTCAACGCCATCCTGCCAGGGCCAACCTTTACCGAAGGCCTGCAGGAGATGCTGGCGGAAGCGGCGGCCAAATCCGGGCGCAGCGCGCGCGATCAGGCCGACGAGTTCGTTAAAACCGAACGCCCAAGCTCCATCATTCAACGCGCGGCGGACGTCGATGAAGTGGCCAACCTGGCCGTTTACCTTGCGTCCCCGCTGTCTTCGGCCACTACCGGCGCGGCGCTGCGCGTCGACGGCGGCGTCGTCGACACCCTGGCAATGTAATTCCGTACCCTAAACCGATATCAAGAGAGAAAGAAAATGGCTACTACATCCGTATCTATGAACATCCCGGCATCCGCCGACACCGTATGGCAACTGATCGGCGGTTTCGACGCCCTGCCTGACTGGCTGCCGTTCATTCCGAAAAGCGTCGTTTCTGAAGGCGGCCGCGTGCGCACTTTGACGACCTCTGACGGCGGCACCGTTATCGAGCGGCTGGAAGCGTTCGACAACCGTCAACGCAGCTACAGCTACTCCATCATGCAGGCGCCGTTCCCGGTGGTGAATTACCTGTCCACCCTGTCGGTACACGCCACCGACGACGCCAACGTGGCGCGCGTGGAATGGTCGGGCAGCTTCACGCCGGTCAATATCAGCGACGACGAAGCCGTCGCCCTGTTCCATGGCATCTACCAGGATGGCCTGGATGCGCTGAGCGGCAACTTCCCGCGCTAATGCGTGAACACTCCTCACGCTTACGGCCGATGGTGAAACCCATCGGCCGCTTTTTTGCTTTAGCTCTGGAGCAGGATAAATCCGCCAGCGCCGTTTATGCTGTAAAGGAGACTTCCGTTTGAGGAGATGGCCGTGCGCCCTTTCAGCCTGAAGACTATCGACCATGTGGTGCTGCGCGTGCGCGATATGCAGAAAAGCCTGCATTTTTATACCCGGATCGTCGGCTGTGATATCGCCAAACAGCGGCCGGATTTGGGGCTGATGCACCTGCGCGCCGGAGCGGCCATGATCGATCTGGTGGATATTAACGGCGTGTTGGGGAAAAAAGGCGGCTCGGCGCCCGATCCTCACCGGCAAAATGTCGATCACATCTGCCTGCGCATCGATCCTTTCAACGAGGACGAGCTGTTGGCCTATCTGCGATCGCAGGGGATCGGCGTTGATCCCGCCGAATCGCGCTATGGCGCTGAAGGCGACGGCCCGTCCATTTATTTCAGCGATCCGGACGGCAATCGCGTGGAATTGAAGGGGCCGGCGATCGGCTAGATCCTGGCGCTCCCGTTGATGTCGGACAGCCGTTGGCGATCCGTCACCCGCAGTGATTTGTTTTTGAATTGAATGATGCCGTCCGCCGCGAGCTGCGCCAGCGCGCGGCTCAGCTGTCTGACGGAGATGCCCAATCTCGCCGCCAGCGCCTCCCGGTTTTCCAGCTCAATCAATTCCCCTTCGTTCTTTATCTTGAATAATAAAAATTTTCGCAGTTTATACTCCGCCGTAAAAGCGCCGTTCGCATGCAGCAAAGAGGCATTCAGCAGCTTATTGCTCAATTGCCGGCAGATAAAGGTGAGGAACGCCGGGTCGCTCAGGGCGTGATTGTTGATGGCCTCTATCGGTGCCGCGAGGAGCAGCGCGTCGGTCACCGCCTGCACGGTGCTGAACAGCGTGCGCTGTGCCTGGGAAAACAGTTCCAGATCGCCAATCACCGAGAAATCCGTTTCGAAGGAAAAGACAATGTGCGCGCCATTCACATCAAAATTCTCAACCTGCAATTTTCCCTGTACGAGAAAAAACAGGTGGGTCAAACGATCGCTTTGCGTCACCAGGTATTCGCCGGCTTCGACGCTGACCAGGCGCAGTGCGGCGAGCAGCGTGGGCGAAAGCGCCGTTCGCAGATCGTGAGCGTCGATAAAAGCTTCTTTTAGCTTGCTGTCACCGACCGTTTTCAAGGCGATTCACTCCCAGGGCTCATCCTTAAACGTCTTACATCCTCGCTTTCGACTGCGTTCAGCATAGCCGACGCGCTTCAGAACGAAAAAGGACATCTGACCTTTTTTGCCTTAGGTCGTCTGGGTACTTTCTCCGCATAGCCCACCCGAGGAGATGGCCATGCGACATATTCTGATAGACACCGATACCGCTTCCGACGATGCCGTCGCGCTGCTGATGGCGTTGCGCGCACCCGACGTGAAGGTGGAAGCGATCACCACCGTCGCGGGAAACTGCCCGCTTGAACAGTGCGTCAAAAATGCACTTATCTGCGTGGAAAAAGCGGGAACCTATGCGCCCCCGGTTTATGCCGGCATGGCGAAACCGCTTTTGCGAACGCGTTATCATTCGCACCATATTCACGGCGAAGACGGCATGGGCGACATGGCCTTGCCCGATCCGCGCCAGAGCGCCGAACCCGTTCATGCCGTGGACGCCATCATCGACTGCGCCGCACGGCTCAATGGCGAGCTGGAAATCGTCACCCTCGGGCCGTTGACCAATCTCGCGATGGCGGTGCTGAAAGCGCCCACGCTGGCCGAAAAAGTGAAGAGGGTTTATGTGATGGGCGGTTCCGGGCTGATGCCCGGCAATATCACCCCGCTGGCCGAATTTAATTTTTACGCCGATGCCGAGGCCGCGCATCTGGTGCTCACTGCCGGGCTGCCGCTCACCCTCGTTGGCTGGGAGATCGGCATGGGGGAAGCATTTATCAACGAACGCGATATAGAGCGATTGAATAATCTCGGCGAACTGGGGCGCTTTGCCGTGCGCTGCAATCGCACGCTGATGGCGTTCAACGCCATGCGCACCGAACGTAAAGGCTTTGATTTGCCCGATCCGACCACCATGGCGGTGGCGCTCTACCCGGACATCGTCGAAACCAGTCTGGAGGCGTATTCCTGGGTTGAATATAAAAGTGAAAGCTCTTACGGCCATTACGTCATCGATTCCACCCACCTGACCGGCGAACCGGCCAATGCGCGCGTGATCACCCGCATCAAACCCGGCCTGTTTAAAGAAAAGCTGTTCTCGTTGTTATCTCAGCCGTTAATGAAATAAGTGGCCCGTATGAAATTCGATCCAAGAAAATTGAAGAAAGTGGAATTACACGTCCATTTGGATACCTGTTTAAGCTACCACTATGTCAAAAAGGTCGACCCGCAAATAACCAGAGCGGCATTTAATCGGCAATTTATCGCGCCGAAGCGATGCGCCGATCTGGGGAACTTTTTAAGCAAGATAGCGCCGCAAATAGATCTATTACAGACACGCCAGGCGATAACGCTGGCCGTCGGGGACTTATTCGCGCAGTTGGCGGCGGATAATGTCATCTATGCCGAGCTGCGCTTCGCGCCGCTGCTGCATACCCGGCTGGGATTAACCGGCGAAACGGTGGTCGAGACGGTGCTGGCGGCCATGCATCACGCATCACGGGCTTACGGCATCGCCGCCGGGCTGATCCTGTGCACGCTGCGACATTTCGACGCGGCCGCCAGCCTGCAAACGGCGAAACTGGTTATCGATTATCAGGGAAGCGGCGTGGCGGCGCTGGATTTGGCCGCCGATGAAGCGCGTTACCCGCTGGCCAATCACGTAGCGGCCTTTCGGGCGGTGCGCGAAGCCGGCGGCAACGTCATCGCCCACGCCGGCGAGGCGAAGGGCGCCGACAGCGTACGGGAAACGCTGGAGCGGCTACAGGTGTCGCGCATCGGCCACGGCGTCAGGAGCATCGAGGATGCTGCCCTTATCGAGCGTCTGATAGCCACCGGCGTCCTGCTCGAGATCTGCCCCAGCTGCAATCTCGTCTGCAATCTGTTCGACAGCATCGACGATCATCCGATAGATCGGCTGAAAAGGATGGGAGTGCGGCTGAACGTGAATACCGATGCGCGCACCGTCGCCGACACCACGCTGAACAAGGAGTACCAGCTGTTGCATGACGCCTTCGGCTGGCAGGATGACGATTTTAACCGCAGCAACCGACAGGCGCTGGAGGCGAGTTTTCTCGACGGCAACACTAAAATGAAATTAATGAATCAGCTCAAGGCCGGGCCAACGTGACCCGGCACGTGTCAAGGCTGCGCGGGTTTTAACGCCCCTGCGCCGCCAGCGCCTGGGCGCAGGCCCAGGCCGAACTCCAGGCCCACTGGAAGTTGTAGCCACCCAGCCACCCGGTCACGTCCACCACTTCGCCGATGAAATAGAGCCCCGGCACCTTGTGGGCCTCCATCGTCTTGGAAGAAAGTTCGTTGGTGTCGACGCCGCCGAGCGTCACTTCCGCCGTGCGGTAGCCTTCGGTGCCGTTCGGCTGCACGCGCCAGTTCTGCAACAGATCAACCAGCGCCGCTTGTTGCGGCGCATTCAGCTGCTTCAGCGTCGCCTCCGGCAGTTGTCCCAGGGTCTGCAAGCACTCCACCAGCCGCTTCGGCAAATGCAGCGCCAGGGTGTTTTTCAGGCTTTGGTTCGGGTGCTCTTGGCGTTGGTTATCCAGGAAGCCCGCCAGATCAAGCTCAGGAAGTAAGTTAACGCTCACATACTCACCCGGTTGCCAGTAGCTGGACAGCTGCAATACCGCCGGCCCGGAGAGGCCACGGTGGGTAAACAGGATGCTTTCGCGGAAGCTGACGCCGTTCTCGGCGGTGATCACCGCCGGCACCGACACGCCGGATAGCGTCTGCACATGCTCCAGCAGCGGCTTATGCAGGGTAAAAGGCACCAGCCCGGCGCGCGTCGGCAGCACTTTGAGGCCGAACTGCTCCGCCAGTTTGTAACCGAACGGCGAGGCGCCCAACCCCGGCATGGATAATCCGCCGCTGGCCACCACAAGTGAGCGAGCACTTACCTTTTCGCCATTGAGCGCCAGCTGGTAGCCGTTCTCGGTTTTCTCCACGCCCAGCACTTCGCTGCGCAGGCGCATCGTCACCTGGCCCAGCTCGCACTCTTTGACCAGCAGATCCACCACCTGCTGCGCCGAATCGTCGCAGAACAGCTGCCCCAGCGTTTTTTCATGGTAGGCGATGCCGTAGCGGTTGATCAGATCGATGAAGTCCCACTGGGTGTAGCGCGCCAGCGCCGACTTGCAGAAGTGCGGGTTGTTCGACAGATAGGCCGCCGGTTCGGCGTACATGTTGGTAAAGTTGCAGCGCCCACCGCCGGACATCAGGATCTTGCGGCCCGGTTTTTTGCCGTTGTCGAGCAGCAACACGCGGCAACCGAGTTGCCCCGCCTGCGCGGCGCAAAACATGCCGGCGGCACCCGCCCCAATCACTACGACATCAAACTGTTCCACCTGAGCCTCACTTATCAAAACCACAATCGCGACAAAAGAGCGCCATATTACGCCGTTTCGCCGCCGGTCACCGCCAAATTCACGGCGGCAGATTGTAAAGCCCCGGCGCCGCCAACGCCACAGTAAGAAAATATTACAGAGGTCAGAGGAGAATAACGCGTTGATATTCAATATTTTTGTTATAGGCGCGTCATCGTTTCGTCATGTCCAAATCAAAAAAACGTCATATTTTCCTTTTCCCCGGCCCCGGTTGTCACTGATAATGCGCGGCGTTCATGTCCACAAACTGGCGTAACGCTTATGCTGCATTTGTTCGCTGGCCTGGATTTCCATACCGGCCTGATGTTAATTCTCGCATTGTTGTTCGTGTTGTTTTATGAAGCCATCAACGGTTTTCATGATACGGCCAATGCGGTCGCTACAGTTATTTATACCCGCGCCATGCGCTCGCAACTTGCGGTCGTGATGGCAGGTTTGTTCAACTTTCTTGGCGTAATGCTCGGCGGTTTGAGTGTTGCTTACGCCATCGTCCACTTGCTGCCTACCGATCTGTTGTTGAACGTCAGTTCAGCACACGGATTAGCCATGGTCTTCTCCATGCTGTTGGCGGCAATCATCTGGAACCTCGGCACCTGGTATTTCGGTCTGCCGGCCTCCAGTTCCCATACGCTGATAGGCGCAATCATCGGTGTCGGTTTAACCAACGCCCTGATGACCCACACTTCGGTAGTGGATGCGCTTAACGTCCCGAAAATGATTGGCATTTTCCTTTCTCTGCTGTTCTCGCCGCTGGTCGGCATGATGGTGGCGGGAGTGATGGTGTTCGCCTTGCGCCGCTATTGGAGTGGCACCAAGAAACGCCAGCGTATCCACATGACCCCTGCGGAACGTGAAAAGGTCGACGGCAAACGCAAGCCGCCGTTCTGGACCCGTATCGCGCTGATCCTGTCGGCGATTGGCGTCAGCTTCTCGCACGGCGCCAACGACGGCCAGAAAGGCATCGGCCTTATCATGCTGGTGTTGATCGGCGTTGCGCCGGCCGGCTTCGTGGTCAATATGAATGCAACCGGTTATGACATCACCCGTACGCGTGACGCCGTGACCCACCTGCAGCAATATTACCAGCAGCACGGCGACGCGCTGTCGCATGCGGTGTCGCTGACGCCGCTGGTGCCAAGCCCGGATGACGAAGCGGCGTCTGGCAAACCGGCCGAGTTCCACTGCGACAGTTCGCGCGCCATGCCGGCGATCGAGCTGGCTCAGGGCATGCTGACCAACCTGCAAAGCTACGATCAGCTGACGGTTGACCAGCGCAGCCACCTGCGCCGCCTGCTGATGTGCGTGACCGACACGGCGGATAAAGTCGCCAAGCTGCCGGAAACCTCATCCGCCGACCAGCGCTTCCTGAAGAACCTGCGTCAGGATCTGCTGCAGACCGTCGAGTACGCGCCGATGTGGATCATCGTCGCCGTCGCGCTGGCGCTGTCGCTCGGTACCATGGTGGGCTGGAAACGCGTGGCCACCACCATCGGCGAGAAGATCGGCAAGAAAGGCATGACCTACGCCCAGGGCGTATCGGCCCAGATGACCGCGGCGCTGTCGATCGGCGTGGCGAGCTATACCGGCATGCCGGTCTCCACCACCCACGTCCTCTCTTCGGCGGTTGCCGGGACGATGATCGTGGACGGCGGCGGCGTGCAGAGCAAAACCGTGAAGAACATCCTGTTGGCCTGGGTACTGACCCTGCCAATCTCGATTCTGCTTTCCGGTGCGCTGTATTGGATTGCGTTGAAGCTGATCTAAGCGACAAGCATCATGAGGAAGGCGGCCGCAGGGCCGCCTTTTTTTTGCCTGCATCAAGGGAAACAGAAAGGCATTAATACCAAATCATCATCGCTATCAGGCAGATGACCACCAAGCCGCACAGGGCCGAGGTCAGCATAAACTGCCCGCGCACCCGCTCACAGCGGCGAATAAACTCCGGATCGTGGTGCTCGACATAGCGCTGCGCAAAGATATAGCGCACCAGCCTCAGCTGCTTGCTGGGTTGGCCGTGGGCGGTGAAGAAGCCGCCGCCGTCGACGTATTGGTACAGCAACGGGTCACAGCCGCGCAATACCACCAGCAACGCGCGCAGAGAAGAGTAATACCGCACCATGTTTACCACACACACCACACATAAGGCCCAAAACAGCGCGACGGTACTGATCATGATTACCCCCTCAAGGCGTTGTTATCCGCGGCCATCCGCCGGGTCCAACCGCCCTACCTCATTACCCGATACTCTGCTGGAGCTTACCGCTCTCATCCCCTTTTTTTGCCTGCACGAGCCACGCCCATAACCCACCGCCTCCAAAGACGTTGCCGCGCCGCACAGAGAGATTTGCACGGCATGGTTCTACTCAGAGGAGAAATGGTGAGGCCCATATCCATCATTGTAGGTTAATGGAACGCAAACTGGCCTGAGCAGTGGATAAAATTTACCGCCCTGTACCGAAAAGTCACCTGCCGGGGCGTTATAAGCGATAACCGTCCGTTTCGATTATGTCGCTTTTCTGGATAGTCTATCCCGCGCCACGCCGCTGATCTTTCCCCCCACGCTGGCTAGACTCAGGTTTCCGTTACGCTCATCCAAGGAAACTGTTATGGCAAACCATTCAATCAAGGGAAAAACCGTCCTCATCGCCGGCGGCGCCAAAAACCTCGGCGGGCTGATCGCGCGCGATTTGGCTGAACAAGGCGCCAAAGCGGTGGTGATCCACTACAACAGCGCCGCTTCCAAAGCCGAAGCGGAGAAAACCGTCGCCGCCATTCAGGCCGCCGGGGCGCAAGGTGTCGCGCTGCAGGCCGATCTGACCACCGCAGGCGCGGTCGAGAAGCTGTTCGCCGATGCTGTCGCCGCCGTCGGCAAGCCGGATATCGCCATCAATACCGTCGGCAAGGTGCTGAAAAAGCCGATGATCGACATCAGCGAAGCCGAGTACGACGAGATGACGGCGGTCAACGCCAAAACCGCGTTCTTCTTCCTGAAAGAAGCGGGTAAGCACCTTAACGACAACGGCAAAATCTGCACGCTGGTCACCTCGCTGCTCGGCGCCTTCACGCCGTTCTACGCCGCTTATGCCGGCACCAAAGCGCCGGTGGAGCACTTCACCCGCGCCGCCGCCAAGGAGTTCGGCGAGCGCGGCATCTCCGTGACGGCGGTCGGCCCCGGCCCGATGGACACCCCGTTCTTCTACCCGGCAGAGGGTGCGGACGCCGTGGCCTACCACAAGACGGCGGCGGCGCTGTCGCCGTTCAGCCAAACCGGCCTGACCGATATCGAAGACGTGGTGCCGTTCATCCGCCATCTGGTCAGCGACGGCTGGTGGGTAACCGGCCAAACCATCCTGATCAACGGCGGCTACACCACCAAATGAACCCGGCGGGGGCACCTATCGCCCCCGCACCTGCTCGCACGCAACCGCGCCATGCGGCTACACTCTACTGTCAGAAACGGCGCCAAGGAACAGCAGATCAGCGAGATGGACAGATTCAATCAATACCGCGTATTCGTACAGGTGGCGGAAATGGGCAGCTTTATCCGAGCGGCCCATGCGCTGGAGGTGCCGCGCGCCTCGGTCTCCGCCGCCGTGCAGCAATTGGAAACGCAGCTGGGCGTGCGCCTGCTGCACCGCACCACGCGGCAGGTGCGGCTGACCGCCGACGGCGAACAGCTGCTCGAGCGGCTGCGCCCGCTGCTGGCCGAAGTGGAAGACATCGATCAGTCATTTCAGGCCAGCCAACGGCAGGCCTCCGGACGGCTCAGCGTCGACGTGCCGAGCCGCATCGCCCGCCGGCTGATCGCTCCGGCGCTGCCCGGCTTGCTGCGGCGCCATCCTCACCTGCAGCTGGTGCTCGGCTCCGCCGATCGCGCCATCGATCTGGTGCAGGAGGGGGTCGACTGCGCGGTGCGCGTCGGCGATCTGCACGACAGCAGCCTGGTGATGCGCCCGCTCGGCCATATCGCGCTGATCAACTGCGCCAGCCCCGCCTACCTGAGCGAATTCGGTCATCCGCTCCACCCCGGCGATCTTGCCGAGGGGCACTGGAGCATCGGCTACGCCTCACCCAGGACCGGCCGCGAATCCCCCTGGGAATACCTGACCGGCGACGGCCATACGCAACGGCTCGAACTACCCAGCCGGGTGGTGGTCAACAACGCCGAAAGCTATATCGCCTGCTGCCGCGCCGGGCTGGGGCTGATGCAAATCCCGCGCTACGACGTGCAACACCTGCTCGACGCCGGTGAACTGGTGGAAGTCCTGCCCGGTTACCGCGCCGCCTCCATGCCGATCGCCCTGATCTACCCCCATCGCCGCCAGCGTTCCCGCCGTTTGGCGGTGTTTCATGAGTGGTTTGAAAGCCTGCTGCAGCCGCATCTGGAGCGCTGATTGCACATTTAGCGCTATACTTTGTTTAATAACGCTTATAACTCAAGCGGTCAGACCGTTAAAACCCGCATAACCCTTAGGCTTTTTCGCCGCGCGGGTGTACAACGAAAGGTATCGTGCGCAGAGATTTTCGATGCGGCGCAGTGTGATCGCCCCAACATATCATTGCGTTATCCGAATGATACTATGGAACCAACAGCGCCAGGCGGGTACACGGAACGCCTGCTAACCCTTTTTAATCGGCATGTTTATGGAAGGAGTATTCTTATGGCTTACAAACACATATTGATCGCGGTAGACCTATCCCCGGAAAGCAAGATCCTGGTAGAAAAAGCCGTCTCTATGGCGCGGCCGTATAACGCCAAAGTTTCTCTGATCCACGTCGATGTCAACTATTCCGACCTCTATACCGGCCTTATCGACGTCAATCTCGGCGACATGCAAAAACGCATCTCTGAAGAAACCCATCAGGCGCTGACCGAGCTGTCGCAAAACGCCGGCTACCCGATCACCGAGACCCTGAGCGGCAGCGGCGATCTGGCGCAGGTGCTGGTGGACGCCATCAAGAAATACGATATGGACCTGGTGCTGTGCGGCCACCATCAGGACTTCTGGAGCAAGCTGATGTCTTCCGCGCGCCAGCTGATCAATACCGTGCACATCGATATGCTGATCGTGCCGCTGCGCGATGAAGAAGACGAATGAAGTAAGCGTTTGCTAACTTAACTGACCAACGCCCGCGCCCTGCGGGCGTTTTTCATGCCGCCACGCCGATTAATCGCTTGATAATCAACCGCCCTCCGATGATATAGTCGCTAAAGACACAACATCCTCCCCCGAGCATCGCCTATACCCATATTTATAAGAAATAGCGGGGGAAATTTAATGCGAAAAGGAGTTATCCATGGAATATGCCGTATCGGTAGAGTCTTTCCTGTCCTCGTTACAACGCCATAACCCTCACCAGCCGGAATATCTGCAGGCGGTGCGCGAAGTGTTCACCTCGCTGTGGCCATTTATCGAGCGCAACCCGCGCTATCGCGAACAGGCGCTGCTGGAGCGCCTGGTGGAGCCCGAGCGTATCATTCAGTTCCGCGTCAGCTGGGTGGACGATCGCGGCCAGGTGCAGGTCAATCGCGCCTTCCGCGTGCAGTTCAACTCGGCCATCGGCCCCTACAAGGGCGGCATGCGCTTCCACCCGTCGGTAAACCTGTCGATCCTGAAGTTCCTCGGCTTTGAGCAGACCTTCAAGAATGCGCTGACCACCCTGCCGATGGGCGGCGGCAAAGGCGGCTCCGATTTCGATCCCAAGGGCAAAAGCCAGGGCGAGATCATGCGCTTCTGCCAGGCACTGATGACCGAGCTGTATCGCCACTTGGGCCCGGACACCGACGTGCCGGCCGGGGACATCGGCGTCGGCGGCCGTGAAGTCGGCTTTATGGCCGGCATGATGAAAAAACTGTCCAACAACACCGCCTGCGTGTTTACCGGCAAGGGCCTCTCCTTCGGCGGCAGTCTGATCCGCCCCGAGGCGACCGGCTACGGCCTGGTGTACTTTACCGACGCCATGCTGCAGCGCCACGGCCTGGGCTTTGAGGGCATGCGGGTGGCGGTATCCGGCTCCGGCAACGTGGCGCAGTACACCATCGAGAAAGCGCTGGAGCTGGATGCGCGCGTGATCACCGTATCGGATTCCGGCGGCACTCTGGTGGACGAAGACGGCTTCACCACCGAGAAGCTGGCGCACCTGGCGGAGATCAAGAACCAGCGTTACGGCCGGGTGGCGGACTATGCCCGTGAGCGCGGTCTGACGTATCTGGCGGGCCAGCAGCCGTGGAGCGTGCCGGTGGATATCGCCCTGCCGTGCGCCACCCAGAACGAGTTGGATCTCGAGGCGGCGCAGACGCTGATCCGCAACGGGGTGAAAGCGGTGGCGGAAGGCGCCAACATGCCGACCACCATCCAGGCCACCGACGCCTTCCTCGACGCCGGGGTGCTGTTCGCGCCCGGCAAGGCGGCCAACGCCGGCGGCGTGGCCACCTCGGGGCTGGAGATGGCGCAAAACGCCGCGCGCATCGGCTGGCGGGCGGAAAAAGTGGATGTACGTTTACAACATATCATGGCGGATATTCACCATGCCTGCGTGGAATACGGCGGCGAGGGCAAGCAAACCCACTATGTACACGGCGCGAATATCGCCGGTTTCGTCAAGGTTGCGGAGGCGATGCTGGCGCAGGGCGTGCTGTAATCGGGCGCAAAGGTGATCTTGTTCACACATCGATTAAATGCTTCAATGCCGGCCTCTGCGCCGGCATTTTTTTCCGCGTCCAAGCCATCAAAATGATGCACAAACGTTAATTAAAAGTTAATAAAAAGTTATTTACAACCTATTAGTTGGTAGTAAATTTACCACCGACAAATAATTAAACATTTATTTAACACTAAAACCGCTAATATTTTACTTAAATATGCGCAGATCACATTTCGTTAACTTCGGCTACGCCCCCTCTTCCATTCCTTTGTAATCTGCAGCGGTGGAAAAACCGCCACCCCTACAGATAAAAAAAGGTACAGCTAATGAAATTTAACCTCGCATTATTAAATGCATGTGTGGTTTCTGCGTGCATGTTATCGACAACACCTGTGTTCGCCGCTGATAAATATGAGATTGCCGTGGTCGCCAAAGTGACCGGCATTCCGTGGTTCAACCGCATGGAAGTGGGCGTCAACGAAGCGGCGAAAAAACTCGACGTCAACGCCTACCAGACCGGCCCTTCTACGCCGGATCCGGCCGCACAGGTCAAGGTGATTGAGGATCTGATCGCCAAGAACGTCAACGCCATCATCGTGGTGCCGAACGACGCCAAAGTGCTGGAGCCGGTGCTGAAAAAAGCGCGTGACAAAGGCATCGTGGTGCTGACCCATGAATCCCCGGACCAGCAGATCGGCCAGTGGGACATCGAGACCATCGACAGCGAGAAATACGCGCAGGCCAACGTCGATGAGCTGGCGAAAGACATGGGCGGCAAAGGCGGCTACGCGATCTACGTCGGCTCGCTGACCGTGCCGCTGCACAACGCCTGGGCCGATTCCGCCATCAAGTATCAGAAAGAAAAATACCCGGACATGTTTGAAGTCACCTCGCGCTTGCCGGTGGCGGAAAGCATCGACAAATCCTACGCCACCACGCTGGATCTGATGAAAACCTATCCGCAGATGAAAGGCATCATCGGCTTCGGCTCGCTCGGCCCGATCGGCGCCGGCCAGGCGGTGGCCAAGAAGCGCGCCAAGGACAAAATTGCGGTGGTGGGCATCGCCATGCCGGCGCAGGCCGCCCCTTACCTGATGCGCGGCGACATCAAGAAAGCGCTGCTGTGGGATCCGAAAGACGCCGGTTATGCGCTGGTGACGGTGGCCGATCAGCTGCTGCAGGGCAAGGACGTGAACAAAGACCTGTCGATCGAGGGCCTCGGCAAGGCCGACGTCGATATGGAACACAAAGTGATTCGGTTTAATAAGATTCTGGAAGTGACCAAAGACAACGCCAAATCGCTCGGATTCTGATTTTTCGCGTAATTTCGCTACACCGGGAAAGTAGTTAAACCCTCGTAGGGGCGCAGCCTGCTGCGCCCAGGGCTTCGGCCGCTACGCAAGCACAGGTTAACGTTATGACAGCCTCCCCCGCATTTATCACCCTGGAGAATATCAGCAAGCGATTCCCAGGCGTGCTGGCATTAGACCAGATCAACCTGACGCTCAATATTGGCGAAGTGCACTGCCTGGCCGGGCAAAACGGCTGCGGCAAAAGCACCATTATTAAAATCATCTCCGGCGTCTATCAGCCGGAAAAAGGCGCCAACATTTCGCTGGAAGGCAAACTCTTCCACGCCCTGACGCCGCAGCTGTCCGGTTATTACGGCATACAGGTGATCTACCAGGACCTGTCGCTGTTCCCTAACCTGACGGTGGCGGAAAACATCGCCATCCACCGTTACCTGCCCGGCGGCCGCTTCTGGGTGCGCAAGCGATTGATGCGCCAGACGGCGCTGGACGCCATGGCGCGGGTCGGCGTGCGCATCGATCCCGATAAAAAGGTGGAAAAACTGTCGATCGCCGATCGGCAGCTGGTGGCGATTTGCCGCGCCATCGCCGCCGAAGCGCGGTTGGTTATCATGGACGAACCGACCGCCTCGCTGACCCGCCAGGAGGTCGACGGCCTGCTGCGGGTGGTCAACGAATTGAAAGCAGCCGGCATCTGCGTGGTGTTCGTCAGCCACCGATTGGATGAAGTGATGGAAGTCGCCGATCGCATCAGCGTGATGCGCGACGGCAAGCTGGTGGGCACCTGGCCGGCCAGCGAACTGGACAGCCATGAACTGGCGTTCCTGATGACCGGCCAACGCTTCCACTACAGCCCGCTACCGCCGCTGCCGCCGGCCGAACAGGCGCCGCTGCTCGAGGTGCGCAACCTCAGCCGCGGCGAGAAATACCGCAACGTCAATCTGGCGCTGCGCGGCGGCGAGATCGTCTCGATCGTCGGCCTGCTCGGCGCCGGCCGCACCGAACTGTGCCTCAGCCTGTTCGGCATGACGCGGCCGGACAGCGGCGAGATCCGCATCGAGGGCCAAGCGGTGCAGCTGCACAACAACCGCGAAGCGGTGCGCCACGGCATCGGCTATGTGTCGGAGGATCGTCTGACGCAGGGATTGATCATGGAGCAATCGATCTACGACAACACCATCGTCACCGTCTTCGATCGGCTGCATACCTCGCTTGGATTGCTGGATCACGCCAAGGCGACCGAGCTGGTCAACCGGCTGATCCGCGATTTGAACATCAAGGTGTCCGACAGCGCATTGCCGGTGAAGACCCTGTCCGGCGGCAACGCCCAGCGCATCGCCATCGCCAAATGGGTAGCGACTCAGCCGAAGATCCTGATCCTCGACTCGCCTACCGTCGGCGTGGACATCGCCAACAAAGAGGGGATCTACCAGATCGCCCGCGATCTGGCGCAGCTGGGCATGGCGGTGCTGATGATCTGCGACGAGATCCCGGAAGCCTATTACAACAGCCATCGGGTGATGGTGATGCGCAAGGGCGAGCTGATCGCCGAATTCGCGCCGCACCAGAGTACCGAACAACAGATCGCCGAGGTGGTGAATGGATAAGTCATTATTGGCCCGCCTGGCCGGGCGGCACGAGTTTTATCTCGGCCTGCTGGTGCTGCTGCTGGCGATCGGCCTGAGCGCCGGCACCGATGAGTTTCTGACGCTCGGTAACCTGACCGACGTCGCCACCAGCTACGCCATTCTCGGCATTCTGGCCTGCGGGCTGTTCGTGGTGCTGATCGCCGGCGGCATCGACATTTCGTTCCCGGCGATCACCGCCATCGCCCAATACGTGATGGCCAGTTGGGTGATCCAGCACGGCGGCAGCTTCCCGTTGGCGTTCGCCCTGGCGATCGGCGTCGGCCTGCTGCTCGGGCTGGTGAACGGTTTCCTGGGGTATTGGCTCAAGGTGCCGGCGATCATCATCACCATCGCCACCCTTAACCTGCTCTACGGCCTGCTGGTATACGCCACCAACGGCACCTGGCTGTACGGCTTCCCTGACTGGTTCATGAACGGCATCAACTGGTTCTCGTTCCAGGGCGCCGACGGCTACGACTACGGCCTGACGCTGCCGCTGCTGTGCCTGCTGGCGACCATCGTCGTCACCGGCGTGCTGATGAACCGCACCCGGCTGGGGCGCCAGATCTACGCCATGGGCGGCAATCGCGACGCGGCGTCGCGCCTGGGGCTGAATCTGCTGCGGCTGCATTTTTGCGTCTACGGCTATATGGGCATTCTGGCCGGCGTCGCGGCGGTGGTGCAGGCGCAAATCACCCAGTCGGTGGCGCCCAACTCGCTGCTCGGTTTCGAGCTGACGGTGTTGGCGGCGGTGGTGCTGGGCGGCACCAGCATGAGCGGCGGCCGCGGATCGTTGACCGGCACCCTGCTCGGCGTGGTGCTGCTGGCCTTCCTGCAAAACGGGCTGACGCTGCTCAGCGTCTCGGCCTATTGGCACCAGGTATTCAGCGGCGCGATCATTTTGATCAGCATCAGCACCACCGCCTGGAACGAAAAACGCAAGCTGCTCAAGGAGATCTGACATGACGCAGTTAACTCGGTTGATCCCAAACGATCGGATCATTCGCCTGCAGGGCGCGATCATCATCGCGGTGGCGCTGCTGTTCGCCGGGCTGCTCGGATCGCGCTTCTTCAGCCTCGGCAACTTCCAGTCGATCGCCTCGCAGCTGCCGATCCTCGGCCTGCTGGCGCTCGGCATGGGCATCACCATGCTGACCGGCGGCATCAACCTGTCGATCATCGCCGGCGCCAACGCCTGTTCGCTGGTGATGGCGGCGATCATCGTCAGCCATCCCGACCAGCCGCTGTTCCTGGCGCTGGCGCTGTTGGCCGGCCTGTTGGTGGCGGTGGCGATCGGCGCGCTGAACGGCGTGCTGGTAGCCTGGATCGGCGTTTCGCCGATCCTCGCCTCGCTCGGCACCATGACGCTGATCACCGGCCTGAACATCCTGCTGTCCAACGGCGCGGTGATCTCCGGCTTCCCGGCGGCGATTCAATTTCTCGGCAACGGCACCGTGCTCGGCGTGCCGGTGGCGCTGATCCTGTTCCTGCTGGTGGCGATCGGTCTGTGGCTGCTGCTGGAGCACACCACGCTGGGCCGCAGCCTGTACCTGATCGGCTCCAACGAGCAGGCCACCCGCTTTAGCGGCGTGAACACCGCGCGGGTGCAGATCGCGGTGTACATCCTGTCGGCGCTGCTCGGCTGGGGCGCCGCGCTGCTGATGATGGCCAAGTTCAACTCGGCCAAGGCCGGCTACGGCGAATCTTATCTGCTGGTGACCATTCTGGCCTCGGTGCTGGGCGGCATCAACCCGGACGGCGGTTTCGGCCGCATTCTGGGGCTGGTGCTGGCGCTGATCGTGCTGCAAATGTTGGAAAGCGGCCTCAATTTGCTGGGGGTCAGCAGCTACCTGACCATGGCCCTGTGGGGCGGCGTGCTGATCCTGTTTATCGCGTTACAGAATCGAAAAGCTTAGGAGAAAACAGATAATGGCGAGCTATTTTATTGGCGTAGATGTGGGCACCGGAAGCGCGCGCGCAGGCGTATTCGATCTCAATGGGCGCATGGTCGGCCAGGCCAGCCGGGCCATCGATCTGTACCGGCCGAAGGCGGATTTCGTCGAGCAGTCGTCGGATAACATCTGGCAGGCGGTGTGCAATGCGGTGCGCGACGCGGTCAACCAGGCCGACATCAACCCGATCCAGGTCAAGGGGTTGGGCTTCGACGCCACCTGTTCGCTGGTGGTGCTGGATAAAGAGGGCAAGCCGCTGACCGTCAGCCCCTCCGGCCGTACCGAACAGAACATCATCGTGTGGATGGATCACCGGGCGATCGCCCAGGCCGAGCGCATCAACGCCACCAAACACCGGGTGCTGGACTTCGTCGGCGGCATCATTTCGCCGGAGATGCAGACGCCGAAACTGCTGTGGTTGAAACAGCACATGCCCACCACCTGGGCCAACGCCGGCTACCTGTTCGATCTGCCGGACTTTCTCACCTGGCGCGCCACCCAGGACGCCACCCGTTCGCTGTGCTCGACGGTGTGCAAGTGGACCTATCTCGGCCACGAGCAGCGTTGGGACAAGAGCTACTTCCAGCAGATCGGGCTGGAAGACGTGCTGGAACATGACGCGGCCAAGATCGGCAGCGACGTTAAAATGATGGGTGAGCCGCTGGGCCACGGTCTGACCCAGCGCGCCGCCAGCGAGATGGGGCTGATCGCCGGCACGGCGGTGAGCGTATCGATCATCGACGCCCACGCCGGCACCCTCGGCACGCTGGGCGCCACCGGCGTCTCCGGCGAGGTGGCCGACTTCAACCGCCGCGTCGCGCTGATCGGCGGCACCTCCACTGGCCATATGGCGATGTCGCGCACCGCGCGCTTTATCGGCGGCGTCTGGGGGCCGTATTACTCGGCGATCCTGCCGGAATACTGGCTGAACGAGGGTGGCCAGTCCGCCACCGGCGCGCTGATCGACCACGTCATCCAGTCGCATCCGTGCTATCAGGAGCTGCTGGCGCAGGCGAAAACCCAGGGCCAGACCATCTATGAGGTGCTGAACGCCATTCTGCGCCGCATGGCCGGCGAGCCGGAGAACATCGCCTTCCTGACGCAGGACATTCATATGCTGCCGTACTTCCACGGCAACCGCTCGCCGCGCGCCAACCCGACGCTGACCGGCATCCTGACCGGGCTGAAGCTGTCGCGCACGCCGGAAGACATGGCGCTGCACTACCTGGCCACCATTCAGGCCATCGCGCTCGGCACTCGCCACATCATCGAAACCATGAACCACAGCGGCTACAGCATCGACACCATCATGGCCAGCGGCGGCGGCACCAAGAACCCGATCTTCGTGCAGGAGCACGCCAACGCCACCGGCTGCGCCATGCTGCTGCCGGAGGAGAGCGAGGCGATGCTGCTGGGCGGCGCGATGATGGGCACCGTGGCGGCCGGCGTGTTCGACACCTTGCCGGAGGCGATGAGCGCCATGAGCCGCATCGGCAAGACGGTGACGCCGCAGACCAACCAGATAAAAAGCTATTACGACCGTAAATACCGGGTGTTCCACGAGCTGTACAACGACCACATGAAATACCGCCGGTTGATGCAGGAGGAGGCGTGATGCAGCAGGAGTGGCGGCAGGCCGTACAGGGCTGGCAAACCTACAGCCAGGAGCTGGCGCAGCTGGGCGAACGCCTCGACGCGCACACCTGGCAGCGGCTGCTGGCGCTGCTGGCCGACTGCCGCGGTAAAATCGCCGTCACCGGCGTCGGCACCTCGGGGATTGCGGCGCGCAAGATAGCCCACATGCTGGCCTGCGTGGAGCGGCCGGCGGTCTATCTCGACGCCACCGGCGCGGCGCACGGCGATCTGGGCTTCCTGCGCGCCGACGATCTGCTGATCCTGATCTCGCGCGGCGGCAATTCCGACGAGCTGACCCGCCTGCTGCCGACGCTGCAGGCCAAGGGGGTGACGCTGATCGCGGTGACGGAAAACCCGCATTCCACCATCGCGCAGGCGGCGCAGCTGACGATCGCTACCGGGGTGCAGAAGGAGATAGATCCGCTGAACATGCTGGCCACCACCTCAATTGTGCTGGTGTTGGCGATCTTCGACGCCGCCTGCGCCTGCCTGATGGCGCGCAGCGGTTACGACAAGAGCACCTTGCTGGCGGTGCATCCGGGCGGCGGCGTGGGGAAAAGTTTGCGAGAGGAAAATTGAGGGCCCGACACGGCGGGCCCGGCAGACATTACAGCGGCATGTAGATATCGAAACGGTGGCTTTTGGTCAGCGTGGCGGCGTGCGCCGGCACGTCGGCCAGCGGCGGCGCGTAGTCCGGGCGTTTCACCACCACGCGCTTGGTGGCCAAACGGCGCGCCGGTTCCAGCAGGCCGTCGGCGTCATCATCGCTGCCCACCAGCGATTGAAACACCCGCATCTCTTTCTTCACCAGCGCGCTTTTCTGCTTGTGCGGGAACATCGGATCGAGATACACCACCTCAGGACGCGGGCTGAGATCCGCCAGCGCCGTCAGGCTGGAGGCGTGCAGCAGCGTCAGGCGCTCGCGCAGCCACGGGCCGATTTCCGCATCCTGATAGCCGCGCTGCAGGCCGTCGTCCAGCAACGCCGCCACCACCGGATTGCGTTCCAGCATCCGCACCCGGCAGCCCAACGCCGCCAGCACAAAGGCGTCTCGCCCCAGCCCGGCGGTGGCGTCCACCACGTCCGGCAGGTAACTGCCCTTGATGCCGACCGCCTTGGCCACCGCCTCGCCGCGGCCGCCGCCAAAGCGGCGCCGGTGCGCCATGGCGCCGGAGACGAAATCGACGTAGATCCCGCCCAGCTTCGGCTCGTCGCGCTTGCGCAGCTCCAGCCGCTGCGGAGTCAATACCAGCGCCATCGGCGCGTCGTCGTCAGACGCCAGCCGCCAGCGCTGCGCCAAAACAGACAAGGCGCCGGGATCGGCGCCTGCTTCACACAATAAACACACGCTCACGTGTCGGGTTATCCTTTAATGCCGTAATGGCGCAGCATAGCATCCAGCTGCGGCTCGCGGCCACGGAAGCGTTTGAACAGCGCCATCGGCTCTTCCGAACCGCCGCGCGACAGGATGTTGTCGAGGAAGGATTTGCCGGTCTCGGCGTTGAAAATCCCCTCTTCTTCGAAGCGCGAGTAGGCGTCGGCCGACAGCACTTCCGCCCACAGGTAGCTGTAGTAACCTGCCGCGTAGCCGCCGGCGAAGATGTGGCTGAAGGCGTGCGGGAAACGGCCCCAGCTCGGCGAAGGCACCACCGCCACCATTTTCTTCACTTCCGCCAGCGTCGGCAGGATCTGCGCCCCTTTCTCCGGGCTGTATTCGAAGTGCATGCGGAAATCGAACAGGCCGAACTCCAGCTGGCGCAGGATAAACAGCGCCGCCTGGTAATTCTTGGCCGCCAGCAGCTTGTCGAGCATTTCCTTCGGCAGCGGCTCGCCGCTCTGATAGTGGCCGGAGATAAACGCCAGCGCTTCCGGCTCCCAGCACCAGTTTTCCATAAACTGGCTCGGCAGCTCGACTGCATCCCACGGCACCCCGTTGATGCCGGAGACGCCGGCGGTATCGATCTGCGTCAGCATGTGATGCAGACCGTGGCCGAATTCGTGGAACAGCGTGGTCACTTCGTTATGGGTGAACAGCGCCGGCTGATCGCCCAGCGGACGGTTGAAGTTGCAGGTCAGGTAAGCGACCGGTTTTTGCAGCGTGCCGTCGGCCTTGCGCAGGCTGCCGACACAGTCGTCCATCCAGGCGCCGCCGCGTTTGTTTTCGCGGGCGTACAGATCGAGGTAGAAACTGCCGCGCAGCTCGCCGTCGGCGGCGAACAGATCGAAGAAGCGCACGTCCGGATGCCAGGTTTCCACGTCTTTACGTTCTTTGGCGGTGATGCCGTAGATGCGTTTCACCACTTCGAACAGCCCTTCCACCACCCGCTGCTCCGGGAAGTACGGGCGCAGCTGCTCGTCGCTGATGGAGAACAGATGCTGTTTCTGTTTTTCGCCGTAATAGGTGATGTCCCAGGCTTCGAGCTCATCCACGCCATAGTGCTGTTTGGCGAAGGCGCGCAGCTGCGCCAGCTCTTGCTCGGCCTGCGGGCGGGCGCGCTTGGCCAGATCGCTCAGGAAGCCGATCACCTGCTCCGGGCTCTCCGCCATTTTGGTCGCCAGCGACTTGTCGGCGTAGGTATCGAAGCCCAGCAGCTGAGCCAGCTCGTGGCGCAGCGCCAGCGTTTCCGCCATCACTTCGCTGTTGTCCCATTTGCCGGCGTTCGGCCCCTGATCGGAAGCGCGGGTGGCGAAGGCGCGGTACATCTCTTCGCGCAGCGCGCGGTTGTCGGCGTAGGTCAGCACCGGCAGGTAGCTCGGCATGTCCAGCGTCAGCAACCAGCCGTCCTGCTCTTTGGCCTGCGCCATCGCCTGCGCCTGTGCCAGAGCGCTTTCCGGCAGGCCGCTCAGCTCGGCTTCGTCGGTAATCAGTTTGCTCCAGCCCATGGTGGCGTCGAGCACGTTATTGCTGTAGGTGGATCCCAGTTCGGACAGGCGCGCGACGATCTCGCCGTAGCGCTGCTGTTTATCCGCCGACAGGCCGATGCCCGACAGTTCGAAATCGCGCAGCGCGTTATCCACCGCCTTGCGCTGCGGCACGCTCAGCGCCTCGAACGCCGCGCCCTCTTTCAGGCTGCGGTAGGCCTGGTACAGCCCTTCGTGCTGGCCGACCCAGGTGCCGTACTCGGACAGCAGCGGCAGCGCCTGCTCATAGGCGGCGCGCAGCTCCGGGCTGTTTTTCACCGAGTTCAGGTGCCCGATCGGCGACCAGATGCGCGACAGGCGATCGTCCGACTCCGCCAGCGGCTGACACAGATTGTCCCAGGTGAACGGCCCCGGCTGCGCGACCACGCGCTCTACCGCGGCGCGGCAGTCCGCCAGCGCGGATTGCACCGCTGGCACGATATCTTCAGGGCGGATCGCCGAGAAAGGCGGCAGGGAAAACGGGGTCAGCAACGGATTTGTCATAGGGCAGTCCTGATTAGCGTTGGGCCCGCCGCACGGGCGAGCCTTAAAATGCGTATGAATCTCTAACATGGAGCCAGACAGCAGGAAAATCAATGCCCGGCGTTGATCGTTCGTGCCTTAAATGGCGCTTTGGCGGATGCGGGCGGCCAGCGCCGCCAGCTGTTGGTCGTCGGCGCGCGCCGCATCGTGGGAGGAGATATAGCCCTCATAACGTTCGAAAAACTTCGGCGAGGTCGATTCGATCGGCCGCCACTGTTCCAGCGATGCGGTGCCGTGCAGCGGGATCAGTTTGGCATGCACATGGTCGACGCCGTAGCCCTCGAACACCATGCCGCAGCGGCCGACGTCGTCGAACGCGCGATCCAGCTGCTTCGCCACCCGCTTGGTCGCCAGCATCAACGCGCTCAGCACCTCGTCCGGCAGGTCAAAGGCGTAGCTCGGGTGGTGCGCCTTGGGGATCACCACGCTGAAACCGTCGGTGTTGGGAAAGATGGACAGGAACGCCAGATGGTCGTCGTCTTCCCAGATTTTATGGCATGGCGCCTTGCCCGCCACGATGTCGCAAAAAATGCAGCTCATCCTTTCTCCTTGTGATTCACAGCGTTTCAACCCGTTCGAACTCTTCGAACACCAGCCACATGTCCGGCGCAAAGCTCCCCTCGCGGGTAAAGAACGCCTGATGCCCCTCGCGCCAAAACGCCAGGCTTTTGTCGCCTTCACCCTCTTTGGCCGCCATCTCGGCGGTCACCCGATCGTAGCGCACCAGGCGCAGCGCCAGGGTTCTGATCACGCAGGCCGGTTCGCCGCGGCCATCGAGAACGATGCTGTAATCGCCGATCCGCGGGGTTTGTTCCCGACGATAGCTCGCATAGGAACTGCAGGTGGCGGTTTTATCCCCGCTCAGCACCAATCCCAGCAGTTCGTCGGCTAACGCGGGGCCGTCGCCGAACGCCCAGCGCGCCGCGTCGGGGTAATTCGCCAAAATCGCCTGTTTGCTCATCGTCCTGTCCCTTTCTGTTAACGTCTGCGGCAACGGAGTCCGGTTTTTCCCGGCCAGACAGTTTATACTGTGCAGATTATAAGCCTTATTGCATTGAATGCTCCGCCTGCGGAGCACAAGGAACCGCCACCCGTCATGTTAAGTTATCGCCACAGT
Organism: Serratia sp. CY71090; assembly: GCF_052166845.1. Taxonomy (NCBI): domain Bacteria; kingdom Pseudomonadati; phylum Pseudomonadota; class Gammaproteobacteria; order Enterobacterales; family Yersiniaceae; genus Serratia; species Serratia sp. CY71090. The sequence continues at coordinate 10,629 of NZ_JBJNOA010000012.1, read as the reverse complement.
TTCCACGCCGGCAACCACGCCGACGTGCTCAAGCACACCGTTCAGAGCCTGATCATCGAGTCGCTGAAGGAAAAAGAGAAGCCGTTCCTGTATCTGGATACCCACTCGGGCGCGGGCCGTTATCAGCTCAGCGGCGAACACGCCGAGCGCACCGGCGAATACCTGGAAGGCATCGGTTTGCTGTGGCAACGCGACGATCTGCCGGAAGAGCTGGCGGCCTACATGAGCGTGGTGCACAACTTCAACCGTTCCGGCACGCTGCGCTATTATCCCGGCTCGCCGCTGATCGCCCGCCAGCTGCTGCGCCCGCAGGACAAAATCCACCTGACCGAGCTGCACCCGAGCGACTACCCGCTGCTGCGCAGCGAGTTCCAGAAAGACGAACGCGCCAAAGTGCAGCGTGCCGACGGTTATCAGCAGCTGAAATCCCAGCTGCCGCCCCTGTCGCGCCGTGGTCTGATCCTGATGGACCCGCCGTATGAAATGAAGACCGATTACCAGGACGTGGTCAAAGGCATTCAGGAAGGCTACAAGCGTTTCGCCACCGGCACCTATGCGCTGTGGTATCCGGTGGTGATGCGCCAGCAGATCAAACGCATGCTGCGCGATCTGGAAGCCACCGGCATTCGCCGCATCCTGCAGATCGAGCTGGCGGTGAAACCCGACAGCGATCAGCGCGGCATGACCGCCTCCGGCATGATCGTCATCAACCCGCCGTGGAAGTTGGAACAGCAGATGAAGAACGTGCTGCCGTGGCTGCACAAGGTGCTGGTGCCGTCGGGCATCGGCCACCATCTGGTGAACTGGGTGGTACCGGAATAATCCCCATCAGGGCGCGGTTTGCCGCGCCCTGCGTCCGCCTATCGCAGCCATCGACGCAATCTTTGCGACAAACCCCGGTCAGGCGTTAAACTCTTACCCTCTTCAAATTCACAACTCATGGAAATCCCAGATGACGAAACATTACGATTATCTAGCAATTGGCGGCGGCAGCGGCGGTATCGCATCGATCAACCGGGCAGCCATGTACGGCCAAAAGTGTGCGCTGATTGAAGCCAAAGAGCTGGGCGGCACCTGTGTAAACGTGGGTTGTGTACCGAAAAAAGTCATGTGGCACGCGGCGCAAATCGCCGAGGCCATCCATCAGTACGGCCCGGACTACGGCTTCGACACCACCGTCAACGCCTTCGACTGGAAAAAGTTGGTCGCCAACCGCACCGCCTATATCGATCGCATCCACAACTCCTACGATAACGTGCTGGGCAAGAACAAGGTCGACGTGATCAAAGGCTTCGCGCGCTTCGTGGATGCGCACACCGTGGAAGTGAACGGCGAGACCATCACCGCCGACCACATCCTGATCGCCACCGGCGGCCGCCCGAGCCATCCGGCCATTCCGGGTGCCGAATACGGCATCGACTCCGACGGCTTCTTTGAGCTGGACGCCATGCCGAAACGCGTCGCCGTGGTGGGCGCCGGCTATATCGCCGTGGAAATCGCCGGCGTGCTGAACGCGCTGGGCGCGGAAACGCACCTGTTCGTGCGCAAGCACGCGCCGCTGCGCAGCTTCGATCCGATGATCGTCGAAACCCTGGTGGAAGTGATGAACACCGAAGGGCCGAGCCTGCACACCGAATCGGTGCCGAAAGCGATCGTCAAGAACGCCGACGGCAGCCTGACGCTGCAGCTGGAAAACGGCAAAGCATTCACCGTCGACTGCCTGATCTGGGCCATCGGCCGCGAACCGGCGACCGACAACCTGAACCTCGGCGTTACCGGGGTGAAAACCAATGAGAAAGGCTACATCGACGTCGATAAGTTCCAGAACACCAACGTCAAAGGCATCTACGCGGTGGGTGACAACACCGGCGCGGTAGAGCTGACCCCGGTCGCCGTGGCCGCCGGCCGCCGCCTGTCCGAGCGCCTGTTCAACAACAAGCCGGACGAACACCTGGACTACAGCAACATCGCCACCGTGGTGTTCAGCCACCCGCCGATCGGCACCGTCGGCCTGACCGAGCCGGAAGCCATCGAGAAGTTCGGCGCGGACAACGTGAAAGTGTACAAGTCCTCCTTCACCGCCATGTACAGCGCCGTGACGCAGCACCGCCAGCCGTGCCGCATGAAGCTGGTATGCGCGGGTAAAGAAGAGAAAATCGTCGGCCTGCACGGCATCGGCTTCGGCATGGATGAAATCCTGCAGGGCTTCGCGGTGGCGGTGAAGATGGGCGCCACCAAGAAGGACTTCGACAACACCGTGGCGATCCACCCGACCGCGGCGGAAGAGTTCGTCACCATGCGCTGAGGCGCAACCTCGCCGGATTCCGGCGCGTAACAGGCCAGGCGCGAAAGCGTCTGGCTTTTTTATTTATCTCGCTCGCCTCACGGCGCCCGGCGGTAATGATCGCGCAGAAACACCGGCAAATCGTTCGCCGGTGCAGCAAAGGGCACCTGATAGAGCATATCGCCGACAAAACCGCGATGATAGGTAGCGTGGTTGACGACATGCAGCACGATTTCCTGGCGCGTCATGCGGCCTTCCCCCCCGCCGACGAACTCGAAATGCACCACCTGCGCCAGCGCCTCGGGCGACCAGCTGTCCACCTGTTCGATATACCAGCGGTCCATTTCCTCCACCGCACACCGCAGAGAGTCAAGCGCGGGCGTTTGCTCGGTGTTGCGCGCGAGGTAACCATGCTTGCGGCCTTGCAGATGGTGCCTGAAGATATCGTCCACCACGTACACGTGATTCAAGGTATGCACCATATTGCCGAAACGGGTCGGGCGCGGCCGCAGCGCTTCGCCCTCCGGCAAGGCCGCCACGCAGTCAAAGGTCAAGGCGTTCGCCCACGCTTTGTAACGCACCAGCATTTTCAAGGTATCGATGGCCGTTGCAGACATACTGTTCACTCCTTATCGGATGAAAATCGATATTCCGTTCAGCCGCACGCGGGTGCGGCGGCGCGTGCTACGCCGTGCCAATCCCATGCAGCCGACCTTCAACCTGAGTGCGCGTGTTGCCGCCCACCCAAATCCGGCCGCTCTCGTCGCGGGTGACATGCACGCGCCCGTTGCGCCCACGGCAGCGCCCCTGAGCGGCGATATAGCCGCCGCTGACCACGCCGCTTGCAAACAGCCACTGAGCCAGGGAGGCATTGAGGCTGCCGGTGACCGGATCTTCGACGATAGCGCCAAGGTGATCGCTCAAAAAAGCGCGCACCTCGAAGGCTGCGTCACCATCGGCATGTGGGCCGACGACGCCAATGTCCACTCTGCGCGGCCAGCTTCTCGCCGGCGTCAGGGAAAGCACCCGCTCGGCGCTGGCCAGCCGGATCCCCAGCCACCCCGGACCGTTATCGATCCAGGCGGCATCGAGCGCCTCCTCAGGCGCGATCCCCAAAAACCGCAGCGCGTCGGCCAACGCCGCTTCTGACGGCGCCCCGGAGCGAATCAACGGCGGCGCGGCAAAACACAGCCGTCCGGCCTCGCGGCGAATGCTCACCAAGCCCGCCCCGCACTCCTGGATGATCTCCGCGTCATTACGCGGCGTACCGCCCGCAGTGAGCCAGGCATGACAACTGCCGAGCGTCGGGTGCCCGGCAAACGGCATTTCACGATCCAGCGTGAATATTCGCACCCGGTAATCCGCCTGGGGGTGTGTCGGCGGCAGCAAAAAGGCCGTTTCCGACAGGTTGAACCAACGTGTCAAGCGCTGCATGTCCTCCGTAGACAACGCTCCGGCGCCCGTAATCACCGCCAACGGATTGCCGGCGAGCGGCCCGGCGCCAAAGACATCCACCATCTGCATGCCAAAAACCATCGCTTCTCTCCTCAGGTTAACGCCGGGCGTTCATTACCCCCGCGATATCAACAGCTCCAGGCCCGCCAAAGCGAACAGCAGCGCAAGCGTTCCTTCAATCCAGCGCCTCACCCGGGTGTAAAACGCGATCATCGGCGACGTTGAGAACAGCAGGGCATACCCCCCGAAAATCGTCACGCCGAGCAGCGCGCAACCGCCAATAATTGCCGGTAAAACCTGCTCAGGCGCGCCTTGCCGCAATCCCAGCGACATGATCGCCATCCAGGACATGATGGCCTTGGGATTGCCGAGATGCATCAGCACGCCCTGCCGATACAACCTCTGATAAGATCGCGCGCTATCCCCTGCCGCTATGCCTGTCGAGATGGGAGACGCCCGTAATGCGGATCGGCCGGCGCGCAGCGCCAGATACAGCATATACACGCCGCCGACGATTTTGATGGCCCACAGCGCCTGTGCATACGTGGCCAGCACGGCGGAAAGGCCGGTCGCGGCCAACATCGCCCAGCACAGCGATCCGGTCACCACCCCGGCGGCCAGCACCAATGCGGGCCTGCGGCCGTCACGCATCGCCACGCCCATGATCGCCATGTTGCTGGGGCCGGGGCTGGCAGTTGCGAGGAGATAGGCGCCGTAAACCAACGCAAGCTGACTGACCATCATGGAAAAACTCCGCTGACCCGCCTTACGGCCGAGCCGTAGTTGAAAACGCCGGGACTCCTCACCAACATAGTATGTGTTACACTTTTCGCCTATTTAAATAGTGTCACGTGACACTATATTCTTTCTCCGGAGAGCGAATATGCGGCTTCAATCCCCCTGGCAGCCCCGCCTGGCCAATGTGGAAGCCACTACCGTCGAACGGCTGGTGTTGGCGTTGGCTGACGACATTATCGAGGGCAAACTGCAAGGGGGCGATCGTTTGCCGGCCCACCGTACGCTCGCCTGGCAATTGGCGATCGGTCTGGGCACGGTGACCAAAGCCTATGCCATCCTGGAGCGGCGTGGGTTGGTGCGCAGCGTGAAAGGCCGCGGGATGTTCGTGGCGATCCGCCGCGCCCGTGAAAAACGCGAAATCGATCTCTCGTCCAATGCGCCGCCGGCGATGCTTACCGATCGTTTGCTGGCGCGCACGCTGGCCGGCATTGCGCGGAAAATGGATGCGGACCATCTGAACTTCTATTCCCCTCCGACCGGGCATCTGGAGCACCGGCGTTTGTTGACCCGCTGGCTGGAAAACGCCGGCGTCACGATCGATCCGTCGCACCTGGCGCTGACCAGCAATGCCCGTCAGGCGATTTCGCTGGCGTTTGACCTGGCCTGCGGGCCACGCGGCACGATACTGACGGAGAGACTCACCTACCCCGGCGCGATCGCGCTGGCCCGACGTAAAGGCCATCGCCTGATCGGCGTGGAGATCGATGCGCAAGGCATAGTGCCGCAGGCGCTGGCGAGTGCGCTCGAGCGTGTCTCCTCCGGCCATACCGCGGTCTATCTGACGCCGACGCTGCATAATCCGACAACCGCCACCATGAGCGCCGAGCGCAGGCAGGCTATCGTCGAGATATGCCGGCGGGCGAATGTCTGGATCATCGAGGATGGCGTGTATGCGCTGGGGCATTCAGCGGCGCCTGCGCTCGCGGCTCTGGCGCCCGAGCGGGTGTTCCATGTCAATGGCCTGTCGAAAACGCTCGGCCCGGGATTGCGGATCGGCATGCTGACTCTGCCGCCCGGCATGCAAACTGCGGCGGAAGAAGCCTTGCAAGATCTTCCTTTCGCGCCTTCGCCACTGTCTTGCGCTGTGGTGGAGGAGTGGCTGGCCAGCGGCGCGATCGAGACGATACCGCAAGCGTTGCGTCATGAGGCTCAGCAAAGAGTGCATCTGGCCACCTCGATATTTGATGCCGACGAATGCGTATCGCATCCCGACGCTTATCATGTCTGGCTGCCGATGCCGCGCGAAACCGCCGAGTCTGTGGCCGCCGCCGCCGCATTGGCCAACGTAAAGGTGACGCCGCCGGACACCGTGATGGTAGACCGCGACGAACGTGCGACGGGCATTCGCCTGTGCCTGGGTTCCCCCTCGCCGGACGAGCTAACGGCAGGCCTGACGCAGCTGGCGCAGCTGTTGAAAGCGCATCGAAACGGCTGACAAACGGAAGAGAAAGGTTACGCGTACAGGCCGACCGGCCCAGGACTGTTCTTTTTGTGCGGTTTACTATTCCCTTCGCACCCGCCTGCTTTTTCTGCCATTATTCTGCCTGATAAATTAGCGGGACTGATACAAACCTCCCCGCGCCTCTGGAGAACGCCGATGCTGTTCAAACTATGCAAAACCCTTGCGATGGCCTGCGTGGCCCTGATTATCGCCCAGAGCAGCGCGCTCAGCTTTACCCTGGAAGTGGCGGGCAAGATCGACAACGTGACCGACCCGGTCAAAAAAAGCTATCTGTTCACCGATAAGCAGCTGTTGGCGATGCCGGTGCGCAGCATCACCACCTCCACCTCCTGGACGCCGCAGAGAAAATTTGAAGGGATTTCGGTGGCCGATATCCTGGAGCGCGTCGGCGCCAAGGGCGAGACGCTGACTTTCTATGCGCTGAACGATTATTACATCGACGTGCCGCTGTCCGACGTCAAGAAATACAACATGATCCTGGCCTACAGGATGGACGGGGAAATGCTGAAGCTCAGAAACTTCGGCCCGCTGTTCCTGGTTTACCCGCGCGACGCCGCCGGGCCTGAACTGAACTCGCCGTTGTACAATTCACGCTTTATCTGGCAAGTCGACAGGATCGTGATCAAATGAAGCTGACGACCTTTAAGAACGGCAGCAGGCTGGCGATCCCGGCCATCTTTGCCGCGCTGTTTTTAGTGGCTTCGACCGTCACGCTCTATTACTACAGCGCCACCCTGTCGAAGAAAGGGCTGTATGCCATCGCCGGCACGCAGGAGAATTACTCCTGGTCGATCGCCAAGTTCTCCATCAAGCTGGCGGAGTTCGACACGTTCGTCGAGCAGCAGAGCCATGCGCCGCAGGTGGACAGCGACAACCTGCGGCTGCGATTCGAAATCCTCTATTCGCGCTTTTACGTGCTGGAAACCGTCTCCGAATCCACGCAACCGCTGTACGCCGAGCCGGGCTACCCGGAAGTGGTCAAGCAGATGCGCCTGCAGATGGATCGCATCGATAAACTGCTGGATAACCCGAAAATCGACTTCAGCCAGGTTTTTGCGGCCATGAAGGCCATCAAGCCTTACGCCATCGAAATGGCCAACCTGACCGACCACGCCGAGGTGAAGCAGCGCACCGCCGCCTATGAGGACTACATCGAGAAACGGCACATCATTTTCTATGGGCTGGTGATTGTCATGTTCTCGGTGATCGCGCTGATCGCCATCACCCTGATCGTGTTCCGTCAGCAGCGGCTGACCATTCGCCAGCAGGCCAAGGCCATTGAGGCGGAGAAAGCGACACGCACCAAAAACGCCTTCCTCGGCGCCATCGGCCACGAGCTGCGCACCTCATTGCAGAGCGTAATGTCGGCCATCGACGTGCTGGTGAACACCCGGGTGTCGACGGAGCATGCGGACACTTTCCAGCGGCTGGAGACCGCCGCGCAGCAAATCGAAAGCCAGATGAAGGATCTGACCGACTACGCGCACCTCGACAGCGGCATGATGGAATTGCGCATCGTGCCGTTCGACGCGCAGAAGCTGATCGCGGAAACCGCCAACGAAATCGCCACCCTGACCCGCAAAGAGCAGGTCAAACTGAGCTGCGAAGTGGAGTGCAGCCACCTGTTGGTGCACTCCGATCCGCTGCGCATCCGGCAGATTATCGTTAACCTGCTGACCAACGCCTACAAATACACCGAAAGCGGCAGCATTACGCTGCACAGCTGCCTGCGCCGCCAGCCGGGCGGCAATTCGTTGATCATCGAAGTGACCGACACCGGCATCGGTATCGAAAAAGACCAGCTCGATCAGATCTTCAAACCCTTTACCCAGTTGGATCAGTCGCATACCAAACAGTATGCCGGCGTGGGGATGGGGCTGGCGATCGTGCACGGCCTGGTGACGCTGCTCAACGGCACCATCACGGTGTACAGCGAAATCAAGAAAGGCAGCACCTTTATCGTCAGCATTCCGGTGCAGATCAGTGAAGAAGAGCGCGCCGACGAGCCCGCCGCCGCCAATGCCCCCCTGCAGCAAAAGCCGCAGCAGGTGCTGGTGGTGGATGACAACAAGTCGGTGGGTGACGCCTTTGCGGCGTTGCTGGACAAACTGGGCTACCAGCACGAACTGTGCGACTCGCCGGAGCGCGCGTTGCAGAAGCTGCTCAGACGCCCTTACGACGCGCTGTTGCTGGATCTGCAGATGCCGGGCATCGACGGCGCCGCCCTGGCCAGGCAGCTGCGCAATCGTCGCGGCCCCAACCGCCATGTGCCAATCATCGGCATCAGCGCCTATACGCCGGAGCAGCTGACGGCGGATCAGCGCGCCCTGTTCGATAACTACCTGATGAAACCGGTTCGGCTGGATGCGCTGTCGAGCGCACTGGCCGAGGTGTTCCCCGCTAAAGATTAAAACAGCGTTGCAGTGCGGCTTCGATCACATGGAGCCGCACCGGTTTTTCATAAGGGCCGAGCACATCGTACTCGCGCATCGCCTGAGCGATCTCCGACTCGCGTCGGTCGGTGCCCAGTTCGCCGGTCAGCACCAGTACCGGCGCGTCCGGGTTGTCGGAGGCGCGGATGGTGGCGATACAGCGATCCGCCGTTTCCTCACCGATCAGCCAGTCCACCACGTAACCGTCGAACAGGCTTTGCTGCAACGCTTGGCAGAAGCTGTCGACATCGTAAAACGCCACTGCGTTGAAACCGCAGCCGCCGAGGTACTTGGCCAGCTCATCGGCCGCCTGATGCGAATCGTCCAATACCGCGATGCTCAACCGCTCGTCATCGCCGTAGCCGGGCCGGATTTCTATCAGTTCGACGCCGTAACGCAGACCTGACGGCGCCTCATCGGCGCGATAGATATGCCATTGCCCCTCCACACGCAGCGCCACAAATTCCGCCGGCCGCCCGGCAGAAAGTTCGTCGCCAATGTGCCCGACGCAAGGGATCGCCACTCCCGCCACGAAAAAGATGGCATCACGCGCCATGTTTGGCTCGGTCGTCTCGTGTTCGGCGCTCAAATCGGCGATCGCCGCCGGCGTTTCTCCCAACGCGGCCGCGACGCTGTTGATCTGTTCCAGCGTCCAGGGGCTTTGCCCTTTCAATTTGCGGTGCGCATGTGAAAAACTCAGATCCAAGATGCGGCTGAGTTCGCGGGCATGCTGACGTTTTCCAATCCCGTAATGTAAAAACAGCTCCCTGACCCGATTGGCAATCGACTGTGAATCGAATTTTTGATGATTGTTATCCATTTGTTCCTTCGATTTTTTTTACTGATTTATCAGTCGTTTTGATTATTTCTGCTGAAAAAGCCACACCTAAAACTAGCATCCCATGCAATTATGCGTTAAAAACGTTGCTTGACATACCATGTTGTATCGTCAAACATGGTATCAAAAGAGACATACAGCAATACACTATAAAAAATAACACCAGCACGATTTTTAATAATAACCATAGTAACACCAGGGAAAATTTGTTCCGTTGCCGCTACTGAGACGATGCTCACATCGCTTGGACTGCATAAGCAAAACGGGGCTTGAGCCTTTAGCGCTAATCTGTTTTACCCACTTTTAAGCCGGGATCCGTCAGGGTCCCGGTTTTTTATTGCCCTGGCGCCGCGCCATCATACGGACTCATCCCGCAGCCGCAAATAAAAACGGAGCCGGCATGCCGGCTCCGTTGACCCTGTAATGACCGCTTGGCTTAGAAGCGCCAGGTGAAACCGGCGTTGACGCTGTTGTCCTGATGGTTCTGCGACAGCAGCCCGCCGTAGCCCAGCGACAGCGAGGCGTTCTCGTTCACCGCCACTTCCGCCCCCGCCTTCAGCACCATGCCGTCGCGCGACACCGGCACGCTGTCCACCACGAACGGCGCGTTGCCGCCGTTGAACCGCAGCCCGGTGCCACGCTCCAGCCCGCCGTACTGGTGTTGCCACCCCAGCTCGCTGCGCAGCGCCACCGTCGTGCCCGGGCTCACCTGCCACTCAGTGTCCGCGCGCAGCCCCAGCGTCGACACCGTCGCGTCGGTGTGCTGCTTGTCGCCGCGCAGCGCCGCTGCGCCGCCGCTTTCCGCGATGCCGTTGTTTTCAAAGTTCACGTACGCCAGGTTGACGAACGGCTCCAGGTTCAGCCACTCACCCTTCACGCTGTAACCCGCTTCCGCGAACAGTTGCTCGGTGCGCGCGCTGTACTTCGCCGTGTCGCGGTCCGACTGCATCCCGTAGTTCACCGACCGTTTGGTGTCGATGCGGTGCCAGGTGTAGCCCGCCCCGCCGCGCAGCGCCAGCGCGCCAAACTGCTTGTCGCCGTACGCCGCCAGGTGGTAGTTGTCGCTGTCCGCCTTCGACCCGTACCCGCCGTGCAGCGAGGTGCGGGTGTAGCCGGTCGCCACCCCCAGCCGCCAGTCGGCCGCCGCCGCCGAGTCCAGCCCCACCAGCACCCCGTAGGTCGAGGCCTGATAGCCGGTGGCGTTGGCGTCGCCCGATGCATGGTCCCACGCCCCCAGCAGCTGCGCCCAGGCGCCGTCCTCGTCCGCCTTGATGGCCGACGAGCTCGCCAGCCCTTCCGCCTGACGCAGACGCCCGTTCAGCGCCTCACGCAGGTAGCGGCTGTCGTTCACCAGCGCCGA
>NZ_JBJNOA010000011.1:0-191545 GCF_052166845.1 Serratia sp. CY71090 | reverse complement strand
GGTGATTTCCTTCTTACTTGTGGTGAGTAAGCTGGAATATTCCGGCATGGGTTTCCTTCAGGCTAGAGCCTCACAGGTTCAATCACCACCTCCTTAGGAGGTGGTTTAAGGCTTACAATGAAAAACCCCGCGCAACGGGCGTTGCGCGGGGTTTTCTTTTGTCGAGGGAGTTGACCGGTAAGCCGGGTTCTGTCGTGGACAGTCATTCCTCTAGGCCAGCAATCGCTCACTGGCTCAAGCAGCCTACCCGGGTTCAGTACGGGCCGTACCATGTGAACCCCTATTTGGCCTTGCTCCGGGTGGAGTTTACCGTGCCACGAACTGTTGCCAGCCGCGCGGTGCGCTCTTACCGCACCCTTTCACCCTTACCTGATCCCGCTTGCGCGGGCCATCGGCGGTTTGCTCTCTGTTGCACTAGTCGTAGGCTTGCGCCTCCCAGGCGTTACCTGGCACCCTGCCCTATGGAGCCCGGACTTTCCTCCCCTCCATCTGTCTCCCCGAAGAGGACGGCAATGAAGCGGCGACTGTCTGGTCAACTCCGGCGCGGATAGTAGCGTCGCGACGGCGGCAGGTCAACCGCTTTACGGCTGTTGTTGCTCCAGCGCGTGCTTATACAGCGCATTTTTCTTCACGCCGTGGATTTCCGCCGCCAGCGCCGCCGCCTTTTTCAGCGGCAGCTCTTTTTGCAGCAGCGCCAGCGTGCGCAGCGCCTCGAGCGGCAGCGCATCTTCCTGCGCCTTGTGGCCTTCGACGATCAGCACCATTTCGCCGCGGCGGCGCACTTCATCTTCCTGCACCCACGCCAGCAGCTCGCCCACCGGCGCGCCGTGGATGGATTCCCAGGTTTTGGTCAGCTCGCGCGCCAGCACCACATAGCGCTGCGGGCCCCAGACGGTGACCATGTCCTGCAGGCTTTCCAGCAGGCGGTGGGTGGATTCGTAGAAAATCAGCGTGCGCGGTTCCTCCGCCAGCGCCATCAGCGTATCCTTGCGCCCCTTGGTTTTCGCCGGCAGGAAACCTTCGTAGCAGAAACGGTCGGAGGCGACGCCCGCGGCACACAGCGCGGTAGTGGCGGCACAGGCGCCCGGCAGCGGCACCACGCGAATGCCGGCCTCGCGGCAGCGGCGCACCAGGTGATAACCGGGATCGTTGATCAGCGGCGTGCCGGCGTCGGAAACCAGCGCAATGCTTTGGCCTTCCTGCAGTTTCGCCAGCAGCTGCTCGGCCTTTTGCTGTTCGTTGTGATCGTGCAGCGCGAACAGACGCGCGTTGATCGCGAAGTGTTGCAACAGCAATCCGGTATGGCGCGTATCTTCCGCCGCGATCAGATCAACGCTTTTCAGTACCTCTAACGCACGGTGGGTAATATCGCCCAGATTGCCGATGGGGGTGGGCACCACATACAGCGTTGATGCAGAAATGACTGATTGTTGGTGTTGATTCATTGTTTCATCCGGGTTGCCGATTTAATATTGAGCATCTTGAAAAAAACATCACTGGATACAGTATGCTTTCCTCAACATTCGTTCGTACCAAAGCAGGGCGTTCCAAGCCTGTCCGACTGACCGCAGTCATCGCCGCCGCCCTTTTCCTGGCAGGCTGTCCAAGTCGGGCCCCGCAAACGCCGCCCGCCAATATACAGGACGAAGCGAGCGCCAGCTCCGATTACTACCTGCAGCAGTTGCAGCAAAGCAGCGATGATAACAAGGCTGACTGGCAATTACTTGCTATTCGCGCCTTGCTGCGTGAAGGAAAACTGCCGCAGGCCGGCGACCAGTTGAATCAACTGCCGAAAAATCTCAGCGGTGCGCAGCAGACCGAACGCCAGTTGCTGACCGCCGAACTGCAGATCGCCAACAAGAGCTACGTCAGCGCCCGCAGCACGCTGGGCCACCTGGACAGCGGTGCGCTGTCGCCGAATCAGAAGGTGCGCTACTACCAGGCGCAGATCGCCGCCAATCAGGGCAAAGCGTCGCTGCCATTGATCCGCGCCTATATCGCCCAGGAGCCGCTGCTGACCGGCAAGGCGCACCAGGACAATCTGGATCAAACCTGGCAGGCGCTGCTGCAGCTGACGCCGCAGGAGATGAACAGCCTGGTGATCAACGCCGACGAGAATGTGCTGCAAGGCTGGCTGGATCTGCTGCGCGTCTATCAGGACAACAAGCAGGATCCCGATCTGCTGAAGGCCGGCATCAAAGACTGGCAGAACCGTTATCCGAAGAACCCGGCGGCCAAAACGCTGCCGGCTCGCCTGAATCAGGTGCTGAACTTCACCCAGGCCTCCACCTCGAAAATCGCCCTGCTGCTGCCGTTGAACGGCCAGGCGAAAGTGTTCGCCGACGCCATCCAGCAAGGCTTCGAAGCGGCTAAAAACGGCGGTTCCATGCCGGCGCCGCAGCCTCAAGCCGCGCAACCGGCCAGCACGCCGGCTCAAACGGCGCCGGCCGATCAGGCCGCTACGGGTGACATCAACGCCAACGGCGCGGTCAGCCCTTCGGCGCAAGAGAGCCAGCCTGCCGTCACCGCCGCGCAACCCGCTGCGCCGTCCAGCGCGCCGATAACGCCGCTGCAGGCCGCCAACGCGCAGGTCAAAGTGTACGACACCACCAGCCAGCCGCTGGCCGCCTTGCTGAGCCAGGCGCAGCAGGATGGCGCCACCCTGGTGGTCGGCCCACTGCTGAAAGAGAACGTCGATCAGTTGTCCGCCAGCACCACCACGCTGAACGTGCTGGCGCTCAACCAGCCGGAAACGCCGAAGGACAACCTGAACATCTGTTACTTCGCCCTGTCGCCGGAAGATGAAGCCCGCGACGCCGCCCGCCACATCTGGGAACAGCAGAAGCGTCAACCGCTGCTGCTGGTGCCGCGCGGCGCCTTCGGCGATCGCGTCGCCAGGGCCTTTAACCAGGAATGGCAGAAGCAAGGCGGGCAAACCGTGCTGCGACAGGACATCGGCTCCGCCGGCGAGCTGCGCCAAATGGTGAACAGCGGCGGCATCCGCATGACCGGTACGCCGATGTCGAGCGCCCCGGCGCCGCAGAGCGTCACCATCGCCGGGCTGACCATTCCTGCGCCGCCGAGCGACGTGCCCGCCGCCACCGGCGGCAGCGTCGACGCGGTGTACATCGTCGCCACGCAGTCTCAGCTGACGCTGATCAAACCGATGATCGACATGGCCACCAGCTCGCGCGGCAAGCCGGCGATGTACGCCAGCTCGCGCAGCTACCAGGCCGGCGCCGGCCCGGACTTCCGTCTGGAAATGGAAGGCCTGCAGTTCAGCGATATTCCGCTGCTGGCCGGCTCAAACCCTCAGCTGCTGCAGCAGGCCAGCGCGCGTTTCCGCAACGACTACTCGCTGGTGCGCCTGTATGCGATGGGGATGGATGCCTGGACATTGGCCAACCACTTTGCTGAAATGCGCCAGCTGCCGGGCTTCCAGGTTTCCGGCACCACCGGTACGCTGAGCGCGTCGCCAAACTGCGTGATCAACCGTAAGCTGCCTTGGCTGCAATACCGTCAGGGTACGGTCGTTCCAGTCTCTTGAACCCACGCGCCTCAGGGGCGGGCTATGAGTTACTGGCCCGCCGTCACCTGGAACACGCCGGGCTCACCTTCTGCGCCGCCAATGTCGCGGTGCGCGGCGGTGAGCTCGACCTCATCATGCGCGACGGCACCACCTGGGTGTTCGTCGAAGTGCGCTACCGCCGCAACGACGCCTTCGGCGGCGCGGCCGCCAGCGTCACCTTTCGCAAACAACAGCGGTTGCTGCACGCCGCCGCCGTCTGGCTGGCGGGGCGCGGAGCCAGTTTTGACACATCATCTTGCCGTTTTGATGTTTTGGCCATTACCGGTAGCCAGTTAGAATGGATACCCAACGCCTTCAATGCGGATTAATCGGGGTTTTGCGGCGCAGACCGGCCCTTTGACTTAGTGGATTAATACAACGTGCTGGATAGAATTAAAGTCTGTTTCACCGAAAGCATCCAAACCCAGATCGCGGCGGCGGAAGCACTGCCGGACGCCATTTCCCGCGCTGCGATGACGCTGGTTCAATCCTTACTCAACGGCAACAAAATCCTGTGCTGCGGCAACGGCACCTCGGCGGCCAACGCGCAGCACTTCGCCGCCAGCATGATCAACCGTTTTGAAACCGAGCGCCCCAGCCTGCCAGCCATCGCTCTCAACGCCGACAACGTGGTGCTAACGGCAATCAGCAACGATCGGCTGCACGACGAAGTGTACGCCAAGCAGGTGCGTGCGCTCGGGCACACCGGCGACGTGCTGCTGGCGATTTCCACCCGCGGCAACAGCCGTGATATTGTGAAGGCGGTCGAGGCGGCCGTGACGCGCGATATGACCATCGTCGCACTTACCGGCTACGACGGCGGCGAGCTGGCCGGGCTGCTCGGCCAGCAGGATGTCGAAATCCGCATCCCGTCGCACCGCAGCTCGCGTATTCAGGAAATGCATATGCTGACCGTAAACTGCCTGTGCGACCTGATAGACAATACGTTATTCCCCCACCAGGACGATTAAGGAACTGAGATGAAGCTAAAAGCCACATTTGCAGTGCTGTCCAGCGCCCTGCTGTTGCAAGGCTGTATCGCCGGCGTCGTCGTCGGCAGTGCGGCCGTCGCCACCAAAACCGCCACCGACCCGCGCAGCGTAGGGACCCAGGTGGATGACGGCACGCTGGAAGCCAGGGTCGAAAGCGCCCTGAGCAAAGACCAGCAGTTGAAGAAAGAGGCCCGAGTGGTCGCCACCGCCTATCAGGGCAAGGTGCTGTTGACCGGCCAGTCGCCTAACGCCGATCTTACCGCGCGCGCCAAGCAGATCGCCATGGGCGTGGAAGGCACGACCGAAGTGTATAACGAAATCCGTCAGGGCACGCCGGTCAGCCTGAGCACCGCGTCCTCCGACACCTGGATCACCACCAAGGTGCGTTCGCAGCTGCTCACCAGCGATACGGTGAAATCGTCCAACGTGAAGGTCACCACCGAAAACGGCGAAGTGTTCTTGCTGGGCCTGGTCACGCAGCAGGAAGGGCAGTCGGCGGCGCAGATCGCCAGCCAGGTCAGCGGCGTGAAGCACGTCACGACCGCCTTTACCTACGTAAAATAATCCGCCTGGCGGGAGCGGCACCGTGCCGTTCCCGCCCGTTTAATCCAGCTTGTTCTCGCGTAAAAACGCTTCCCCGCCCAGTTGCCGCATCTGCCGCATGATCCACTGTTGACGCTGCACCACATAGCCGGAGGGCGCATCGGCCCTGAAGCGATGCGGATTCGGCAATACCGCCGCCAGCAGCGCCGCTTCGGCCGCGCTCAGGCGCTTGGCCGGCTTATGGAAAAAGCGCTGTGAAGCCTCTTCCACGCCGAACACCCCATCGCCGAACTCGACGATGTTCAGGTACACCGTCAGAATGCGCCGCTTGGTCCACACCAATTCGATGCCGGACGTCAGCCCGGCCTCCAACCCTTTGCGCAGCCAGCTGCGGCCATCCCACAAAAACAGGTTCTTGGCGGTTTGCTGCGACAGCGTGGACGCGCCACGGATGCGCGTCGGGCGCTTCTCGTTGTGGCTGAGCGCCTTTTCAATGGCCGCCACGTCGAAGCCCCAATGGTCTGGAAACTTCTGATCTTCCGCCGCCATCACCGCCAGCGCCATTTGCGGCGAGATGTCGTCCATCGACACCCAGTCCGAATGGGCGACATAGCCGAAGTCGCCGCTCAGCCAGGCGCTGACCTGCCGTTCCACCATCACGGCGGAAAACGGCACCGGCAGGAAGGCGAAGAGCACAATGCCCAACGCCCACAGGCCGATAATCGCGATGACGCCGCGCTTCAGCCAATACCACGGGCGCAGCCGCCGCCATCCGACGAGCGATTTTCTCATTCAGCCAGTTCCAGCACCCGCGCCACCAGCTTATCGATGCCCAGGGCCGCCTGCGCGATAGACGGCGCCAGCATATAGGCCGGCGTGGTCACGATCTTATGTTCGCTGTCCACCACGATGTCGTCCACCGGGCAAATCACCGGTTCGCCGCCCATGGCGTCAATCACTTCCCCCAGATCCGGATCGTTGCCAATGGTCAGCCGCGCTTGTTGATCCAGCAGTTTCGGCAACAGCGCCGGCGCGATGCACATCAGGCCAATTGGTTTGTTGGCCTTATGCATCTCGCGCGTCAGGCGCGCCAAATCTTCATCGACCCAACATTCCGCGCCGGCTTCGGCGAAATTGCTGAGGTTCTTGGCGGCGCCAAAGCCGCCGGGCACGATCAGCGCATCCAGCTGCGCGGCCTCCGCCAGCGCCAGCGGCTGCACCGCACCGCGGGCAATGCGCGCCGATTCAATCAGAACATTGCGCGACTCCGCCATCTCCTCACCAGATAAGTGATTAATAACATGGCGTTGTGGTTTATCAGGCGCCAAGCACACCGCCTGGGCGCCGGCACGATCCAACGCCAGCAGCGTCAGCACCGCTTCATGGATCTCCGTACCGTCATAAACGCCGCTGCCGCTGAGGACTACACCCACCTTTTTCATCACTCTTACTCCTGTCGCTGCTGTCAACTGGTTCGTGCTCGGAGTTGACAAACACTAATCTACATCACACATTTTAATGAATCTTCTAACAAGAGCGCTTACATTTGCTATGTTGTTGGCTGTATGATGTTTAGGAATTCGCAACAACCTGCTCGACCAGAACACTGAAACCAATACGCAGGTTCACAATTTCCCTGGTGTTGGCGCAATATTCGCGCACCCCGGCTTAGGTCGGGGTCATTTTTTTTCAGCGTTCTCAACCCAAGCCCGCAGTACCTGCACGTCGTTGCGCCACTCTTGTTTCAGCTCATCCACCCAATCCTGCACGTTATCCCACCAGGCCGGCAGCGTCGGCGTTTGAATCTGCTGCGCCAGCTGCTGCAGATGGCGCAGACCGACCGAACCGGCGGCGCCCTTGATCTTATGCCCTTCCTCAGTGATGCCTTTCTGATCGCGCGCCGTCATGTTGGAGTCCAGCACCGCCAGATAGCCCGGCATCATCTGTTCGAACATCTCCAGACTTTGGTGGATCAGCTGCGGGCCAACCAGATCCATGTACTGTTCCAGCATCGCGGTATCGAGTAACGACTCATTAATCTGCATCGCCTTGTGCTCCGTTTTCTTTGAAGTGTGAGAAGGTTGATGATCCCAATAGTGTTTGATGACCTTGGTCAGCGCCGGCACCGACAGCGGCTTGCTCAGCACATCGTCCATGCCCGCCTCGAGATACTCTTTTTTGTCTTTCAGCACGTTGGCGGTCAGGGCCACCAGCGGCGGCAGCGCCTGCCCGGCATAGCGCTCGCGCAGCGCCCGGGCGATGTCCAGCCCGGTCATGTCCGGCAGTTGGATGTCCAGCAGCACCAGATCGAACTCGTCCGGATCGAACATCGCCAGCGCGTCGTGGCCGTTCATCGCCACGTCGACGCTGTTGCCCAGCTTCTCCAGCACCGAGCGCGCCACGATCACGTTCAGTTCGATATCTTCCACCAGCAGGATGTGCAGCGCCGGCAACGGCAGCGCCTCTTCCTCCGGCGCCGCGCTGACGGCTTCCTGCACCGCCGGCGCCTTGATGGTTAAGGTAAAGCAAGAACCGTGCCCTTGTTCGCTGCGCACGGTGATGTCGCCGCCCATGCTCTGCGCCAGCCGCTTGGAGACCGCCAGCCCGATGCCGGTGCCGGTGGCCGGGCGGCCGCCGCGCTGATCTTTCACCTGGTAATACATGGCGAAGATCTTGTCCTGCTCGTCCTGCGGGATGCCCATGCCCGAATCTTCCACCTCGAACACCAGCTTCTCCTGCGCCTCGCGCCGCACGCGCACCACAATTTGCCCCTGCTGGGTAAATTTCACCGCGTTGCCGATCAGATTCCACAGGATCTGCCGCAGGCGGGTGCCGTCGGTCACGATCTGCTGCGGCAGCGGCGTCTGCGGCTCCATGACGAACTGCAGCCCTTTCGGCTGCGCCAGCAGGCCCGAGAGGTTCTCCAAATCCGCCAGGAAACCGGTGAAGTCCACCGGCTGGTTGTCGAGCTGCACCTTGCGCCGCTCGAGCTTGTCCATTTCGATAATGTCGTTGAAGATATTGCCGAGGGTGATGGCGCTGACGTGGATGGTCTTCAGGTATTTCAGCTGCTCGTCGTTCAGCTCGGTATCGAGCAGAATGCGGCTCAGGCCGACGATGCCGTTAAGCGGCGTACGCAACTCGTGGCTGATGGTGGAGATAAAGGTAGTCTTCTCCCTGCTGGCGTTCTCCAGCGCGTCCTGGTAGCGCTTACGCTCGGTAATATCGCGGCCGAAGCCCATCAGCCCGTGGCGTTTACCCACCCGGTCGTAAAACGGCACCTTGCGCAGCTCGAAACAGGCCTTGCGGCCGTCGGGATACACCAGCCACTGTTCGTAGGTCAGCGAAACGTTGTGGCGGAACACTTTCTCGTCGGTCTCAATGACCTTTTCAGCGATCTCCTGGCCGTAGACGTCGAACGGCGTCAGGCCGATCAATTGCTTCTCGCTCTTGCCGGTCAACAGCTCCATCGCGCGGTTGCAGCCGGAAAATTCTTTGTCTTCGTTGCGGTAGTAGACCAGATCCGGCGAGGCATCGAGGAAGGAACGCAACAGCGCCGATTGCTGGCCCAGCTCAATCTGCGCCTGCTCGCGCTGTTCCATCTCTTCGGTCAGCTTTTCCATCACCTGCAGGCGCTCTTCTTCCGCCTTGATACGGTCGGCGATCTCCTGATTCAGCTGGCTGATATTGTCTTTGAGCTGCTGATTGAGCTCCAGATCGCGGTGGCGCATCTCTTCCAGCTTGTCCACCAGCCGCGCCAGCCGTTGGCGCGACTCTTCCAACTGTTCCACCACCACCGAGAGAAAATAGACCGCCCACGGGGTGATCAACAGGCCGAAGAAGATCGAACGCACCACGTCGATGCTTTCCACTTCGCCGCGCAGCAGCATGGTCACCGCCATCTGCACCACCATCGCCAGCACCACCAGCGCCGAGGCCAGCAGCAGCGAGAAGCGCACCAACCCCAGTTTCACCATTAAATCAACGTAGTACTGGGCCAACACCCGGATTTGCTTCATAGCGGCTCCCATCAGACACAATCTTTTGAATCATACCGTAAAACAGCGGTGAGATAAGGCGGCAAACGCCGAAGTGTGGCAAAGATTGCACTTCAGAGCGGCATGCCAGGGCGGTAGCGCCGCTTTTCATCCAGCGCGCTGCCCTGCCCGCCGTGCCGTTGCAGATAAGCGCCGACCGCCTGCATGCCGCTCCAGCGGTTTTCGCACCACAGCGGCGCCAGCAGCGTCGGCCGCCGGGCGCTGGCGGAAAGACGGTGGTACACCACGTCCCCCGGCGTATGGCGGATCATCTCCCCGGCGCTGGCGGCGTAATCCTCCAGCGCCAGTTCGGGCAACCGCCCGGCCTGCCACGCCCGCGCCAGGGTACTGCCGGTGACGACGTGCAGCGGGTGCAGCTTGATGCCATCCACGCCGGTCTCCGTCACCCGCTGCAGCGTGAGCAGATGATCGCGCTGGGTTTCTCCCGGCAGCCCGACGATCAGATGGCAGCACACCTTCAGCCCGCGCTGCCGGGCCAGCCGCGCAGTCTGCTGATAACAGCGAAAATCATGGCCGCGGTTGATGCGCTTCAGCGTTTTATCGTGCGCCGTCTGCAGCCCCAGCTCCAGCCACACCTCATAGCCTTGCTCGCGGTATCCCGTCAGCAGATCCAGCGCGGCGGCCGGCACGCAGTCCGGCCGGGTGCCGACGCACAGGCCGACCATGGCGCTCTGCGCCAACGCCTGCCGATACATCGCCTCCAGCCGTTCAACCTCCGCATAGGTGCTGGTATAGGCCTGGAAATAGGCCAGATAGCGCCGCGCCCGATCGACCCGCGCGGCCTGCTGCGCCAGCTGTTCGGCGATGCTCTGGCGCTGCATCGCCTCATCGGCGAACGAGGCGACGTTGCAGAACGTACAGCCGCCGCGCCCCAACGTGCCGTCGCGGTTAGGGCAGCCGAATCCGCCGTGCAGCGTGAGTTTATGGATCTTTTCGCCATAGCGGCGCTGGAGATCCGCGCCAAACATATTGACTAATTGCGGCAACTGCATAATCTTGGTGGTTCTCTGTGTTCAAAGCCGCGATGCTAATAAGAAACGGCTTTTCCCGCGATGACAGAGATCAACGCTTTCCCCGCAAGGCGCCACCAAGCATAACTATTCATCATAAATGCAAATCAATTCACTATAATTCTGATGAATTATTCTAATCGTCACGCAACCGTTAACGGCAATATGACAACACGGTGAAAAATAGTCATAAACATCAGCCAAGCAATATCTTATAGAATAAAATTCTGACATTACCCCCCGCACTAGCATGGTGCAGAGATTAAGGGGTTGCACTATAGTGAGACAGCTCACACTTCTGAGTGGATCGGCGTTGCCCCATGATAGTGCAAAAATGCATTAAAACACTTACTTTTCAAATAAATAAACATCATCAATTCGATAAGAATCTATCTTAAGCCCACATTTGACCTGCGAATTCTTTCTCGCTAAGTTGGAAGTCCGCTGGAAGCTTTCTGGACGGGCAAACGTCTCGTCATATTTATGCAGTAATTGAAGACTCCCTCTTAAAACAAGTCCTATACCACTTGTGAGACCGTCACGAGAGGCCATTGATGGAGGGCGGAAAAGCAGATTGGCGGGGTTAACTTGCTGATTGGACTTCTGCCTGAAATTGGGAAGCCCCCTCGCAGTAGGTTGTGAGAGTCACGCAGAGCCTGGGGAGGTTCACGATATGTTGTACGATAAATCCCAAGAGAGGGACAACTGTGGTTTCGGCCTGATCGCCCACATAGAAGGCGAACCTAGCCACAAGGTGGTGCGCACCGCCATTCACGCGCTGGCCCGCATGCAGCACCGCGGCGCGATCCTCGCCGACGGCAAGACCGGCGACGGCTGCGGCCTGTTGCTGCAAAAACCCGATCGCTTCTTCCGCATGGTGGCGGAAGAGCGCGGCTGGCGTTTGGCCAAAAACTACGCCGTCGGCATGATGTTCCTCAGCCAGAATGAAGAGGAAGCGCGCCTCAGCCGCCGCATCGTGGAAGAAGAGCTGCAAAACGAAACGCTGTCGATCGTTGGCTGGCGTGAAGTGCCGACCAACCCGGACGTGCTGGGTGAAATCGCCCTCTCCTCCCTGCCGCGCATCGAGCAAATCTTCGTTAACGCCCCGGCCGGCTGGCGCCCGCGCGATATGGAGCGCCGCCTGTTCGTGGCGCGCCGCCGCATCGAGAAACGGGTGCAGGATGACAGTTTCTACGTCTGCAGCTTCTCCAACCTGGTGACGATCTATAAAGGCCTGTGCATGCCTGCGGATCTGCCGCGCTTCTATCTCGATCTGGCGGACCTGCGCCTGGAATCGGCCATTTGCCTGTTCCACCAGCGCTTTTCCACCAACACCGTGCCGCGCTGGCCGCTGGCTCAGCCGTTCCGCTACCTGGCGCACAACGGCGAAATCAACACCATCACCGGCAACCGCCAGTGGGCGCGCGCCCGTACCTATAAATTCCAAACGCCGCTGATCCCGGATCTGCAGGCCGCCGCACCGTTCGTCAACGAAACCGGCTCCGACTCCAGCTCGCTGGACAACATGCTGGAGCTGCTGCTGGCGGGCGGGATGGATCTCATCCGCGCCATGCGCCTGCTGGTGCCGCCGGCCTGGCAGAACAACCCGGACATGGACGGCGATCTGCGCGCCTTCTTCGACTTCAACTCGATGCACATGGAGCCGTGGGACGGCCCGGCCGGCATCGTGATGTCCGACGGCCGCTACGCCGCCTGTAACCTCGATCGCAACGGCCTGCGGCCGGCGCGCTATGTGATCACCAAAGACAAGCTGATCACCTGCGCCTCCGAAGTCGGCATCTGGGATTACCAGCCGGATGAAGTGGTGGAAAAAGGCCGCGTCGGCCCCGGCGAGCTGATGGTGATCGACACCCGCAGCGGCCGCATCCTGCACTCGGCGGAAACCGACAACGATCTGAAAAGCCGCCACCCGTATAAAGAGTGGATGGAGAAAAACGTCAAACGCCTGGTGCCGTTCGAAGATCTGCCGGACGATCAGGTCGGCAGCCGCGAGCTCGACGACGCGCAGCTCGAAACCTACCAGAAACAGTTCGGCTACAGCAGCGAAGAGCTGGATCAGGTGATCCGCGTGCTGGGCGAGATTGGCCAGGAAGCCACCGGCTCGATGGGCGACGATACCCCGTTCGCCGTGCTCTCCAGCCGGCCGCGCATCGTTTACGACTACTTCCGCCAGCAGTTCGCGCAGGTCACCAACCCGCCGATCGATCCGCTGCGCGAAGCGCACGTCATGTCGCTGGCCACCAGCATCGGCCGTGAAATGAACGTGTTCTGCGAAGCCGAAGGCCAGGCGCACCGCCTGAGCTTCAAATCGCCGATCCTGCTGTACTCCGATTTCAAACAGCTCACCACGCTGGAAGGCGAATATTATCGCGCCGAGACGCTCGATCTGACCTTCGACCCGCAACAGCAGGATCTGGAGCAGACCATTCGCGCCCTGTGCGACGAAGCGGAACGCAAGGTGCGCGAAGGCGCGGTGCTGTTGGTGCTGTCCGACCGCGCCATCGCGCCCGGCCGCCTGCCGGTACCGGCCCCGATGGCCGTTGGCGCCGTGCAAACCCGGCTGGTGGAGAAAAGCCTGCGCTGCGACGCCAACCTGATCGTTGAAACCGCCAGCGCCCGCGATCCGCACCACTTCGCCGTGCTGCTCGGCTTCGGCGCGACCGCCATCTACCCGTATCTGGCCTATGAAACCCTGGCCAAGCTGGTGGACAGCCAGGCGATCGACAAGAAATACCGCGACGTGATGCTGAACTACCGCAACGGCATCAACAAAGGCCTGTACAAGATCATGTCCAAGATGGGCATTTCGACCATCGCCTCTTACCGCTGTTCCAAGCTGTTCGAAGCGGTCGGCCTGCACCGCGATCTGGCGGACCTGTGCTTCCAGGGCGTGGTCAGCCGCATCGGCGGCGCCAGCTTCAGCGACTTCCAGCAGGATCTGCAGAACCTCTCCAAGCGCGCCTGGCTGAAACGCAAACCGCTGGAGCAAGGCGGCCTGCTGAAGTTCGTGCACGGCGGCGAATACCACGCCTACAACCCGGACGTGGTGAACTCGCTGCAAAAAGCGGTGCACAGCGGCGAGTACAGCGACTACCAGGCCTACGCCAAGCTGGTGAACGAGCGGCCGGTCGCCATGCTGCGCGATCTGCTGGCCATTACGCCGAAAGGTGAACCGATCCCGGTCGATCAGGTCGAGCCGGCGGAGTCGCTGTTCAAACGCTTCGACACCGCGGCGATGTCGATCGGCGCGTTGAGCCCGGAAGCGCACGAGTCGCTGGCGATCGCCATGAACGGCCTCGGCGGCTTCTCCAACTCCGGCGAAGGCGGCGAAGATCCGGCGCGCTACCGCACCAACAAGGTGTCGCGCATCAAACAGGTGGCCTCCGGCCGCTTCGGCGTCACGCCGGCCTACCTGGTGAACGCCGACGTGATCCAGATTAAGGTGGCGCAAGGCGCCAAGCCGGGCGAAGGCGGCCAGTTGCCGGGCGACAAAGTCACCCCGTACATCGCCAGGCTGCGTTACTCGGTGCCGGGCGTGACGCTGATCTCCCCGCCGCCGCACCACGACATCTACTCGATCGAAGATCTGGCGCAGCTGATCTTCGATCTGAAGCAGGTCAACCCGAAGGCGGTGATCTCGGTGAAACTGGTGTCCGAGCCGGGCGTTGGCACCATCGCCACCGGCGTGGCGAAAGCCTATGCCGATCTGATCACCATCGCCGGTTACGACGGCGGCACCGGCGCCAGCCCGCTGTCCTCGGTGAAATATGCCGGCTGCCCATGGGAACTGGGCCTGGTGGAAACCCAGCAGGCGCTGGTGGCCAACGGCCTGCGCCACAAGATCCGCCTGCAGGTGGACGGCGGCCTGAAAACCGGCGTGGACATCGTCAAAGCGGCGATCCTGGGCGCGGAAAGCTTCGGCTTCGGCACCGGGCCGATGGTGGCGCTGGGCTGCAAATACCTGCGCATCTGCCACCTCAACAACTGCGCGACCGGCGTTGCGACTCAGGACGACAAGCTGCGCCGCGATCATTACCACGGCCTGCCGGAACGCGTGACGAATTACTTCCAGTTTATCGCGCGTGAGACCCGCGAGATCATGGCCCAGCTGGGCGTGAGCCAACTGGTGGATCTGATCGGCCGCACCGAATTCCTGACCGAGCTGGACGGCATTTCCGCCAAGCAGAACAAGCTGGATCTGTCGCCGTTGCTGACAACCGCCACGCCGCATCCGGGCAAAGCGGTGTACTGTACCGAAAGCAGCAACCCGGCGTTCGACAAGGGTCTGCTGAACAAAGAGTTGCTGGCGCAGGCGCAGCCGTACATCGAAGCGAAGCAGGGTAAAACCTTCTACTTCGACATTCGCAACACCGACCGCTCCGTGGGCGCCATGCTGTCCGGCGCGATCGCCAACGTACACGGCGATCAGGGGATGGCAGGCGATCCGATCAAGGCGCACTTCTCCGGCACCGCCGGGCAGAGCTTCGGCGTCTGGAACGCCGGCGGCGTCGAGCTGACCCTGACCGGCGACGCCAACGACTATGTCGGCAAAGGCATGGCCGGCGGCAGCATCGCGGTGCGTCCGCCGATCGGCTCCGCCTTCCGCAGCCATGAAGCCAGCATCGTCGGCAACACCTGCCTGTACGGCGCCACCGGCGGCAAGCTGTTCGCCGCCGGCCGCGCGGGCGAACGCTTCGCGGTGCGCAACTCCGGCGCCATCACCGTGGTGGAAGGCATCGGCGACAACGGCTGCGAATACATGACCGGCGGCATCGTCTGCGTGCTGGGTAAAACCGGCATCAACTTCGGTGCCGGCATGACCGGCGGCTTCGCCTACGTGCTGGACGAAGACGGCGAGTTCCGCAAGCGCGTGAACCCGGAGCTGGTGGAAGTGCTGGATGTCGATCAGCTGGCGATCCATGAGGAGCACCTGCGCGGCCTGATCACCGAACACGTGCAGGCGACCGGCTCTTCCCGCGCGGAAGAGATCCTGGCCAACTGGCCGGAGTGGGCGCCGAAGTTCGCCCTGGTCAAACCGAAGTCCAGCGATGTCAAAGCGCTGTTGGGTCACCGTAGCCGTTCCGCAGCCGAGCTGCGGGTGCAGGCGCAGTAAGAGGTAGGTCATTAATGAGCCAGAACGTTTATCAATTTATCGACCTGCAGCGTGTTGATCCGCCAAAGAAACCGCTGAAGATCCGCAAAATCGAGTTCGTCGAGATCTACGAACCGTTTTCGGAAACCCAGGCCAAGGCCCAGGCGGACCGCTGTCTGTCCTGCGGCAACCCGTACTGCGAGTGGAAGTGCCCGGTGCACAACTACATCCCGAACTGGCTGAAACTGGCCAACGAAGGCCGCATCATGGAAGCGGCGGACCTGGCGCATCAGACCAACAGCCTGCCGGAAGTGTGCGGCCGCGTATGCCCGCAGGATCGCCTGTGCGAAGGCTCCTGCACCCTGAACGACGAGTTCGGTGCGGTCACCATCGGCAATATCGAGCGCTACATCAGCGATAAGGCCATCGAAATGGGCTGGAAGCCGGACATGTCGCACGTGCAGCCGACCGGCAAGCGCGTGGCGATCGTCGGTGCCGGCCCCGCCGGGCTGGCCTGCGCCGACGTGCTGACCCGCAATGGCGTCAAGGCGGTCGTATACGATCGTCATCCGGAGATCGGCGGCCTGCTGACCTTCGGCATCCCGGCTTTCAAGCTGGAAAAGGAAGTGATGGTCAAACGCCGCGGCATCTTCAGCGAGATGGGCATCGAGTTCCAGTTGAACACCGAAGTGGGTAAAGACGTCAGCATGGAGACCTTGCTGAGCGAGTACGATGCGGTGTTCCTCGGCGTCGGCACCTATCAGTCGATGCGCGGCGGCCTGGAGAATGAGGAGGCGCAGGGCGTGTACGACGCGCTGCCGTTCCTGATCGCCAACACCAAGCAGCTGATGGGGTATGAAACCGAGCAGCACGAGCCTTACGTCAGCATGGAAGGCAAACGGGTGGTGGTGCTGGGCGGCGGCGATACCGCCATGGACTGCGTGCGTACCTCGGTGCGTCAGGGCGCAACGCAGGTCATCTGCGCCTACCGCCGCGACGAAGCCAACATGCCGGGCTCCAAGCGCGAAGTGAAGAACGCCCGGGAAGAAGGGGTGGACTTCCAGTTCAACCTGCAGCCGCTGAGCATCGAACTGAACAGCGCCGGCCGCGTGGCCGGAGTGAAAATGGTGCGCACTCAGCTGGGCGCGCCGGATGCCAACGGCCGTCAGACGGCGGAGCAGGTGCCGGGTTCCGAACACGTGATCGACGCGGACGCGGTGGTGATGGCGTTCGGTTTCCGCCCACACCGCATGGACTGGCTGGCGGCGCACGACGTGCAGCTGGATAAACAGGGCCGCATCCTGGCGCCGGAAGGCAGCGACAACGCATTCCAGACCAGCAACCCGAAAATCTTCGCCGGTGGCGACGCGGTCCGTGGCTCCGACCTGGTGGTGACGGCGATCGCCGAAGGCCGCAAAGCGGCAGACGGCATCATGAACTACCTGGAAGTGTAAACCTTCCGTACCGCCAAAGGCCCGGCACATTGCCGGGCCTTTGTTTTAATCGGCCACGCTTTGTAACAACCTCCCCGCTCCTCACCGCCTCAACGCGCTATAGTATTGAGTTAGCACCATTGCGGGGCGCGGCTGCGCCTGACACCGAGATAAGGATAGCGAACATGAAATGCTCCATTTCCCTGTTGGCCGGCGCGCTGCTGGCCGTCAGTTTCAGCGCTTCAGCCATGGCGCTGGATTCGCAGGAGGTTGGTTACAATATCGAAGCGCGCGGCGCACGGCCGGTCGTGGCGCAGTTGGGCAAGGCCGGGCAGTTCGGCGCCGTGGAAAACAGCATCCGGCTGGGGGACGACAGCTGGATTGCCCTGGCGCCCAAGTTGGCCGGCGGCGGCAATGCCGGCTTTACCGCCGGCATCAAATCGGCCCTCGCCGCAGCCCTGATCTACAATCCGGCGGCGGTGTTGCAGGCGCTCAACAAAGGCAACGATCTGCCGCTCAATGACATTTGTACCGCCCCGCCGGAAGTGCAAGGCGATACCGCCATCACCAATTTCCGTGAGCGCGCAACCCACGCCCTATCTACCGTACGCGTAGGCGATCTCAGCGCGCCGCGCGACGCCTGCATTGCCGCGTTGAAAGGCTGACCCGCTTCTGCCGGGCAAAAAAAAAGCACCCCCATGGGGTGCTTTTTCTTTTGTTCTCACGGGGTTATTTCACCACGCGCAGCGCCGGGCGGCCACCGCGCGGCGGCTGCGGCGGTTCGTCATCCGGACCGTTGTCTTCCGCGGTATCCGGGCGATCGCCGTCGATCACTGACATCAGGGTTTCCGAAGGGATCGTCTCATTGTCCAGACCTTCGAACACGCCTTCGCTCTCGTCGTAGGCGGCTTCCGGTTCGAACATCGTGCCGGCGCCGTTTTCACGCGCATAGATCGCCAGCACGGCGGCCATCGGCACCGAAACCTGACGCGGCACGCCGCCGAAGCGCGCGTTGAACTGCACGTCTTCGTTACCCAACGCCAGGTTGCCTACCGCGCGCGGCGCGATATTCAGCACGATCTGGCCGTCACGCGCGAACTCCATCGGCACCTGCACGTCCGGGCGAGTCACGTCGACCACCAGGTGCGGCGTCAGTTGGTTATCCAGCAGCCAGTCGTAGAACGCCCGCAGCAGATACGGGCGACGCGGCGTCATCTGAGACATGTCCATCGCGCTTAGCCCCGGGTCTGCAGGCGCATTTCACGCTCGGCTTCGGTCAGGGAAGCCAGGAAGGCGTCGCGTTCGAAGACGCGGGTCATGTAGCCTTTCAGCTCTTTGGAACCGGCACCGCTCAATTCGATGCCCAGCTGCGGCAGACGCCACAACAACGGCGCCAGGTAGCAATCCACCAGGCTGAACTCTTCGCTCATGAAATACGGCGCCTGACCGAAGATAGGCGCGATCGCCAGCAACTCTTCGCGCAGTTGGCGACGGGCGGATTCCGCTTCCTGGCCGCTGCTCTTCTCGATCTTGTCCATCAGCGAGTACCAGTTCTTCTCGATGCGCAGCATCATCAGACGGCTCTCACCACGGGCAACCGGGTAAACCGGCATCAGCGGCGGGTGCGGGAAACGCTCATCCAGATATTCCATGATGATGCGGGATTCATACAGGGTCAGTTCGCGATCGACCAGCGTAGGCACCGTCTGGTAAGGGTTGA
The DNA here is from genome assembly GCF_052166845.1 of Serratia sp. CY71090. Lineage (NCBI taxonomy): Bacteria > Pseudomonadati > Pseudomonadota > Gammaproteobacteria > Enterobacterales > Yersiniaceae > Serratia > Serratia sp. CY71090. Next base: position 173,108 of record NZ_JBJNOA010000011.1, on the reverse strand, counting down.
GGTCAATCAGATCTTGCGGCAGGTTATCCATTTCGACCTGCTCGATCTCGACGCTGACACCTTTCTCCGCCAGTACGATACGTACTTGATGGCTAAAAATGTCGGTCGGGCCAGAGAACAGCGTCATTACCGAACGTTTGTTGGCAGCGACAGCCATGAAAACCTCCAAGTTATCTAGAAAATACTGCGAATAGCCAACTGACAGGCTGCTATCCTGAATAATCTTGCCGCAGGCCGGCAGCACGCAGCGCGACCCGAGCCCATAAAAAACCGGCCCAGGAGGTCAACTGCACGGCGAACAGGCGCAAAAGTGGATGATAGTTTACCAGATTCTGCTTGTTTTGTGGGGGCGGTGCGGCGAATTCATGTTGAATTGTCTGATATGCCACAGATTTTAGTCGGGGACGGCGGATTTCAGGCGTAAAAAAACCCGGTGAAGCACCGGGTTTTTTGCGTAAATCGCACTGCCGAAGCAGCGAAAATTAACGCTTGGAGAACTGCGGACGACGACGTGCTTTACGCAGACCGACTTTCTTACGTTCAACCTGACGAGCGTCACGGGTGACGAAGCCAGCTTTACGCAGTTCAGAACGCAGAGTCTCATCGTATTCCATCAGTGCACGGGTGATACCGTGACGGATAGCGCCAGCTTGACCGGAGATACCACCACCTTTAACGGTGATGTACAGGTCCAGTTTGCCAACCATGTCGACCAGTTCCAGCGGCTGACGAACTACCATGCGGGCAGTTTCGCGACCGAAGTACTGTTCCAGGCTGCGCTGGTTGATAACGATGTTACCGTTGCCCGGCTTGATGAAGACGCGAGCGGCGGAGCTTTTGCGGCGACCAGTGCCGTAGTATTGATTTTCAGCCATTGCCATTAATCCCGATTAAATGTCCAGAACTTGCGGTTGCTGTGCCGCGTGATTGTGCTCGGTGCCCGCGTAAACTTTCAGTTTACGGAACATAGCACGACCCAGCGGGCCCTTTGGCAGCATGCCTTTAACCGCGATTTCAATCACGCGCTCAGGACGGCGGGCAATCATCTCTTCAAAGGTCGCTTGCTTGATACCACCGATGTGGCCGGTGTGGTGGTAGTACACTTTGTCTGTACGCTTGTTGCCGGTTACAGCAACTTTGTCAGCGTTCAGAACGATGATGTAATCACCGGTATCCACGTGCGGGGTGTATTCCGCTTTATGCTTGCCGCGCAGGCGACGAGCCAGTTCAGTAGCGAGACGGCCTAAAGTTTTACCATCTGCATCAACAACGTACCAGTCGCGTTTTACGGTTTCTGGTTTAGCTGTAAAAGTTTTCATTAGAAAGCTTACCCAATAATTAGTTACACGTTGGTGAACACCCAAACGCTCGAAAACAGTTGAGGCTCACACGACCATACAAGTCCAGCAAACCTACCCCTTCGAATAGCCATTGCCGGCACTATAAAGTTTTTGGGAAAAAAAACTTTGTTGTAACGTGGGGTCGCAAGATTATAGAGAAGTCGCTCACAAAGATCGAACGGTTTTTGAATGGAAAATAAATTTATCGCCGGCGGCGGACAACCGGCGATAGGCCCGGCGGGCTCAGGGCAGATGCGGCAGCTTGAGGTACTCTTCGCTCTGCATTTCCTGCAGGCGCGACAGGCAGCGCTGGAATTCAAATTTCAGCTGCACCCCCTGATAGATCTCGAACATCGACGCTTCGGCGCCGATCACCAGCTTGATGTGACGCTCGTAGAATTCATCCACCAACGCCAGGAAACGGCGCGCGGTATTCTCTTTCAGCGGCCCCATCACCCGCACATTATACAGGATCACACTGTGATACAGCCGCGACAGCGCGATGTAGTCCAGCTGGCTGCGCGCCTCTTCGCACAGCGTGTGGAAATCCACCGCCAGCACGCCGTCCACCGAACGGATCGCCTGCAGCGGCCGATGGTTGATCTGCAGCACCGGCGCGTCCTCCCCCGCCTTGCCCGCCAGCTTGACGAACATCCGATCCAGCGCCTCGCGCGTCTGGTCGTTCAGCGGTGTCAGGTAGAGGTGCGCCTGGGTCAGGGTGCGCAGACGATAGTCGATGCCGGCGTCGACGTTCATTACGTCGCAGTACTCGTTGATCAGATCGATGGCCGGCAGGAAACGCGCCCGCTGCAGGCCGTTGCGGTACAGATCGTCCGGCGGGATGTTCGACGTGGCCACCAGCGTGATGCCCCGGGCGAACAGCGCCTGCAGCAGCGTGGCCAGCAGCATGGCGTCGGTGATGTCGGAGACGAAGAACTCGTCGAAGCACAATACGTCGGTCTCGGCCTTGAAGCCGTCGGCGACGATGTCCAGCGGGTTTTCCCGCCCCTGTAACTCGGTCAGCTCTTCATGCACCCGCAGCATGAAGCGGTGGAAGTGCAGGCGCATTTTGCGATCGCCCGGCAGACTGTGGAAGAACATATCCATCAACCAGGTTTTGCCGCGCCCGACGCCGCCCCACATATACAACCCCTGCACCGGGCGCTGCGGCGCCGTGTCGCCGCCCTTGCCCAGCAAACGGCTGAGCTTGCCGCGCAGCCCGCCGGTCGGCGCGCTCGCCGCCGGCTTTTGCAACAGAGCCTGATAAATGCGATCCAGTTGAGTGACGGCCCGGCGTTGAACCTCATCGGCCTGATACTCCCCCGCCTCCAGCGCCTGCTGGTAGCGAGATAACGGTGATAGTGCCTGCATCTGTTCGATGTTCCCTAAGAACGCTTAGAAATTATTTAGCCAACGTTGGCGGCAAGTTGATGCCGATTCGCACCGTTATCGCCACAAATGCCCGCTGCGGGCGCCGCTGAAAACCCTGTAAAAATTAGGTGGAAGCGCATCAGGATTCCACTCGGACAAGGTTAACGGTTATAGTGGATATTATTAAGTGAAAAATCCCTGCGGAACAACGAAGTCAAAATAGGAGTCATCATGACCTGGGAGTATGCGCTGATTGGTTTGGTCGTCGGTATCGTGATTGGTGCGGTGGCGATGCGTTTTGGCAACCGTAAATTACGTCAACAACAAGTCCTGCAGAACGAGCTGGACAAGAGCAAAACCGAGCTGGAAGAGTACCGTCAGGAGCTGGTCGGCCACTTTGCCCGCAGCGCCGAGCTGCTGGACAACATGGCGCGCGATTATCGCCAGCTGTATCAGCACATGGCGAAAAGCTCCAACAACCTGCTGCCGGATCTGCCGATGCAGGAGAACCCGTTCCGCTATCGCCTGACCGAAGCGGAAGCGGACAACGATCAGGCGCCGGTGGAAATGCCGCGCGACTACTCTGAAGGAGCCTCCGGCCTGCTGCGCGGTCAAAGCGCACGCCGCGACTGATATTCCTTCTTCGCCCGCGGGGCCTCCCGCGGGTTTAATCCCGTTTGTGCCATATTGACCTTCCTTCGCATTACCTTTACTGAACTTTGCACGCAAATTCACGGTCTTACCCTTCACTATGACAAGGCGATTGCCTTATCATCAAATTTTCATCGGCAGGTATTGAGAGAGTTATCATCAATGAAGAAAAAGTCGTTAATTCTTAGTGCATTGGCAATGAGCCTCGGTCTGGCGCTCAGCGCCGCACCGGCGGCCAACGCGGCCCTGCCCGTCGCCGTGCAGGGGCAGCCGCTGCCGAGCCTGGCGCCGATGCTGGAAAAAGTCTTGCCCGCCGTCGTGAGCGTGCATGTCGCTGGCACCCAGGTGCAGCGTCAACAGTTGCCGGAAGAGTTCAGACGCTTCTTCGGCCCCAACTTCCCCGGTCAACAGCAGAGTTCCCGCCCGTTTGAGGGGTTGGGCTCCGGCGTGATCATCGACGCCGCCAAGGGCTACGTGCTGACCAACAACCACGTCATCAACAACGCCGATAAAATCCGCGTACAGTTGAACGACGGCCGTGAGCTGGACGCCAAGCTGGTCGGGCGCGATGAACAGTCCGACATCGCCCTGCTGCAGCTCAGCGATACCAAAAACCTGACCGCCATCAAGATGGCCGATTCCGACCAACTGCGCGTCGGCGACTTCGCCGTGGCGGTCGGCAACCCGTTCGGCCTGGGCCAAACCGCCACCTCCGGCATCATCTCGGCGCTGGGCCGCACCGGCCTGAATCTGGAAGGGCTGGAAAACTTCATTCAGACCGACGCCTCCATCAACCGCGGCAACTCCGGTGGCGCGCTGGTTAACCTGAACGGCGAACTGATCGGCATCAATACCGCCATTCTGGCGCCGAGCGGCGGCAACGTCGGCATCGGCTTCGCCATTCCGAGCAATATGGCGCAGAACCTGAGCCAGCAGCTGATCGAATTCGGCGAAGTGAAACGCGGCCTGCTTGGCATCAAGGGCAGTGAAATGACCCCGGACATGGCCAAAGCCTTCAACACCGACGCGCAGCGCGGCGCCTTCGTCAGCGAAGTGTTGCCGAAATCCGCCGCCGCCAAGGCCGGCATCAAAGCCGGGGATATTCTGGTTTCCGTCGACGGCAAACCGGTGAACAGCTTTGCCGAACTGCGCGCCAAGGTCGGCACCACCGCGCCGGGCAAAACCCTCAAGGTAGGCCTGCTGCGCGACGGTAAACCGCAGGAAGTCTCGGTCACGCTGGACAACAGCGAGAGCGCCTCGACCAATGCCGAAACGCTGTCGCCGGCGCTGCAGGGGGTATCCCTCAGCAACGGCGCGCTGCCGAGCGGCGACAAGGGCGTGAAGGTGGAGAACGTGGATAAAGGCTCGACGGCGGCGCAAATCGGCCTGCAAAAAGGCGACGTGATCATCGGCGTCAACCGCCAGCGCGTGGACAGTATCACCGCGCTGCGCAAGGTGCTGGAAGCCAAGCCACCGGTGATGGCGCTCAATATCGTGCGCGGTAACGAAACCATTTATCTGCTGCTGCGTTAATTTGTGCAAAAACCGGGCTCGGTGACATACTGCGCCCGGTTAACTCATGCTATCCTCCGAACATCGTTCACCACACCACGAAAACTCCATGTTTGCTAAGCTCTTGCGTTCTGTCGTTATCGGTCTCATCGTTGCCGGCCTTCTGTTGGCCGCCCTGCCCATGCTGCGCTCTTCCAACGGCCTGTTTGCAGAGAAAACCGAGAATACCAGCGACGAAACGCCGGTGAGCTACAACAAGGCGGTGCGCCGCGCCGCCCCTGCCGTGGTGAACATCTACAACCGCAACCTGAACGGCGCCGCCAACGTGCTGTCGCTCGGTTCCGGCGTGATCATGAACGAACGCGGCTACATCATCACCAACCGCCACGTGATCAAAGACGCTCAGCAGATCACCGTGGTGTTGCAGGATGGCCGCCGCTATGAAGCGCTGCTGGTCGGCTCCGACGGCCTGACCGACCTGGCGGTGCTGAAGATCGATCCCGGCAACCTGCCGGTGATCCCGACCAATAAAAATCGCGTTGCCCACGTCGGCGACGTGGTGCTGGCGATCGGCAACCCCTATAACCTGGGGCAAACCGTGACTCAGGGCATCCTCAGCGCTACCGGGCGCATCAGTATGAGCACCACCGGCCGGCAGACGTTTCTGCAGACCGACGCCTCAATCAACCGCGGCAACTCCGGCGGCGCGCTGGTCAACTCGCTGGGTGAGCTGATCGGTATCAACACCCTGACCTATGACAAAATCACCGACGGCGAAACGCCGGAAGGCCTAGGCTTTGCGATCCCGATCGAACTGGCTACCAAGATCATGGACAAGCTGATCCGCGACGGCCGCGTGATCCGTGGCTATTTCGGCATTCAGGGCAAGGAGATCATTCCGCTGCGCCCCTCCAATTCCGGCATCGATCGCCTGCAGGGCATCATCGTGACCGAAATTACGCCGAACGGCCCGGCGAGCAACGCCGGTTTCCAGATCAACGACATCATCATCAACGTGGATAACAAACCGGCGGTATCCGTGCTGGAAACCATGGACCAGGTGGCGGAGATCAGGCCGGGCACCGAGATACCGGTTATCGTGCTGCGCGACGGCAAACGCATTACGTTGAAAATGACGGTGGGTGAATTCCCGGAAGACAGCAATTAAAAAAGGGCCGGCATTGATAGCCGGCCCTTTGCTATTCATCCTGCCGACGCAGCCGCGCCGGCGCTAATGGCTTACTCGCCTTTCACGCGCTCGATGTTCGCACCCAGCGCACGCAGCTTGTCTTCAATACGCTCATAGCCGCGATCGATGTGATAGATGCGATCGACAACGGTCACGCCGTCGGCGATGCAGCCGGCGATCACCAGGCTGGCGGAAGCGCGCAGATCGGTCGCCATCACCTGAGCGCCGGACAGCTGTTCAACGCCATGGCAGATCACGGTGTTGCTCTCGATCTCCGCGTGTGCGCCCATGCGGATCAGTTCCGGCACGTGCATGAAGCGGTTTTCGAAGATGGTTTCGGTGATAACGCCGGTGCCTTCCGCCACCAGGTTCAGCAGGCTGAACTGGGCCTGCATGTCGGTCGGGAAGCCCGGGTGCGGCGCGGTGCGCACGGTGACCGCTTTCGGGCGCTTGCCGTGCATGTCCAGGCTGATCCAGTCTTCGCCCACTTCGATATCGGCACCGGCTTCGCGCAGCTTGGCCAACACCGCATCCAGCGTGTCCGGACGGGTGTTGCGGCACATCACTTTGCCGCCGGAAACCGCGGCGGCGATCAGGAAGGTGCCGGTCTCGATGCGGTCAGGCAGCACGCGGTACACGCCGCCGCCCAGACGCTCGACGCCCTCGATGGTGATCTTGTCGCTGCCGGCGCCGCTGATCTTCGCGCCCAGCGTGTTGAGGAAGTTGGCGGTATCGACAATTTCCGGCTCACGCGCGGCGTTTTCGATAACGGTGGTGCCGGTCGCCAGGGTCGCGGCGCTCATGATGGTCACGGTCGCGCCCACGCTCACCTTGTCCATGACGATGTGCGCGCCCTTCAGGCGGCCCTCGACGGACGCCTTGACGTAGCCTTCTTCCAGCTTGATCTCGGCACCCAACTGCTCCAGGCCGGTGATGTGCAGATCGACCGGACGCGCGCCAATCGCGCAGCCGCCCGGCAGGGAAACCTGACCGCGGCCGAAACGCGCCACCAGCGGCCCCAACGCCCAAATGGAAGCGCGCATGGTTTTCACCAGATCGTAAGGGGCGCAAAACTCGTTCACGCCGCTGGCGTCCACGAAGACCGAACCGTTGCGCTCAATCTTGGTACCCAACTGGTTGAGTAGTTTAATGGTAGTGTCGATGTCCTTCAGCTTGGGGACATTCTGCAGCTCGACCGGCTCTTCCGCCAACAGGGCGGCGAACAGGATCGGCAGGGCGGCGTTTTTGGCCCCGGAAATAGACACTTCACCGCTCAGGCGGGTCCGACCCTGCACACGAAATTTATCCATCTGACTACTCTCTGTTATCTAATCTGAAGCTGCCCGCCCGGCAGGGCAAACAGCCTTAAAATCCGTTGAGTTTGCGGTCTCGCTGCCACTCTTCAGGGGTGTACGCCTTAATAGACAAGGCATGAATGCGGTTGTCCGCAATGTATTCCATCAGCGGTGCGTAAACCGTCTGCTGTTTTTTGACGCGGCTCATGCCGGCGAACAGTTCACCGACCACGATCGCCTGAAAATGGCTACCGTCGCCCGTCACATGTACTTCATCCAGTGCCAATGCCTGCATCAGCACGTCTTTAATCTCGTTGGTTTCCATAGTATCCAGTTCTGCCGCTAAAGGATCATAAACAGCCTAGTATCTTAGTGGAATACGATGTTTTCTTAAACTAAAGAAAAAGCCCCTGCATAACAGGGGCTTTGTATCGTTTTACCACGCAAGAGCGGCGTAAAACGCCGCTAACCGGCGGTATCGACAGGCATTATCGCCTGCAGGTTGTAGAGCGCGATCAGCGTTTTCAGGCGCTCGGTAGCGCCGAAAATTTTCAGCGCTACGCCGCGTTGGCGCTGCTCTTCCTGCAGATGCAGCAACAGCGCCAGCCCGGCGGAGTCCACGCGCTGCAGTTGCGCCACGTCGATCGCGGTTTTATCCGCCATCAGCGCGGCGCGCTGCCGCCACAGCGGCTGCAGCGTTTCCCGGTCCAGTTCACCGCGCAGGATCAGCGTCTGCCGCTCTGATTCGAAGCTGAGCGCTGCCGACATCAGTTTTTCTTGTCCAGCGTGATAGGCTGCGCGGCGGCGGCCTGCAGCTGCTTGGTCAGGCCGTCGATGCCCTGAGTACGCAGCGTAGACGCCCACTCATTTTGCTTGGTGGTGATCATGCTGACGCCTTCGGCGATCATGTCATACGCCTGCCAGTAGCCGGTTTTGCTGTTCTTGCGCCATTGGAAATCCAGACGCACCGGCGGGCGGCCGCCGTTGTCGATGATGGTGACGCGAATAGCCACGATGTCGGCATTGCCCAGCGGCTGTTCAGGCGCGATCTGGTAAGTCTGGCCGTGATACATCGCCAGCGCCTGGCCGTAAGCCTGCTCCAGGTAAGCCTGGAAGGCGGTGAAGTAAGCTTCGCGCTGCGCAGGCGTTGCCTCTTTGTAGTAACGCCCCAGCACCAGCGCGCCGGCGTATTTCACCTGCACGAACGGCATCAGTTCCTGATGCACGATGGCACGCAGGTAGTTCGGGTCCTGCTTGATCTTCGGCTGTTCGTTCTTCAAACGGCTGAAAGTCTTCTGCGCCGCTTCTTGCATCATGCTGTAGGGATTGGTTTGGTCGGCTGCGCTCGCCAGCGGTGCAACCACCAGCAGAGCCACCATCAGTAAACGTTTAAACATGCAGGTATCCTCTCTTAATGATTTGGAACAGCGGGTTGCGGTGCGGCGCCGGCAGCCGGCTCAGCGGCCGCGTCTCCCGATTTGGCGCTGTCCTGACCGCCGCTTTTATACAGGAACTGGCCGATCAGGTCTTCCAGAACCATGGCTGATTTGGTGTCCTGAATGGTGCCGCCATCTTTCAGGATGGTGGTGCCCATATCAGGATCTTCAAAGCCCACGTTAAGCGCCAGATATTGCTCGCCCAGCAGGCCGGAGGTGCGGATCGCCAGCGAGCTGGTATCCGGGATTTGGTCGTACTTTTTCTGGATATCCAGCGCTACGCGCGGCGTGTAGGTTTTCGAATCGAGTTCGATGTCCGCCACGCGGCCGATCACCACGCCGCCAATTTTCACCGGCGAACGCGGTTTCAGGCCGCCGATGTTGTCGAACGTCGCGTAAATGCGGTAGGTCGGCTCGCTGCCGATCGATTTAAGGTTCGCCACCTGCAGGCAGATAAACACGATGGCGCACAGCGCGATCAGCATAAATGCCCCAACCCAGATTTCACTCTTCTTCGTTTGCATCGAATCAATTCCCAAACATCAGTGCGGTCAGCACGAAATCCAATCCCAACACCGCCAGTGACGAATGCACCACGGTACGCGTCGTCGCCCGGCTAATCCCTTCAGAGGTAGGCACGGCGTCGTACCCATTGAAAATGGCAATCCAGGTTACGGTAATGGCGAATACCACGCTTTTGATCAGGCAGTTGAGCAGATCTTTTTTCCACTCCACGGCGCCCTGCATCGCCGACCAGAAGAAGCCGCTGTCGATGCCCTTCCAGTCCACGCCGACCACCGAACCGCCCCAAATGCCGATCGCCACGAAGATGATGGTCAGCAGCGGCATGCTGATAAGCCCGGCCCAGAAGCGCGGCGCCACGATGCGCCGCAGCGGATCGACCGCCATCATTTCCAGGCTGGAGATCTGCTCCGTCGCCTTCATCAGGCCGATTTCCGCCGTGAGTGCGGAACCGGCGCGGCCGGCGAACAGCAGCGCCGTGACCACCGGCCCCAGCTCGCGCAGCAGCGACAGCGCCACCATCATGCCAAGGCTGGCCTCGGCGCTGTAGGTGGTGAGCACGATATAGCCCTGCAGGCCCAGCACCATGCCGATAAACAGCCCGGAGACCATGATGATCAGCAGCGACTGCACGCCGACGCTGTAGAGCTGTTTCAACAATAGCGGCCACTGCTTGCCGGGTTCCGGCCGGCCAATCAACGCGTTGAACAGCATCAACCCGGCGCGGCCGAAGCTGGCGCTGGTGTTGATGCCACTGCGCCCCAATGACGCTAACGCTCTTAATAACATGAGCTTATTTACTCCCTAAGCCTAGCAGTTCGGTCTGATAATCCCCGGCCGGATAGCGGAACGGCACCGGCCCATCCGCTATACCATCCAGGAACTGGCGCACGCGCGCATCAGGATTGTTCTGCAATTGCTGCGTGGTGCCTTCGGCGATCACCCGGTTGTCGGCCACGATGTAGGCGTAGTCGGCGATGCTCAGCACCTCCGGCACGTCGTGCGACACCACGATGCAGGTAATGCCCAGCGCATGGTTCAGCTCGTCGATCAGCTTGACCAGCACCCCCATGGTGATCGGATCCTGGCCAACGAAGGGTTCGTCGAACATGATCATCTCCGGGTCCAGCGCGATCGCGCGCGCCAACGCCGCCCGGCGCGCCATGCCGCCGGAAAGCTCATTGGGCATCAGCTGGGCCGCGCCGCGCAGCCCCACCGCTTCCAGCTTCATCAGCACCGTACTGCGCAACAAAGGCTCCGGCAGGTTGCTGTGCTCGCGCAGCGGGTAGGCCACGTTTTCGAATACGGTCAAATCGGTAAACAGCGCGCCCGACTGGAACAGCATGCTCATCTTTTTGCGCGCGTCGTATAACTGACGGCGGGACAACGCGGGAATGTTGTCGCCGTCGAACCAAATCTCCCCGCTGTCCGGCGCCAGCTGGCCGCCGATCAGGCGCAGCAGCGTGGTTTTGCCGATGCCTGATGGCCCCATGATCGCCGTGACCTTACCGCGGGGCACCGTCAGGTTGATGTCTTCAAATATCCGTCGGTCGCCGCGCGAGAAGCTCATGTCGCGCACTTCGACCAAATTATCTGCCTTTTGGAGCATGTTAATGGACCCTTTACGACTCATCTTTTGCTGAATCTACCCGTGATGTTAAAGCAATGGGCGCAATCCGTCTCATCTTTACAAAAACTTACTGCCATTTCGCAACCAATGGTGCCATTGGTTTTACTTTTCCGCGCCACCCGGTCAAAATTGGCGCCATAACGAAAAAAAACGAAACTGTTCAACTATTAGCCGGGGAAAACCGTTGCTGCGGCTCAAACGCGCGCAACGGAGGGCAAGCAATACCGCCGCATTGACGGCTTTAACCAACGAACCGGGATAATACCCGACAAAGGACCCTGCATGTTTCTCGCGATAGCATTATTAATCGTTGGTTTATTTCTACTGGTGTACGGTGCAGACCGCTTAGTTTATGGTGCTGCCGTGATTTCCCGCTCGCTCGGCGTACCGCCGCTGATCATCGGCATGACCATCGTCGGCATCGGCACTTCGCTGCCGGAGCTGATCGTGTCCACCACCGCCGCGCTGAACGGGCAGATAGATATGGCCGTTGGCAACGTATTAGGTTCCAACATCACCAACATTTTATTGATCCTGGGCGTGGCGGCGTTGATTCACCCGCTGGCCGCGCGCTCTGAGATACTGCGGCGCGAACTGCCGCTGATGTTAGCGGTCACAGTATTATGCGGTTTCGTGTTGGTGGACGGCACCCTGAGCAGGCTGGACGGCGTGCTGCTACTGGCCGCCGCCGCCGGCTTCATCCTGCTGATGCTGAAAATCGCCCGGCTGGCGCAGCGCGAGGGCAGCGACAGCCTGACCATGGAGCAGATCGCCGAGCTGCCGCAGGACAGCAGCAATACCGTGGCCGTGCTGTGGCTGGTGCTGGCGTTTATCATTCTGCCGCTCTCTTCAAGAATGGTGGTCGATAACGCGACGGTGATCGCGCACTATTTCGGTCTGAGCGAACTGGTGGTCGGTTTGACCATTATCGCCATCGGCACCAGCCTGCCCGAACTGGCCACCTCCATCGCCGGGGCGCTCAAGGGCGAGGATGATATGGCGATTGGCAATATCATCGGCTCCAATATTTTCAACACGGTGATCGTGCTGGGCGTACCCGCCCTGCTGTCGCCGGGCAGCGTAGACACCGCCGCCTTCCAGCGCGATTACTGGGTGATGCTGGCGGCCAGCGTGCTGCTGAGCGTGCTGTGCATCGGCCGCAAACATCGCATCGGCCACCTGGCGGGCGCGCTGTTATTATGCGGCTTTATTGCGTATCTTGCGGTGCTGTTCTTTAACCCTTTCAGTACTTTCGGCTAAACCGACGGGAATGAGTATGTCGAACATTGAGTTGCAACCGGGCTTCGATTTTCAACAGGCCGGCAAAGAAGTGCTTCAGATAGAGCGTGAAGGGCTGGCTCAGCTCGACAGCTACATCAACGCAGACTTCACCCGCGCCTGCGAAACCATCGCCGCCTGCGGCGGCAAAGTGGTGGTGATGGGCATGGGCAAATCCGGCCACATCGGCTGCAAGATCGCCGCCACCTTCGCCAGCACCGGCACGCCCTCATTCTTCGTTCATCCTGCGGAGGCCAGCCATGGCGATTTGGGCATGGTCACCCCGCAGGACATCGTGCTCGCCATCTCCAACTCCGGCGAGTCCAGCGAGATCCTGGCGCTGATCCCGGTGTTGAAACGCCAACAGATCACCCTCATCTGTATGACTAACAATCCGGAAAGCTCGATGGGTAAAGCGGCGGATATCCACCTGTGCATCAAGGTGCCGCAGGAAGCCTGCCCGCTGGGGCTGGCGCCGACCACCAGCACCACCGCCACGCTGGTGATGGGCGATGCGCTGGCCGTCGCGCTGCTGAAAGCGCGCGGTTTCACGCCGGAAGATTTCGCGCTGTCGCATCCGGGCGGCGCACTCGGCCGCAAACTGCTGCTGCGGGTTAGCGATATCATGCACAGCGGCGATGAAATCCCCCACGTCAGCGCCGACGCCTCGTTGCGCGACGCGTTGCTGGAAATCACCCGCAAAAATCTGGGCCTGACGGTGATCTGCGACGATCTGATGAAAATCGCCGGCATCTTTACCGATGGCGACCTGCGCCGGGTGTTCGACATGGGCATCAACCTGCACGAGGCGAAGATTGCCGATGTCATGACGCCGGGCGGCGTGCGGGTGCGCCCCAACCTCCTGGCGGTCGATGCATTGAACCTGATGCAACAACGCCACATCACCGCGCTGCTGGTTGCCGATGGCGACCAGTTGCTGGGTGTGGTACATATGCATGACATGCTGCGCGCCGGCGTCGTTTAATTAAGGAATAGAACGGAATGGGTATGGTAGAAACCTGCTACGGGCCGGTAGAACAAGAGGTTATGGCGCGTGCCGGGAACATCCGCCTGTTGATTTGCGACGTTGACGGCGTGCTGTCGGACGGCCTGATCTTCATGGGCAACAACGGTGAAGAACTGAAGGCGTTCAACGTGCGCGACGGCTACGGCATCCGCTGCTTGAAAACCTCAGACATCGAGGTGGCGATCATCACCGGGCGCTCCGCCAAGCTGCTGGAGGACCGCGCGCAGACGCTCGGCATCACCCATCTGTATCAGGGGCAGTCCGATAAGCTTTTGGCCTTCCGCGAACTGTTGGATAAACTGTCGTTAACGGCGGATCAGGTCGCCTATATCGGCGATGACCTGATCGACTGGCCGGTGATGGCGCAGGTCGGCCTGGCGGTCGCGGTGGCGGACGCCCATCCGCTGCTGACGCCGCGCGCCCACTACGTCACCCGCATTGCCGGCGGCCGCGGCGCGGTGCGCGAACTGTGCGACATCATTCTTTTGGCTCAAAATAAGCTGGAGGACGCCAAAGGGCTGTCGATATGAGTAAAACCAAACTGTGGATCACCATCCTGTTGACGGTGATCGTTCTGGCGCTGATCGGCTGGAACATGACGGACTTCAGCGACGACACGGCCCCTGGCCCGGTCAACGATCAGGATCCGACCTACCAGAGCCAGCACACGGTCACCGTGGTGTACAACCCGGCCGGCAAGCTGAATTACAAACTGGTGGCGGAAGACGCGAAGTATTACACCGCCGGCGAGCTGAGCTGGTTCACCCAGCCAGTGATGACGCTGTTCGATGAGAATGCGGTGGCCACCTGGTCAGTTCGCGCCGATCGCGCCAAACTGACTAAAGACCGAATGCTGTATCTGTATGGTCACGTCGAGGTGAACAGCCTGACCACCACCTCGCAGCTGGAAAAAATTAAGACGGACAACGCTCAGGTAAACCTGGTCACCCAGGACGTCACCTCCGATGACGAAGTCACGCTTTACGGGACCAATTTTACCTCTAACGGCATGAAAATGCGTGGGAACCTGCGGACCAAAACCGCTGAGCTGATTGATAAGGTTAAGACCAACTATGAAATTCAGAACCAAAAACCAACTCCGTAACCTGTTGCTCGGCAGCTTAGTTTTGGCCGCCAGCGCCCCCGCTCTGGCGCTGAAATCCGACTCCAGCCAGCCGGTCAGCATTGACTCGCTCAAGCAGTCGTTGGACATGCAAAGCAACGTCAGCACCTTCACCGACAACGTGGTGATCAAACAGGGCACCATCGATATTCGCGCCGACAAGGTGGTGGTCACCCGCCCGGGCGGGGATCAGAATAAGACCTATATTGAAGCGTTCGGCAACCCGGTAACCTTCTACCAGATGCAGGACAGCGGCAAGCCGGTCAAAGGCCACGCGCAGAAAGTGCGTTACGACGTGGCGACCCAGCTGGTGACCCTGACGGGCAACGCCTATCTGGAGCAGCTCGACAGCAACGTGAAAGGCGATCGCATCACCTATCTGGTGCAACAGCAGCAAATGCAGGCGTTTAGCGATAAAGGCAAACGCGTGACAACGGTTCTGGTACCGTCGCAGTTGCAAGACAAAAACGAGCAAAAAAAGAGTAACTAATCACTTATGGCAACACTCATCGCAGAAAACCTGGCGAAAGCCTACAAGGGCCGTAAAGTTGTCGAAGACGTCAGCCTGAAAGTGAAATCCGGCGAGATCGTCGGCCTGCTCGGCCCGAACGGTGCGGGTAAAACCACCACCTTCTACATGGTGGTCGGCATCGTGCCGCGCGACGCCGGGCGCATCGTGATCGACGAAGAAGACATCAGCCTGCTGCCGCTGCACGCCCGCGCGCGCCGCGGTATTGGTTACCTGCCGCAGGAAGCGTCGATCTTCCGCCGCCTGAGCGTGTACGACAACCTGATGGCGGTGCTGGAGATTCGCCCCGACCTCACCAGCGAACAGCGCGAAGACCGCGCCAAGGAGCTGATGGAAGAGTTCCATATCTCCCATCTGCGCGACAGCCTCGGCCAGGCGCTGTCCGGCGGTGAACGCCGCCGCGTCGAAATCGCCCGCGCGCTGGCGGCCAACCCGAAATTCATTCTGCTGGACGAACCCTTCGCCGGGGTGGATCCGATTTCCGTTATCGACATCAAAAAAATCATCGAGCACCTGCGTGACAGCGGCCTGGGCGTGCTGATCACCGACCACAACGTGCGCGAGACGCTGGACGTATGTGAACGCGCCTACATCGTCAGCCAGGGCAAACTGATTGCCCACGGCACGCCGGATGCTATTCTGGCCGACGAGCAGGTTAAACGCGTTTATCTGGGCGAAGAGTTCCGCCTCTAAGCGCCGGCGCGCCCTGCGGGGCGACACCGTTAACGGAAGTAGACAGAAAACTATGAAGCAAGGTTTGCAACTCAGGCTCAGTCAACAGCTGGCCATGACTCCTCAGCTCCAGCAGGCGATCCGCCTGCTGCAGTTGTCCACGCTTGAGCTTCAGCAAGAGATCCAGCTGGCGCTGGAGAGCAATCCGCTGCTTGAACAGACCGATCTGCACGACGAAATCGACGCCAAAGAAACCCAGGAGACCGAGGGGCTCGATACCCGCGAGGCCTTGGAGCAGAAAGACATGCCGGAAGAGCTGCCGCTGGACGCCACGTGGGATGAAATCTATACCGCGGGCACGCCGTCCGGCACCGGCACCGACTACAGCGACGACGAGCTGCCGGTCTATCAGGGCGAGACCACCCAAACGCTGCAGGATTACCTGATGTGGCAGGTGGATCTGACGCCGTTTTCCGATACCGACGCCGCCATCGCCACCTCCATCGTCGACGCGGTGGACGACACCGGCTATCTCACCGTGCCGCTGGAAGACATTCTGGAAAGCCTGGGCGACGAAAACGTGACCCTCGAGGAAGTCGAGGCGGTGTTGAAGCGCGTGCAGCGTTTCGATCCGATCGGCGTCGCCGCGCGCGATCTGCGCGATTGCCTGCTGGTGCAGCTCTCCCAATACGCCAAAGACACCCCTTACCTGGCCGAAGCGCGGCTGATCATCAGCGACCATCTGGATCTGCTGGCCAACCACGACTTTCGCAGCCTGATGCGATCAACCCGGCTAAAAGAAGATACACTGAAAGAAGCGATGCTGCTGATTCAGTCGCTCGATCCGCGCCCGGGGCAGTCGATCAATACCGGCGAATCGGAATACGTGATTCCGGACGTGCTGGTGCGCAAGACGCAGAACAAATGGACGGTCGAGCTCAACGGCGACAGCGTGCCGCGTTTGAAGATCAATCAGCAATACGCCGCGCTGGGCAACAGCGCCCGCAGTGAAGCCGACGGCCAGTTCATCCGCAGCAACCTGCAGGAAGCCAAGTGGCTGATTAAAAGCCTGGAGAGCCGCAATGAGACGCTGCTGAAGGTCACCCGCTGCATCGTCGATCAACAGCAGGCGTTCTTCGAGCAAGGCGAAGAGTTTATGAAACCCATGGTGCTGGCGGATATCGCCCAGGCCGTGGAGATGCATGAATCGACGATCTCGCGCGTCACCACGCAGAAGTTTCTGCACAGCCCGCGCGGCATTTTCGAATTGAAATATTTCTTCTCCAGCCACGTGAATACCGACAGCGGCGGCGAAGCCTCCTCGACGGCGATCCGCGCGTTGGTGAAGAAATTGATTGCGGCGGAAAACCCCGCCAAACCACTCAGCGACAGCAAGCTGGCCACCCTGCTCGCCGATCAGGGGATCATCGTGGCGCGGCGCACCGTCGCCAAGTACCGAGAGTCTTTGTCCATCCCGCCGTCGAACCAGCGTAAACAGTTGGTTTGACCTCTATTGAGAAGGAAGACACTATGCAGCTCAACATTACCGGACACCACATCGAAATCACCGATCCGTTGCGCGAGTTCGTGAACAACAAGTTCGCCAAACTCGAACAGTACTTTGATCGCATCAATCAGGTGTATGTTGTATTAAGTGTGGAAAAAGTGCAGCAAATTGCGGAAGCAACGGTGCACGTGAATGGAGGCGAGTTGCACGCCACCTCGGAAGACGAGAATATGTATGCCGCAATTGATACGCTGATCGACAAATTGGCACGTCAATTGAACAAACATAAAGACAAATTGAAGCAACACTGACACCCTAACCCATTCCATGAGGCGGCATCCGTCGCCGCCTCACCCTTCGGCGCGTGACCCGCATGGGTGACGCGCCGAACGGTAATCAGGGTTAAAACCGACGAAAAACCGCCTTGCCGGGTTCGCCCGGCGGCGCGGTTTTAAGTGAAGATGAGATGAACAACGAATATATGCAATTAAGCTCGGTGTTAAACATCGAGTGCACCAAAAGCTCGGTACACTGCACCAGCAAGAAGCGGGCTTTGGAAATTATCAGCGAACTGGCCGCCAAACAGCTCAACCTGCCTTCGCAGGTGGTGTTTGACGCGGTTCTCACCCGGGAGCGCATGGGCAGCACCGGTATCGGCAACGGTATCGCCATTCCCCACGGCAAACTGGAAGAGGACACACTGCGGGCCGTTGGCGTGTTTATCCGTCTCGACCAACCCATCGCTTTCGACGCTATCGACAACCAGCCGGTCGACCTGCTGTTCGCGCTGCTGGTGCCTGCCGATCAGTGCAAAACCCATTTGCATACGCTGTCGCTGGTCGCCAAACGCCTGGCCGACAAAACCGTATGCCGCCGCCTGCGCGCCGCGCAGAGCGACGAAGAACTTTACCAAATCATCACCGAGTGATGCCCGGCCGGCGTGACTTCCAGCCCGGATAACGATACTGTTTTACGATGATGGATCCGGCTGCGGCCGGAATAACAAAGTTTAACGGTGGCGATGAACGCCGCCGCGATGCCAGGGGAGTTGCCACATGGTGCTGATGATTGTCAGCGGCCGTTCCGGTTCCGGAAAATCCGTCGCCTTGCGGGCGCTGGAAGACATGGGTTTTTACTGCGTTGACAACCTGCCGGTGGTGCTGCTGCCGCAGCTCGCCAATACGCTGGCGGAACGCAATATCTCCGCGGCGGTCAGCATCGACGTGCGCAACATGCCGGAATCACCGGAAGTGTTCGAATACGCGATGACTCAGCTGCCGGACAGCTTCTCGCCGCAGCTGCTGTTCCTCGACGCCGATCGCAACACGCTGATCCGCCGTTACAGCGACACCCGCCGCCTGCACCCGCTCTCCAGCAAAAACCTGTCGCTGGAAAGCGCCATCGACGAAGAGAGCGATCTGCTCGAACCGCTGCGCTCGCGGGCGGACCTGATTATCGACACCTCGGAAATGTCGGTGCACGAACTGGCCGAAATGCTGCGCACCCGCCTGCTGGGCAAGCGCGAGCGCGAACTGACCATGGTGTTCGAATCCTTCGGCTTCAAACACGGCATCCCGATCGACGCCGACTACGTGTTCGACGTGCGCTTCCTGCCGAACCCGCACTGGGATCCGAAGCTGCGGCCGATGACCGGCCTGGACAAACCGGTGGCGTCGTTCCTCGATCGCCATACCGAAGTGCACAACTTCATCTACCAGACCCGCAGCTATCTGGAACAGTGGCTGCCGATGCTGGAAACCAACAACCGCAGCTACCTGACGGTCGCCATCGGCTGTACCGGCGGCAAGCACCGTTCGGTGTACGTGGCGGAACAGCTGGCCGATTACTTCCGCTCGCGCGGCAAGAACGTGCAGTCGCGCCACCGCACGCTGGAAAAGCGTAAACAATGACGGTCAAACAGACGGTTGAAATCAAAAACAAGCTGGGCATGCACGCGCGCCCGGCGATGAAACTGTTCGAACTGGTGCAAAGCTTCGATGCCGAGGTGATGCTGCGCAACGAAAGCGGCACCGAGGCCGAAGCCAGCAGCGTCATCGCGCTGCTGATGCTGGACTCCGCCCAGGGCCGGCATATCGAAGTCGAAGCGACCGGCCCCGACGAAGTCAACGCGCTGGCGGCAGTGGTCGAGCTGTTCAACTCCGGGTTTGATGAAGATTAGTCGCTGAAACTCTCCCCATGCGTCGCCTCGGCGCATGTGTTCCTCCGCCCCTCCCATAACGTAGCCCTCCCGTTTCTCACTTTGCGAATCCGCTTCCAGAATCAGCCGTAACCGCCTGTAAATTCACATCATGGATTTGGTAATCGCAATAGTGTGTAACGCAAAAACAGACAACAGGCGGGTGTTTCCCCACGCTTTGCTTGTGGGACAACGGAAAGTTTACAATTTGTGAACTTCACCGGCAGTCGCTATAATGTTCACCGGGTAGGAATCGAAGGAACGATGCATATCATTTCCAGGGAACCGTTCAATAACGCAACGAAACAATATCCCAATGAAGCCACTGCTCTCGAGGCCATTTATAAAGCGTTGCGACGGGGCGAGTTCCGCACGCCGGACGAGTTAAAAGCGCTTTTTCCTTCGCTCGATCGTATGAAATACAAAGAGAAATGGTGGGTCATTGACGTCGGCGGCAACCACCTGCGGATCTTGTTCTTTGCCAGCTTCGAGACACAGAAAGTCTTCATAAAGCATATCGTTAGCCACGCCGAATACGACAAGCTGATGCAGCACTATCGAAGGAGTTCATCATGATTACAGATGCCATTAAGGCGGCCGATGCGCTACTGCGCGCCGTGCCCTTGTTGCAGGGCAGCCGCGCTCAGCAAGACTACCGGGAAGCGCTCGAATTGGTGGAATACCTGCTGGAAAACGATGAACGCCATCCGCTGATTGACATGCTGGCAAAAAAGATCGCCGAATATGAAGACAACAGCGCCGAATTTACCGCATTCAACCAGCATATCGCCCAGTTACCACAGGGGGTAGCCGCGCTTCGCGTCCTTATGGAACAGCACCAACTCAGCCAAAGTGATTTTGAACATGAGATCGGTAAAAAGTCGTTGGTTAACCAAATCCTGAACGGCAAAAGATCGCTGACCATTCCGCACATTATGGCGCTGGCCAAGCGTTTCAATCTGCCCCCGGCCCTGTTCCTGCCGGAAGCGGATTAGCCCCTCAACTTCGGCTCAGGCAGTCCAGCGCCACCGCTTTGAAGCTGTCGAAGCTGTCGCTGCCCAGCAGGCGGCTCATTGAACGTTCACGCACGAAGGTGACGAACAGCTCGTAGATCGCCATCGCCTCTTCATAATCGCTCTTGCTGATCGCCAGCAGGAAAATCACGTGCGCAACCTCACCTTCCCCCCAGGCGACACCCTGCGGCGCCAGCAGCGTCACCACCACGGTCTTCTTCGCCAGCAGCCCCAGCGAATGCGGCAGCGCGATGCCCTCGCCCAGCAGCGTGGAAACGATCGCCTCGCGTTCGACCACCGACGGATAAAAATCCGCGCCGACATACCCTTCTCGCTCCAGCTGGCCGCACACCCGGCTGAACAGCTCCGCCTGCGTCAGCGGCTCGTTGAGCACCATAAAATGTTCGGCGTCGAAGAACTTCTCCAGCATGTACGGTTTGGTGCGATCCACCAGCACCAATTTGCCCAGTTGTTCCAGCTGATAATCGGTCGGGAACGGCGACATCACCACCACCGGCTTGTTCTTCTCGCCGATGCGGGCGTTGGAAATCACGAAGTCTTCGTCGATGTGCGCGAGCATCTCGTAATCGCGCAGCGAAACGATGCGCGTCATCACCAGCTGCGGGTACTTGCGCGCAATCTGCGCCTGGATCATGCGCACCGTCGAGTTGCCGGTGTCGCACACCAGCATCACCTGCGGGTGGCGTTCATAACCGATGTTGTAATGCCGCTCCAGCCCCACGCCGATGTGCAACACCAGATAGCCGATCTCGTTTTCACTCAGGGTATAAGGCGTGTACTTGCCCCAGCTGGAGACCGCCGCCAGCGTCACGTCGTAAGCCATCGGATAGTGCTGCTTGATGTTGGCCAGCAGCGGATTGGGGATGTTGATCTGGTATTTCACCCGCGTAATCATGGTCTTGATATGGGTGAGCAGATCGGCCCGCAGCTGCTCGTCGCCCTGCAGATTGTAGTTATAGTGTGCGTTGATGTAGGACAGGATGTAGTCCACCAGCGCTTCTTCATCGTCGGCGTTGATCTCGGTCGGCTGCACGTCCTGCACGCGCCGCGCGGCGATGTTGACCCGCAGATAGGCCTCTTCGGCCATCGAGATCTCTTTGCCGGAGGCCGCGCGCAGCTCCGCCGCCAGACGGGTCGACACCTGACGCACCGCCTCGTCGCCGTCCTCCACCTCGAAGTCCGGCAGCGGATAACCGTCGTTGATGCGCCGCAGCGCCACCGCGCAGTAGAAGATCAGGTACTGCTCGCCCTCGTCGGTCAGGCGAATGGCGTATTGCGACAACAGCGGGTGCAGCAATCCGGCGAACGCCGCCACCTGCGGCTGCAACAGGATCTCGTTGTTGAGCAACGGGTTCTCGGCGTCGGCCAGCTGCAGCTGGAACAGCAGATCGGTCAGGCAGGCGCGGATCGCCATCTCCGCGCCGAACAGCTTCATGCCGTAGCGCGGCTTGGTTTCGATCGTCAATTGATAGTGCGCCAGACGCTCTCTCACCTCAGCCATGTCGTTTTGCAGCGTGCCGCGGCTGACGAACCATTCGTCGGCCAGATCTTCCAGTTTGAGAGAGAAGGCTGAGGTCAAAAAACGCACCAGCAGATAATGCACCCGTTCCTGCGCACTGCGCGGGGTGGCCTGTTTACGGCGTTCCTGATGCTGCAGGGCGCTGAACAGCGCGGCATTATCGACCTGCAGGCGATAGCCGGCCCCGCGGCTATGCACGAAGCGCGCGCCGTATTTGTCCAGGATCTCGTTCAGCGCGGTGATATCCGCCCGCACCGTGCGGGTGGACACGGCGAAACGCTTCGCCAGCTCATCCTGCGGCAAAGTCTCGGTTTGCAAAGCATCGAACAAGTAAGCCAAACGCGGGTAAGGAAATCGCACCATTCTGTGTCCGTCAATCAGGCGGCCCACCCGGCGAACCGGGCGGGCCACGGGTTACTTCGCTGGCGGCAGGAACGCCATTTGCGAGGGGCTGCCGATCGGCAGATAGCCGCCCACAAAGCTGAGTTTGCCGTCCGTCGGGTTGACGCTGAAGCGGGTGACGTTATCGCTGCGCTGGTTCAGCGCATACAGATAGCGGCCATCCGGGCTCAGCGCCAGCGAACGCGGATAATCGCCGCGGGTCCAGGTTTCCGCCACCGGTTTCAACTCGCCGCCGGCGCCCACGCTGAACTGGGCAATGCTGTTATGCAGCCGGTTGGCGACGTACAGCGTGTCGCCGTTCTTGCTGAGCGCCAGCCCCGAAGCGAAGCTGGTGCCCTGATAGTCGGCGGGCAGCGCGGAAACCGCATGCAGTTGTTTCAGAGTACCTTTTTGGCGATCAAAACGGTAGCTGGTCAACGTCGAGGCCTCTTCGTTCACCAGCAGCACGGTGTCGCCGTCCGGGTGGAACACAAAATGACGCGGGCCGGCGCCGGCGGAAGAGGCGGCGATCCACGGCGGATCGTTCGGCGTCAGCCGGCCGCTCGCGGTGTCAAAGCGCCATTGGTAGATGCGATCCAACCCCAAATCGGTGGAGAACACGAACTTGCCGCTCGGATCGCTGGCGATCATATGGGCATGCGGGCCATTGTGATCGCTGATGGCGAAGCTGCCGTTCACCGCCGCCGCCGGTTTGGCCGCGCCCGCCGGGCCCTGCTGTTGCTGCACCGAGCTGGCGGCGCCCAGGCTGCCGTCCGCTTCAATCGGGAAAGCCGCCACGCTGCCGCTGACATAGTTCGCCACCAGCAGATGGCGGCCGTCCGGCGTCGAGGAGAGATACACCGGCCCTGCCCCCTGCGAATCTACCTGGTTGAGCTGCGTCAGTGCGCCATCGGCCGGATTGACCCGGTAAGCGGTGATGCCGCCGTGTTTGCCGCCGTTGAAGTCGGCCACTTCACTGGCGACATACAGCGTCTTGCCGTCAACGCTCAGCGTCAGCTGCGCCGGATTCGGCACTTTGCTGACCAGCGTGGCGTGGCTCAGCGCGCCGCTGGCCGGATCGACCTGCACCCGGTAAACGCCTTCGCCGTTGGGATTGTAGGTGCCGATATAGGCGAAATGAGATGACGTGGAGTTCATTGCATCCTCAGCATGCAGCGCCGGGCCGGTCACGGCCAGCAGCGCCAGGAACAACGCGGTGCGTCGGGTTGGAACCTGCCAGTTTCGCATAGTAATCCTCAGTATAGGTAACGGCGCGGCATGCCGCGCCACGGGAAAACCTTCGCCTCCCAGCGTTTACCTCATCCCATTACGCGTTCAACCCACCAGCTTTTTGGTCATCGCCAGCAGGGTTTTCACGTCCTGCGGACGCGTGTCGCCGCTGGCGGCGTCGATGATCGAGCTGTAGATATGCGGGATCACGCGTTTCACGCCGGCCGCCAGGGCGATCTCAACGATCGGCTCGTAGTTTTCCAGATCGATGCCGCCGGTCGGCTCCAGCATGAAATCATGCTCGGCGCAGGCCTTGGCGACGTATTGGTATTCGTCCTTGCACTTCAGGCCGCCCATCGGGAAATACTTGATGGAACTGCCGCCCATGTCCTTCAGCAAAGCGATGGCGGTTTCCACCGGCACGATGCCGTCCGGCGCCGCGGCGCTCAATGGGCCGGTAGAGATCTTCACCCAGCCGACGCGGCCGGTCGGCGACACCAGGCCGTTGACCACGCTGTCGTTCTGGCCCAGCAGCGCGCGGCTGGCGCCGACGCCGGTAAACACCTGGTTAACGTGCTGCGGCTGCACCTGCTGAGCGATCAGGCTAACCATCGCCGACTGCTTCGGATCGCCGGCGCCCAGGCCGACCGACAGCGCGTTTTCAATCAGGCGCGCATAGCGCAGCATGTCGGTCACCGCGCTGTCGACGTCCGGGTAGTTCTTGGAAAGCACGCCCACCAGCACATGGCCTTCCGCCGCCGCGTAAATGTCCTGCGCGTTGGCTTTGGAGCCGGCCAGCACGTTCAGGCAGACGCGGTCGCGATAGTAGTTAGGCTGCAGCTTCATGCTTGTTTCTCCGTAAACAGGTTCTTGATACAGCTAAAGACGGTCATCAGCTGTTGCTCGTCGACGCTGCGCACGTCGACCTCAATCTTGCCCTCGTTGGCCTTGTAGCCGCGGAAGTAGATGGCGATGTCGCCGGTTTTCAGCGCCTGAACGATGTCATAGGTCGACCGCCCCAGCACCGCCTCATCAAAGGTGATCTCGGCGCGGGCGATATCGCGGCCGGCGCTGTCCCAGACGGTTTTGGCGCTGACGCCGGTCAGGGTGTTGAGGCTGTTGAGGAACGGCGTCATCCGCGCCACCATCTGTTGCCCGGTGGTTTTCTCAAGCGTCAGATAGCTTTCAATTGCCTGCGTCAGGCCGAGGATGCCCTCTTTGCCGACCTTCATCGCCCGGCCGATGCCGCCGGACTGCAGCTTCACCCACTCGACGTACTGTTTCTTGCCGATAACCAAGCCGCTGGTCGGCCCCTCGATGGCTTTGGCGCCGCTGTAGATCACCAGATCGGCCCCCATCTGGTAGTAACACATCAGATCTTCTTCCGCCGCGGCGTCGACGATCAGCGGCAGGTTATGTTTACGCGCCACCACCGCCGCCTGTTCGACGGACAGAATGCTTTTCTGCACGCAGTGGTGCGATTTGACGTACAGGATCGCCGCCGTCTGCGGCGTGATGCAGGCTTCAATCTGCTCCGGCGAACATTCATTGGCGTAGCCCGCCTCCACCACCTTGCCGCCGCCCAGCGCCACCATGGTGTCCACCGGCGCGCCGAAGTTGACGTTGTGGCCGCGCGGCAGCACGATCTCGCGCGGCACGGCGATCGGCGCCGAGTGCAGGTTCACCAGCAGATTGGCGTTATCTTTAACGATCACCGCCGCCACTGACTGGGCGATCCCCGCCGAGGCGCAGGAAACGATCACCGCGTCCTCCACATTGAGCAGATCGGCGATGTAGACGCCGGTCTTGTTGACCAGATCCTTGATTTCGAAATAGTGGTTCAGGCCGTAATCAACGGCGTCGATCACGTCCTGGCGCGGCGTGGAAACGCCGAGAATGGTCATGCGGCCGGAGGTGTTGATCACCTGCTTCAAACCGTATTTTTCATAAATCGAAGACATGGCTTGCCTCCCCTTGTTCGGTTAATAGGATTTCCCCGGCCACCACCGCAGCCAGCGGCACCAACAGCCGTTCGCCCTCGGCGGTTTGCCCTTCGGCGTCGGCGAACACCTGCGGTTCGCGGCGCAGTTCAAACAGCGTGAAATCGGCGTCATAGCCCGGCTCCAGCCGCCCTTTGCCGCTGAGCTGCAGCGCCGACGCGGCGTTCTCCGTCACGCAGGCGATCACCTGCGGCAGCGTCAGGCCGACGCTGAAGAATTTGGACATCACCGTCGCCAGGCTATGCACCGGCCCGTTCATGCGGTTGCGGCAGTAAATATCGGAGCTGATGGTGTGCGGCAAAATGCCCAGTTTGATCGCCTGGCGCGCCACCTCGAAGCTGAAGCTGGCGGTGCCGTGCCCCACGTCGAGCAACACGCCGCGCCGCAGCGCGCGCTGGATAGACTCGCGCAATGTGCCCGCCGGCGTCAGAATGCGGTTCGGTTTGCCGTTGTAGCAGTGGGTGATGATGTCGCCGCGGGTCAGCAGATCGGCGATGTCGTCCAGATCCGGCGGGTTGTTGCCGATATGCACCATCAGCGGCAGTTGGCGGTTTTCCTGCTGGATCTCTTTGGCCAACACCAGCGGCCGGGTGCCGTTTTTCCCCACCACGCTGCTGCTCATGCGCGCCTTGATGCCGATGATGAAACCGGGGTGATTGGCGATGGCCTGGCCGGCCTCGCGCTTGTCGATATCCGTCAACTCCGCCAGCTCGTTCTGCCGCAGCAGGCCGATGCGCGAGATGTTGAGGAAGGCGAAAACGTTGGTTTTGGCGCTGCGCGTCAGCTGATAAAAGGCGTCGATATCGTCGGCGCCGGTGCTGCCGGCGTCGACCACGCTGGTGACGCCGCTGGCGACGCCGACCCGATCCGGCTCGTCATGGTAAATCGGCGATTCGGGATAGCAGTGCACGTGCGCGTCGATCCAACCGGCGCTCAGGCGGCAGTTGCCCGCCAGATCCAGCTGGCGAACGGCGCTGACGTCCGCCGCCAGCCGCCCCACCGAGGCTATTTTGCCGTCCTTTACCGCCAGATCGATCAGCGTATCGTCCGCCAGTCTGGCGCCTCTGATTACTAAGTCATACATACCGCATTGCTCCTGTTAGCCCGGGCGCCGCCGCAGCCTCGGGCGGCGCCTGGCGCAGGCCTCTTAAGAAATGGCTACCGGGAAGATCGCCCCCAGGATCATCGCGCCGAGGATCGCTCCGCCGGTGATCGGTTTACCCCAGATATAGAACAGCAGTGCGCCGAGCAGCGAACCGATGCCGATCGGGATCGAAGCGGTCATCGCCGACAGGATGATCAACGGCCCGAGGAAACGGCCCGACGAGTTGCCCGCGCCCATCATCACATCCGCGCCGTAGGTGGAGTTGCTCTGATTGATGGTGAATTTGCGCGCCAGGATGATCACGTAACCGATCGCCAGGCCGATGATCAGACCGGTGGCCAGTGACGCGGCGAAGTTGGCGACCGGGAACACAATCCCGGCCCCCAGCAGCAGCGCCGGTACGCCCAGCCCGACGCCGGTCTGGATCGCGCCGCCGATGTCGAGGATGCCCACCAGCGAGCCTTCGATGATGCGCGCGAACAGGAAGCTGGCGCCGAACGCCGCCACCGCGCCGTATACGCCGGTATCCATCCCCGCCCGCAGCATGGAGACGAAGGCCACTTCGTTAAAGGCGCCGATGCCGTACAGGTAGTACATGTGCGTCCCGGCGAACACGCCGGAGGACAGCAGGCCAACAAAAATCGGGAATGACCAGTCGGCGTACCAGAAGCCTTTTTGGGTTTGCTCTTCCATCATCCCGCTCCTTATTTACCGCTCAGGGTGTTGTGAATGGCGTCCAGCCAGCCCGGCACGCCGAGGCTGAAGGACTCGAGAACTTTCATATCGAAGCCGCGGAAGAAGCCGCTCAGCACGAACAGCAGCACGATCACCGCCATCATGATCTTGGTGATCTTGTTCCAGCCGCTCTCTTCCACGCCCTTGCCGATCAGAATGCCCAGCACCAGGCCCGGTACGGCGTTGCCCATGATCAGCTGCGCCAGGCCGCCGAAGATGGTGCCCCAGAAGCCGGAACGGCGCCCGGCGTCGATCGCCGCCAGCCAGAAGATCACCGGCATCACGGTGTTCACCAGCAGGTTGGCCGCCGGCACCAGCACCTTGATCGCGGTGACCTGCAGCGCGGCAGGCACGGCGGAAGCGGTGGTATTGAGGAAGGCCACCACCAGCATGCCGATGATGCCGCAGGCGATAGCCATTTTTTTCGGATCGTGCAGCGTTTGCGCCAGATTGCGGTTCTTGACCATCAGGGCCGCCGCGCCCCAGTGGGGGATGATGCGGTGATCGACGTCCTGCGTGAAGGAGCCCGCCGCCACGGAAGACGCCCAGGCGTTGAAGAAGAAGCCCAGACCGAATGAGAAGTGGGAAGCCGGATCGCCCTCGCAGGAGTTCAGCTCGCCCAGGGTGCGAAACGCCCCCATGCCCTGTGTTGTCGGCGCGTGGAACATGCGTGCGGCGCCGGCCCCTACGCCGACCCCCACCAGCCCACCGATAATAATCGATTTAAATAAGATGATTAAAAACATCAGTATACCCTTTCATTTATGCTAACGTTTTTATTTCGTGACGAAGACAACCTTCTCGGTATTGATAATGGTTACGTTCACGGTTATTTCCAGAGAAACGGCATAGCTCTTTCTTTCACGCGGCAAAAAGAAGAAAAGAAATTTCTCTTTAGTTATTTTCTCTTCCGCCTTCACTACGCTGACGTCCTGCGGCTCGATGCGCAGCAGAATATTGTTGGTGGACTTTAATACCGCGCCCTGCACATTAGCCAAGGCGGAAGCAAAAGCTTTCGCTTTGCTGTCGCCTTTACCCTCCACCTTCACCGATGTGGTATATTGCTCTTTCATTATGGATTGCCATGTTTTTTGACGTAGGCTTCCACCAGTTTCTGGCCCAGCTCTTCTTTATCCATAAAGCCGAAACCCAGCACGTTGCAGCCTTCGTTAATTGCCGTCACGCCCTCTTCCACCGAACGCATGCCGTATTTGGCCTTGTAGCCGTATTTGGTTTGCGCGGTAATCGCACCGGCGCCGCCGCTGCCGCAAAAAGAGATGCCCAGCTGCGCGTTTTCCGCTTTCATGACGTCGCCCAGCTTCATATCCGCCGCCACGCCGGGGATGACCACCGCTTTTCCGCCTGCGTTTTCAACGCCCTGGCCGACTTTTTGCCCTTTGCCCAAACGATCGCCGATCACTACGGTAATTTGACCCATGGTATATTCTCCTGATTGAAATCGATGCGTTAACCGCTATGCGTTATTATCTTTCGCCACTTCGAAGTGCACGGACAGCAAATAGGCCTCTTCGATGGGCAATGTGCCAAACTGATCCACCACGCGCTCCGCCATTTGCATGGACTCGGCGGAAATTTCGTCGAACAATGATTTATCCACCTCCGGCAACGGCTCACCGGTTATTGAGCGCAGCACCATGGCGCGAATATGCGATTCCAGCATCTGTTGCTGCACCGCATTGGTATAAATATTCTCAGCATTCAGCATCGCGGTAATATCCGCCAGCACCCGAGCGGTGATCTCACCGGCTTCGCTGATATCGGATTGTTCAATTTCTTTTATCGAAGCAGATCCATCATTCACTTTTCAGTACCCCTAGATCCCACATTAATCAGTAAGCCGTAAAGCGCATCACCTGAATAACCCGCTTTCTGTGATGTCTTTACCCTACCCCCGGCAAGATTTTCTGTGGAGACCGGTTTTTTCCAGTTCGAAGTGGAAATCGAATGACGCGCGGAGATCCATTTCGCAAAACGGCGCTACGGCGAAAAAGTGAATGAGATAACAAATACATAACCCGGCTAACGGTTTTTTTTGTCTCGATTGACGATAAAAGCCTTCGTGATCGGGATCTCTTTCTTTTCTCGCCCCAACCGCCTACTATCAATGGGACAAATCGACATTACCCACACCCCCGCTCCTCTGGCGCGGGGGTGTTGCTTTGTGTTGTTTTTCCGAATTTATGGGCGCACAGACTGGCGCCCTTTGATTTGACTGGAGAGTGGAATGACCAAACCCATCATTACTATTAATGAGCTGGATGCGGAACGCCTGGATGCGCTATTGGAACAACCGGCCTTTGCCAACACCGACGTCGCCGCCGCGCTGAACGACGAGTTGGATCGCGCGGAAATCCTGCCGCCGGAGAAAATGCCGGCCAACGTGGTGACCATGAACAGCCGCGTGCGTTTTCGCGATCTGCACACCGATGAAGAGCATGTGCGCACGCTGGTCTACCCAGCCTCGCTGAAAGACAGCCACGATCAGCTGTCGGTGATGGCGCCGCTGGGCGCAGCGCTGCTCGGCATGCACGTCGGCAAGCAGATCTCCTGGCAATTGCCGAACGGTGAAGAAGCGCGGATTGAAGTGCTGGAATTGCTGTACCAGCCGGAAGCGGCGGGCGAATACCACCGTTAAGCGGTTTTCAGGGCGGCATCCGGCCGCCCTTTCTGTCTCAGAGGCAGATGGCGATCAGCACGGCGATCAGCAGCAGCACGTAGATTTTGGCATGCAGCGCGTCGCTCACCTTCGGCAAACAGCGCCTGGCAAACACGATCCCCGCAACCCCCGCTACCACCAGCAGCCCCAGAATGTTCAGATTGACGTAACCCAGATACTGCGGCCCACTCATCTCGCGCCACCCCAACACGATATACATCAGCGCCCCGATCACCGCCACCGGGATCGACAGCGGGTTGGCGGCGCTGACGCAATATTTCATGTCGTAACCATGGCGACGCAGCAGCGGCACGGTCATCACGCTGCCACCCACCCCCAGCAGCGTGGCGATGCCGCCGATCAACGGCCCGCCGCCCCACAACGTGGCGGGAGACAGTTCAGCGCGCGCCGGTTTGGTCAGGAAGCCCCGGCGGAACAGACAGTCTGCGATGGTCACCGCCATATAGACCACAAACAGCCAGCGGATCACGCCGTCCGCCAGCAGCGAGGAGGCGAACGCGCCCAGCGCCGCGCCGATGCCGATGAAAAAGATCAGCGGTACGATGGTTTCTCGCAGCAGGTTGCCGCTGCGCCAGTTGGTCAGGGTGGCATAACTCGCGTTGAGGATCATCACCGCTGTCGAGGTCGCTACAGCAATATGCATCGCCTGGCCGGGCTGCTCGCCCGAGGCGGAGATCAGGTGATAGACAAAAGGCACCACCACAAAGCCGCCGCCGAAGCCGAACAGAATGGTGGTGATGCCGGTCAGAAAACCGGCACCCAGAACGATTAACATTTCAATCATGGCCGTGCGCCCGCACGAAGTCATCGAACCCGGCGCAGAACTGCCCCGCCAGCGGGTGGAAACGATCGCCGACGAACAGCCCCAGATACTGCTCGCGCACGGCGTCGTGATCCACCAGCTCAATGCCCGCCTGTTCCGCCCGCGCCAGCGTCTGTGCGTCCGGGAAGCCCCAATAGCGCGAATCACCCTGCTTTTCCGCCGCTATCGCTTCGCGCCGTTCCGCCCGCATCAGCTGGCGCGCCAGGAAGGCGCCGCTTTGCACGCCCAGCAACATCATGTTTTCCAGGAACGACAGATCGTGACGCAGCTCGGCGCGCAGACGGGCGAGCACCGGGCCGGCGTCCCAGTGCTCATCCATTTCATGCAGCGTCACCGCACAGCCCTTGTCACCGTTCATCATTGCGCGGAATAGCGTCATCACCCCGCGATAACGCGGCAAGTCGCCGGGGTGCAGGTTCCACAGCAGCTTGCCGCGTCGGCTGAAGGCGCGCACATAGTCGGCGGAGAATTTCTGATAGCAGCGCAGGGAGATCACCGCGTCCATATGCTCCAGGCTGCTGATAAACGTGGCGTCATTGATGTCGAGAACGCGATGCGCTTTGACCCCGGCGGCGGCCAGGAACAGGGCCGGCGGTTGATAGGCACCCTCACAGGCGGCGGCGTTGCGGCCAACGAACGGGAACACAAAATCGTTCAGCACCTCGCGCTCGTACAGCCCCAGGCGGCGAACCGCCAGCTCCTGGATGCGGCCGCCGCTTTTCGCCAGGGGGAAATACACCGTAAAAGCACACTCGCCTTTCAGGGCGGCGATCAGATCCTGACACACCAGCCAGGAGAAAATGTCGTTGCCGACAAAGAGCGCTACGTTTTTCATACTTCAGCCTTCTTTGCATTGAAAATAGGGTTGTTGAACACGATTTTGCTGATATCCCGCGTGATGGATTCCATCGCCGAGGTATAAAAAAGATCGCCCTTGGCGGGCGCGCCGAGCGAGTAGAGATGCTGCTCACGGCCGCGTCGGTCGGCGATTTTCAGCGTATGCGGGTTGCACTTCACGCCGCCGAACAGGTTCTCTTGCACCAGCCCGTCTTGCAGCAGCTGCTGGCTCAGGCGGTTGGGCGGCAGTTGATAGGAAGGCGTGGTGCAGTTGAACAGATACTGCGCGCGCACCCGCGACTCATGGCAACGAAGGATAAACCCGTCCGTTGCCTTGCTGATATCCACCAGGCCGCCGCAGGCGCGCAGGCGTTGGCTCTCCAGCGCCGCCACGATCTTGTAGGCATTCTTGATCGGCATGGCGTGCCGATTGCGCATCCAGGAGGAGTTGTAAAAGCGCATGAAGACCTGCCGGTTGTTGGCATCCATCTTGACCCAGGCGGCGCACACCGCCGGGTGGATCGCCGCCAGATAGCTGCAGATATGCTCCCTGGCAAAGCGCGCGCGATCGAGGCTGTCCGCCAGATCGCGGTAGCAATCGCGCCTTTCCCCCAGCGCCGAGAGCACCGTCAGCCGCTCCGGCCCCGGATAGTGGCGCGCCAGCGCGGCGTTGATCGCATGCACCAGCTGATGCGCGTCAATAAAATCGCGGCCGGCGACAAAGCGCCGCAGCGCCTCAACAAACGCCTCCGGCGGCGGACGCATCAGCGCCGGCTGCACGCTGGGGAACAGGCCCGAGCGCGACAGGGCGCAGATGTCGGTCGCTCCCAGGCGCTCCATCAGTTCAACGATGGCGTCAATCGCCGTCAGGCTGCAGCCGATCACGCCGATGCTCGAATAAGGGTTGATCGGCGGCAGATCCTGATGAGCCTGATAAGCGATCACCCCATCCACTGGGTAAAGGCATTCCGGCGGGTTGTGCCCCGAACACAGCACCAGCGCGTTCATCTGCTCGGCGCCGCCGCAGGCGGTGGTCAGCCGGTAGCCGGCCTCGTGCGGCGCGATGGCATTCACTTCGGCGGTCACGAAATTCAGCGCTACGTTACTGTCCGCCGCCATATATATCGTCATGTCGCGAATAAAATCGAGATATTCCCGATACAGCCAGCGCGGCGGATAACGATCCTGACAAAACTGCGGGAAATGCATGGCGATCCAATCAACGAAGTGCGCTTCGTCGAAAATATCCGCCGACATATTTTCCGGCGTCATATTTAATATATGGCTGTCAAAATCGCTGCTGTATGCCATACCGCCTTTAAATCCCTGCTTGTCGAAAACCGTCAGGGAAAGCGGCCTTTTGCAATGATTAACCGACTTATTTTTTATAAAGTTATACGCAAAAGAGATGCCGGCGGCCCCGCCGCCAATCACACCGAACTTATACATGAAATATCACCTTATAGTCATTGAACTGCGCTAAGAACTATTGCTTCAGGTGTTGGAATAAAATAACGCTTTATTCCTTATTAACTTCTTGTATTGCGAGAACGAGAACCTTCGTCCCACCCTGGTGTGAAAACTTGCACGGGTTTCATGGCCGATAAAATAACGGCGACCCGAACAAGCGTTATTTTTCTGCCCCGATAGTAGGGCGACCGTCGCTGGCTTGCTTTATATGAAAGGCCAACTATCATTGCGTTTCGGCCAATTTGCCCGCCAAAGGGAACACATGCGCAACGTCCGCATTGATGACATCGACCACGTAACCCGCGCGGTGATCGCCATCGGCACCGATTATCCGCCGGGGCACCTGCTGCCAATGCACAGCCACCGGCGCGCGCAGTTGCTGTACGGCGCTACCGGCGTCATGCACGTTTTCACGCAGCAAGGCAATTGGGTCGTTCCGCCGCAGCACGCGGTGTGGCTGCCGCCGCAGATGCCGCACGCGGTGCGGATGGTCGGCGTCACCACCCGCAGTCTGTACCTCGAACCCGGCGCGTTGCCCGCCGAACGCCCGCAGGTATGTCAGGTGGTCAGCGTCACGCCGCTGATGCGCCAGCTGTTGATGGCGGCGGTGGATATGCCGCTGGAGTATGAACAACAGGGCCGCGACGGAGCGCTGGCGGCGCTGCTGCTGCACGAGCTGGCCCGGCTGCAACCTTTGCCGTTGCACATCCCGCTGCCCGCCGATCCTCGGCTGGTTGAGCTGTGCCGCGCCTTTTTGCAACACCCCGACGCCCACGACTCCGCGCAGCGGTGGGCGCCCCGTCTGTACATGAGCATTCGCACCTTCAGCCGCTTCTTTCGCGCGCAGACCGGCCTGCCTTTTTCGCAATGGCGCCAGCGCGCCTGCGTGGTGCTGGCGTTGGCGCTGCTGGCCGAAGGGCGCAGCGTGACGCAGGTGGCGATGGAGATGGGATATGACAGCAGCGCGGCGTTTTCAACCATGTTCCGCCGCGTGCTGGGGCAGGCGCCCTCCTCCTATCTGACGGAAGACGGGCGCGACGGTTGACGGATTAGCGGAATTTCTTGTGGTTGGCGTCGCGGGTTTGTTTGAAGCCTTGCGCCAGCTGCTTCGCTTCAGCGACTTTGCCCTGATTGGCCAGCGCCAGCGCCTGATCGATCTGGCCGATCAGGGTATCCAACCCGCTGCGGAAATCTTTCATCTCCGGGCTGTCGGCGGCTTTGTCTTCCAGCTTCGGCGGGGTGCCCTGTTTGGCATCCTGCGCGGCGGCGCGCATGTTCTGCAGGCTCTGTTTGAGGGTAGCGGCGGAGTCGGTATTCAGCACCGTTTTGTAGTTTTCCGCCAGGGTGTCCATATCGTCGCCCAGATCGGCGGCGACCGCCAGCGAACTGGCTGCCAGCAGCGTCAACGCCGCCAGCGCTTTCAGGGTATTCTGCATGTTTGCTCACCTTCCAGTTATTGTTTTAATTAACCCACCGTTACCATAGGCAAGGCCGGGAAAAATCGAAACCGGAGATTTGTAAGCAAGGTTGAGACAGGGTAACGCGCGGCCGGCGGGCGCCGGCCGCGCAGCGGATCACTGGCCGGCGATCTTCATTTCCGGCAGCAGCACCGAACCGCACTGGATATTGCTGCGGGTTTCGATATCGCTGCCGACGCTGACGATGTTGCGCAGCATGTCTTTCAGGTTGCCGGCGATGGTGATCTCGCTGACTGGGTACTGGATCTCGCCATTTTCCACCCAAAAACCGGCGGCGCCGCGAGAATAATCGCCGGTGACGCCGCTGACGCCCTGGCCCATCAATTCGGTGACCACCAGGCCGGTGCCAAGCTGCTTCAGCATGCCGGCGAAGTCTGCGCCCTGCCCGGCAATGCGCCAGTTATGGATGCCGCCTGCATGGCCGGTGCTGTGCAGGCCCAGCTTGCGCGCCGAGTAGCTGGTCATCAGCCAGGTTTGCAGCACGCCATCCTTGACGATATCGCGCCGCTGGGTGCGCACGCCCTCGCTGTCGAACGGCGTCGACGCCAGCCCTTTCAGCAGGTGCGGATGCTCCTCGACGGTCAGCCACGCCGGCAGGATCTGCTTGCCCAGCGAGTCCAGCAGGAAGGTGGATTTGCGATAAACGCTGCTGCCGCTGATGGCGCCCACCAGATGGCCGAACAGCCCGGTGGCCACCTCGGAGGCGAACAGCACCGGCGCCTTCATGGTCGACAGTTTGCGCGGCGCGAGGCGCGCCAGCGTGCGGCGGGCGCACTCCTGCCCCACCCACTCCGGGCTGTGCAGATCGCCCATCGCCCGGCCGATGGTGTAAGCGTAATCCCGCTCCATGTCGCCGTCCTGTTCTGCGATGACGCAGCTGGACAGCGAGTGACGGCTGGAACAGTAGCTTTGCAGCATGCCGTGGCTGTTGCCGAACACCTTGATGCCGTAGTGGCTGTTGAAGCTGCCGCCTTCGGTGTTGGTAATGCGTTTGTCCGCCGCCAGCGAAGCCTGCTCGGCGCGCGCCGCCAGCTCGATGCCGCGCTCGGCGTCCAGCTCGGTCGGGTGGAACAGATCGAGATCCGGCGCCTCAAACGCCAGCAGATCTTTCTCCGCCGGGCCGGCGCAGGGATCCTCAGAGGTATAGCGCGCGATGTCCAGCGCCGCCTGTACGGTGCGGGCGATGGCGTCCGGGCTGAGATCGGTGGAAGAGGCGCTGCCTTTGCGCTGGCGGTGATACACGGTAATGCCCAGCGCGCCATCGCTGTTGAACTCGACGTTTTCCACTTCGCCGAAGCGGGTGCTGACGCTGATGCCGGTCGATTTGGTGACCGCGACTTCCGCCGCGTCGGAACCGGCGCGGGCCAGCTCCAGCGCCTGAGAAACGGCCTGTTCCAGCGCCTTGCGCTGTTCTGCAACTTGAGTGACTACTTTCATCAATCTGCCATAATTAATCAGAAAATCGTTGAGAAAAGTGCCGGAGCGGCGTAGTTGTGCACGCGGAGCGGCGCGCAAAAATCCTGAGATCTCTGCCGTTGAGTCTAACAGGAACCGCGTTGAATTTCGCATAAAGCCGGCAACCTGTTAGGATTAGCCTCTTTTTAACGGAGCCTACCATGAACAAACAGCCTGAAGACTGGCTCGACGATGTCCCGGAGAATGAAAACGAGGACGATGACGAGATTATCTGGGTCAGTAAAAGTGAAATTAAACGTGATGCCGAAGCGCTGAAAGACCTGGGGGCCGAAATGGTCGATCTGGGCAAAAACGCGCTGGATCGCATTCCGTTGGACGAAGATTTGCGCGCCGCCATCGAGCTGGCGCAGAAGATCAAAAAAGAGGGCCGTCGCCGTCAGCTGCAGCTGATCGGCAAGATGCTGCGCGCCCGCGATATCGAACCGATCCAGACCGCGCTCGACAAGCTGAAAAACCGCCACAACCAGCAGGTTTCGCTGTTCCACAAGCTGGAAGCGCTGCGCGACCGTCTGGTCGAAGAAGGCGATGACGTCATTCCGTCGATCCTGGATCTGTATCCGGCCGCCGATCGCCAACAGCTGCGTTCACTGGTGCGCAACGCGCAGAAAGAGAAGGCCGCCAACAAGCCGCCTAAGGCTTACCGCCAGATCTTCCAATACCTGCGCGAGCTGGCCGAAGCGGCCGACTAAGCGCCGCCGCCATCCCGGGATGAACCCGTTTCATCCCCGGTGATGTGCCGGTTCGCCGCTGCTTTCGCGGATATTGAAGCGCAGGCTGCCTTCCAGCTCTTCTTCCGCCTCTTCAAACAGCAGAATGATCGCGCCGAAACGACGCTTGCTGCGGGCATTCAGGTGAGTGAACTCGATTTCCACCGGCAGACCGATATCGCCGGTCACTACGTCCCACAGCGCGTCGAGGTTGGCGCCGAATCCCTCGTCCAGCGCAAACTTGTGCGCAAAATCGCGGTAGAAGGTCGGCACATCCTGGATCTGTTCAAAATCAAACTCTACTTTTGCCATCAAACTCACTCCACACGAATGAAGTTTTTGTAATGGTCGCGCGTGACGAAGATCAGACCGTCGCTCGAATACAGCAGGCGATCGGCGCCGCGCCGGCCACACTGGTAATTGATGTCCGCTTCGCGCCAGACCCGGCCGCCGGCGCTCGGCAGTTGCCCTTCACGGTTAGAGAATCGATCGCCGCCAATCGCCTTGCCCGGCAATACCGCACAGAGGTTGCCTGAACGCGGGTCCCAGCCCTGCTCGCGCGCCTGCTTCTTGGTGACGTAATAGCCCGGAAGCCGCTGATGCTGCTGCAGGTAGCTCACCACCGTTTGCTGCTGCGTGAGCCGATCGATGCTCTGCTGTTGCCCCGCCGGCGCTTGCACCACCGCCGCATTGCCGCCGATCGCACGGTGCTCGTTGCCGCGCAGCGCGCTGAAGACGGCGATGACCACGGCGATGACAATCGCCAACAGAATCCGCTTGTTCATGACATTCCCTGAAATTATGCCGCCGAAGGCGCCGCAGCTCCCCCAGGCTAGTTAGGTATATAGCCGACCTGGATGAAACTAAGATGACCGGCACGTCACGTTTTCGCGGCGGTAAGCGTTTCATCCACTCATGACAATGATGCCACTTTCCAGTCGTTCTGGCACTCGGAGTCTCTCTGAAAACAGGCCGCCTCACATGAGACGGCTCGCCATGCCAGGCGCTGCTTTCAGTATAGTCAGGGAAGGCGCCGCACAACGCGGCGCAACAGGAGGGAACGCATCAATCGATCAAGGCGTGACGATAGCGATGCAGCATGTCGGCCAGGCGTTTCACCGGCCCGGTGACGCTGAGCGGCGCCTGATTGTCCACCAGCTTCTGCTGGTACTCGTTCATTTCACCCAGCAAGCGATCGTAGTAATAGGCGCGCTTGACGTCGTTCTTGGCGGAGACCACCCGATCGGCGGTGCTGCGGATCTGGCGGTGGAAGGCCGACAGCTCTTCGCTGACCGGAATCTCCGCCCGCTGCATGCGCTGGTGGGCAATGATCAGGTTCAGCGCCAGACGATACTTGGCGATGTCGTTCGGGAACATCATCAGCAGTTGGTTAAGCTGCTGATACAGCGCCGGCAGGTGGTTTTGCCGACGACGCGCCGCCTTGGTGGTCAGCGCCGACACCGCGCTGCTGACGAACTGGTTGAGCAACGTGCGGCCGGTGCGTTCACGCGAATTGTCGCGGATCAGCAGCAGCACCATCAGCCCAACGCAGCTGCCGAGGAACTGGCCCAGCGCCCCGTCGAGAAACTGGGTGACGTTGAACTCCATCGGGTTGCTCAGCACCAGAATGTTGATGGTCCCGGCCAGCAGCCCCAGCGAACCGAGCCGCCGCTTCTGCACCTCGATGCCGATGAAAAACGCCAGCAGGCCGAGGCTGAGACACAGCAGCAAAATGCTCTGCTGCGTCGCCGGCAGGATCACCATGAAGAACAGAGAGCCGACCGGGATCGCCGCCAGCATGCCCAGCACGAAATCCATCGCCACCATGCGCGGCGCCGGGGTGCGCATCGCCAGCGAGGTGATGACCGCGATGATCACCATAAAACCGCTGCCGGACGTCCAGCCGGTCCACAGCCACAGCAGGCTGCCGAAGGCCGTCGCCACAAAGGTGCGCAGGCCGTTGATCATCGCGTGATGCCCTTCCGCCGAAGTCGGCTTGACCACGGTTTCGTTGCTCAACACCCCCTCTTCCACCGCGCTGATACTGCAGTTGGCGTGCACGCCTTTCGACAGCAGCAGGTAGCGCGTCGCCGCGCCGACCCAGCCGGTGAGGGTCGGCAGCGTTTCCTCGGAACGATGCGTGGTCAGCACCTGGCGCAGCAGCTTCATGCGCTTGTGGATCTCCTGCGGGGTTTCCGCCGGGACCATCAGCTGCTCACGCAGGCTGTCTTTCAGCGCGTCCGGGTGATTCAACAAGATCAGATAGGTTTCGCAGGCCTGGGTGATCAGCGTCAGCGACAGCGTATGCAGCGCTTTTACCCGGCGGTTGACCTTCTGCCAGCGCGAGGACTCCATCATCAGGTTGTTGCGCATGCCGTCCAGCGCCGTGGTGCTCTTCACCAGATTGCTCCAGGCGCGGTCGATATCCTCTTTGTCGGCATTGCTGATGCACATCTGCATCAGGCGGTATTGCGCCACCAGCAGTTGATCCACCGCCCGATCGATGTCCTGTTTGATCGAACGCGGCGAGAACAGCAGATCCGCCAACACGGCGCTGACGATCCCCAGCACGATCTCGCTGCAACGTTCGATGGCGAACTGCGGCGCTTCCAGCAGATGAGACTCGCTGGTGGCGACCGTCACGATGATGATCAGCGCGGTATACCCGGCCAGCCCCCAGGCATAGGAGTTCTCCACCTTGATAAGCGAAGAGAGCCAGGTGCAGAAACCGGCCCAGATGCAGCACAGCAACAGCATCACCACCGGCGCGCGGGCGGTGGTGATGATAATGATCAGGCCGACGAAGCAACCGATAAAGGTGCCGATAATGCGCAGCCAGCCGCGGTGGCGGATGGCGCCGGAGAAGGGTTCGCCGCCGGCGGCAAAGGCCGGGCCGGCGGCGACGATGGCGGCGGTCATCGCCGACCAGCGCGGGGTTTCCAGATTGAGATGGAAGCCGACGAACAGCGCAAACACAATCGCGAAGCTGAGTTTGAAGGCGAATCTCAGCCGGATAAAGGTTGGGCTGCTCATTAGCCGAACTCACGCAGCCGGTGCATCAGGCGCACAAAAGGCGAGCCGCTGTCGGCATTGCGATCGTTCTTGCCGACGATCACCACGGTGGCGGTGGTGCCGGCCGGGTACGGATGCTGTTGATCCTTGGCGTCCAGCAGGATCTTCACCGGCACGCGCTGCGCCAGGCGCACCCACTCCAGGTTGCTGTCGATCGAGGCCAACCCTTTGTTGTTCACCGTGCTGCTGCTGTTGTTCACCGCCGCCGCCACGCTGTCGACGGTGCCGTGCATGATGCGGTTGCTGCCGAGCGGGGTGATCTCCGCGCGGTCGCCCTTATTCAGGCCATTCAGCTTGGTTTCTTCCAGGTACGCCAGGATGTAGAAGGAATCTTTCTTCACCAGCGCCACCGCCACCGAGCCGCGGGTGATGTATTCGCCGGCATGGACGTTGAGGTTGGTGATCCAGCCATCGGCCGGCGCCCGCACCGTGGTGCGTTCCAGATCCAGCTGCGCCAGCTCGCGCGCCGCAATGGCCTTCGCCAGTTGGTGCTGCACGGTCTGCAGTGAGTTGTTCGACTGGTCAATCTCTTCCTGCGACATCGCCTGCACGCCCAGCTTCACGCGGCGGCCGGCCTCGCGCCGTTTTTCCGCCGCCAGCGTCTGATAGTAGGCGACGTCGGCGCCGGCTTCCGCCAGCGCCTGCTCATAACGCGGCCGATCGACCACGAACAGCACCTGGCCTTTCTTCACCAGTTGGTTATCCACCACCGGCACGTCGGTCAGCAGGCCGCTGACGTCCGGCGCGATCGCCACCACATCGGCGGTAAACTTGGCATCACGCGTCCACGGCGACTCGGTGTAGAACACCCAGGCCTTGAATATCGCGGCGATGCCCAACAGCACAAGAATCAAAGTGATCGCGATTCGGGTTATTTTTATCGAAAAATTTTTCACAGCGACCTCAAACAAAAAGACACGAAATCAGATAAAACAAGCAGCAATACAGCGCGGTGTTAAACAGCGCCGGATGCCAGACAAAATCGTAAATCCCCGTCGGCTGCAGCAGGCGGCGCAAGAGAAAAAACAGCGCCAGCGACACCAGCAGCTCGAAAAACACCGGCGGAAACGACAGCCCGAAGATGACCATAACCGGAAGCAAACTCATCACTTTTTCCTTATTGTTCACTACGCCGGGGAAAGACACATCTCGCCATTCACATTCTCTTTACATTTTAGCGTGCGCGCGCCACAAATCTTGACCAGGCAGCTTGTCCAGGTCACGAACCCGAAAAAAGGTTAAACTTGGGGGCAGACATCCACGACAGGGATTGCGAGGGTGCCGGAGGAGCGGCAGGATTGCGTTGCCGATCGCTCTCGCACGTTGGTAAGGTCTATTCACCCGACCACGTTATATTAGCCTGCTTACTATCAAGGCATCAACAATCTGTGATCTAAATCACTTTTAAGCCAGAGTGAATAATGGAAAGATTAAAACGGATGTCGGTATTCGCCAAAGTGGTTGAGTTCGGGTCGTTTACCGCGGCCGCACGCCAACTCGACATGAGCGTTTCATCGATCAGTCAAACCGTCTCGAAACTGGAAAATGAACTGCAGGTCAAGCTGTTGAACCGCAGCACGCGCAGCATCGGCCTGACCGAGGCCGGCAAAATCTACTATCAGGGCTGCCGACGCATGCTGCAGGAAGTCAGCGAGGTGCATGAGCAGCTGTACGCGTTTAACAATACGCCCGCCGGCACGCTGCGCATCGGCAGCTCATCCACCATGGCGCAAAACGTGCTAGCGAACATGACCGCCGAGATGATGAAAGAGTACCCAGGCCTGACGGTCAACCTGGTAACCGGCATTCCGGCGCCGGATCTGATCACCGACGGACTGGATCTGGTGATCCGCACCGGGGCGCTGCAGGACTCCAGCCTGTTCTCCCGCCGCCTGGGGCAGATGCCGATGGTGGTGTGCGCCGCCAAAAGCTACCTGATCCAGCACGGTACGCCGCAGAAGCCGAGCGACATGGTCAACTTCTCCTGGCTGGAGTACAGCGTGCGGCCCGACAGCGAATTTGAACTGATGTCGCCGGAAGGCATCACCACACGCATTTCCCCGCAGGGGCGCTTCGTCACCAACGACTCCTCCACCATGATCCGTTGGCTGAAAAACGGCGCCGGCATCGCCTACGCCCCGCTGATGTGGGTGATCGAAGAGATCAAACGCGGCGAGATCGAGATCCTGTTCAAAAGCTACCATTCGGATCCGCGGCCGATCTACGCGCTCTATACCGAGAAAGACAAACTGCCGCTGAAGGTGCAGGTGTGCATCAACTATTTAACCGACTATTTCGAACGCGTAGCGGCGGTCTATCAGGGCTATCGCTGAGCGGCGCTCAAATAACGGCGCGCCAGCGCGGCCAGCAGCGTCAGCGCCACCATGCCGAAGCCCCACAGCAGCCAGACGGCGTAGCCCGCCCAGGTCAGCAGCACAGGAAAATAGCTCGCCAGCCCGCTGCCCAGCTGTTTCAGCCATGGCAGCCAGGCGTCCAGCACCGCCTGCGGCACCAGGCTCAGCGCACCGTTCACCGGCAACGATGCATTCCCGGCTGCCTCCGCCAACGCCGGGAGCCAGGCCAGTACCCCGGCTACGCCCCAGGCCAGCAGCGTCCACAGCGCCATGGCGCCCAGCAGCAGCGCGAGTGTCCAACCGCCCCGGTTCACGGCACACCGCCGCCGCACTGCGGACAAAAGCGGCTGCCCGGCGGCAACGGCGCGGCGCACTGGCCGCAGGTGGCGCTTAGCGCGGCAAACGGCTGACCGCAGCGGTGATAATAACGGGCGCCCGATTTATTCACTGCCTGGCATTCCGGGCACTGCGGCCCCGGCTCACCATGCTGGTTATAGCGGTTGCCATGATGCCCGCCGCCGTGGCCCGCGCGCTGATGACCGCCTTGCCCCAACAACCGTTTCAGTAAGCTCATCCCGCCTCTCCTCTGTGCATTGACGCTGAACCTCACTGTAAACCCTGGAGTAAACTCCAGGGTAAAGCCCGGCGAGCAGGATTTACGTTTCATTACATCGTAAAAGTGGCAAGGCTTTGATGCCGTTAACAAAAGCACCATCGGCATTATCCCACACCGTCGCGCTGCGTTATGCTGCGGAAACCTCTCCCTGCATCAGGAATAACCATGAAAAAAATCATACTGGACTGTGACCCGGGGCATGACGACGCCATCGCTCTGTTGCTGGCCTGGGGCAATCCGCAGATCGACCTGCTGGCGGTCACCACCGTGGTGGGTAACCAGACGCTGGACAAAGTGACGCGCAACGCCCTGGCGGTGGCCCGTATCGCCAATATCACCGGCGTCCCCTTCGCCGCCGGCTGCCCGCGTCCGCTGGTGCGCAATATCGAAGTGGCGCCCGACATTCACGGCGACTCAGGCCTCGATGGCCCGGTGCTGCCGGAACCCCACCTGCAGTTGGACTCACGCCACGCGGTAGACCTGATCATCGAGACCGTGATGGCCCACCCGCCGGGCAGCGTGACGCTGGTGCCGACCGGCGGCCTGACCAATATCGCCATGGCGGTGCGTAAAGAGCCGCGCATTGCCGAACGGGTCAAGGAAGTGGTGCTGATGGGCGGCGGCTATCATGTGGGCAACTGGAGCGCGGTGGCGGAGTTCAATATCAAAATCGATCCCGAGGCGGCGCACATCGTGTTCAACGAAAAATGGCCGCTCACCATGGTCGGGCTGGATCTTACCCACCAGGCGCTGGCCACGCCGGCAGTCTGCGAACGCATCGCCGCCCTCGGCACCCGGCCGGCCGCCTTCGTCGGCGAACTGCTGGCATTCTTTGGCCGTATGTACCAACAGGCGCAAGGCTTCAGCGCCCCGCCGGTGCACGATCCTTGCGCGGTGGCCTATGTGATCGATCCGAGCGTCATGTCGGTGCGCAAAGCGCCGGTAAATATAGAGCTGACCGGCACCCTCACCTTAGGCATGACGGTCGCGGACTTCCGCGCGCCGCCGCCGCCGGATTGCCACACCCAGGTAGCGGTCAAACTGGATCAGGATAAATTCTGGGATCTGGTGGTGGATGCGCTGG
Organism: Serratia sp. CY71090; assembly: GCF_052166845.1. Lineage (NCBI taxonomy): Bacteria > Pseudomonadati > Pseudomonadota > Gammaproteobacteria > Enterobacterales > Yersiniaceae > Serratia > Serratia sp. CY71090. The sequence continues at coordinate 129,210 of NZ_JBJNOA010000011.1, read as the reverse complement.
AGCGGATCGGCGACGTGGAGTAAGCGCACAAGAGACGAGATTAACGCGCTTGGGCAGGCGCGTTAGTCTGTATTCTGCCGCGGCAACGGGGAGGCTCAAGCCATAACCTCTTTTATTTCCAATGCAGCAGAACAATCCTAACAATAAATCATTTTATAAAAACCAAAAAAAAACAGATGAAGACAAGAATAATCTCAATAAAAATACAACGATGAAAATCAATTTTAATTTAAAAATCAGCAATGGAAAACGATGGAATAAATCTCCGCCATCACGCCGCCGCTGACGAAACAAATTAAAAAATAAGATACCTATCTTATTCTTCACATTGACTGCCGACATAGGCCATCGCCGAGATACCTCACGATATTCATACACGCAAAAATAACACTCAATCAACTGATTTTAATAAACAAAAATAAAATTCGATTAAAAATTGACTGAATCACAATAGATTTGAGAAAATAGCGCGTCTGTTTTTGCAAACAACAAAAATGCCTTTTGCGGGTGAAAATTACGGCTTAACCTTTCTTTAGGCATACAGCCTCGCGCATTCTCAGGGCAAACATTATTTATCGCTTCACCATAAAGACGATTTAAATTTCCCGTGAGACATTTCGAATTGAACATTACACGCATTTCAACATCAGGATAAAGGATAGGGAATAATCAAAACATGCATTTCATAAACGCTATCAGGCCATGGCAGGTTAACCATGGCCGATAAATCTCCCGCTAACGCAGCGACCATCGCCGTGCTGCCCCTGCTGCTGATCTGGATGGCGGCGGTCCTGCCGGTTTATTACCCCAACATGGGAGGCGACGGTCTGGCGCTGCCGCAAAACATTCTGGCCTGGGCTGTCATGGCGCTCACCACGCTGATAGTGACGTTCACCATTTGCCTTGGCCGTACCCGTCTTTCGCTGACCCCCACCGCACGGCGGTTGCTGCTCGGCATCGCCGTGCTGGCGCTGCCGCTGCTGTATACCCGCCCCGAATGGCGCGAAGACGCCCTGTGGCGCTGCGCCGGTCTGCTCGGCGGCTGGCTGTTCTATGTCGCCTGCCTGCAGCTGCGCCTCAACGCCCGGCAGCGCGAGCTGCTGTTGTACGGTCTGCTGTTTGCCATCGGCGTTCAGGCGTTGCTGGCGGCGCTGCAACTGTTCGCCCCCACGCTGGCCTGGGTAGCCCCTAACGGCAGCCGGGTCTACGGCGTCTTTCAGCAACCGAACGTGCTGGGCAGCTTTATCGCCACCGGGCTGGCCTTGGCGCTCTGGCTGCTGCTTGCTCCCCTCTCAGCGCCAACGTGGCGGCGGCAAATCCCGCTGCTCGCGCTGCTGGCCGTTTTCTCCGCCCTGCTGGTGCTGATCCAGTCGCGCGCCGCCTGGCTTGGCGGCGCCTTGGCGGCGGCGTTGCTGCTGTGGCGTTTTGCCCGCCGGCGCCCGGCCGCAAGCCGCTGGGCCGGCGGCGCGCTGCTGTTGGGGATGGCGATCGGCCTCACAGTGGTGTTCACCGGTTTCGGTCTGGATGGCCGCGCCGGCCTGATCGGTCGGGGGCTGTCCAACAGCGCGCGTCTGACCATGCTGCATGACGTCGGCGCCATGATCCTAGCCAAGCCGCTGCTGGGCTGGGGTTACGGCGGTTTTGAATACAGCTTCGCGCACTTTCGCCTGCAGGAAATGCCCTGGCGAGAAGTGTTGGAAGTCGCCGGGCATCCGCACAATGAAATCCTGCTGTGGTGGGTTGAGGGTGGCCTGCCGGCGCTGGCGGGTATCATGATCGTCCTCATCGCCGGCGCGCTGCTGCTGAAACGCGCCTGGCAACGGGATCGCGAGCAGCCGAACGGTGCGCGCGTCGGGCTGTTCCTGGTGCTGCTGCCAATGCTGGTGCACACCCAGCTGGAATACCCTTTCTATCTGTCTGCGCCGCACTGGCTGGCGTTTCTGTTGCTGCTGGCGTTGCTGGATGGCCAAACCGGCGAACCCCGCCCGCTGCCGTTCGCCAAAACCCTGAGCCTGCCGGTGGCGATGGCGGCGGTCGGCGTGCTGGTGATGGCGGTCTTCGCCTGGCAAGGGCGCATGGCGCTCACCCAGTCGGAACGCACTATGCTGGCCAACATCGACAGCATCGAGCACATGCCGCCGCCGGCTGCCTGGATCTACCGGGAGCGCAAAACCTTCGACGAGCAATCTCACGCGCTGCTGGTCTATAACCAGACGCGTGATGATGCCCTGTTGACCGGCTATCGGCAGTGGGCCAATGCCTATCTGCAGCGCCGTATCGACGCCAACGTCTACGCCACGCTGATCATGATCTTGCGCTATCAGGGGGATCAGGCACAAGCCGACGCTCGCCTGCGGGAAGCCGCTTTCCTGTTTACGCGGGATGCGCGGTTTAGGTAGGGACAACAAGGTGAGAGCGATGCCTCGTTGCTCTCACCTGCGTCATTTATGTAGCAAAATCAACGTGGCAAAATCGCGCACTCTTTATCCAGCAGCGACTCTACCGACGCGCGATTGCCGACGTCCCAGCCGCGTTTCGAGGCCAGCAAGATAAACCCTTGCCGGCCGGCAAACGTCGTCGGAACGACGACCACGCCATATTCCGCCAGCTGCGGCGGCGACAGATGGAAATAATCCGCCAAATCCTTAATCGGGTAGATGCCCATCACGGCTGGCTGCATCACGCGGCGAGCATAATAGGTGTGGCGCAACAACTTATCCGGCAAAGGCCGCCATTGTTCCTGTATGTAGGGGCGTTCCGCCTGCAATTGGCGCCGCACGTCCTCGCGCAGACAGGTCAGGTGAATGTGCAACTGGTTTTGGCTGCGGCCGTAAGCGGAGTTGATCGCCATGCCCAACATATCATCCGGCACCGGCCCGCCATACTCGGCGGCCAGCCGGTAACGCATCAGCCAGGCATAGCCAAAATAGTCTGTCCGTTCTCCAACCAGCAGCTGCGGGCTTTCAATGCCGGAGAGCGGCGCCGTCGGCACCAGGATAAAGTGATAAGGGTAACGCGGGTTCTGCAGCACGCTAAAGCCCTGCGCTTTCCCCTGCGGCATATAAATCTGCTCGCACGGGGCCGGATTGCGTTTTTGCTGATAGTTGGCCATGCAGAGTTTATCGACCACGCCCCACAGCGCATCGGAACGGGCGCAGCCCGTCAGGGACAGAACGCCCAGCACCAGCAGCCAACGCCGAGCGGATAATGCCAGGCGCGTCATTCTTGTCGTGCTCTGTTTTTTCGCCACGTCAATTTCATTCCATTATGTCGTGCAGGCTACGGCGTCCTGCCGCGCTTAGCGTTACGAATGCGAGAAAGGCCGCGAAATGGAGAATGGTTGAGGGGCCAACGCATGCCCCCTTGAAGAAAGATTACGCCGTGCCACCGACGGTCAACGTATCCAGTTTCAGCGTCGGTTGGCCAACGCCTACCGGCACGCTCTGGCCTTCCTTGCCGCACACGCCCACGCCTTTATCGAGCGCCAGATCGTTGCCGACCATCGAGATCTGCTGCATCGCCTCGATGCCGGAGCCGATCAGCGTCGCCCCTTTTACCGGTTTGGTGATGCGGCCCTTTTCGATCAGGTAGGCTTCGGTGGTGGAGAACACGAACTTGCCGGAGGTGATGTCCACCTGACCGCCGCCAAAGTTCGGCGCGTACAGACCGTACTCGACGCTGGCGATGATCTCTTCCGGCGTCGATTGGCCCGCCAGCATGTAGGTGTTGGTCATGCGCGGCATCGGCAGATGCGCGTAGGACTCGCGGCGGCCGTTGCCGGTCGGGGCGACACCCATCAGCCGCGCGTTGAGCTTGTCCTGCATGTAGCCTCTCAATACGCCGTTTTCAATCAGCACGTTGTACTGACCCGGCACGCCTTCGTCGTCGATCGCCAGCGAGCCGCGGCGCCCTTGCAGGGTGCCGTCATCCACTACGGTGCACAGTTCGGAAGCCACCAGCTCACCCATATGGCCGCTGAATACCGAGGTGCCGCGTCGGTTGAAGTCGCCTTCCAGGCCGTGGCCCACCGCCTCATGCAGCAGCACGCCCGGCCAGCCGGCGCCCAGCACGACCGACATATTGCCGGCCGGCGCCGCCACCGCGCCAAGATTGACCAGCGCCATGCGCACCGCTTCTTTGGCGTAGGCATCGGCGCGCACGTCGCCGTCGACGGTTTCCAGGAAATAGTCGTAACCGAAACGGCCGCCGCCGCCGCTGGAGCCGCGCTCACGCTTGCCGTCCTGTTCCACCAGCACGCTGACGGATAGGCGCACCAGCGGGCGAACGTCCGCCGCCAGCGTGCCGTCGGTGGCGGCCACCAACACCTGCTCGTAAACGCCAGTGATGCTGGCGTTCACTTCCTGCACTCGCGCATCGGCGGCGCGCGCCACCTTGTCGACGCGGTGCAGCAAGGCAATTTTCTCTTCGCGCGGCAGGCTTTGCAGCGGATCGAGCAGCGGATACAGCGCCCGGTAACCGATCTCGCCCAGGGTATGCGCCCGCCCGTCCCCCTGCTCGCGCACGATGCTGCGCGCCGCCTGGGCGCTCTGCTGCAGCGCATTCAGGGTGATCTGATCGGCATAGGCGAAGCCGGTCTTCTCACCGCTGACGGCGCGCACGCCGACGCCCTGGTCGATATTGTAAGAGCCATCCTTGATGATGCCGTCCTCGATCACCCAGGCTTCGTGATAGCTGGACTGGAAATAGAGATCGGCGTAGTCGATACGGCGTTCTGCCAGTTGACCCAGTACCCTGTACAGGTCTTGATGACTCAGCTTGTTGGTAGCGAGTAACTGCTCACTGACAAACGTCAGGCTCATAATGGTTTCACTCTTGATTGGAGGATAGCTTGTCAGACGGCGCCGTCAGCGACGTCTGGAATCGGTTGTGCTGCAGCACCGGCATCTGCGCACGAATATTTTTCAGGCTTGCGGCGTCCACGCGCACCTTCAGCGCCGCCACGGCGTCCGCGTTCTCGGCCAGCACCTTGCCCCAGCCGTCAACAGCCAGCGTGTGGCCCCAGGTGCGACGAGTCGGCCCGTGGCGCCCCACCTGCGCCGGCGCCAGGATCATGCACTGGTTTTCGATCGCCCGGGCGCGCAGCAGGATTTCCCAATGTGCCTCACCGGTCACTCGGGTAAAGGCAGCCGGCACCGAAATCAGTTCGGCGCCCTGCGCCCGCAACGCCTGGAACAGCGAGGGGAAGCGCAAATCGTAGCATATGGTCATGCCCAAACGCCCGACCGGCGTATCCACCACCGTCAGGTGCTGCCCGTGCTGGTAGGTATCCGACTCGCGGTAGTGGCCGTGCGCATCGTTGATATCCACATCGAACATGTGCAGTTTGTCATAGCGGGCGCGGATTTCGCCCTGCTCGTCAAACAACAGGCTGCTGGTGGTGATAAGTTCCGGGTTTTCGCGGCTGATCAAGGGCATCGAGCCCACCAGCAACCACACCCGATAGCGGCGCGCCAGCTCGCGCACCGCGTTCTGCAGCGGGCCATCGCCCTGTTTTTCCGCCTGTTGGCGGTAGGCCGCGGAGTTGGCGAACAGCAGCGCGTTCTCCGGCGTCATGACCAGTTTTACCCCGGCATTGAGCTGCTTGATCTGCTGTTCAATCTGGGCCAGGTTATCGCGCACCTGATCGCCACTGCACAACTGCAACAACGCAACGTTAGCATTCCTCATGACGCCTTATCCTCCTTTGCCTTACGAAGTACCTCATTGATCTTCGGCTGGTCGAGATCGCCGCCGATATGGTAGCGAATCAGCGAAATCTTGCTCCACAGCGGCCCCAGCACCTGCGAGGCGGCAAATACCGCCGCGCCGACGATCGGGTTGACGACAAACGCCGTGGCCACGCCGACGGTCGCCGAAATCGCCGGCGCCACCACCGCCTCCATATCGATGCGGCGGCGCGCCAGATCGATCTGGCCGCTCATGGCGATGTCCGCTGCCAGGCCGTCGATCAATAGATTATCAGTATGCATTATGCCATCTTTCAGCCAGGCGGTGCTGCGGATGGAATCAAAGTAGAAACCTTTGCCGAAGGTATCGCTGAAATCGAACTGCAGCTTGCGCAGCAGGGCGTCGAAGCTGACCAGCCGCAGCAGCTGGCCGGCGCGGCCGCCGCCCATGCTGTCGATCTCGCCCTTGCCCATCTTGACCTGCAGCGCGCCGCTTAACGTATTGACCTGCGGCTGCCACGGCGCGCCGTGCCAGTACAGATCGAAGTCCACGTCGTAAGGCGCCCCCTTCAGCGGGATAGTGATGCCGAAGAAGGCGGCGGTTTCATCTATCTTGCCGCCGAGTAGTTTGCCTTTCAGCGAGCTGCGCTCTTCCTGCGCGTTTTGCTTCCACAAGCCGGTGGCGCTCATGCGCCCTTTACCGGTATCGACCAGGCCGTGATCCAGCGTCAGGGTATCCCCCCGATTAGTCAAATCCGCCTCGACCTTGCCGAGGTTCTGCCCCAGCACCCAGCACGACTTGCAGCGCAGCATCAGCGAAGGCCAGTCGCGGAAGGAAACTTTCTCGGTCGACGGCGACGGCGCGCCCGCCGCATTTTTCGTCTCGGCGAACTGTGGGTTGTAATACAGGTAGTTGATATCGGCGCGCCACGGCCCGCGATCGGCCACCCGCAGGCTGCCGTCCACTTCGTCGCTCTTGGCGCTCACCAGGGTAGCGCCAAGCTGTTTTTCGGCCGACAGCGTCAGCTTATGCCAGGCCTGGCCGCCCAACAGCAGCTGCGGCGTGGTCAGCGCCACGGTGGTGGGGAAGCTGAAACCGCCCACCTGACCGCTGCCGCCGCCCTGTTTCAGCGCCGGCGCCAGCAGCGCCAGCCACTGCTCGCCGTCCAGCGCCGGCAGGTTCAGCGTCATCGATTTGCCGGCCGGCAGCGGCGGGGTGCCGCCACCGTTGGTTTGCCAGGCGGCACGCGCCAGATTCACCTGTTTTTTGTCGAAGTTCCATTCGCTGTTGAAGCGGTTCTGCTTGCCCGCGCTGCCGGTCAACGTGAAGCCGTTAAGACCGCCTTTAACCTTGACGTTCACCGGCAACGCCTCGCCCGGCGCCTTGTCCAGCGGTGAAGGTAAGTGACTGCTCACTTTCTTCAGGTCTGCGTCCAGACCGATATCGTAGCTGGCCGAGCCCTGATGCGGCAACGTGATGGCCACCTGACTCTGCCAGGGCGCACTGCCGCTGAGCGCAGCGGCAGCCTCTGTCGGCAGGCCGGGGAACTTGCCCGGCTGCCAGTCGCCCTTCAGGCCGACATTGATCTTGTAATCGCGATCGCCTTCCTGCGTGGAAAAGTTGACCGCCACCGGCTGCCCGAACCAGTTGGCCGACAGGGGGTCGCTCTGCAGGTTGCCGTTGTCGAAGCGGAACTTGCCGCTGAGCTTTTGCAGTTCGCTGTCCAGCGGCTTTATCAGCAACGAATTGTTGTTCAGCGCCACTTCGCCGGTGGCTCTGACCTGCTCGCCGTCCAGGGGAATATCAAGATGTAAGCGCCCACTGACATCACCGCCAATCTGCAGCTGCTCCAGCGCCGCCCCGAGCGAATCGTGCAACGGCGTCTGCATGAAGTAGTCATGCACGTCGCTGCCCGCACCCGCGACTTCGGCATCGATCAGCAGCCGCTCTTTCAGGTAATCCGGGATCACCGCGCTGATATTTTTACCCGCCACCTTACCCAATCGGGTTTGCGGCGCATGCATCCACAATCCCTCGTTGGCGAAATCGAGATCGATCGCCAAATCGGTCAGCGCCGGCCAACCCGGTTGGAACTGGAAGGTGGCGTGACGTAGCGGTACGAAGACTTCAAACTGCCCTTCGTTTTTACGATACGGGAAGTGCTGCGGATCGCCGGAATAAATCAGCGTGGCGTTATCCACCTGGCCGCCCTGAATGGCGCCGCTCAGGTAGTCCACCAGATGCTTGCCCATCAACGGCTCCGGGAAATAGCGCCAGGCGTCGGCGCCGTCATACAGGCGGATGCCCGCCAGAATGTTCAGCCACGGATCGCCCTTGGCCGGCTGCTGATAACGGAAATCACCGTTGACCCACAGCGACTTCGCCTTGACGTCCAGCCCCTGGCTCGCCAGCTCCCACCCTTGATCGTTGTAACGCCAGGTCAGCGCGCCGCGCGCGCTGTTGATTTCAAGCGGAGCGCGGAACATGTCGCCGTAAGGCAGGGTGCTGTCGGTGAGCCCCAGCGTCAGGCGGCCGTTCTCCACCCCGCCGCTCAGCGCACCGGAGAAGTGGTTGACGCCGGGCAGCAGTTCCCAACGCTGCCAGCTGACATCGCGCCACAGCGCCTGAAAACGGCTCTTTTCCGGCTGCTTGAGCGGGATGTCCAGCGCCAGCGCTGCCACCTGCCCCTGCGGCTGCAGATCGTTCCAGCGCTCGAGCACGTCCGGGCTGAGGAACGAGAAGGTCGGCAGCAGCGCCGACAGGCGCTCCAGCTGAAGGTTGGTCGCGCGCACCCGCAGCTCTTCATTCTGCGCCGGCCCCATGAATTCGGTGTTTTCCGGCAGCCACAGGGCGGAAAGCGCGCCCTGCGGCCAGGCCTGGCCGTCGGTGCTCAAACGCAGCTGCGACACGTCGAGCTGCCACCCTGTGCCCTGGCGGCGCAGCGACAGCGCCAGATTGTCCACGTCCAGCCGGTGCTGCGCGGAGCCGGTATTCCAGTTGGCCGCTCCCTGCTTGAGCAACGCATGGCCGCCGGCGATCTCGCCGTTCTGCACCTGCAGCCAAGCAGCCAGGCTGAAGTCGGCGCTTTCCAGCCCGGTGTTGGCACGCAGCCAGCGGGTAAACCAGGGTTTCATGTCGATGTTATCGGCCTGCAGATAGACCGTGCCGGTGTCCAGCAGGCCCTGATTATCGCGCAGGTCCATGCGCAGCTGCACCACGCCGTGTTGGCCGTTCAGCGTCGACAGGCTGATCTGCCCCTCGGCGCGGTGGCGATCGCGGCCGTTGAGCCAGGTCAGCTGGGGAATGTCGAATTCGGCGCGCGCGCCGGCGGGCGTCAGGAATGAAATACGACTGTCGCGCAGATCGAAATGGTCGAGCTGGCGCAGCATCAGATCGCTGATTTTACCGGGTTCAAGGCCATCGCCCTGCCGATCGCCGCCCAGCGTGGCGTTCAAATCAAGCCGGAATTGATAGAAGGTCAGATCGCGGAACTGCCAGCGCCAGTGCAACAGCGACTGCCACACATCCAGCGCCAGCGTCACGCGCTCGATATGCACATCGCTTTTGGGCAGCGTAACGCTCAGGTTACGCACTTCAAGCTGCGGGCCGAAGGTTTCCCAACTGCCCTGTAGGAAATCCATCTGCACGGGCACGCCGGACAACTTCTCCACCTGCGCCAGCAGTTGGGGACGGTAGTCGTTCAGCTTCGGCAGCATCAGGCGCAGCCCGCTGATCAGCAGCGCCACAATCACGATTAGGGTGGCGCCTGTTGCTAACAGAATCCCAGGCAGTCGCCTCACGCAGTTCTCCTTGCTCCGCTGCCTGGCAACGGGAATATCTATGCACTGACGGGCCCGGCGTGCCGAGCCCCTATCGATGTCGGGCGGGCTACATCATGACGACGTCGAACTGCTCCTGGCTGTACAACGGTTCGATCTGCACCTTCACCTGTTTGCCGACGAAGATCTCCACTTCGGCCAGCGCATGCGACTCTTCGCTCTTCAGCGCTTCGCCGACCGCCGCAGAGGCGTACACCAGGAAGCGATCGGAATCGTAAGCATGGTGCACGCGCACAATCTCGCGCAGGATCTCGTAGCACACGGTTTCCACCGTTTTCACGGTGCCGCGCCCATTGCAAGTAGGACAATCGTGACAGAGCACATGTTCAATGCTTTCACGCGTTCGTTTACGCGTCATTTCAACTAAGCCTAGCTGAGAGAAGCCGTTGATCGTGGTTTTTACCCGATCTTTACTCAAGGCCTGCTCCAGCGAGTGCAGCACCCGGCGGCGATGCTCTTCGTTGTTCATATCGATAAAGTCGATGATGATGATGCCGCCCAGGTTGCGCAGCCGCAGCTGGCGCGCAATGGCCTGCGTCGCCTCGATGTTGGTATTGAAGATGGTTTCATCGAGGTTGCGATGGCCGACGAAGGCGCCGGTGTTGATGTCGACCGTGGTCATCGCCTCGGTCTGATCGATGATCAGATAGCCGCCGGACTTCAGCTCCACCTTGCGCTCCAGCGCACGCTGGATCTCGTTTTCCACATCGTACAGATCGAAAATCGGCTGGCTGCCGGTATAGAGCTCGAGCTTGTTGGTGATGTCCGGGATGTACTCGCCGGTGAACTCCACCAGCAGATCGTGCGTCAGCCGCGAATCGACGCGGATGCGATCCAGCGCCGCGCCAGCGAAATCGCGCAAGATGCGCTGCGCCAACGCCAGCTCGCCGTACAGCTTGTATTTGGTCTGGTTGCGCTTCTTGCGCTCCATCACCTTGGTCCACAGCCGTTTGAGGAATGCGGCGTCCTGCGCCAGCTCTTCCTCGCCGATGCCTTCCGCCGCGGTGCGGATGATAAAGCCGCCCAGCTCGTCGCAGTGCGGCGCCACGATCGCCTTCAGGCGCTCGCGCTCGGCTTCGCTGTCGATGCGCTGCGACACGCCGACGTGCGCCGCACCCGGCATGAAGACCAGATAACGCGAAGGCAGCGTGATATCGGTGGTCAGACGCGCGCCCTTGGTGCCAAGCGGATCTTTCACCACCTGCACCATCAGGTCTTGCCCCTGGCGCACCAGCTCGGCGATGTCGCGCACGTGGAAGTTTTTCCGCTCGTCGCCGGCGACGCATTCGGTATGCGGCATGATGTCAGAGGCGTGCAGGAAGGCGGCCTTATCGAGGCCGATGTCGACGAACGCCGCCTGCATGCCCGGCAGGACGCGACTGACGCGCCCTTTATAGATATTGCCGACGATGCCGCGTTTGGATTCGCGTTCGATATGGATCTCTTGCAGAATGCCGCCATCGATATAGGCGACCCGCGTTTCAGACGGTGTGATATTAACCAGTAGCTCAGCTGTCATGCCTTCTCCTCAGAGCCGGTCGATAGTGGCAGCGCCCATCAACCGGTTCTTACATCACGTAATGCGACAAAATTACTGAGCAGCTCATGTGTTTCGACCAGCGGCAGACCGACCACTGCGTGATAACTCCCGGTTATCGTTCTGACGAAACAACCACCCTTTCCTTGAATTCCATAGGCGCCCGCCTTATCCATCGGTTCGCCCGTAGCAATATAGTCGCGGATATCCTGTTGTGACAGGCTGCGGAACGTCACGTCGGTCACCACCAGCTGGCAACGCACGTCGTGGCGATCGGCGATCGCCACTGCCGTCATCACCTGATGCTGCTTGCCGGACAGGGCCGCCAGCATGTCCGCCGCATGGGCTTCGTCGCGCGGCTTCTCCAGCACCCGGCCGTTGAGCACCACGATGGTGTCGGCGCCCAGCACCGGCCGATCTTCCTGCGCCAGCGCCACGCCCGCTTTGGCCTTGTCCTGCGCCAGGCGGCGCACATAGGCTTCTGCGGCTTCGCCTTCCCGGCGCTGCTCTTCGGTATGCGTCAGCAGAATGTCGAACGACACGCCCAGCAGGGTCAGCAGTTCACGTCGACGTGGGGAGCCGGAGGCCAGATAAAGCGAAGTCATTGATATACCCTTACTGTACGGCGAACTGACGGCGGATTTTGCGCATCAACAGGAATAACCACGGCCACAAAATGCCGTTTACCACACTACTCCAGAACACCTCTGGGCGGAAAGAGACGTTGATCACTAAAAACTCAGCCCAGAACACCACCACGTCCATCGACAGCGACAGCAGCACGACAATCAGCGCCTGTTGCCACAGCGCCATATTGCGGAACAGTTGGAATTTGAACGCCACCAGATAGGCGATGATGCCCAGCGCCAGCGCGCGCACGCCCAGCGTGGAACCGAGGATCAGATCCATGATCAGCCCCAGCACGAAGCCGGTGCCGACGTTGACCCGATGTGGCAAAGCCATCACCCAGTAGATCAGGATCAGCACCAGCCAGGAAGGCCGGAACATGTAGATCTGCTCCGGCCACGGCATGATTTGCAGCACCAACGCCACCAGGAACGACAGCCAGATTATCCAGCGCCCGTGGCTGCGGTAGCTGTTCATTGCACCACCCCCGCCGCCGCGGGCTGAACCTGAGGCTGAGCAGAGGCCGGTGCCGTGGTTTGCGGCGCCACCCCGGTGGCCGGAGCCGGCAGCTGCGGCCCGACGGAACCGGCAGGCGGCAGCACCTGCGGCATCATCTGCATCAGGCGTTCATTGGCCACGCGGTGCACTTCGTCCGGCGGCAGCGGCATGTCGCCGTTGCGATCGGCGCCCCATAGCAACAACAGGTAACGCAAGCGCTGCAGACCGGCGGTCGGCCGCGCCTGAATCACAGTGTAAGCACGCTGGTTGTCGACCTTGACCGAGGAAACCACCGCCACCGGATACCCTTCCGGGAAGCGGCCGCCGAGGCCGGAGGTGACCAGCACGTCGCCAACGCGGATGTCGGTGTTGTTCGGCAGATGCTCCAGTTGCAGATCGTCGGCGCAGCCGCTGCCCGCGGCGATCACCCGAATATCGTTGCGCAGCACCTGGATCGGCAGCGCATGCGAGGCGTCGCAGATCAGCAGCACGCGGCTGGTGACTTTCGCCACCGCCACCACCTGACCGACCACGCCCTTGTCGCTGATCACCGGCTGGCCTTCATAGACGCCGTTGTCCGACCCTTTGTCGATCACCACCTGATCGCTATACGGATCGGAACCGGTGGAGATCACCTGGGTGACCATCTTGTGTTCGTCCTGACGCAACGGAGAACCCAGCAGCTCGCGCAAGCGGGCGTTTTCCTGCTTGAATTGGCCAAGAAGAAGAATATCGCTGTTTTTCAGCAGCAGTTCCTGCCGCAGAGCGCGGTTTTCCAGCTCCAGCTGTTGGCGGGTGGCCAGCGTCTCTGACACGCTGTCCAAAACTTTACGCGGCCCGTTGGCCAGAAAATAGAAAGGGCTGACTGCGGTGTCCATGTAGTTGCGTATCTTCACGAACGTGCCGAGCCGGCTGTCGGCAACGATCAGGCCAATGGCCGCAATCACCGCCAAAAAAAGTCGCAGTTGCAGGGAAGGCCCCCTGCTAAAAATCGGCTTCATAAATTATGCGAGTTCCTCGACAACAGAAAGAGGAACCGTACCCGATTCTCGCTGTGCGCATTCATCCGATACGATTCCTCCTTCCAGGGGCTGACTATTCTTCGCTGAACAAATCGCCGCCGTGCATGTCGATCATTTCCAACGCCTTGCCGCCGCCGCGCGCCACGCAGGTCAGTGGATCTTCCGCCACTACGACCGGGATGCCGGTTTCTTCCATCAGCAAGCGATCGAGGTTGCGCAGCAGCGCGCCGCCGCCGGTCAATACCATGCCGCGTTCGGAAATGTCGGAGGCCAATTCTGGCGGGCACTGCTCCAGCGCCACCATCACCGCGCTGACGATGCCGGTCAGCGGCTCTTGCAGGGCTTCGAGGATTTCATTGGAGTTCAGGGTAAAGCCGCGCGGTACGCCTTCGGCCAGGTTACGGCCGCGGACTTCGATTTCGCGCACTTCGTCGCCCGGATAGGCAGAACCGATTTCGTGCTTGATGCGCTCGGCGGTCGCTTCGCCGATCAGCGAGCCGTAGTTGCGGCGCACATAATTGATGATGGCTTCATCGAAGCGGTCGCCGCCGATGCGCACGGAAGAGGAGTACACCACGCCGTTCAGCGAGATCACCGCCACTTCAGTGGTACCGCCACCGATATCCACCACCATGGAGCCTGTCGCTTCGGAGACCGGCAGACCTGCGCCGATCGCCGCCGCCATCGGTTCTTCAATCAGGAACACTTCGCGCGCGCCGGCCCCTTGGGCGGACTCGCGGATAGCGCGGCGTTCAACCTGGGTCGCGCCGACCGGCACACAGACCAGCACGCGCGGGCTTGGGCGCATGAAGCTGTTGCTGTGAACCTGTTTGATAAAGTGCTGCAGCATTTTTTCGGTCACGAAGAAGTCGGCGATCACGCCGTCTTTCATCGGGCGAATAGCCGCGATGTTGCCGGGGGTGCGGCCCAGCATCTGTTTGGCGTCATGACCGACGGCCGCAACGCTCTTTGGGGAGCCGGCACGATCCTGACGAATGGCAACCACCGAAGGTTCATTCAGTACGATGCCTTGCCCTTTAACATAAATCAGGGTATTGGCGGTACCCAAGTCGATGGACAAGTCGTTGGAAAACATGCCACGAAATTTCTTAAACATAACGAAAGGATAATCCTGCAAGCTGGGGGCGGAAAATAAAATCCGCCTACTTTACCAACCACACGAAGCAGCGACAAGGCGCAAAAACGTTCTACTTCGGTGAAAAATAGTCTGTATTGTTTCTGCTCGAATGCACGGAAATTGGATGAGGCCTGAATTCCCTGAACAAAGGCTCAGTTTACCACCCTGTCAACGCACGAAACGGCGTAACACAGCTCATAAAATCTAACATATTCCCTGATTGCCGCCGGTGGTAAGCACCTACCAACGTCAACCAGATAAAGGCAGACAAGAGCCTATCTCAAATAGGCGTTGTTGTCGCAGGCAGTTTGGAAAAAACTCCAAAAAGACGGTAACGAGGCCCAGATGGATCCGGCCCTCATTCTACGTCAATTTTTGTCCGTCAATCAGCTTAAACACGATAACGACGTGAATATTTTTTACGCCCCGCGTCGATCGGTTCCGGCGACGCGAAAAAGTCGCCCTGCCCGCCATGGATCCCACGCTCTTTCAGCGTCTGCCATTCGTTGCGCGTACGTACGCTGGCAGCGAACACCTGCGCGCGCGTGCCCGCGCAGGCGCCGGTCAGGCTCTGCACGAACAGCTGGTTTTCGTCCCGCTTATCGATGCTCCGCACCAACCCCGGGTGGAGCTTGACGATCTCCACCTGCAGCGACTTGATATAGGACGTACTGACCACGGTTAAACCCGCTTTGGACACCGCAAGGCGGCAGCCCAGCCCTGACAACAGCCTCAGCACCGGACGCAAACGGTCGATATGTTGACACACATCTGCCTCCGCAAGTTCAATCAGAATTCGCCGACGTTGACTTTTTTCGCATTGCAACAGCGTATCGCGTAGCCAGCGCTGGAAAGAGCGCTGCAAAATCGAGTCCACGCACAGTGGAAACGCCAGCGTTTCCTCAGGCCACTGCGCCAACAAGGGAATGATGCGGCTCACCTGTTGGCGATCGTAACTCTCCGCCAACCCCAGCTGCTGCACCAGCGGCATATATTCCGCCGGCAGCAATTCCTGGGTGCCGTCATAGATCCGGCTCATGATCTCGCGATGGTGCACCTCGCCTTCCACGGTCACCGCCGGTTTCTGATACAGCCGCGGGCCACCGCGCGCCAGCACCTGTTCCAGCAGCGTGCGCCACTTGACGCTGCCGCGCCCCTTTTCCGGCACCTGGCTGTCGTACACATACCACCCGTTTTCGCCCTGCAGCGTAGCGTGGCGCGTCGCCTGCTCCGCATAGTCGATCACCTGCTCGGTGGTTTGACCGCTGCGGTACGCCACGATGCCGATGTGCAGGAAAGCCTCGCGATCGATCAGCGCCGTGGAAGGCAAGGCATCGATGGCGTTGACCAGCTGTGAAGCGATGCCGTCGGCCTCCTTCAGGGTTCGATGCGGCAACAACACGGTAAAATCGCTGTGGAAGTAGCGCGCCAGCAGCGCCGACGGGTAGCGCATCACGAAGGTAGACAGCAGGTTGACCAGCGAATACATCAGCTCTTGCACCGCCACGCTGCCGTGCGTCTCGCGCAGGGTCTCGAAATCGGGCAGCCGCACCATCATCACGATGCCGTGCGAGCCTTCATCTTCCAGCTGAGTGGTCAATTGGTTATCGAAGAACAGGCGATTATTCAGCCCGGTTTTGGCGTCCTGCGCGGCGAAGGCGCGGATCAGCGTATCGACCCGGCTGCGCTCTTCCCGCGCTTCCGCCAGATCGGCCAGCAGGCGGTCGAGTGCGCCGCTGACGTTGGCCGGCCACTCACGCACGTCGCCCTGCATGACGTTTTCGCGCTCGCCGTTCAGAATGCGCCGCGCGCGGCGTTCCAGAAGATCTTCGCCGTCGGCCTGTTCACGCAGCCAGCGCAGGCTGAACAGCAAAATCACCACCATGATGACGATCGACAGCGTGACGGCGGCGGTGGATTGCAGCGTACGCACGTCGCTGGCGAAGGGATCGAGGTAGGTGATGTATAGCGTGCTGCCCGGGTGCTGCAACAGGGGGCGCGAGGCCTGACGATAGCCGTTCAGCGCATCCCAGTGCTCTTTTTTGACCGTCGGCAATTTATAGTCGAGCAGTTGGCTGGCGCCGGCCTCTACGCGGATCGACACGATGCCGAGCGTGCGCATGACGAGCGGCAACCATTTTTCCTGCTCCTGGGGGGGCTCACGCAGCATGGCCTGATCGAGCGAGGTGACCATCGAATCCAAGCGGCGCTCCACGCGATCTTGCGTGACGTAAAAGAAGCTGTATGAGCATCCCATCAGCATCAAAAACATCGCCAGCGCGACCAACAGAGTGATCAATGCAGAGAGTTTGGTGGTAAATCGCATCCCTGTGCCTTGTCCGCTATGGTTAAGTGAGTGTGCCCCTTTAGCCAAAAGGGGCCGTCCAACCCTAACAAGCCTTGCCGAGGAATAAAACCTGCAAGCGCCGTTTTTGTCCTTTATCAGGACTTGGGCCGCTTATTATGCATATAGTCAAATAAATGTGATTCAGCCATTGATAGAAAAGTGTAAACGAGAGGAAGAGTGACATGCGTGCACTGTTATTGGAACAACAAGACGACCAAACTCTGGCTCATATCAAAGATATCGGCAGCGATCGGTTGCCGGAAGGCGATGTCACCGTCGACATCAACTGGTCCAGCCTAAATTATAAGGATGCGCTGGCGATCACCGGCAAAGGCAAGATCGTGCGCAACTTCCCGATGGTGCCGGGCATCGATTTCGCCGGCACCGTGCGCCACAGCCGCGACGATCGCTTCAAAGAGGGGCAAAGCGTGGTGCTCACCGGCTGGGGCGTGGGCGAACACCACTGGGGCGGCCTGGCCGAGCAGGCGCGCGTCTCCGGTGAGTGGCTGGTGCCGCTGCCGAACGGGCTGGATGAGCGCAAGGCGATGATCATCGGCACCGCCGGCTTTACCGCCATGCTGTGCGTGATGGCGCTGGAGGAAGGCGGCGTGCACCCGGACGACGGCGATATCCTGGTCACCGGCGCCAGCGGCGGCGTGGGCAGCACCGCCATCGCCCTGCTGGCGGCGCTGGGTTACCGGGTGACCGCCATCAGCGGCCGCGACAGCAATACCGAGTACCTGAAAGCGCTCGGCGCCAAAGAGGTGATGTCGCGCGATGGCTATATCGACACGCCGCGTCCGCTGGAGAAACAGCTGTGGGCCGGCGCGGTGGACACCGTCGGCGACAAACTGCTGGCGCGGGTGCTGGCACAGATGAACTATAACGGCACCGTCGCCGCCTGCGGCCTGGCGGGCGGTTATCAGTTGCCGACCACCGTGATGCCGTTCATTCTGCGCAACGTGCGCCTGCAGGGCGTGGATTCAGTGCATACGCCGCTGCATCGCCGCCAAACCGCCTGGGAACGGCTGGCCGGCATTCTGCCGGACAGCTTCTATCAGCAGGCCACACACGAAATCGCCCTCGAGCAGGCGCCGGCCACCGCCGCCGCGCTGCTTAACAACCAAATCACCGGCCGCACTCTGGTGAAAATCCGCTGACCTTCTCCCCTCGGCGACGGGGGGAGTTCCCGCTTCTGCGAAATTTCATATTTTCCCGCGCCCCCTCGCTTCCGGCCGGCTTTAGCGCCATGCTTATTTCATGGAGACCCGTTTGCCGCTTACAGGCGGCGGGAATCAGTCGCGGAGAACATAAGCATGAACAAACACCCGAAATTAACCGAGGCCGACGTCACGCCGGAGAGCGTGTTCCACCAGCGGCGCAAGGTGCTGCAGGCGCTCGGCATCAGCGCCGCTACGCTGGCGCTGCCTACCGGCGCGCGGGCGGACCTGCTGTCGTGGTTCAAGGGCAACGATCGCCCCAAGGCGCCGCCGGGCAAAGCGCTGGCATTCAGCAAACCGGCCGCCTGGCAGGCGCAGCTGGCGATGACGCCGGAAGACAAGGTGACCGGCTACAACAACTTCTATGAGTTCGGCCTCGACAAAGCCGATCCGGCCGCCAACGCCGGCGGGCTGAAAACCGAAGGCTGGAAAGTGCGCATCGACGGCGAAGTGGCGAAACCGATAACGCTGGATATCGACGATCTGATGAAGCGTTTCCCGCTGGAGCAGCGCATTTACCGCATGCGCTGCGTCGAGGCCTGGTCGATGGTGGTGCCGTGGATCGGTTTCGAGCTGGGCAAGATTCTCAAGCTGGCCGAACCGAACAGCAACGCGCGTTACGTAGCCTTCCAGACGCTGTACGATCCGGAGCAGATGCCCGGCCAGAAAGATCGCTTTATCGGCGGCGGCCTGAAATATCCCTACGTCGAAGGGCTGCGGCTGGACGAGGCGATGCATCCGCTGGCGCTGTTGACCGTCGGCGTGTACGGCAAAACCCTGCCGCCGCAAAACGGCGCGCCGCTGCGACTGATCACGCCGTGGAAATACGGCTTCAAAGGCATCAAATCGATCGTGCATATCCGCTTGGTGCGCGATCAGCCGCCGACCACCTGGAACCAATCCGCGCCGAACGAGTACGGTTTTTACGCCAACGTGAATCCGCACGTCGATCATCCGCGCTGGTCGCAGGCCACCGAGCGCTTCATCGGCTCCGGCGGCATTCTCGACGTCAAACGCCAACCGACGCTGCTGTTCAACGGCTATGCCGATCAGGTGGCGTCGCTGTATCGCGGCATGGATCTGCGGGAGAATTTCTAAGTGCGCCTGACGCCTGTTCACATCAAATGGCTGAAAGCCGCCCTGCATCTGGCGGCGTTTTTGCCCTTTCTCTGGCTGGTACTGGCGGTGGATCAAGGCTGGTTCAGCGCCGATCCGTCCAAGGACATCCAGCATTTTACCGGCAGGATGACGCTGAAACTGCTGCTGGCCACGCTGATGATCGCCCCGCTGGCGCGCTACGCCCGCCAGCCGCTGCTGATCCGCTGCCGCCGTCTGGTGGGGCTGTGGTGTTTTGCCTGGGGCACGCTGCACCTGATAAGCTACTCCACGCTGGAGCTGGGGCTGAGCAATCTCGGCCTGCTGAGCAGCGAGCTGGTGAACCGCCCTTATCTGACGCTCGGCATCCTCACCTGGCTGATCCTGCTGGCGCTGGCGGCCACCTCGACGCTGTGGGCAATGCGCAAACTGGGCGCCAAATGGCAAACGTTGCACAACTTCGTCTATCTGGCCGCGATCCTCGCCCCCATCCACTACCTGTGGTCGGTCAAAACCTTTTCCCCCCAGCCGTTCATTTACGCGCTGCTGGCGGTGGCGCTGTTGGGCCTGCGCTACAAGAAATTCCGCGCCTGGTGGCGCTGAATCGCGCGGCGGCGCGCGTTATTGTCGTTGAAAAACGCACGCCGCCGGCGGGAACTTTTTCTGTGTTCCAGCGCTCATATTCCTGTCACGGAACCCCGAGTTGGTCGATTTGGGGTTGAATATCTTCGCTGATAAGACCAGTATTTAGCTGCGAATTGCTACGATATCGTTATAATGCCCGACCTTGTTTCTGTTCTCAGGGTGAATTTGCCCCTTAACAGGTGACAAATCGGTAACATCGGGTTATTTTCTACGATGATGGTTTTATTGCCGGAGATACCAGCACAATGGCGGATAAGTTTCACATTTTGCTTCTGAACGGCCCCAATCTCAATCTGCTGGGGACGCGTGAGCCGGAGAAGTACGGCAGCACGACGCTGACAGAGATTGTTAACGGATTGGAAAACCAGGCATCCGCATTGGATATTACCCTGAGCCATCTGCAGTCCAACGCCGAGCATCAGCTGATCGATCGCATCCATCAGGCGCGCGGCAACACCGATTTCATTCTGATAAACCCGGCGGCGTTCACGCACACCAGCGTGGCGTTGCGCGATGCGTTGCTGGCGGTGCAGATCCCGTTCATCGAGATCCACCTGTCCAACGTGCACGCCCGCGAACCTTTCCGCCATCACTCTTATCTCTCAGACGTAGCGGTAGGCGTGATTTGCGGCCTCGGCGCGGATGGCTACGCTTTCGCTTTACAGGCAGCGGTTAACCGTCTGTCGAAAACCCACTAATTGCTCCACAAAAAGAGTACGGAATCACACTCATGGATATTCGTAAAATCAAGAAACTGATCGAACTGGTTGAAGAATCAGGCATTTCTGAACTGGAAATCTCTGAAGGCGAAGAATCGGTTCGCATCAGCCGTGCCGCACCGGCGCAGGCTTATCCCGTCATGCAGCAGGCTTACGCGATGCCGGCACAGCAGCAGCCAGCCCTGGCTACCGCCGTTGCCACCGCGCCTGCGGCAGAAACCCCTGCAGCACCGGCGGCCGTGAGTGGCCACGTCGTTCGTTCCCCAATGGTAGGCACCTTCTACCGCACCCCAAGCCCGGACGCGAAAGCCTTCGTGGAAGTGGGTCAGAAAGTGAACGCCGGCGATACCCTGTGCATCGTTGAAGCCATGAAAATGATGAACCAGATCGAAGCGGACAAGTCCGGCGTCGTGAAAGCCATCCTGGTGGAAAACGGCCAGCCGGTCGAATATGACGAGCCGCTGGTCGTCATCGAATAACGAGGCGCCCCCATGCTTGATAAAATTGTTATCGCCAACCGCGGCGAGATCGCGCTTCGCATCCTGCGTGCCTGTAAAGAACTGGGCATCAAGACCGTTGCGGTTCACTCCGCGGCCGACCGCGATCTGAAACACGTGCTGCTGGCCGACGAGACCGTCTGCATCGGTCCTGCGCCATCGGTAAAAAGCTACCTGAACATCCCGGCCATCATCTCGGCGGCGGAAATTACCGGCGCGGTGGCGATCCACCCGGGCTACGGCTTCCTGTCCGAGAACGCCGACTTCGCCGAGCAGGTTGAACGCTCCGGTTTCATCTTCATCGGCCCGAAAGCCGAAACCATCCGCCTGATGGGCGACAAGGTTTCCGCGATCAACGCCATGAAAAAAGCCGGCGTGCCATGCGTGCCGGGCTCCGACGGCCCGCTGACCGACGACATGGATAAAAACCGTGCCTTCGCCAAGCGCATCGGTTATCCGGTGATCATCAAGGCCTCCGGCGGCGGCGGCGGTCGCGGCATGCGCGTGGTGCGCAGCGACAAAGACCTTGAGCAGTCCATCAACATGACGAAAGCGGAAGCCAAAGCGGCTTTCAACAACGACATGGTGTACATGGAAAAATACCTGGAGAATCCGCGTCACATCGAGATTCAGGTATTGGCCGACGGCCAGGGCAACGCCATCTATCTGGCCGAGCGCGACTGCTCCATGCAGCGCCGCCACCAGAAAGTGGTCGAAGAAGCGCCGGCACCGGGCATCACCAGCGAAATGCGCCGCTACATCGGCGAGCGCTGCTCGAAAGCCTGCGTGGAAATCGGCTACCGCGGTGCGGGCACCTTCGAGTTCCTGTATGAAAACGGCGAGTTCTATTTCATCGAAATGAACACCCGTATTCAGGTAGAGCACCCGGTTACCGAAATGATCACCGGCGTGGATCTGATCAAAGAGCAGCTGCGCATCGCTGCCGGTCAGCCGCTGTCGATCAAACAGGAAGAAGTGAAGATCCACGGCCACGCGGTAGAATGCCGCATCAACGCCGAAGATCCGAACACCTTCCTGCCGAGCCCGGGCAAGATCACCCGCTTCCACGCGCCAGGCGGTTTCGGCGTGCGTTGGGAATCTCATATCTACGCCGGTTATACCGTACCGCCGTACTATGACTCCATGATCGGCAAACTGATCACCTTCGGCGAAAACCGTGACGTGGCGATCGCCCGCATGAAAAACGCCCTGGCTGAACTGATCATCGATGGCATCAAAACCAACGTTGAGCTGCAGCAGAAGATCATGAACGACGAAAACTTCCAGCACGGTGGCACCAACATCCACTATCTGGAGAAGAAGCTGGGTCTGCAGGAAACCTAAGGCAGCCACGCAGCATCGTCTGACGAAAGGCCGGTTAATCACCGGCCTTTTTCTTTTCTCGCGCCCGCCTGATTTTTTCGTTCAACCGCGCAAAATAGAATCAAATCTTCACAGATAACTTTCTCTTCACATTCATCCAGCCTTCCACTCACATCACCATGCAAAACATAAAAATTTGTTTTTAAACAAAAAATATTTAACTCATAGCTTAAAAATAAATATTAGCAAGGAAAAAACTCAATCCATCGCATTTTCACACATCATAAACTTTAACAAAATTAACGTATTAATTACAAAGCTTGACCCCGATCACATCCGCTCAGTGATAGCCCGTGCTATTGTCGCCGTCGATCGAATGCAGCGCGCTCTTTTTCTCTTTTTATTTATCCTTTTTATTGACTTAGATGAGTAATGTCTTAATGAGCCATGTAACTGAATACGACCGTAAGCCCGTGTTTTCCCTGTACCACCGTGCTGACATGGAAACCATAAAAAGCATTAAGGAAAACGGGATTGAGAAGCTTTTGGGCGAAGTGAAGAATTTCCGCGCCAATGAGGAAATGAACCGCTTTATTCCCGAACGGGCACGCCTGGCTGTAAGCTGGGTGCGTCTGGCGAAAAACGAAAAGCTGGATGTGCATGTTCATCCAATATCTTCGCTGTATATCATTTGTGAAGGGGAAGCGATCCTGCTGGGAGACGGCGTTGACCGCCGGGCCGTTCCAGGCGATGTCATCTGCATTCCGCCAGGCGCGGATCACGGCTTCATCGGCGCGGGCGACAACGGCTACTGGGGGTTGTCAATCCAGTTTGAGGAGCGCGGGCTCTATGAAGATCCCAGCAAGCCGCTGGTGACTTTCGATCAAGATCCCTACGCTTACTACCATCAGCTTAAAGCGCATAACGCCCGCTACATCGAGCGCTACCAGGACAACCCGATCTTTACCGCATTCGCCAAGGATAAAACGTTCTCCGAGGCGAAAAAATCCTTGTTCCTGGACTACCTGCAGATCCTGTCCGATCAGTTCCAAAAAATGGTGCTGCTGCGTAGCGCACTGTGTGAAGACGTTCGCTTCTCGCGTTTCTTCAGTGAACATCTGAAAGAAGAATTCGGCCATGACGAGGTGCTGCGCAACAGCCGCGACAACCTCCAGGTTCGCGAAGACGCGATCTTTGAAGCACTGTGCATCTGGTTCAACCACCAGATGATCACGCTGGATAATCTGGAACAGGCTATCCTGGTGCACTTTGTCATCGAAGGTTCGGCTTTCGTGTTCTATAACAACATCAAACACGTGTTCGATCCGAGCAAACAGAACCATTTCGAGGATCACTCCGAATTCGATGGCGATCATCAGGAAGTGGATAAAGCGTTCTTCAAGGGGATGACCGAAGAACAATTCCAGCGTGTCAAAGCCGTACTCGATAAAGGGTGGAGTATGGTTGAGAAGCAGTATGCAAGACTGGCCGAACTGATCGAAGCATAAGCCGGGCAGGTCATCAGGAGCGGTCATGAAAATTGTTTTATTGGGATTCGGCGGCATTGGGCAAGAGACGCTAAACGCGCTGTTAAGTACGACCGAGCGACGTGGCAGCGTCAATGAAGTCGTGATCATCTGCCGAAATACCGAAAAGTATTCAGCCGTTTGCGAAGATATTCTTGATGGCCTGCTGGCGGAAGCGCTCTTCTCACGCCATAACCGAACGTCTTTACCCAAGATTGTTGTGACGGATGACTACCGCCACATCGACGGGGCTGACGTGATCCTCTGTTGCTATGGCGTGCCTTCAACCTTTCCGATGCATGATCGCCAGGCGTTGCTGGACGATCACGTACGGCTCAGCGAGGCCATTTTTAGCCGAGCCAAACCCTTCATTGCTCCCGGCTGTCACATCATCAATGCGGTCAATCCGGTGGATAGCATCAGCTATTACATCGATAAAATCCTGCTCGATTCTCGCTGCCGGGTGATAGGCATCGGCGCCGCGCACAACACCGCCAGGCTGCTGAAAAGCATCTGCCGCATTTCCGGGATCGACATGCAGCGCATCGACGCGCGTAGCCTGACAGTCTGCGGCGAGCACGGCGCCGGGCTGGTGCCCTTGCTCAGCCAGGTAACAACCGACGAGGGACCGCTGAACCAGCTACTTTCGGCGCAGGCGCTGGCGCAAATCGTCACCGATACCCGCAATCAAGGGTTGGACATATTTCACAAAATGCGGCGCCCTCCTAAATATGGCCCGGCCGCCTCCATTCTTATCTTGCTTGAGCGCATCATCCAACGGGACGAAACTCCCTGCTGCGGTTCGGTCTGGCTGCCGGAACTGGGCGTGTTCATGTCCTGGCCGCTGGCTCTGCGCGACGGCGTCTTTACGCCGCTGTCGCTGATGCCCAATCAGGATGAGCAACAACAAATCCACCAGGCAGCGCTCAAGTTAAAAAACATCATCCAAGGTTTTAGCTGATGACGACCGATCAAACCAGACAGATTTTCCGCGATCTCTACATGCCGTTACGCCCTGAGTATCGTTTTCTTTCGCCACTGTACGGGGTGCTCTGGTGCAACAACGAACTCGCGGAAAAGTATTACCGTTTTCTTGGCGCCGAACACCCGATCGGCCAGGTGGCGCGCGCGTTGTTCTACCGTACTGACCTGGTCGAGTTTGACGTAAGCAAAGAGGTGAAGAATCCGTTCACCTGGTTTTCCCCCTCTACCCTTGCACGGCTGGTGGCTTTCATGAGCAGCCCGCGTTTCACCGACAATGATATCGCCTCGTTATATCAGCATGTACGAGATGAAACGGACTTTCACGCTGCCATTGAGCAGCAACATCGGCTTTCTGTGCAAATACGCCGGCTTTGCGACAGCGTACTGCAACAGTTCGAGGACACAAAAGCGCAGATCGCAACCGCAGAACGCGAAGCGCTCTCCCTAGGCGCCCATTTGAAAGCGCAAGAAAAAGCGCTGAATCAGATCCTGCAACAGGCGGAAAACGCCGTTAAAGCGCAGCAGGCGCCGATCCAACAATGTCGAGCCGCGATCGCCGCGCTCAAAGCCGGCAAAAAAACGCTGGGCAAGAGCGCTGCTGAGAATAAAGAGGCGCAGCTGCTGGCGCTCAATGCCGAAATCACCGAGCTGGAAGCACGCCTGAATGCGGCGCAGCAAGAAGCCGTGCATCAAGCCGGCCTGTTCCCCGCCTGGCAAAACGCGCAGGCCGCCGTCGAACATGCCCGCCAGCAAAAAGATGAAGCCACCTTGCGCGCCAGCATGCTGGCGGAAAATTTTACCGAAAGCACCGTCGCACGGCTGCAAACCGAGGAATTCAGCGCTGACTTCATTGCATTGCATCTGCCTTTCAACAAGTATCACCGCTATCTGCCGCGACGAGTGCAGGATTACGTCAGTATCCACTGTGCCGATCGCGACAGCTTGCTGGCCGAGTTGCACAATTTATGTCGTTTACTGATCGCGGCCAGCCGCACCGCCGAGCACGACAGAGAGGTGTTTCATTTGCTCAACGCGGCGCTGTGGCTGAAATGCAAGGGTAACTTCGGCAAATTGACCGCCTACATGCAGCAACTGCGGGAACTGAGCGGGGAGCTGTTCGGCGAAACGGCGACGGGCGAGACGCACTTCCCCGATCGCTGCCATGACTATTACGATCGCGAAGTGTACGGCCGCTATTTTCCGCCGCTGTGCATCACCAAAACCTGCCGCCCCGCGCCGGATTCTGACGTCTCGTTCTCAGATTGCGGGGAGAGTTCGCTGCGCAACTTCATCAATGTCCTGGTGAAAAACCAAGCAAGCGCGCAGCTTGACGCCGGAATACTCAAACGCAGCGGCCTGGCTGTCGATCCGCGCGTCATCGCGTTCTATGAAAAAAACCCTCGTTTGGAAACGATCAGAAGCCAGGAAGTACATAACCAGTGGGCTGAAATTGCCTCATCACTCAATGCGCGCGACAACCGAATCAAATACCTGACGCCAGGTAAAGACGCCTATTGCGAGTTGGCCGCCGGCGGCAACAACATGCAGCATATGCTGCAAGCGCTATTGGGCGAAGCTGATATCACCACCATTTGCCGCCGAATCGCCTCCTCTTCCGGCATCGATATTCGTTGCGATCTCAGCGACTTCCACCCGGAACGGCACGATCTGGAAGACTTCACCAACGTTGTTCGCCTTGAATTCGACGGCAAATATGTCTTTCACTGGTATTTCCTCAAACAGCATTTCCGCTGCGCTTCGGCAGATCTGTTCAACGAAGAGGAAAATTATGTACGCCAGGCACTCGCCATGCTGAATGACGAGATGAAACAGGGCCGTCTGAATCGCGACCAGTTCCGCGCACTGCTCAGTTTCCATCTGAAAGAGAAGCCCGTGGCACAAGTCAAAATGATATTCGACAGCCTTGGCGCTACCCTCGTCGGAGATGAAATGACGTTCTTGATGTTGGGTAAATTGAACTCCGTCGATTCCATGTTCGAATACTGCATGAACGTTCTGGCGATTCCAACGCTGGCGCATAGCGCGCCAGTCTCGGCGACTGTCGCCGCGATTATTCAAGGCATCAGCCCGCATCCGGTTATCTTCGAGCAGCGGAAAAATCTCATCGCGAGGATTAGAGAAACCGGAGTGACGCCGTTACTCACTCTGGCTAACCGATGGGAAAAGGAAAGTTTGGAAAAGGTGTAATACACTCGGTTCAACAGACGACGAGCAACATTTAAGGAGAAACCGCCTTGAGGTCAACATTCATCCCTTATTTCCCAAAAGAAATATGGGTTATCTTTATCGGGACGTTTTTGACGCGCGCCTGCTTTTTCATGATTTGGCCATTCATTACCATTCTCATGAGAAATAACTACGCGATGACTCCGGTGGAAATCGGCGTCATGATGAGCGTATCACTTATCGTGTCTATTTCTTTCGGCTATCTCTTCGGTGGCGCATCAGACAAATATGGCCGTCGCACGTTGATTATTCTCGGTGCAATTGCCGCTATCATTTCATTTAGCGTACTTGCGTTGGCCAACTCACCGGCGTGGTATTTTGTCGGTATTTTACTCAATGGCATTTCGCGCTCATTGATCGAACCCGCCAGCAAAGCGGTGATCGGCGATATTCTCCATGACAGGCAAGAGCGAGAACGCGCGTTGAACATCCGCTACTTCCTGATGAACGTGGGCGCAGCCGTAGGCCCATTAGTGGGTGTCGCTCTCGGGCTGACGGCGCAGAAAGCCACCTTCTTCGTCACCGCATTGTCGTTCCTTTGCTATTTGCTGCTGGTGCTCGCGGTATTCAAAGCGGGGCACGGTAAAGAAACGCGCAACGCCACCTTCTCGTTCATTGGCTCTTTGCGGATTATCTGGAACGATCAGGCGTTCAAGGTGTTGGTAGTCGCCAACATTTTGGTGATGCTGGTCTACGGGCAGATCGACGTGACGCTGCCGCAATACCTCATGATCAGCCAGGTGTACAACCCCGAATACCTGCTCAGCGTGCTGATATTCATCAATGCAGCCACGGTGATAACGCTGCAGTATTTCACCGAGCGCTTTACCCGTCGCATATCATTGGCACTGAAAACCAGCCTGGGCGTGTTCTTTCTCGCGCTTTCACAAATTGTCTTCCTGCTGGTTTCCAGTGAAAGCTGGGTGCTGTGGTTGGTCGCCATGTTCCTGCTCAGCCTCGGCGAAGTCATCCTGTTCCCTACGCTCAATATACAAATTGATCGTATGGCGCCGGCTAACCTAAAAGGGGCTTACTTCGGTGCCGCCACGTTTTACGAATTTGGCCTGGCGCTCGCCCCTTTTGTCGGCGGTTTGCTGTTAAAACAAGGTGGCGGTGGCGCCCTGTATGCCGTGATGTTCTTTTTATGCATCGGCGTCATCGTTCTTTATACTATTTCGGAAAGAATATCTGAGAAAAGAACGATAACCGCGTGATATTGTTAACCCGCTAATTAACGCCGCCCTTGTTTAAACGTATTAACGGGGCGGCTTTATCGTGATATTAATCACAGTAAATAAATAGCGAAGGATATGCGGGTCATTATTTAATCGAACGATTTATTTAATGCCAAAAAATAAAAGGAATCTATTTACATGAATGATTAGGAGATGTTATAAATCTGCTTATTGCAGGCGTGTAGCTCAGTGGTAGAGCGCTGTGTCATACTTCACAGAGGTCACCTGGTTCGATTCCGGTTGCGCCAACCAATATAAAACCCATTCCTTTCCCATTCTCTTTAATTATTTTCTCATCGAAGTAAACCGGTAAAAATTTATATATTTACCCCCCTCTTTTCTTTCCATCGCCCCGTTGCGTTCACCGGAAAGGTAAATAATTTATTAGCCAAACGCCGCACATTCCGTACAATCCTGTTCCTTCATCTGTTCTTGTCACAAGCCATCATCGTAAACCTATGGGGGACACTGATGGACAAACGCTTTATTCAGGCGCACCGCGAAGCGCGCTGGGCGCTGGGGCTGACGCTGCTCTACCTGCTGGCCTGGGGGCTGGCGGCCTACCTGCCGGACAGCGCCATCGGCGTCACCGGCCTGCCGCACTGGTTCGAAATGGCCTGCCTGCTGGTGCCGCTGCTGTTCATCGGCCTGTGCTGGCTGATGGTGCGCACGGTGTTCCGCGACATTTCGCTGGAGGACCGCGATGCAAACTGAAGTGATCCTGCCGCTGGTCGCCTACCTGTTGCTGGTGTTCGGCCTGTCGGTGTACGCCTATCGACGCCGCCAGAACGGAAACTTCCTCAGCGAATATTTCCTCGGCAACCGCTCGATGGGCGGCTTTGTGCTGGCGATGACCCTGACCGCCACCTACATCAGCGCCAGTTCGTTTATCGGCGGGCCCGGCGCCGCCTACAAATACGGCCTGGGCTGGGTGCTGCTGGCGATGATCCAACTGCCGGCGGTGTGGCTGTCGCTCGGCGTGCTGGGCAAGAAATTCGCCATCCTGGCGCGGCGCTACAACGCCATTACTCTCAATGACATGCTGTATGGCCGCTACCAAAGCCGCCTGCTGGTGTGGCTGGCCAGCCTCAGCCTGCTGGTGGCGTTCCTCGGCGCCATGACGGTGCAGTTCATCGGCGGCGCACGCCTGCTGGAGACCGCCGCCGGCATTCCTTACGACACCGGCCTGTTGATCTTCGGCATCAGCATCGCGCTGTACACCGCCTTCGGCGGCTTCCGCGCCAGCGTGCTGAACGACGCCATGCAGGGGCTGGTGATGCTGCTCGGCACCGTGCTGCTGCTGGTGGCCGTGATCCATGCCGCTGGCGGACTGGACAGCGCAGTGAGCAAACTGCAGCAGATCGATCCGGCGCTGGTGTCGCCGCAGGGCGGCGATCAGATCCTCAGCCTGCCGTTTATGGCGTCATTCTGGATCCTGGTGTGCTTCGGGGTGATCGGCCTGCCGCACACCGCCGTGCGCTGCATCTCCTACAAGGACAGCAAGGCGGTGCATCGCGGCATTCTGCTCGGCACCGTGGTGGTGGCGGTGCTGATGTTCGGCATGCACCTGGCCGGCGCGCTCGGCCGCGCGGTGTTGCCGGATCTCAAGATCCCCGACCAGGTGATCCCGACGCTGATGATCACCGTGCTGCCGCCGTACGCCGCCGGGATCTTTTTGGCGGCGCCGATGGCGGCGATCATGTCGACCATCAACGCCCAGTTGCTGCAATCCTCCGCCACCATCATCAAGGATCTCTACCTTGGCGTGCGGCCGCAGCAGATCCACAACGAGCGGCTGCTCAAGCGCTTCTCCAGCCTGACCACGCTGATCCTCGGCCTGCTGGTGCTGCTGGCGGCCTGGCGCCCGCCGGAGATGATCATCTGGCTCAACCTGCTGGCTTTCGGCGGGCTGGAGGCGGTCTTCCTGTGGCCGCTGGTGCTGGGCCTGTATTGGGAACGCGCCAATGCTCAGGGAGCGCTTAGCTCAATGGTGTCGGGTGCGGTATGCTATACGCTATTGGCCAGCTTCAACCTGCAACCGGCGGGGCTGCATCCTATCGTGCCTTCGCTGTTGCTCAGCCTGTTGGCGTTTTATCTCGGTAACGTCGTCGGCGAAAAGCGCCGGGCGGCGTCATCATTACCCTCTTGAAGAGAATTGCTATGCCTTGGATCCAACTCAAACTGAACACCACCGGCAGCCAGGCGGAAGACCTGAGCGACGCGCTGGTGGAAAGCGGCGCCGTGTCGGTGACCTTCCAGGACACCCACGACAACCCGGTGTTCGAGCCGCTGCCGGGTGAAACCCTGCTGTGGGGCGATACCGATGTGATCGGCCTGTACGACGCGGAAACCGATATGACCGACGTGGTGACGATGCTGGAACAGCACCCGCTGCTGGGCGCCGGATTCCGCCACAAGATAGAGCAGCTGGAAGACAAGGACTGGGAGCGCGAATGGATGGACAACTTCCACCCGATGCGCTTCGGCGAGCGCTTGTGGATCTGCCCGAGCTGGCGCGACGTGCCGGATCCCGACGCGGTCAACGTGATGCTCGATCCGGGCCTGGCGTTCGGCACCGGCACCCACCCGACCACCGCGCTGTGTCTGCAGTGGCTGGACGGCTTCGATCTGGCCGGCAAAACCGTCATCGATTTCGGCTGTGGTTCCGGCATCCTGGCGATCGCCGCGTTGAAGCTGGGTGCGGCGCGCGCTATCGGCATCGACATCGATCCCCAGGCCATTCAGGCCAGCCGCGACAACGCGCAGCGTAACGGCGTCTCAGAGCGTCTGGAGCTGTATCTGCCGAAAGACCAGCCGGCGGACCTGCTGGCGGACGTGGTGGTCGCCAACATCCTCGCCGGCCCGCTGCGCGAACTGGCACCGCTGATCGGTTGCCTGCCGAAGGCCGGCGGTCATTTGGGGCTGTCCGGCGTGCTGGCCAGCCAGGCGAGCAGCGTTGCACAAGCCTACGAAGAGAAATTCACGCTCGATCCGGTCGCCGAGCGTGAAGAGTGGTGCCGCATCACCGGCCGCCGTAAGTAAGCGTCACGATATATTGCTCCCTCATCCACCGGCCCCGCGCCGGTGGATTTTTTTTGTCCGGCGATCGCCCCACGGGCAAGACAAAATTTTATGCAATTTTTTGCCTTTCAACGATGGATCGCCCTGACAATGCGCCTTCCAGGCAGGTTATCCCGGCAAAAATAGCGGGCGAATGCAGATAATATCCTGCGCAAAGGCGAATATTTTACCGCACACAAAATAAGCACTTTTCGTCAACTCATTGTAAAATATATACAATATTTTTATGAATCACTGTGCAGCGCATTTTTTGCCCTAATAGCGAGCCAATTGGTTAAAGTTTGGCCTTTCATCTCGGCGCAAAAATGCGTAATATACGCGCCCTTGCGGACACAGTATGGTCACTCTTTGTCTATGCGCATTGGACACCACCAGCTTACTAATTGCCTGATTGCGGCCCCGATGGCCGGTATTACAGATCGCCCGTTCAGAACCCTCTGTCATGCAATGGGTGCTGGGATGGCTGTATCCGAAATGCTCTCCTCCAACCCGGAGGTGTGGCGGACGGATAAGTCGCGTCTGCGTATGGTGCATAGCGATGAACCAGGGATCCGCTCCGTGCAGATTGCCGGATGCGATCCTGATGATATGGCCGCCGCCGCGCGTATCAACGTGGCCAGCGGCGCGCAGATCATCGACATCAATATGGGATGCCCGGCCAAAAAAGTGAACCGGAAGCTTGCCGGGTCCGCCTTGTTGCAGTACCCGGATCTGGTAAAACGGATCCTCCACGCGGTGGTTGACGCAGTGGATGTGCCGGTAACGCTGAAGATTCGCACCGGCTGGGCGCCAGAGCACCGTAACTGTGTAGAGATTGCCCAACTGGCCGAAGACTGTGGTATTCAGGCCCTGACGATTCACGGCCGAACCCGCGCCTGTCTGTTTAACGGCGACGCGGAATACGACAGCATTCGGGCAGTTAAGCAGAGTGTTTCCATTCCGATTATCGCGAATGGGGATATTACTGACCCGCATAAAGCCAGAGCAGTGCTCGACTACACCGGGGCTGATGCCCTGATGATAGGCCGCGCTGCTCAGGGGAGACCCTGGATCTTCCGGGAAATCCAGCATTATCTGGACACTGGGGAGTTGCTGCCGCCGCTGCCGCTTGGCGAGGTGAAGCGCTTGTTGATTGGGCACATTCGGGAATTGCACGGCTTCTATGGCCAAGGCAAGGGATTCCGGATTGCTCGTAAGCACGTGTCCTGGTATCTCCAGGAACACGCTCCGAATGACCAGTTTCGGCGCACATTCAACGCCATAGAGGATGCCAGCGAACAGCTGGAGGCGTTGGAGGCATATTTCGAAAATCTTAGCGTAAAAAAAGAGCTGACAGAACTATGTTCGAACAACGCGTAAATTCTGACGTACTGACCGTTTCTACCGTTAACTCACAAGATCAGGTGACTCAAAAGCCTCTGCGTGACTCGGTTAAACAAGCACTGAAGAACTATTTTGCTCAACTGAACGGTCAAGACGTAAATGACCTGTATGAGCTGGTACTGGCTGAAGTTGAACAGCCACTGTTGGACATGGTGATGCAATACACCCGTGGCAACCAGACCCGCGCAGCCCTGATGATGGGCATCAACCGCGGCACGCTGCGCAAGAAGCTGAAAAAATACGGCATGAACTGATACTAGTCAGTTAACGTGTTGAAAAGGCGCTTTATCTCATTTGATAAGCGCCTTTTTCTTTTTCTGACTTGTGCCTACATTGGCGAGGATTTGCGCGGAATGCGCTTATCAATATATCCGGCAAAGAAATAGCAAATACCCGCCACGCCCGCGATCATCACGTAGCGTTTCCAGCCGTCCAAATCCACGCCCAGGCTATCCAGCCCGCTCAACACCACAAACACCAGCAGGCCCAAGATAACCGATGCTCTGCCTGTCCAGGCTGGTGGGGGTGTCAATAAACACCTTATCCAGTGGGATTTCATAGCGCTTCCTTCTTGCTTACGATTGAGCCGCCAATAGCCAATAGATGGAGAATACTCTCACGTTTTAATCGGGGCGACAAAGCGGGGCATCGGCTCTGGATTGCAGGCAATAAAAAAGGCCGCAGCGCGGCCCTTGGGGTAAAGCGGAGACCTTACTCGGTCACTTTGTTCTTGAGGCTTTCCGCCCCTTGCTTGGTCTTGTCCCAAGCCTTCTCCGATCCCTGTTTGGTGGAGTGCCAGGCCTTTTGCGAACCTTCGCTCACTTTGCTGCCGACGCTGTCGCTCTTGCCTTCGGCGGCATGCTTGGCTTTCAGCTTCAGCTCTTCACCCTTGTCCTGAGACTGGTGCAGCTTTTCTTTGGCGGTATCCGCCCCTTTGTGCGCCTCGGCGACGACTTCGTTGCTGGCGTGAGCGGCGGTGTCGGTCGCGGTTTCAGCAGCGAACACCGGGGAAGCGAGCAGCAGTGCAGACAAGGCAATGATTGATTTTTTCATAAGTCCCTCTTTTCTCAGATACGTGCTATTCGTCATGAAACAAGATGGCATGAAACACCCCTTTAACGATTTAAGAATAGGACTAAAACCAAAAAAATCGATATAAAATTTCATTACAAATCATTTTATTGATTTTTTATGCCAACAAGCAGCACACGCAGGGAAAGCGCACGAAAAAGTTAAATTTTTCCTGTCACAAAACTATAATTTGTACGAATTTTTAACAAGCACCAACAGGGATGGATTCTATGGTTGCCGCGATCATTATCGGCATTTTTATCATCAGCTTCCTCTACGCACACTCCCGCGGCAAAGAGAAACAAAAGCTTACCCGCCAGCTGTTCGATCACTCCACGTTTATGGGGCCGATTAACATGTTTATGACCGGTTTCTCACGTTTGCCCGCCAAACAGCCCTATTTCGACGAAAAAGGCTTCCCGGAGCTGCAAACGCTGACCGACAACTGGCAGGTGATCCGCGAGGAAGCCGTGCGCTTGCAGGATCACATCAAAAAGGCGCAGTCGCACAACGACGCCGGCTTCAACACCTTCTTCAAACGCGGCTGGAAACGTTTCTATCTGAAATGGTACAGCGACAGCCACCCTTCGGCGCAAACGCTGTGCCCGAAAACCGTCGAGCTGCTCAACCGCATCCCATCGGTCAAGGCGGCGATGTTCGCCGAGCTGCCGCCCGGCAGCCATTTGGGTAAACACCGCGATCCTTACGCCGGCTCGGTGCGCTATCACCTGGGGCTGATGACGCCCAACGACGATCGCTGCTTCATCGAGGTGGACGGCGAGCAGCACAGCTGGCGCGACGGCCAAGCGGTGATCTTCGACGAAACCTACGTGCACTGGGCGCAGAACGCCACCGATCAGACGCGCATCATTCTGTTTTGCGACGTCGAGCGGCCAATGAAATGGCGCTGGGCGCAAGCGGTCAACCACTGGGTCGGCGCTACGCTGATGTCGGCGGCCAGTTCGCCGAACGACGATCAGGACCGCACCGGCGGCATCAACCGCATCTTCAAATACGTCAACGCGGTGCGCGACGCCGGCCAGCGCCTGAAGGCGCGTAATCGCCGCGGTTACTATCTGCTGAAATGGCTGGTGATCGCCGCCATTTTCGCCGCCATCATCCTCCCCAGCCTGTAAACCGTCGCCAATCGTCAATCCAGAGGCAACGCGAATGAGAATATTCGCATGCCTCTCTTCCTCTGTACCCCGTACCCTGTGTTAACATACGCATTCCTAGAGCCGCCTCCGCTGGCCAACAGCTATCCCTCCGAAGCCTGATAGCAGCGCAAACCGCCCTTCGAATGTAAATGTTTAGTCAATTATGGAATTCTGACTAAACCCTGGCCGTCCCCGGGTGTCTGAGTAGTTGTATCGCTATCGAGTGGATCCTTTATGCGCTACAGGTTGCTACCCCCTAACGCATAAACGAGCTGCTATGAAACGCCAAAAGAGATTTCAACTTTCCTTGCTGCACCCGCGCTACTGGCTGACCTGGTTCGGCCTGGCCCTGTTGTTCCTGCTGGTGCAACTCCCCTACCCGCTGCTTAACCGCCTTGGCGTATGGATGGGGCGCACCTCGATGCGCTTTCTTAAGCGTCGCGTCGCCATCACCCGCCGCAACCTCGAACTGTGCTTCCCCGAAATGGACGAAACACAGCGCGAGCGTAAAGTAGTGGGCAACTTTGAGTCCCTCGGCATGGGCCTGCTGGAAACCGGCATGGCCTGGTTCTGGTCGGATAAACGCGTTAAGCGCTGGTTTAACGTCTCCGGCATCAACCACCTCAAAATGGCGCAGCGTGACGACCGCGGCGTGCTGGTGATCGGCGTGCACTTTATGTCGCTTGAGCTGGGCGGCCGGGCAATGGGCCTGTGCCAACCGATGATGGCGATGTACCGCCCGCACAACAACAAGGCGATGGAGTGGGCGCAAACCAAGGGCCGCATGCGCTCCAACAAGGCGATGATCGATCGCAAGGATCTGCGCGGCATGGTGCACGCACTCAAGCGCGGTGAGGCGGTCTGGTTCGCGCCGGATCAAGATTACGGCCCGCGCGGCAGC
The DNA here is from genome assembly GCF_052166845.1 of Serratia sp. CY71090. Taxonomy (NCBI): domain Bacteria; kingdom Pseudomonadati; phylum Pseudomonadota; class Gammaproteobacteria; order Enterobacterales; family Yersiniaceae; genus Serratia; species Serratia sp. CY71090. Next base: position 93,430 of record NZ_JBJNOA010000011.1, on the reverse strand, counting down.
GTATTCGCGCCGCTGTTCGCCGTCGATCAGGCCGCCACCACCAGCGGCACCTTCATGCTGGCGCGCATGGCCAACCCGGCGCTGGTGCCGGTGGTGCTGATCCGCCGTGAAGGCGGCCGCGGCTACGACCTGCTGATCCAGCCGGCCCTGGAAGGCTACCCGCTCAGCGACGAACAGGCGGCGGCGGCTTATATGAACAAAGTGATCGAGAAAGAGATCATGCGGGCGCCGGAGCAATATCTGTGGCTGCATCGCCGCTTCAAAACCCGGCCGGTCGGCGCGCCGTCGCTGTACTGAGCCCCGTTTTCCAGCCCGGCCGACGCCGGGCTTTTTTGTGCGTCGCGTTTAAAAAATCTGCGGCGCAACATTTCGCTTTCCTGTAATCTCCTTCTTTACCCGCACAGGAAAGGAAATGATGAAAGCTCAAGTCCGCATTGCTCTGGTCGGTGATTACAACCCGCAAGCCGTGGCCCATCAGGCCATCCCCGTGGCGCTCCAGCTCACCGCCGCCCATCTCGACATCGACGTGCAGCCCCAGTGGCTACCGACCGAAACCCTGACCTCCCCTGATGTCCTGCAAGATTTCGATGCCATCTGGGTGGTGCCAGGCAGCCCATATTATCACGACGACGGCGCCTTTATGGCGATCAGGCATGCGCGGGAAAACGACGTGCCGTTCCTCGGTTCCTGCGGCGGCTTTCAGTACGCCATCATCGAGTACGCCCGCAACGTGATGGGCTGGCACGACGCCGGCCATGCGGAAACCGACAGCGGTGGCCGGTTGGTGATCGCTCCGCTGAGCTGCTCGCTGGTGGAAAAAACCGGCGACATCGTTTTTCGGCCTGACACCCGCGTCGCGCAGGCCTACGGCAGCCTGAACACCCATGAAGGCTACCACTGCAACTTTGGCGTGGCTCCGGACTTCGTCGCCGACCTTGAGCGCTTCCCGCTGATTATCAGCGGCCACGATGCCGAAGGCGACGTGCGCGCCATCGAACTGCCGGAGCGGCGTTTTTACGTCGCCACGCTGTTCCAGTCGGAACGCGCTGCACTGCGCGGCGAGCTTTCGCCACTGGTGGTGGAACTCGTCAAAGCCGCCGTCTGCTAACCTGCTACCTCCCCGTAGGATCGAGCCGCAGCGAGACAGGGTTCTCGTTGCGCCTTTCATTTCGGGTATCACTCGGCATCAACGTTTCACATTTATTATCTCATTAAAGTTAATCCATTAATTGCCCAATAACGGATCATTCATCGCAGTTTAATTTAAACGTCATACTCCTATGAAAGTTAACAGCAGAATTACGAATAAAGAAATGCATGAAATCACAATAAGCTTTACTTCTTATTATTCATTATTATTTCTTTTATAATAATACAGCATAAGAGATTCTTTATAATTTTTTATGATTCAGCCTGTTATCTCTTGCAGAGAAGCAACCGAACTTGCCCGCTGAGATACCACTCCGTTATCGCCCACGAACCGCCTCAGTTCCGCTCCTTTTCACCAAAAACAAAAAACACAAACAAAACAATAAATTACACAATTTCACTTACCAATACCACGTAGAAAAGCCAGTCAATCGTGATTAACACGCCACAAAAGCAATGGCAAACAATTAGTTTAAAAATAAATAAAACATAAATCATTAATAGTGAATACATTGAATTAATTATGATTAAACAAAACCATTAAAAATATTTAATGTGAAAACAGGCCAACTTAACAATCACCTTTTATAATGTTCGAGTGCTTGGCTGCGACTCATTTTATTTAATTCGATTCATTCCTTATTTGTGGAGGTGGTTCCGTGTCCGCTTATTCCCTGACGACCGTGCAACAAGCCGTGTGGCTAGACCAATCTTTAAACCCCGATATCCCCTTATATAACGTTGGGTGTTTATGGCGCGTAGAGCGCGAGATTTCGCTACCGCTTTTTCAAGAAGCCATACGGCAAATACAGCAACAACATGATGCGTTGCAAACCACGCTGAAAGAAACGCCGCAAGGCATTACCCAGGAAACCTGCGACCGGGCCTATATCGACCTGCATTACCACGATTTTTCGCACAGACAAGATGCCATCAGCCTGGCAGAAACACACCTTCGTTCTCAATTCCTGCAGCCTTATTCACTGTATGACAGCCTGCTTTGGCGCTGCCACCTGGCCAAAGTCAGCGGATCCAGCACGCTATGGCTGCTTGCTTCCCATCACCTGATTGCGGACGGCACCTCAATTTCCCTGCTGAGCAAAATGATCATGGAGCGCTATAAACAATTAAAAGCAGGGATAAAAAACGAAGCCCCCCGCTCGCGTTATCAAGACTTCGTCATCAGCGATCGCACCTATCAGCAGTCTCCACGCTACGAGCGCGATCGTGATTTCTGGTTGAAGCGTTTCATCGACGCGCCCCCCTCCATGCTGGAACGCCGCCAAAATCACTGTGAGCAACAAACCTATCCCAGCCATCAGATAATCAAGCGGTTGCCACGCGAGCGTTTCCTACAGTTGGAACAATACGCCGCCGCGCAGGGCGGTTCTGCAATGCATTTTTTTAGCGCTTTGCTGGCCACCTGGTTCGCCCGGATTTGGCAAACCGATCAATTCACGCTGGGCGTGCCGGTACATAACCGCAGTACCGCCGAACATAAGCAAACATTGGGCATGTTTTCCTCGATGATCCCACTGCGCATCACGGTCGATTCACAGCAATCCTTCGGCCACTTACTGCGGCAAATCGGCAGCGAGCTGCGCCAGTGCTATCGTCACCAGCGTTTTCCCATTGCCGAACTCAACCGCCAGTTGAACCTGCATCAGCAGGATCGGCGCCAGCTGTTCGACATCAGCTTTTCTCTGGAGGTTTTTCCGACCGACATCGAACTGGAAGGCAGCCAGTTCAAGGTTGAAAACCTGCACCACGGTCAGGAACAGCTGCCCCTCGGCGTCTACCTGCGCCATTACCATCCGGGCGACGACCCGCTGTTGGAGTTCAACCTCAATCAGGCCTGGTTCAGTCAGGAAGACGGTGAGCGCATCGCCGCCCGCATACTGCACCTGCTGAACACGCTACTGGACGGCGATCCGGCGCTGCCGCTGGGGCAGTTACCGCTGCTGTTGCCGCAGGAAAGACAGCAAATCTTCCATCAATGGAATGAAACCCGACAAACATGGGCAGACATGCCGCAAGGCGTACATCAATTCCTGGAACGGCAGGCCGCGCTGACGCCAGAAGCGCCGGCGCTGTGCTACGGGGACCACGAGATCAGTTATCAACAGCTGAATCAGCGGGCGAATCGATTGGCTGCCTTTCTCAGGCTGCAGGGATTACAGCCTGACGATCGCATCGCGGTATGCGTCAACCGCAGCCCGGATATGGTGATTGCCCTGTACGCCATCCTGAAGGCGGGCGCCGCCTATGTACCGCTCGATCCCGACTATCCACAAGACCGCCTGCGCCACATGCTGCAAGATTGCGGCGCCAGATTCGTTCTGATCGACGATGGCGGCGAACACGCGCTGCACCCGCTGCGCGATATCGCCGTGCCGCGATTGCATCTTCAGCGTGAGAGCCATCTGTGGCGGCAAGCGCCGGATGGCAACCCGCCGCCGCTGGCCGCCGATCCACAGCGCAGCCTGGCTTATGTGATTTACACCTCCGGCTCGACGGGGAAACCCAAAGGGGTGATGAACGAACACCGCGGGGTGATCAACCGACTCCTGTGGATGCAAAAGGCTTATACACTGACGCCGGATGATGTCGTGCTGCAGAAAACGCCGTTCAGCTTCGACGTCTCTGTCTGGGAGTTTTTCTGGCCGATGATGGTCGGCGCCCGGCTGGCCATCGCCAAACCGGGCGGTCACCAGGAACCGGATTATCTCAGCGCCTGCATCGCACAACATGGCGTCACCACACTGCATTTCGTCCCCTCTATGCTGCAACTGTTTCTGCGCCACGGCGGTATGGCGCAGTGCGCCTCCCTGAAACGCATCGTGTGCAGCGGCGAGGCGTTGCCGCTCGCTACGGTACAACGTTGCCTGCAGCAGTTGCCGCAGGCGGAACTGCACAATCTCTACGGCCCGACGGAAGCCGCCGTAGACGTTTCCAGCTGGCAATGCCTGCCCGATGATCCTCGCCCGCTGGTACCGATCGGTAAACCGATCGCCAATACCCAGCTCCATATTCTGGATGACCAACTGCAACCGTTACCGCCTGGCATCGCCGGCGAATTGCATATCGGTGGTATTCAGGTTGCCCGTGGTTATCTGAACCGCGCGGCGCTGAGCGCCGAGCGATTTATCGCCGATCCTTTCAGCGCCGAGCCGCAGGCTCGCCTGTATAAAACCGGCGATCTGGCCCGCTGGCTGCCGGATGGCAACATTGAGTATCTGGGCAGAAACGATTTCCAGGTCAAAATCCACGGCCTGCGCATTGAATTAGGCGAGATCGAGCAACAGCTCAGACAGTGTTCAGGGGTTGAAGACGCCGCCATTCTGGCACGGGAAAACGAAAGCGGCGGCAAGCGCCTGGTCGCCTATGTCATCGCCCCAGAGCAAACGGCCGACGCCGCCGAATGGCGTCGGCAATTGCAGCAACACCTGCCGGACTTTATGGTGCCGTCCTGTTTTATCCGGCTGGATGCTTTTCCGCTGTCGCCCAACGGCAAGCTGGATCGCAAAGCGTTACCGGCACCGGCCAACATGCAGGAAACCGCTGCTTATGAAGCCCCGCAAGGCGAGCAGGAACAGCAGTTGGCCGAACTGTGGAGCGAACTGCTGGGCACAACGCGCATTGGCCGCGACGATGATTTCTTCGCGCTGGGCGGCCATTCGCTGCACGCCATTCAACTGCTGGTTAAACTGAAGCGACACGGGCATTCGTTAGGCATTAAGACGCTGTTTGCTCACTCGACGCTGCGCGGCCAGGCCCGTATTCTCACCGACGGCGTGCCCGCGACGGCTCCAGCCACCTCCGAACCTCTGCAGCAGCTGTTGACGCGTCTGAATCAGGCCAGTTTTACCTTTAAACAGGTAGAGCGCCTGAACCACGCCATCAGCCCCGACAGCGTTTGGATGATCCATCCTGCCGTCACCGGTTGCGATGTTTATCGCGATCTGGCGAACTATTTAGAGAAAGATTTCAATGTGTTAGGCATCAACAATTACAACCTGTTCCAACAGCCGCACATCACTTCGCTACGCGAGCTGGCGGCGTATTATCTCGGCCATATGCGGCTGTCGCCGGCGCGCCCCGTCCGTCTGTTGGGTTGGTCGCTAGGGGGCCTGATCGCGCTGGAGATGGCCGCTCAACTGGAAAGCCAGGGCTATCGCGACATCCAACTGTTCCTGCTTGATACCTTCTACCGAACCCCATTCCAGATCCGCAGCGAGCCGGGCATGCTGGCGGCGATGCTGGCCATGTTGGGTATTGACGGCGAGGCCGCCGACCGGGCCTTAAAGGCAGAGCCGACGGAGCTGGCATTGGCGAAACAAACGCTCAGCGCACCGTTGCAACATGCACGCATCACGCTGTTCAAGGCGACCGAAGATGCAAATCTGAATATCACCGGCCTGGGCGATGAGCGGGAACTGCTGGCGATTGCCGACAATGGCCTGTCGGCAATCGGTCAACATCTGCAGGTGCATCCGTTGCCCTGCAATCATCACTCCATTATCTTCAGCCACGAGGAGATAGGACGCGCCTTGCGACAGTCATCGCGCACGCCGGTGATGCTAGGCAACCTTCCTTGACGCTCTACGGTCTGCGGCGCAGTTCGCCGCAGACCGCCTCCTTACCACATCAGCCGGCCGATCAGTGGCGCGGCCACCACCGTGATAATGCCGGCCAACATCATCACCAGACTCGACACTACGCCCTCCTGCGGCCCCAGTTCATAGGCGCGGGCGGTGCCGGCGCCGTGCGACGATGCGCCAAATCCGGCCCCTTTAGCCAGGCGGCTGCGTACAGCCAGCCGCAGAAACAGAATGTCGCCCACCGCCATGCCGAACACCCCGGTGATCACCACGAACAACGCCACCAGGTCCGGTTGGCCGCCCATCTGCTTGGCGGCCTCCAGCGCGAACGGCGTGGTGATCGACCGCACCGCCAGGCTGCGCTGCACCTCTTCCGGCAGCGTCAGCAGGCGCGCCAGCCACACCGAGCTGTACACCGCCACCAGCACTGCGGTCGTTACCCCGGCGGTCAGCGACAGCCAATGGCGACGGATGATATGCAGGTTCTCGTACACCGGCACCGCGAAGGCGATGGTCGCCGGCCCCAGCAGCCACAGCAGCCAGTGGGTTTCACCGATGTAGTCCTGATAGGAGATGTGGGTGACCACCAGCAGCAACACCAGAATCATCGGCGTCAGCACCAGCGGCATCAGCAGCAACGTGCGGCGGCGGCGATAGAGTTTCTTGTTGGCGAAATAGAGCGCCAGCGTCGCCAGAAAACAGGCCAGGCTAAGGATGAAATCATTCATGGCGCTGCTTCCGCCGCTGCAGCCAAATCTCCAGCCGATACACCCTGTCCACCACCAGCCCGGTGGCGCCCAGCGTCAGCATGGTGCTGACCGCGATCACCAGAAAGATCTTCCAGCCTTCGACCATCAGCAGCTGGGCATAGTTGACCACCGCCACCACCGCCGGCACGAAAAACAGCAGCATTTCCGCCAGCAGCCAGCGGGAGCCGGCCTTGACCCAGCTCAGCGGCAGAATGCGCAGCAGGATCAGCGCCAGCAGCATCAGCATGCCGACGATATTGGCGGGGAGCGGCAGGTGGAATTGTTGCACCAGACGATCGGCGATCAGGAACAGCGCCGCATACAACGCCACCTGGATCGGCACCTGCAAACGGGTCAGCAGAGAGGGGGCAACGCGGCGTAACGCCAGAGACATGAAAGATGACCTCAAACAATAATTGACGGCCTACAGTATACGCAGCCGGGAAACCACGCCTGAAATGAATTAAAATTATCGACATCATGCCGTCCGGGAATAGTTTCCCGCCGGTAGCGTCCCCAAGGAGAACCCTAACGTGGATGTCCGCACCCTGCGCTACTTCGTTGAAGTGGTGCGCCAGCAAAGCTTCACCCGCGCGGCGGAAAAACTGTTCGTCACCCAGCCCACCATCAGCAAAATGCTGCGTCATCTGGAGGAAGAGCTGGAATGCACGCTGCTGATCCGTGAAGGCCGCAAGCTGCGCCTGACCGACAGCGGCCAGGCGGTGTACCAGCGCGGCCTGACGATCCTCGACGAGTTCCGCCAGTTGGAGGCGGAGCTGGAAGACATTAGCTCGGTGAAAAAGGGCGTGCTGCGGCTGGGCATTCCGCCGATGGTCGGCAGGCAGATCGCCGATCTGATCCGCCGCTTTCGCCAGACCTACCCCGGCATCGAATTGAAGATTTCCGAGCTGGGCGGGCTGTCGGTCGAACAGGCGGTGATGTCCGGCGAATTGGATCTGGCGATGACAGTGCTGCCCTTCGATTCGGCGCAGCCGCTGACCTTTCTGCCGCTGCTGGGCCATCCGATGTGCGTGGTGGCGCCGCGTACGCCGCAGTGGCTCAACCGCACCAGCATCAATATCGCCGAATTGGCCGACAGCCCGATCCTGATTTATAACGAAGACTTTGCGCTGTACAAGATGCTGATGAAGGCGTTTCGCCTGGCCGGCTTTGAACCGCAAATCGCGGTGCGCAGCGGCCAATGGGACTTTCTCGCCTCGATGGTGCAGGCCGGCGTGGGCATCGCCATGCTGCCGGAGCCAGTTTGTCGCTGGCTGGACAAGGAAAACCTGGTCTGGCTGCCGCTGGAGCCGCGCATGGAGTGGAAAATCGGCCTGATCTGGCGCCAGGGCAGCTACCTGTCGCACAGCGCGCAGGCCTGGATCGCCTGCTGCCGCGACTACTGGCCGCCGCTCAAGTAACCAAAAAAAGGGCCGCACAGGCGGCCCTTCAGGACAGAAATTGAGAGGAAAACGTTTATTCCTCTTCTGAGACTTACCCTTCGCGTTCGATCAGCAGCGCTTCGAGCAGGTCGAGATCGTGCAGCAGTTTTTGCAGCGTCTCGTTGCTGATTTTCTGCGTGGCGCGCAGGTGGTACAGCTCGCCGCGCTCGGCGCGCAGCGCCGTCAGGCGGAAACGCCGCTCGAGGTTTTCCATCGCCAGCGCATTCTCGATATCGTCTTTCGACGCGATGCGCCGCCGCAGCATGCCCGTCACCCGCGAGCTGACCTCTTTCAACACCTGCGGATCGAGGTTTTCTTCGGTATCGGCAACCAGGCGCTCTTCCATTTTATTCACGCTCTCAATCGCCACTTCGGCCGCCATGGCGATCGCCATGCGCTCTTCCTGCTTGCTGGCGCTCTTGTCGGTGACCTGCACGCCGCGCAGCAGCAGCGGCAACGCCAGCACGCCGACGATCAACGACAGCAGGATCACCCCGGCGGCGATAAACACCAGCTGATAGCGCGCCGGGAAGGCGGTGCCGTCGCTCAGCAACAGCGGTATCGACAGCACACCGGCCAGGGTAATCGCCCCGCGCACCCCGGCGAACGACGCCACCCACAGCTCACGCGTGCTGTAATCGCCGAACTGCAGCGGACGCTTTTTCATAAAGCGGTTGCTGGCCTTCTTCATCACCCACAGCCAGGTGAAGCGCAGCACCAACAGCGCGGCGTAGATGGTGGCCACGTCGGCGAACAGGTACCAGGTCTGGATGGTCGGATCCAGCTCCGCCTGCAGGATGGAGGTTTCAAGAATGCCCGGCAGCTGCAGGCCCAACATGATGAACACCATGCCGTTGAACACGAATTCCAGCATCGCCCACACGCTGTTGGCGCGCAGACGCATCGCCAGCGGCGCGTTGCGGATCACGCCGGACTGGCTGATGGTCATCCCCGCCGCCACCGCCGCCAGGATGCCGGAAACGCCGATATGTTCGGCAATCAGGTAGGACGCGAACGGCAGCAGCAGCAGGAACACGATCTGGGTCGCCGGATCGTCGCCGCTCCAGCGGCTCATCACCCGCAGCGATTTACTGTAGGTCCAGGTGACCGCCACGCCGGCCAGCAGGCCACCGATCGCCACTTTGAGGAATTCAAGGGTCGCGCCGCCCACGGTGAACACCATGGTGCCCATCGCCACCGCGATGGCGAACTTGAGCGACACCAGGCCGGAGGCGTCGTTCATCAGCGCCTCGCCCTCGAGCACGCCCATGATCGGCTTGGGGATCCGCCCTTTGCCGACGATGCCGGACAGCGCCACGGCATCCGTCGGCGACAGCACCGCCGCCAGGGCGAAGGCCGCCACCAGCGGAATGCCCGGCACCATGGCGTAGATCAGATAACCGACGCCGACCACGGTGATCAGCACCAGCACCAGCGCCAGGCCGAGAATTTCCCGCCCGTGATGCAGGAATTCACGCGTCGGCGTTTTCCAGCCGTCGGCAAACAGCAGCGGCGGGATGAACAGCACCAGGAACAGTTCGGGATCAAAATCGACGTGCAGCCCGAAATGCGGCCAGGCCAGCAGGGCCCCGATGGCGATTTGCATCAGCGGCAGCGGCACCTGGAACGGCAACATGCGCGTCACCACCCCGGACAGGGAGACCACCAGGATCAAAATGAGGATTGTAAAAAAGATTTCCATGCTTTCCTTAGACTCTACGATTCAGACGACATCGGCTCAGGGCCTGCGTTGGTCACGATAGTAGATCACTTTTTTTACAGCCGTTAAAGCTTGTTGTGCCTTTCAAAACGCGGTGCAGAGCAGAAGAAGACTTATCTTAAGAAGGGAATTGCCGTAACAGGCTCCCCCGCCCGGCGGGCGAGGGAAACCCAAGCGGCTTAAATCGCCCAGCCGCCGGCGTAGAACGCCACCAGCGCCACGGCGATCAGCACGGTGCCGATGTTCAGCTTGCGCCATTCGCCGGAGAAGATGCGGCCAATGACCAGCGAGCTGAAGCCCAGCATGATGCCGGTGACGATGTTGCAGGTCAGCACGATGAACACGGCGCACAGCAGGCCGGCCATCGCGTCGACGAAGTCGTTGAAGTCCAGCTTGGTGACATTGCTCAGCATCAGCAGGCCGACGTACATCAGCGCCGGTGCGGTGGCGTAAACCGGCACCAGATAGGCCAGCGGCGACAGGAACAGGATCAGCAGGAACAGAATGCCGACCACGGTGGCGGTCAGGCCGGTCTTGCCGCCCGCGGCGGTGCCGGCGGCGGACTCAATATAAACCGCAGCGGGCGCGGCGCCCACCAGGCCGGAGAAGATGCTGCTCAGGGAATCCGAGGTCAGCGCCTTGCCGCCGTTGATGATCTGCCCGTCTTTATCCAGCAGGTTGGCCTGCCCGGCCACCGCGCGGATGGTGCCGGTGGCGTCGAACACCGCGGTCATCACCAGCGCCAGCACGCTCGGCAACACCACCGGCTGCAATGCGCCCATGATATCCAGGCTGAAGATCAACGATTTGCCGTCAGCGTCCGCCAGGCTCGGCATGGCGAACAGCCCCTGATATTTCACCGCCGGGTCGAAGATCAGGCCGATGATGGAAATGGCGATGATCACCAGCAAAATGCCGCCGGGCACGCGCAGTTTCTCCAGGCCGAAGATCACCGCCAGGCCGACCAGCGTCATGACGACCGGGAAAGAGGTGAACGCACCGAGCGCCACCGGCAAGCCATCCAGCGGGTTCTTCACCACCAGGCCGACGCCGTTGGCGGCGATCAGCAGCAGGAACAGCCCGATGCCGATGCCGGTGCCGTGCGCCACGCCCATCGGCAGGTTGCGCAGGATCCAGGCGCGGATGCCGGTGACCGAGATAATGGTAAACAGCACGCCCATCAGGAACACCGCGCCCAGCGCCACCGGAATGCTGATGTGCTGGCCCAGCACCAGGCTGAAGGCGGTAAAGGCGGTCAACGAGATCGCACAGCCGATGGCCATCGGCAGGTTAGCCCACAGCCCCATCAGCAGCGACCCCAGACCGGCCACCAGGCAGGTGGAGACAAACACCGCCGCCGGCGGGAAACCCGCTTTGCCCAGCATGCTCGGCACCACGATCACCGAGTACACCATCGCCAGGAAGGTGGTCAGCCCCGCCACCACCTCCTGACGCACGCTGCTGCCGCGCGCGGAAATTTTAAAATAGCCATCAAGCCCGCCGGTTGGTTTTGCGGCGTGGTTCGCTTGAGAGTTCGACATAGGTTACTTCCCCTGTGTTTCATGAATCGGCCCGTCACAGCAGGCCTGTAATCTCGCCCGCGCCCGATCGCCACGTAATCGTTTACGTCACGTTACGCATCCCTGCCCTTATGCCACACCACCAACGGCGATGCGCACCCAGGCAAACGTTTAACTCGCAGCGCGCGGTACGGGTGATTTATGGTGGTTTATTCAAGGCAAACGATTATCCTGCCTTCCCTAGCGTCTAATCAACTAAAGATCGCGGCAATTTATGCAGAAAACGGCGGGAATGGCTTCTGCGCGAAAAGACGGGGCGATCCGGCGCCCGTGCCGACCTGCTTCACGGCGAGCTTATTGCGCCTGCACCGCCGCGGGATCCATATACATCAATTCCCAGATATGGCCGTCCAGGTCCTGAAATCCGTGGCCGTACATCACGCCATAGTCCCGCGGCGGATGATAGGTATTGCCGCCGCCGGCGATCGCCTTGCGCACCAGTTCGTCCACCGCCGCCCGGCTGGGTTGCGACAGGCACACCAACACTTCGGTGGCCTGTTTGGCGTCGCCGATCGGGTTCGGGGTAAACATCCTGAATTTGTCGTGGGTCAGCAGCATCACGTAAATCGTGTCGCTGACCACCATGCAGGCGGCGGTATCGTCGGTAAATTGCGGGTTGAAGCTGAAGCCGAGCTGGGTGAAAAACGCCATTGAGGCGGGCAGATCGCGTACGGGCAGGTTAACGAAGATTTGCGTAGCCATGGGCTACCTCCGATGAAGAATGACCCCATCGAGTATAGCCCATCCGCTTAACTCAGCAGGTCGTAAGGGCCGCCCTGCTCCAATGCCCGCTGGTAGGCGGGCCGGGCGTGAATGCGCTGCAGGAAGCCGCGCAGTTTCGGGCAATCATCCAACGCGCCGCGCGCCGCCATCGCCTCCAGCGGGAAGCTCATCTGAATATCCGCCGCGCTGAAGTCGTTGCCAACGAACCAACTGCCCTTATTCAGGTGCTGTTCGAGGAATTCGCAGTGCGGCGCGATCTGCTTGTCGAGGTATTCCCGCTGCACGCCTTTGCCGATCGCGCCGGCCACCGGCCGCAGCAGCCAGGGGATCGGCGGCTGGCCGAGACGGCTGAACACCAGCTTCATCACCAACAGCGGCATCAGCGATCCTTCGGCGTAGTGCAGCCAGTAGCGGTATTGCTGACGCGCGTGGAAGTCGGTTGGCATAAACATGCCCTGTGCGTCGTAGGCTTCCTGCAAGTATTCGATAATGGCGCCGGATTCCGCCAGCGTCAGATCGCCATCGACGATCACCGGCGATTTGCCCAACGGGTGGATCTTTTTCAGCGCCGGCGGCGCCAGCATGGTGTTGGGATCGCGCTCGTAGCGTTGCACCTGATAGGGCACGCCCAGCTCTTCCAGAAACCACAGAATGCGCTGCGACCGCGAGTGATTGAGATGATGAACGATGATCATGACGACGCTCCTGTCCGCTGCCACACCAGTTCGCCAACCTGCACGCCGTTGCCGAGCTGCAGCGGCACCGTGCGCAACGTCAGCCGATCGGCGTTAAAGGCGTAAAAGCGCACCTGACGGCTGCCTATCCAATTGGGGAACGAGCAGCCTTCAACCTGATGCACCACCCGTTGCTCGCTTTCTTCCACCTGATAACGGCCGAAGTAGCAAATCATATTGATGAAGGCGGCATGGATCTCCCGCTCGGATCCCTGCGCCAAATCGTCGGCGACGAAACGCGGCCGCACGGCGCTGTATAGCTGCGCCGCCATCGTGCCGTTGGCCTCATAGTGGATGCGCCCCAACACCTGCTCGCCCAGCGGGTAATTCAGCTCGCCGTTCTGGTTTTTGAACGCCGACGACACCAACGCCCAACTGCCGATAAACGCGTTTATCGTCATGACGCTTCTCCGGTTAAGGATCGTCTGTAAAGGGTAGTGGCGATTGTTGCCCCGCGCCAGCGGATGAAAAACAATCAATTTATTTGACGGAGATACTCAAAACTCTCCGATTTTTTATTCACATCTGGTGCACTAGTATTTAACACATCGAGAGACAACGGGCTCTCACCTAACAAACACTCTGAGGAACGCATCATGAAAAACGTCAAAATTTTTGCTACCGCTGCGCTGCTGGCTACCGCTTCTTTCGCTACCTTCGCCGCTGACCTGCCTTCCAGCCAACCTGCTGCAGGCGCCCAGAAGATCGGCGTCGTCACCGTGAGCGGCGCCGCTAACCTGAGCGCGCTGGAAAGCGAACTGGCCAGCAAAGCCGCCGCGTCGGGCGCCAGCGCCTACCGCATCGTCGCCGCCGGTGGTCAGAACAAACTGTACGGCACCGCAGAAATCTTCAACTGATCGTCGGACAGCCAACCGACGGAAGAAAGAAGCCCCGCAAGGGGCTTTTCTCGTTTTAGCGGGCGTCGAAGCGCGCCGCCAACTTCTGCAGGCGGAACTGTTCGGTGATGAAATCGACAAACACCCGGGTTTTGGTCGGTAAGAATTTGGTGGTGGGAAAATAGAGATACACGCTGCCGCGATCGACATACCAGCCCGGCAGAACCCGCATCAGACGGCCGCTTTCCAGATAAGGCGCCGCATTCGGCATGCCGATCAGCGCGATGCCCAATCCCATTTCCGCCGCCCGCGCCGCCGCTTCCGGTTCATTGACCGTCATGCTGACCGTCATCCCCGGCGCACGCTGCTCATTCTGGGCATTTCGCAGCGGCTGGTGGCGAATGCGCCCGGTCTGCGGCGAACGGATGAAAATCCCGGCGTGTTGCGCCAGTTGCTCCGGCTCCGTCAACGGCGGCCGCTGCCGCAAGTATTCTGCCGAAGCGACCAATACGCCATGCGCAGGCGCCAGCTCGCGAGCAATCATCCCTTGCGCCAACTCGATGCCGCCGCCCAGCGCAGCGTCAAAGTTCTCACCGATCAGATCCACCTGGCGATTGTCGAAATGCCAGTCCGGTACAATCGCCGGGTACTGCGTCAAAAACATCGGCAGCATCGGCAACACGAAGTGCAGGCCGAAGGCGGTGCCCATGCTGACCTTCAAGCCGCCGGCCGCCGCGCCGCCGCCGCTGCTCAACCCCTTCAATGCACACTGGATCGATTGCAACCCGCCGCTCACCTCACTGAGAAAACGCTCGCCTGCTTCGGTGAGGATCAACTTGCGGGTATTGCGTTGAAACAGCCGCACGCCGACCACCGCCTCCAGCCGGGTGACATTCTTGCTTACCGCCGCCGGGCTGAGGCCCAGCTTGCGGCCGGCGGCGGAGAAACTGCCGTATTCCGCGCTGCTGACGAAGCACTCCAGATGTCCCAGCATGCTTTTTCCTTATGGATTTTAAACTAATGGTTTTAACTGATTATAGCTCTTTGTGGCTAGTGGCCGTGCAAGCGATCTCCGATACTGAATGCCGACACTTTACCCTCATCCACTCTGGAGAAATAACATGACCACAGCACTCCCACTGCAAGGCAAAGTCGCATTCGTTCAGGGCGGCTCCCGCGGCATCGGCGCCGCCATCGTTAAACGCTTGGCGAGCGAGGGCGCCGCCGTCGCCTTTACCTACGCCGCCTCGGCCGATCGCGCCGAAGCGGTGGCGAGCGCCGTTACCGCCGCCGGCGGCAAAGCCCTCGCCATCAAGGCCGACAGCGCCGATGCTGCGGCGCTGCAGCAGGCGGTTCGCCAGGCGGTGAGTCACTTCGGCAACCTGGATATTCTGGTGAACAACGCCGGGGTATTTACGCTGGGCGGCACCGAGGAACTGGCGCTGGACGACCTGGATCGCATGCTGGCGGTCAACGTACGCAGCGTATTCGTCGCCAGCCAGGAGGCGGCGCGCCACATGAACGACGGCGGCCGTATCATCCACATCGGCAGCACCAACGCCGAGCGCGTGCCGTTCGGCGGCGCGGCGGTGTACGCGATGAGCAAATCGGCGCTGGTCGGGTTGACCAAGGGCATGGCGCGCGATCTCGGCCCACGCGGCATCACCGTCAATAACGTGCAGCCCGGCCCGGTGGACACCGAAATGAACCCGGACGCCGGCGAGTTCGCCGATCAGCTCAAGCAGTTGATGGCGATCGGCCGTTACGGCAAAGATGAAGAAATCGCCGGTTTCGTCGCCTACCTGGCGGGCCCGCAGGCGGGTTATATCACCGGCGCCAGTCTGAGCATCGACGGCGGCTTCTCGGCGTAGCGCTCAAAGCCCCGCAAGGGGCTTTTTTTTTCATTCGCTCCCCGACGAGCGCTTCTCACCTCGCACGGCATATTCGGCCTTGAAAGACAATAATAGAATTAGTTTATGCGCAAAAATGGAATAGTTTATTGACGATTCTGTTATTTATTCACCAGGCCGACGTCTTTATCCTTCGCTCCATCGTGTCGTACCGGACACCCTTATTTTTCGAACCTTCGAACACAGGATAAAGATATGAAAACCATGACCACCGTTATTTCACTCGCTCTGTTTTCCATGCTGTCGTTTAATGCCGCGGCAGAAAGCGTGACCGCAACCGGCAGAACACTGGATTCCACCGAAGCCCTCATCGCTAAAAAAGCGCAAGAAGCCGGCGCAAGCGGCTACAAAATTACCAGCGCCTACATGGGCAATTTCGTCACCATGAGTGCAGAACTGAAAAAATAATGCGTTTAGCGATAACGCCGTGCATACGGCGTTATTCATTACCGCATGATTAAGGAAATCATCGCCGGGCGCCTTTTTAAAAATCACGCTGGCGTACCCAGTACACAGAAAAAATGAGCCGTTCCCTCACCGGTTATTATTCGGCGGCCTCACGCCGCCAATTTCCGGAGGCTCACTTTCATTCGCCCTGCAATACTCCGTTATAAGGATGAGTCACTGATGAAATCATTGTATCGCCTCTCCCTCTTGCTGCCCTTGCTGGCCGCAGTGCCCGCGCACGCCGCAGAATCCGCCGTGCAGTCGTCAGACTGGTATCCTTCCGTTTACGGCGCAAAAGACGAAATCGGCGCGGCCAACCTGCTCACGCCAGAGGTCGTATTACAGTCTGTGCAGTTGGTAAAACAAGGCAAGACATTGCCATTGGCGGTGCCCGTCGATAAAGATTTCCCGGCGTTCCGCCACCGCAGCTTCCGCTTATATAATATTCAGCCTGGTCAGCAGGACGGTAAAACGCTTGGCCCAAATAAATTCACCTTTAATGATGAATTGGTGAATGCCTGGACCGGCGTCGGCACTCAGTTGAATGGCATTGGCCATATCGGCATCGACAATGTTTATTATAACGGCAATAAAGCGGCGGATTTCGTCACCGTAGATGGCGTGAAAAAATTGGGCGTGGAAAAAGTGCCGCCCATGGTCACACGCGGCGTCGTACTCGATATGACGGCTTATTATAATAAAGCGATCGTTCCGGGCGGCACCGAATTTTCCGTTGCGGATATTCAAGCGGTGCTTAAAAAGCAGGGCATCAGTTTACGCAAAGGCGACGTTGTCTTGTTCAACACCGGCTGGCTGGAGCTGATTGGCAAAGACAATAAAAAGTTCCTGGAAGTTGAACCGGGTATCGGCATGGAAGCGGCGAAATGGTTGGCCGACCAAGGCATCGTGGCCTTCGGCGGTGATACCTGGGCCTCCGAAGTTTACCCTAACCCGAAAAATGACGAAGAGTTCCCGGTCAACCAGTACCTGCTGGCCAAACGCGGCGTCTATAACCTGGAGCTGATCGACAGCCGCCCGCTGGTACGCACGAAAACCTGGGAATTCCTGTTCGTACTGGGGCAACCGCTGTATGTCGGTTCAACTCAGGTCAATATCAACCCGGTAGCAATTTACTGATTGGCGACACCGCCGCAGAAAATCAGCGGCTAACGAACACAAAAAACCCCGCCTGAGCGGGGTTTTTTTAGCGCTGTCGCCAGGCTTAGAACGGAATATCGTCGTCGAAATCCATTGGTGGTTCGTTGCTGGTCGCCGGTGCGCTGTTCTGCGCCGGGCGAGACTGCTGCTGGCCGCCGCTGAACTGGTTGCCGCCCTGTGGCTGCTGAGGTTGGCCCCAACCGCCCTGGCCGCCGGCAGATTGACCGGCCGGTGCGCCGCCGCCCTGACGGCCGCCCAGCATCTGCATGGTGCCGCCGACGTTAACCACGATCTCGGTGGTGTAGCGATCCTGACCGCTCTGATCCTGCCATTTACGGGTCTGCAGGGAGCCTTCGATGTAGACCTGAGAGCCTTTACGCAGGTATTCACCCGCCACTTCGGCCAGTTTGCCGAACAGCACGACGCGGTGCCATTCGGTCTTCTCTTTCTGTTCGCCGGTCGCCTTGTCACGCCAGCTTTCGGAGGTCGCCAGGGTAATGTTGGCCACTGCGCCGCCGTTCGGCATGTAACGGACTTCTGGATCCTGACCCAGATTCCCGACCAGAATTACTTTGTTTACGCCTCTGCTGGCCATGAGCACTTCTCCCGATGATTGATTTCTACACAGTATAAACGCGTCAGTTTACCACGCTGAGTACGAAACCACACCCGTGTTGATAAGTGCGAATTGCATTCCAGAATTGTCTTTTCGATCGACCTTGTTGCATTCGCATACTGGATATTCATTCAGGTTTTTTTGTGTCATAATTATGCGTTTCGACCAGGCTGTGCCGGTTTTTTGCGAGATCCATCACAAAATCCCCCGCAAAAATCGCGACAGGCGCGGTGTATCATCAAGACGGGAAGTGTAAATGGACAATATCGAAGTTCGTGGTGCTCGAACCCATAATCTGAAAAACATCAACCTGATCATCCCGCGTGACAAACTGATCGTCGTCACCGGCCTGTCCGGTTCCGGCAAGTCTTCGCTGGCTTTCGATACGCTGTATGCCGAAGGGCAGCGGCGCTATGTCGAATCACTCTCCGCCTATGCGCGCCAGTTCCTGTCGCTGATGGAAAAACCGGACGTCGATCATATCGAAGGCCTGTCGCCGGCGATCTCCATCGAGCAGAAATCCACCTCGCACAACCCGCGCTCCACGGTCGGCACCATTACCGAGATCCACGACTACCTGCGCCTGCTGTTCGCCCGCGTCGGCGAGCCGCGCTGCCCGGATCACCATGTGCCGCTGGCGGCGCAGACCGTCAGCCAGATGGTCGACAACGTGCTGAGCCAGCCGGAAGGCAAGCGCCTGATGCTGCTGGCGCCGGTGGTAAAAGACCGCAAGGGCGAGCACACCAAAACGCTGGAAAACCTGGCCGCCCAGGGCTATATCCGCGCGCGCATCGACGGCGAAGTGTGCGATCTGTCCGATCCGCCGAAGCTGGAGCTGCAGAAGAAACACACCATCGAAGTGGTGGTCGATCGCTTCAAGGTGCGCGACGACATGGCGCAGCGCCTGGCCGAATCGTTCGAAACCGCGCTGGAGCTGTCCGGCGGCACCGCAGTGGTGGCGGATATGGACGACGAAAAAGCGGACGAGCTGCTGTTCTCCGCCAACTTCGCCTGCCCGATCTGCGGCTACAGCATGCGCGAGCTGGAACCGCGCCTGTTTTCCTTCAACAACCCGGCCGGCGCCTGCCCGACCTGCGACGGCCTGGGCGTGCAGCAGTTCTTCGATCCGGATCGCGTGGTGCAAAACCCCGAGCTGTCGCTGGCCGGCGGCGCGATCCGCGGCTGGGATCGCCGCAACTTCTATTACTTCCAGATGCTGCGCTCGCTGGCGGAGCACTATGAGTTCGACGTCGAAGCGCCATTCAACACCCTGAGCGCCAACGTGCAGAAGGCGGTGCTGAGCGGTTCCGGCAAAGAGTCGATCGAATTCAAATACATCAACGATCGCGGTGACACCACCGTGCGCCGCCATCCGTTCGAAGGCGTGCTGCACAACATGGAGCGCCGCTATAAAGAGACCGAGTCCAGCGCGGTGCGCGAAGAGCTGGCGAAGTTCATCAGCAACCGCCCTTGCGCCTCGTGCCACGGCACTCGCCTGCGTGAAGAAGCGCGCAACGTGTTTGTCGAAGACACCACGCTGCCGGAGATCTCCGATCTGAGCATCGGCCATGCGATGACCTTCTTCCAGAACATGAAGCTCAGCGGCCAGCGCGCCAAAATCGCCGAGAAAGTGCTGAAAGAGATCGGCGACCGCCTGAAATTCCTGGTGAACGTCGGCCTGAACTACCTGTCACTGTCTCGCTCGGCGGAAACGCTCTCCGGCGGCGAAGCGCAGCGTATCCGTTTGGCCAGCCAGATCGGCGCCGGCCTGGTGGGCGTGATGTACGTGCTGGATGAGCCGTCGATCGGCCTGCACCAACGCGACAACGAGCGCCTGCTGGAAACGCTGATCCACCTGCGCAACCTCGGCAACACGGTGATCGTGGTGGAGCATGACGAAGACGCCATCCGCGCCGCCGACCATGTGATCGACATCGGCCCCGGCGCCGGCGTGCACGGTGGCCAGGTGGTGGCGGAAGGCACCGTCGACGACATCATGGCGCAGCCGGAGTCGCTGACCGGCCAGTTCCTCAGCGGTAAACGCGAGATCACCATTCCGGCGCAGCGCGTGCAGGCCGATCCGACCAAGGTGCTGAAGCTGAGCGGCGCGCGCGGCAACAACCTGAAAGACGTGACGCTGACGCTGCCGGTCGGTCTGTTTACCTGCATCACCGGCGTGTCCGGCTCCGGCAAATCGACGCTGATCAACGATACGCTGTTCCCGATAGCCCAGCGCCAGCTCAACGGCGCCACCATCGCCGAACCGGCACCGTTCCGCGAAGTGACCGGCCTGGAGCATTTCGACAAGGTGATCGACATCGATCAGAGCCCGATCGGCCGCACGCCGCGCTCCAACCCGGCCACCTACACCGGCATCTTCACCCCGGTGCGCGAGCTGTTCGCCGGCGTGCCGGAATCGCGCAGCCGCGGTTACACGCCGGGCCGTTTCAGCTTCAACGTCAAGGGCGGGCGCTGTGAAGCCTGCCAGGGCGACGGGGTGATCAAGGTCGAGATGCACTTCCTGCCGGACATCTACGTGCCGTGCGACCAGTGCAAGGGCAAGCGTTATAACCGCGAAACGCTGGAAGTGAAGTACAAGGGCAAGAGCATCCACGAAGTGCTGGAGATGACCATCGAAGAAGCGCGCGATTTCTTCGACGCGGTGCCGGCGCTGGCGCGCAAGCTGCAGACCCTGATGGATGTCGGCCTGTCCTACATCCGCCTCGGCCAGTCGGCCACCACGCTCTCCGGCGGTGAAGCGCAGCGCGTCAAGCTGGCGCGCGAACTGTCGAAGCGCGGCACCGGCCAAACGCTGTATATCCTCGACGAACCGACCACCGGTCTGCACTTCGCCGATATCCAACAGCTGTTGGCGGTGCTGCATCAGCTGCGCGATCAGGGCAACACCATCGTGGTCATCGAGCATAACCTGGACGTGATCAAAACCGCCGACTGGATCGTCGATCT
Organism: Serratia sp. CY71090; assembly: GCF_052166845.1. Classification (NCBI taxonomy): domain Bacteria; kingdom Pseudomonadati; phylum Pseudomonadota; class Gammaproteobacteria; order Enterobacterales; family Yersiniaceae; genus Serratia; species Serratia sp. CY71090. Next base: position 72,798 of record NZ_JBJNOA010000011.1, on the reverse strand, counting down.
GGGGCCGGAAGGCGGCAGCGGCGGCGGCGAGATCCTGGTCGCCGGCACGCCGGAAACGGTCGCCGACTGCGAGAAATCGCACACCGCACGCTTCCTGAAGCCGCTGTTGAACCAGTAATGTCGCCGGCGTGCGGGCCGTCGTTCAGGCGGTCCGCACGCTGCCCCGTTTCCCCGCAATCGAACAGAAACAGGCAAGATTTCGACATTTTCAGGCATTTCCCTCCGCGCTCACCGCTTCTATCATCAATGTTCCCTCGGCGGCCGCCCTGTCTGATTCAGGCCGCGTCTCGCCGGCACTTCGCTGCCGGTCAAACGTTGTCCCCCCTACATTGATAACTGGAGCGACCATGAACATTACTCATGCCTATGCAGCGCATGACGCGAAGTCTGCGCTGGTGCCTTTCGATTACCAGCCGCGCGCCCTGCGCGACCACGATGTGCAAATTCAGGTGTTGTTCTGCGGCGTCTGCCACTCGGATCTGCACCAGGCGCGCAATGAATGGAGCAATACGATGTACCCGGTGGTGCCGGGTCACGAAATCGTCGGCCGCGTTAGCGCCGTCGGCGACCATGTCTCGCGTTACCGGATCGGCGATCTGGTCGGCGTCGGTTGCATGGTGGATTCCTGCCGCAGCTGCCCGAGCTGCGATGAGGGGCTGGAACAGTATTGCGAGAACGGCTTTACCGGTACCTATAACGGCCAGGATCGCCACACCGGCGCCGTGACCTACGGCGGCTACTCCACCAATCTGGTGGTGGATCAGGACTTCGTGCTGCGCGTGCCGGAAAACCTCGATCCGGCCGGCGTCGCGCCGCTGCTGTGCGCCGGCATCACCACCTATTCGCCGCTGCGCCAGTGGGGCGCGGGGCCAGGCAAAAAGGTCGGCATCGTCGGGCTCGGCGGGCTGGGGCACATGGGCGTCAAACTGGCGCGGGCGATGGGCGCGCATGTGGTGCTGTTCACCACCTCGCCGTCGAAAATCGAAGACGCCAAGCGCCTCGGCGCCCATGAAGTGGTGATTTCGCGCAACCCGGATGAGATGGCGCAGCACGTCAACAGCTTCGACTTCATCCTCAACACGGTAGCGGCTCAGCACGATCTGAACCCGTTCCTCAACTTGCTGCGCCGCGACGGCACCCTGACGCTGGTCGGCGCGCCGGAGCACGATCATCCGTCGCCGCAGGTGTTCAACCTGATCATGAAGCGTCGCCGCATCGCCGGTTCGCTGATCGGCGGCATCGCGGAAACGCAAGAGATGCTGGACTTCTGCGGGCAGCACGGCATCACGTCGGATATCGAGCTGATCCCGATGCAGCAAATTAATGAGGCCTATGAACGCATGTTGAAAAGCGACGTGAAGTACCGCTTCGTGGTGGATATCGACTCGCTGCGCGCCTGATGACGGCGGGCGCCCGGCGGCGCCCGTTTTTTTATAGCTGCTTGATGATCCTGGCCGGGTTGCCGCCCACCACGCAATTGGCCGGCACGTCTTTGGTCACCACCGCGCCGGAGGCCACGACCGCATTATCGCCGATGGTCACTCCCGGATTGATCACCGCGCGCCCGCCGATCCACACGTTGTCGCCAATCCTGACAGCCTTACCGAACTCCGCCCCGCCGACGCGAGTCTCGGCGTCCAGCGGATGGGTGGCGGTATAGATATGCACGCCCGGCGCCAGCAGGCAGTTGTCGCCGATATGCACCTCGCATACGTCGAGGATCACGCAGTCGAAGTTGGCGTAGAAGTTCTTGCCGAGATAGATGTTATAGCCGTAGTCGCAGCGGAAGGTCGGCTCGATGGTACCGCCCTGATAGCGGCCCAGCAGCTCGCCCAGCCATTGTTTGCGCAGCTCGCCCTCTTCCGGCGAAGAGTGGTTATAGCGATGCGTTAGCTGGCGTGCGCGCCGGCGTTCGCTGCGCAGCAGTTCATCGCCGGCGTCGTACAGTTCCCCGGCGATCATCTTGCGCTTTTCTTCGCTCATGGCCATGTCGGCCTCCTTCATCCGCGTGTCTTGAATGCCCAAGCGTAGCTGTTTTAGTGCCGCAACAAAAAGGGAACGTTCCCAAATCCAGGTCGCGATCACGCTTTAACATGAAAAAACAGAAGAAAAACGGGCGCCGCCGCCCGGCAATCAGGCGCGCAGCTCCTGGCGCACGTGTTCGGGCAGGCCGTCCACCACCAGCTGATAGGAGCTGTCGATCAGGGTGTAAAACTGCGAGTTCGGCAGGTTGCCGTCGAGAAACACCGTATTCCAGTGCGCCTTGTTCAGGCCGTCACAGGCGACGATCTCCGGATGGTGTTCGCGCAGGCTTTCCGCCAGCTCCGGGCTGGACTTGACCGCCAGCGCCGGCCGCCCTTCGACCTCGCACACCATGGCGAACATCACGTCGCCCACCTTGATTTGGCTGGCCTGCCACTGGTTCTGGTCGCTCTGCTCCGCGCCCGGCTTCGCCATGCAGTACTCCAGCAATGCGCTGTTATTCATTGGGTTATTCCCCCTGTAACGTGGCCACAATACGGCGTGCTCCGCCGTGGATGCGGTGCTCTCCCAGCCAGATGCCCTGCCATGTGCCCAACATCAGCCGCCCGTGCCTGACGGGCAGCGTCAAGGAAGCGCCCAGCAGCGAGGATTTGATGTGCGCCGGCATGTCGTCCGGCCCTTCGTAGTCATGCTGATAGGGTGCGTTTTCCGGCACCTGACGCAGGAAATGCTGCTCCATATCGGCTCGCACCGTGGGATCGCAGTTCTCGTTGAGCGTCAGCGAGGCCGAGGTATGCTGCAGCAACAGATGCAGCAGGCCGGTTTGCAGGCGGTGTAAGTGGGTTAACTGGTTGACTATCTCGTCGGTAACCAGATGAAAGCCACGCGCTTTTGCGCTGAGGATTAGCGTTTGCTGATGCCACATGAGTGAGCGCCCCTCAATCAGTATATTCTCTCTCCGGTTTGCGGCAACTTCGGCGGCGCGCCGGCAATAAAAAAGGAGCGATATCGCTATCGCTCCCGATGAACGTCCGTTCAGACTAACAGGCGTTACTGCACCGCGGCAAACGCCTCGGCCACCTGGCGCACGTTGTTGTGGTTCAGGCCGGCCACGCACATGCGGCCGCTGTGGATCAGGTAGACGCCGAACTCTTCACGCAAGCGATCGACCTGCGCCGCGCTGAAGCCGGTGTAGCTGAACATGCCGCGCTGCGCCAACAGGTAATCAAAGTTGCGCTGCGGCAGCGCGCTCTTCAGGGTGTCCACCAGCGCGTGACGCATCTCGAGAATGCGGGTGCGCATGCTCTCCACCTCGTCCAGCCACTGGGTTTTGAGCTGGGCGTCGTTCAGCACCTTGGCCACCAGCTGCGCGCCGAAGTTTGGCGGGCTTGAGTAGTTGCGGCGCACGGTGGCCTTCAGTTGGCCCAGCACGCGCCCGGCCGCCTCTTCGCTTTCGCACACCACCGACAGGCCGCCGACGCGCTCGCCGTACAGCGAGAAGATCTTCGAGAACGAGTTGCTCACCAGGCACGGCAAACCGGCCGCCGCGATGGCGCGAATGGCGTAGGCGTCCTGCTCCATGCCGCCGCCGAAGCCCTGATAGGCGATGTCGAGGAACGGAATGATTTCACGTTCGGCGATCACCTTGACCACCTCATCCCACTGGGCGGGGGTCAGGTCGGAACCGGTCGGGTTGTGGCAGCACGGGTGCAGCAGCGCGATGCTGTGCTTCGGCAGCTGTTTCAGCGCAGCCAGCATGGCGTCGAACTTCACGCCCAGGCTTTCGCTGTCGAAATATGGATAGGTATTCACTTTGAAACCGGCGCCGCTGAAGATGGCGACGTGGTTTTCCCAGGTCGGATCGCTGACCCACACCTGCGAATCCGGGAAATAGCTTTTCAGGAAGTCGGCGCCCACTTTCAACGCGCCGGAACCGCCGACGGTCTGAATGGTGGCGATGCGCCCCTGCTGCAGCATCGGGTGCTGCGCGCCGAACAGCAGCTGCTGGATGGCGGAACGGTAAGACTGCAGCCCTTCCATCGGCAGGTATACCGAGGCGCCATGCTCGACGCTGTTCAACTGCGCTTGCGCCGCGGCGACCGCCCGCATCTGCGGAATGATGCCCTGCGCATCGTAGTACAGGCCGATGCTCAGGTTCACCTTGTGCGCGCGCGGGTCTTGTTTGAATTTTTCCATCAGCGACAGAATGGGATCGCCGGCATAGGCGTCAACGTTCTGGAACACGGGGTTTTTCTCCTGGTTTATTGTGGTTTTGGGCACAGCGTTACGTTCCTAATATAGACGGAAAAGCGCATTCGGTTTTAGCTTTATCTCGCCACCGGCAATAAACCGTTTTCCTTGATGCGATTGAGCACCACCGCCGTTTTGATATGCGCCACGCTTTTGTGCGGCGACAGCGTCTGGCTGATGAACTCGCTCAGCGCCGGCAGGTCCGCCACCGCCACTTTGAGCAGGTAATCGGCGTCGCCGGTGGTCTTGTAAGCGTCCAGGATCGCGTCCACTTCCTCCAGCATCTGATGAAAGCTGTCGATCTGCTCCTGCGCGTGCGTGATCAGGCTGACTTCGATCAGCCCCACCAGCCCCAGACCGACCGCCTCCGGCGCCAGCCGCGCGTGGTAACCGCGGATCAGCTGCGCCTGCTCCAGGCTGATGCGCCGCCGTGAGCACTGGGAAGCGGAGAGCCCCACCAGCTCGCTCAGCTCCTGATTGGTCAGACGGCCGTTGGCCTGTAACAGCGTCAGGATTTTCATATCAAAATCGTCAATGTTGTACATAGCCACCTGTAAACTGTGTTAATAAATGTTGACGTTACAGCCTACCAGTTTTTTTACCGTTGCCGACGTCACACCCTGGCGCTTAAATCGCGTACAGCAGCAACGCCCGGCGTTTTCGCCGGTAAGCGGCATAAAAAACGGCTAACTCATGCAGGCAAACGACAATTAACGGCGAAGTAACGCATAAAACCACGAATGTATAAAAAGGACGCCAGATGAAAAAGCTACTCCCCCTCGCGCTGCTGCTCGCCGCCGGCGGCGCCGGCGCGCAATCCCACCTGGACAAAGTGCTGCAGCAAAAGACCCTGGAGGTCTGCACCACCGGCGACTACAAGCCCTACACCTTCCTCAAGGAAGACGGCGGCTATGAAGGCATCGACATCGATATGGCGGAATCGCTGGCGAAGAGCCTGGGCGCCAAGGTGAAGTGGGTGAAAACCAGCTGGAAAACCCTGACGCCGGACTTCGCCTCCGGCAAGTGCGACATCGCCATGGGCGGCATCTCCGTCACGCTGGAGCGGCAAAAGCAGGTGTTCTTCGCCGACAAGCTGGATACCGACGGCAAAATTCCGCTGGTGCGCTGCACCGACGTGAAGAAATACCGCACGATAGAACAGATCAACAAACCGTCGGTGCGCCTGCTGGAACCGGCGGGCGGCACCAATGAAGCCTTCGTGCACGCCTATTTGCCGAAGGCCAAACTGACGCTGACGCACGACAACATGAGCATTTTCCAGCAGTTGGTGGATCGCAAGGCGGACGTGATGATCACCGACGCCTCCGAGGCGTTGTACCAACAAAAGCGCTATCCGAAGCTGTGCGCGGTGAATCCGACCAAACCGATGCAGTACGGCGAGAAGGCTTACATGCTGCCGCGCGACGATCTGAGCTGGAAACTGTATGTGGATCAGTGGCTGCACCTGGCCAAGGCGACCGGCGAGTATCAGAAGATTATCGACAAGTGGTTGGCGGTAAAGAAGTAACGCGCTGAGAAACGGGGCCGACGCGCGTCGGCCCCTGCGGCGTATCAGTCGCCGATGTATTCCATCGCCACGCGCTGCGTGAGCTTGGTGATCAGTTCATAAGCGCTGATGCCGGTACAGGCGGCGATGCGCTCGACCGGCAACGCCGGCCCCCACAGCACCGCTTCATCCCCCACCTTATCGGCGGCGGCCGGCCCGAGATCGATCGAAATCATGTCCATCGACACCCGGCCGACGATCGGCACTTCGCGGCCGTTAATCAGGATCGGCGTGCCGGTCGGCGCGCTGCGCGGGTAGCCATCGCCGTATCCCATCGCCACCACGCCAAGGCGAGTATCGCGCGGACTTACCCAGGTGCCGCCATAGCCCACCGCTTCACCAGCCTTGTGCTCGCGCACCGCGATCAGGCTGGATTTCAGCGTCATCGCCGGCTGCAGACCATGCTCGGCGCCGCTGCCGTTATCCAACGGCGACACGCCATACAGAATGATGCCGGGGCGCACCCACTCGTTGTGGGCGTCCGGCCACAGCAGCGTGCCGCCGGAGGCGGCGACCGAGCGCTGGCCCGGTTTGCCGCGCGCGAACTGTTCGAAGCAGGCGATCTGTTTCAGGGTGGCGTCGGACTCCGGCTCATCGGCGCGGCTGAAGTGGCTCATGATATTGACCGGCTGCGCCACGTTGCGGCAGGCGCACAGGCGCTGATAAAACGCCTCCGCCTGTTCGGGACGCACCCCCAGCCGATGCATGCCGGTATCGAGCTTCATCCACACCGGCACCGGACGCGCCAGCTCGGCCTGCTCCAGCGCTTCGAGCTGTTCGATGCTGTGCACCGCGGTTTCGATGTTGTTCGCCACCAGCACCGGCAGGTCTTCGGCACAGAAGAAGCCTTCCAGCAGCAGGATCGGTTTGACGATGCCGCCGGAGCGCAGCATCAGCGCCTCGCCGATGCGCGCTACGCCGTAGCAGTCGGCGTCTTGCAGGGTGTGTGCTGTTTCCAGCAGGCCATGTCCATAAGCGTTTGCTTTCACAACGGCAATCAGGCGGCTTTGCGGCGCCTGGCGGCGCACCTGTTGCAGATTATGTCGCAGAGCGCGGCGGTCGATTACAGCGGTTGCCGCTTTCATTTCAGTTCCTTAGCTGATTATTCGTCATCGTATTGTGGCCCCGCGTAGTTATCGAAACGCGACCACTGGCCGTTAAAGGTAAGGCGCACGGTGCCGATCGGGCCGTTACGCTGCTTACCGATAATAATTTCCGCGATCCCTTTCAGATCGCTGTTCTCGTGATACACCTCATCACGATAGATGAACATAATCAGGTCGGCATCCTGCTCGATAGAGCCGGATTCACGCAAGTCGGAGTTGACCGGGCGTTTGTCGGCGCGCTGCTCCAGGCTGCGGTTCAGCTGCGACAGCGCCACCACCGGCACCTGCAGCTCTTTCGCCAGCGCCTTCAGCGAGCGCGAAATCTCGGCGATCTCCAGCGTACGGTTGTCGGACAGGGCCGGCACGCGCATCAGCTGCAGGTAGTCGATCATGATCAGGCTAAGCCCGTCGTGCTCGCGGAAAATGCGCCGCGCGCGCGAGCGCACTTCGGTCGGCGTCAGGCCGGAGGAGTCGTCGATGTACATGTTGCGCTTCTCCAGCAGGATGCCCATGGTGCTGGAAATGCGCGCCCAGTCCTCGTCATCGAGCTGGCCGGTACGGATGCGAGTCTGATCCACGCGCGACAGCGACGCCAGCATACGCATCATGATCTGTTCGCCGGGCATCTCCAGGCTGAAGATCAGCACCGGTTTTTCCTGAGTCATCGCGGCGTTTTCGCACAGGTTCATGGCGAAGGTGGTTTTCCCCATCGATGGACGGGCGGCGACGATGATCAGATCGGACTTTTGCATGCCCGCGGTTTTCTTGTTGAGGTCCTGATAGCCGGTATCGACCCCGGTCACGCCGTCGTGCGGCTGCTGATACAGCTGCTCGATGCGCGATACGGTGTCTTCCAGGATGCGCTCGATGCCCTTCGGGCCTTCGTCTTTGCTGGCGCGGTTCTCGGCGATTTGGAATACGCGGGATTCCGCCAGATCGAGCAGGTCTTCGCTGCTGCGCCCCTGCGGATCGTAGCCGGCGTCGGCGATCTCGTTAGCCACCGAGATCATTTCGCGCACCACCGCGCGCTCGCGCACGATGTCGGCATAGGCGCCGATGTTGGCGGCGCTCGGGGTATTTTTCGACAGCTCGGCCAGGTAGGCAAAGCCGCCGACCGAGTCCAGCTCGCCCTTCTGTTCGAGCGATTCAGACAGCGTGATGAGGTCGATAGGCTTGCTCATCTCCAGCAGACGCTGCATCTCGGTAAAGATCAGGCGATGCGGGCGGCTGAAGAAGTCGTTGGCGACCACGCGCTCCGCCACGTTGTCCCAACGCTCGTTATCCAGCATCAAACCGCCCAACACCGACTGCTCGGCCTCCAGCGAGTGCGGCGGCATCTTCAGCCCTTCCATCTGACGATCTCTGGAACGCTCTCTGGTTTCGTCCGCGTTTGTTTTGTTGGTTGGTTTTTTTCCTGCCATGAAACGTAGTCTTTATCCGGTTGCGAATGAAGGATCTTGACGCGAGAGTATACGTGATTTTTGCGTCATAACCGATGCAAAAAAGGTATTGAATCCCGCACGGGTGAACTGGATCTCCGATACTAAAAAGAATAGGGTGAAATCAGACACTCAAACGAGGTAACGATATGGCCAAGCGCATTCAGTTTTCCGCCACCGGCGGGCCGGAAGTCTTGCAATACGTTGATTTTACACCGCTCGATCCCGCCGCCGGCGAAGTGCAGATCGAGAACAAAGCGATCGGCATCAACTACATCGACACCTATGTGCGCAGCGGACTGTACGCGCCACCCAGCCTGCCGAGCGGCCTCGGCACCGAGGCGGCCGGCGTGGTGGTCAAGGTTGGCGCCGGGGTCAGCGCGATCAAACCGGGCGACCGGGTGGTGTATGCGCAGTCGTCGCTCGGCGCCTACAGCGAAGTCCACAATGTGCCGGAAGAAAAAGTGGCGCTGCTGCCGCACAACCTCAGCTTTGAGCAGGGCGCCGCTTCTTTCCTCAAAGGGCTGACGGTGCATTACCTGCTGCGCCAGACCCACGACGTGCAACCGGGTGAAGTGTTCCTGTTCCATGCCGCCGCCGGCGGGGTTGGGCTGATCGCCTGCCAATGGGCCAAAGCGCTGGGCGCGCGCCTGATCGGCAGCGTCGGCTCCGACGAGAAGGCCGCGCTGGCGAAACAGGCCGGCGCCTGGGCCACCATCAACTACCACAAAGAGGATATCGCCCAGCGGGTGGCCGAGCTGACGCACGGCGAGAAGGTTGGCGTGGTGTACGATTCAGTGGGGCAAAGCACCTGGCAGGCCTCGCTCAACAGCCTGAAGCGGCGCGGCCTGATGGTCAGCTTCGGCAACGCCTCCGGCCCGGTGACGGGAGTCGATCTGGCGCTGCTGAATCAGAAGGGCTCGCTGTACGTCACCCGCCCTTCCCTCAACGGTTACATCACCAACCGCGCCGAGCTGCAGTACGCCAGCAATGAGCTGTTCTCGCTGATCGGCAGCGGCGCCATTCGGGTGGAGGTGAGAGACGAGCAGAAATTCGCGCTGGCCGACGCCCAGCGTGCGCACCAGGTGCTGGAAAGCCGCAGCACCAGCGGTTCCAGCCTGCTGATCCCCTGATAGCAGCCAAAGAAAAGGGCTCCTTGCGGAGCCCTTTCTGTTACTGCGTTTTGTAGGGGTAGAGCAGAGTCCGCCAGAGACAGGGGTTGCTTTAGCAACACGAATTTTAGGTGTCTCTCACGGTGATGAAATGGGTCGCATCACTGCATCGATCAACATCCTAACAGCCCCGTCCGGCAAAAAACACGCTTTATGTGCCACATTGCAGAGGAAAACTGCCAAGCTGTGATCGCTGCCGCATTAGCGTGGCGGGCAGTTATGCAAGTTTCATCGCGACTGACTGATTATTCAGCAAAAAATCAGTAACGCCTGACCTGGGGTTTCTGCATCGAACGGTAAATCCATACCCCAACCACCGCCAAAATCAGCCACGGCAGCAGCTTGATGACCACCGCGAATAACCCGCCCAACAACATGAACGCCGCCGCCGCCAACAGCGCAGCGAAGATCCCCAGCAGCGAGATGCCGGTCACCATCAGCATCACCACAAAGCCAATGAGAAAGAAGATTTCCAACATGATTGCTCCTTTGCAATGCAACGTATCTGCAGAGTGAATTACAAGAAGCGTGCCAGAATGGCGGAAGTGCTAACCTATTGAAAAAACGGGGAAGGCATCCGGCAGTGCGCCGAATGCCTGGTGAAAAAGACTAACTGTTGGTCAAATTTTTTCGGCTACGCCATTTCGACACGCGGCTGGCGCACCAACGCCAGCGCCTGCTCCACCACCCGCGCATCGGCGCCCGGCTTGTGGGCGTTCTCGCTCAGATGACGGCGCCACTGGCGCGCGCCCGGCACACCCTGGAACAAACCGAGGATGTGGCGGGTGATGTGGCCGAGATAGGTGCCGTTAGACAGCTCGCACTCGATATACGGATACAGCGCTTCGACGATCGCCACGCTGTCCGGCACCGCGGTCTGCGCGCCGAACAGTTCGCTGTCGACCCGCGCCAGGATGCCCGGATTCTGGTACGCCTCGCGCCCCATCATCACGCCGTCCAGATGCTGCAGATGCTGCTGCGCCTCTTCCAGCGTTTTCACCCCGCCGTTGATGGCGATGGTCAGCGCCGGGAAATCCCGCTTCAGCTGATAAACGCGCGGGTAGTCCAGCGGCGGCACTTCGCGGTTCTCTTTCGGGCTGAGGCCGGAGAGCCAGGCTTTGCGAGCGTGGATGGTGAACATGTCGCACTCGCCGCGCCCGGCGACGGTCTGGATAAAGTCGCACAGGAAAGCGTAGCTGTCCTGATCGTCGATGCCGATGCGGGTCTTCACCGTCACCGGAATCGATACGACGTCGCGCATCGCCTTGATGCAATCGGCGACCAGCGTCGCCTGCCCCATCAGGCAGGCGCCGAACATACCGTTTTGCACCCGATCAGATGGACAGCCGACGTTGAGGTTAATCTCGTCATAACCGCGCTGCTCCGCCAGTTTGGCGCAGTGCGCCAGCGCGGCCGGATCGCTGCCGCCCAGCTGCAGCGCCACCGGGTGCTCTTCTTCGCTGTAGGCCAGGTAGTCACCCTTGCCGTGGATGATCGCGCCGGTGGTCACCATCTCGGTGTACAGCAGCGTTTCCTTGGTCAGCAGGCGGTGGAAGTAACGGCAATGACGATCGGTCCAGTCGAGCATTGGCGCGATGGAGAAGCGATTGGCGGCGTAGGTTGGGGCGTGGTTGTCTTTCGTCATGCTGAGTTACTGGCTACCTGAGTCTGTCTGGGTTCAACGAACGGCGCGCGGCCGCAAACGGCTATTATAACGACAATCGACGCCGTTGGGAAAACCGCCTTGCCGGTGGCGTAAATAAGCGGGAGTAAGGCGAATAAATTCACTCGTTCAGGTGTTATCTCATTACGGGCGCGCACGGCGCCTCTGCCTTGAGGACACAACCATGAACAGCTTCATTAAACGCCTGCTGGCATCGGCCATTGCCGGCTGCCTGCTGTTTTCCGGCGGGGCGCTGGCGATGGGCGGCGACGGCAGCGGCCAAACCCCGCCGACCTGTCCGAAAGGCCAGGTCTATGACAGTAAAACCCAGACCTGCACGGTGGATAAAGGCAGCAAAGTCGACGACGCCGACCGCACTAACTATGCCTATGCACTGGCGAAAAGCGGCCGCTATCAGGAAGCGATCGATATGCTCAACACGCTGAAAAATCCCAACACCGCCGTCGCACTGAATTATCGCGGCTACGCCACGCGCAAACTGGGCCGCACCGATGAGGGTATCGGCTATTATTTAAAATCAGTCGCCCTCGATCCGAAATACCCCAAAGTGCGCGAGTACCTGGGGGAAGCCTATATGCTGAAAGGGCGGCCCGACCTGGCGCGCCAACAGCTGCAGGTGATCCAGTCGCTGTGCGGCACCGGGTGCGAGGAGTACCGAGATTTGGCGGCAGCCATCGACCGCCATCCGGAATCTTGATCCGACGCGCCTGCGGAGGTGACTATCAGCGGCGATGCGATACGCGATGAACTCGGCCACTATCTCTCCCGCCTGTGGCGCTATGCGCTGGTGCTTTCGCACCGGCGGGATGTCGCCGACGACCTGGTGCAGGCAACCTGCGTGCGTGCGCTGGAACGCGCCGCGCAATTCACCCCCGGTTCACACCTGGATCGCTGGTTGTTCTCCATCTTGCACTCTATTTGGCTCAATGAAGTTCGCGCCCAGCATCGTCGTCAGGGGCAAGGCTGCATGGCGGCGGAAGAGCTTGGCGATGCGGACAACGGTGAACGGCCGGTCTGGCTCAATGAAGTGATGCGGCGCGTAAGCCGGTTGCCGGCGGCCCAGCGCAACGCGCTGTTTCTGGTGTATGTCGAAGGGCTGTCCTACCGGGAAGCGGCGAAAATGCTGGCGGTGCCAATCGGCACCGTCATGAGCCGCCTGGCGGCCGCACGCCTGGCCTTGGCCGATGACCGCCAGTTGCCAAACGACGATTCGCACCGTAAGAAGCCCCCTCCTCCGCCCTTGCCCCGCACTCGCCGATAAACCGCTGGCCGCCGATTCGTGTTAAGCGGCCTATTCCAACGCGCGGATAACCCGGCACGGCTGCCCCAGCGCCAACACATTGGCCGGAATGTCGCCGGTGACGATGCTGCCCGCACCGATAGTCGTGCCATCGCCGATGGTCACTCCCGGCAGGATCACCACGTTGCCGCCGATCCACACGTTGCTGCCGATAGACACCGGCTGCGCCGAGGTGCGGAAAGGAAAAGCCGGGTCACCGGTAAAGCGTTCACCGGCCTTCAGCGGATGACTCGGCGTGTAGATTTGTACGTTGGGGCCGATCAGCGTATTGTCGCCGATGGTGATGGTGTTGCAGTCGAGGAACACCGCATTGACGTTGATAAAACAGTTTTTACCGATGCGGACATGCTGCCCGTAGTCGCACCAGAATGGCGTTTCGATCCAGCTCGCTTCACCCCAGTTGCCGAACAGCTCGCCGAGCAGGCGATTTTTCTCGTCCGCCTGATGCGAGTCCAGCCCCCCCAGGCTTTTGGTCAACGCCCTCGCCCGATGGTACAGGGCGAGCAGTTCTTCATCGCGGCTGTTGTATTCCAGGCCGCTTAACAGCTTCTCTCTTTCCGTCATCACACAGGGCTCCTGCTCATCACGCGGGTGAAAGGCGTTATACCGCTCTCGCCCGCTGCTCTCCAGCGCTAAAACCGGCAACGTTGATCTACCGCCCGGCGGAGGGGAAAAGTTGTGATGCATCTCTCTTTTAGCGCACTCAGCGCGCCTTTCTCTGCGCTATCCTCAGGGGAAAAGGGGGCAACTCTCGGCGATTCGCCGTAATCATGGTAAAATCGGCTTTTTTACGTACCGGGATATTTGCGATGAACTCAACCACCCAGGAAAAGCTGTTGGCGCAGGCGGAACGCCTCTGCCAGCAACGCAATGTGCGATTGACGCCGCAACGGCTGGAAGTGCTGCGTCTGATGACTCAGCAACCCGGTGCAATCAGCGCTTATGACCTGCTCGATCTGCTGCGCGTCGCCGAACCGCAGGCCAAGCCGCCGACGGTCTACCGCGCGCTGGATTTTCTGCTGGAGCAAGGGTTTATCCATAGGGTGGAGTCCGCCAACAGCTACGTGCTGTGCCACCACTTCGAACAGCCGATGCATACGTCCGCGCTGTTTATCTGCGACCGCTGCGGCCAGGTGACCGAACGCACCACCGAAGGCGTGGAGGAAACGCTGCAGAAGCTGGCGCAGGAAGCCGGATTTGCGCTGCGGCACAGCGTGGTGGAAGCGCACGGCCTGTGCGCCGGTTGCGTTGAAGTTGAAGCTTGTGACAGCAAGCATGACTGCGCCGAACACGATCACAGCATCGCCATCAAGAAGAAGTAAGACGAAGTCAGGTACTTCCCTGTACCTGCGGCCGGGACGCCAGAGGATGGAGCGACGCCGGCCTGCGCTGTTGCCGGCCGCCGTCAGTGGCGGCCCTGCGTGTTACCAGCGGTGTTTGGTGTGATCTTCCCAGGCCTTCACCTCTTTTTCGGCCGCCTCTTTCTGGTAACCGTAGCGCTCCTGGATTTTGCCGACCAGCTGTTCGCGTTTCCCTTCGATGACCGTCAGATCGTCATCGGTCAGCTTGCCCCATTTCTCTTTCACTTTGCCTTTCAGCTGCTTCCAGTTACCGTCGGCTTGATCTTTATTCATAGTCTCTCCGTTAACCTGTGGTGAATCAGTGATCCCTGTCGCCGGCCGGGGTTAACCAGAAGTTTTTCTGGCTGATGCTCCCTTCACCTTAAGAAGCAACGCTCCCCTTCATTTACCAGCCACATGATTCATTCTAGTTAAACATGGAAATAAAAAAGCCAAAGCACAGGATAAAAAACCATTAACAAACAAGATAAAAACAAAAAACGCTAACAAACAACGAACTAACGCGAACAGACCAAGGCTGAAAACATGTAAGCAAACATGATCAGATCCATAAAAAAAACTAATCATTAACCCAACAAGACGTCCGGTTTAATGGGCAGTAAACCAGCTGCCGCGCACCTGGTGACGGTGCCAAATCCAGCCCAACGCCAGACCGCGCAGCGCCAGAAACACCGCCAGCGCCAGCCAGAGGCCGTGGTTGCCAAGCAGCGGCACGCTGAACAGCGCCAAACCGTATCCCGCAGCGGCCACCGCCATGCTGTTGCGCATCTCGGCGCCGCGCGTGGCGCCGATAAACATGCCGTCCAGCAAATAGCACCACACCCCAACCAGCGGCAGAATGACCTGCCAGGGTAAATAATGGGCGGCCAACGCACGCAGTTCCGGCAAAGAGGTCAAGGCTGCCACGATCTGCTGGCCGGTAACGGCATACGCCAGGCCGAAGGCCAACGCGACCAGCCCTGCCTGCCTGCAGGCCGCGTGCCACACTTTGCGCAGTTGGCTGTCGTCCCGGGCGCCGTAGGCGTGGCCGGAATGAGCTTCCACCGCATAAGCGAAACCGTCGAGCGCATAGGCGGTGAACGTCAGCAGATTCATCAATACCGCATTGACCGCCACCACCTCACTTCCCAGGCGAGCGCCGAAAATGGTCAACGACGCAAAGCACAGTTGCAGCAACAGTGAGCGCAGCATGATGTCGCGGTTGAGCGCCAGCAGGCGACGCAGATCGCCACGCCAGGCCTGGCGCAGCATCTGCAGGGTAATACCGCGCAGGCGCATCACCCGCCACGCCAACCACAGGCCGAGCAGCAGCGTAGCGTATTCGGCGATGGCGGTTGCCGCCGCCGCCCCCCGCACGTTCCAGCCCAAGCCCATCACCAGCCAGATATCCAGCACGATGTTCAGCAGGTTGCCGACGATCAGCAGGATCACCGGCGCCCGCACGTACTGTACGCCAAGCAGCCAGCCCAGCAGCACCAAATTGGCCAGCGCCGCCGGGGCGCTTAACCAGCGGATCTCAAGAAAACGCCGCGCCTGTTCCAGCACCTCGCCATCGCCACCGACGATCCGCAGCGCCAGTTCGATCAGCGGATAACGCAGCAGGACGATCGCCGCGCCGCCCAACAGCGCCAGCAGCAGCGGTTGCATAAAGGCGCGCGCCAGCGCTTGCGGGTTCTGTGCCCCCAGCGCTTGCGCCGCCAGGCCGGTAGTGCTCATGCGCAGGAATAACAGCAGCATGAACAGGAAGCTGGTCGCCACCGCCCCGATCGCCACGCCCCCCAGGTAGATCGGGCTGTCGAGGTGGCCGATCACCGCGGTGTCCACCAGCCCGAGCAGCGGCACGGTAATATTGGAGAAGATCATCGGCAGGGCGAGGCGCCACAGGGCTTTATCGGTGTCGCTGGTGAAAGCGGAAATCAGGCGCATGATGGGATGTTCCTGTGACTGAGTGACAAAGGGCGAAGTCAGAAACAAAAACGCCCCAAAACAGGGGCGATTGATACAGGGAGCGGCGGTGATGGCGCGGCGATTAAATCCAGTCGCCGTTGCGGATCACGCCGACCGCCAGCCCTTCGATAGTGAAATTCTGCTGACGCAGATCGACCACGATCGGTTGGAATTCGTTGTTCTCCGGCAGCAGCTCAACCACGTTGCCGTGCTTTTTCAAGCGCTTGACCGTCACTTCGTCTTCGATCCGCGCGACCACGACCTGGCCGTTGCGCACGTCTTGCGTTTTGTGTACCGCCAGCAGATCGCCGTCCAGAATGCCGATGTCGCGCATTGACATGCCGTTCACCCGCAGCAGGAAATCGGCGCTCGGTTTAAACAGGGAAGGATCCACCTGGTAGTGCCCTTCGATGTGCTGCTGCGCCAGCAGCGGCTCGCCGGCGGCGACGCGGCCGATCAGCGGCAGCCCTTCTTCTTCTTCCATCAGCAGACGGATACCGCGCGAGGCGCCGGAGACGATTTCGATCACGCCTTTGCGTGCCAGCGCCTTCAGGTGCTCTTCGGCGGCGTTAGGCGAACGGAACCCCAGACGCATCGCGATCTCGGCACGCGTTGGCGGCATGCCCGTTTGCGAAATGTGCTCGCGAATCAGATCGTAGACCTCTTGCTGTCTGGTAGTTAGTGCTTTCATTCCGCCCCCTGTTTGTTTATACAGTCTTGCTGTGAGTATATACAGGTAAGCGCGGATTGGGAACCGAAGAATAAATAAAAATCAGTCAGTAGGCGCTTTTCGTCAGCCGAAATGCTGCCATAAGACCGTGCCCCAAACGAACAGCGCCAGCACGATCGCCAGCGACACCGCCGCCGATCCCATGTCCTTGGCCCGCCCGGACAGCTCGTGATGTTCGCTGCCGATGCGATCCACCACCGCCTCGATCGCGCTGTTCAGGATCTCGACGATCATCACCAGCGCTACCGATCCGATCAATAAAATGCGCGCTATCGCACCCACATCCAGCCAGACAGCCAGTATGATAGCCAGAAGGGTGACCACCAGTTCCTGGCGGAAAGCCGCTTCGTGCTGCCAGGCGGCGGATAGCCCTTTATAGGAATAGCCGGCGGCCTTGATGATGCGGGTCAGCCCGGTTGCTTGGTTTGCCATGTTTTCGTGCCTTTCTCAGAGGTCGGTCATAATAAAAAGAGTCTAGAACAGTCCGCGCTGACGGCTCTCGGTTTTCGAACACCACAGATCTGCTACCCGGTTTCTGGTATGCTTGCGGCGCATTGCTAACAAGAGGCTTCACGTTGTTATGTCAGGTTGGCGTAAAATTTATTATAAAATATTGAATTTACCACTTAAATTGTTGGTAAGAAGTAAGGTCATCCCTTCAGATCCGGTTACCGAGCTAGGGTTGGATCCCTCACGGCCGATTTTGTATGTTTTACCTTACAATTCCAAGGCGGATTTGCTGACGCTGCGCACCCAGTGCCTGGCGCAGGATCTGCCCGATCCGCTCAACGCGCTGGAGATCGACGGCACCGTGCTGCCGAGCTACGTGTTCATTCACGACGGCCCACGCGTATTCCGCTATTACACCCCGAAAGAAGAGTCGGTAAAGCTGTTCCACGACTATCTGGATCTGCACCGCAGCAACCCGGATCTCGACATTCAGATGCTGCCGGTTTCGGTGATGTTCGGCCGTTCGCCGGGCCGCGAAGGCCACGGCACGCCGCACCTGCGTCTGTTGAACGGCGTGCAGAAATTCTTCGCGGTGCTGTGGCTCGGCCGCGACAGCTTCGTGCGTTTCTCCAACACCGTGTCGCTGCGCCGCATGGCTACCGAACACGGCACGGATAAAACCATCGCGCAGAAACTGGCGCGCGTGGCGCGCATGCACTTCTCGCGTCAGCGCCTGGCCGCGGTGGGCCCGAGTCTGCCGGCCCGTCAGGATCTGTTCAACAAGCTGTTGGCGTCCAAAGCGATCGAAAAAGCGGTCGAGGACGAAGCGCGCAGCAAGAAGATCTCGCACGAGAAGGCCCAGCAGAACGCCATCGCGCTGATGGAAGAGATCGCCGCCGACTTCTCCTACGAAACCGTGCGCCTGTCCGACCGCGTGCTGAGCTGGACCTGGAACCGGCTGTATCAGGGCATCAACGTCACCAACGCCGAGCGCGTGCGCCAGCTGGCGCAGGACGGCCACGAGATCGTCTACGTGCCCTGCCACCGCAGCCACATGGACTATCTGCTGCTGTCGTACGTGCTGTATCACCAGGGCCTGGTGCCGCCGCACATCGCTGCGGGCATCAACCTCAACTTCTGGCCGGCGGGCCCGATCTTCCGTCGCCTGGGCGCGTTCTTCATCCGCCGCACCTTTAAAGGCAACAAGCTGTACTCGACGGTGTTCCGCGAATACCTCGGCGAGCTGTTCACCCGAGGTTACTCGGTGGAATATTTCGTGGAAGGCGGCCGTTCCCGCACCGGGCGCTTGCTGGAGCCGAAGACCGGCACCCTGTCGATGACCATCCAGGCGATGCTGCGCGGCGGCACCCGTCCGATCACGCTGGTGCCGATTTACATCGGTTACGAACACGTGATGGAAGTGGGTACCTACGCCAAAGAGCTGCGCGGCGCCACCAAGGAAAAAGAGAGCCTGCCGCAGATGCTGCGCGGCCTGCGCAAGCTGCGCAACCTGGGCCAGGGATACGTCAACTTCGGCGAGCCGCTGCCGTTGACGGCTTACCTCAACCAGAACGTGCCGCAGTGGCGCGAGTCGATCGATCCGATCGAAGCTCAGCGTCCAAGCTGGCTGACGCCGACGGTCAACGATCTGGCCAGCCAGATCATGGTGCGCATCAACAATGCCGCCGCAGCCAACGCCATGAACCTGTGTTCCACCGCGCTGCTGGCCTCGCGTCAGCGTTCGCTGACCCGCGAGCAGCTGGTCGAGCAGCTCGAGTGCTACCTGCAGCTGATGCGCAACGCGCCTTACGCGCGTGACGTCACCGTGCCGACGCAAACGCCGGATGAGCTGCTGGATCACGCGCTGAACATGAACAAGTTCGAGGTGGAGAAGGACAGCATCGGCGACATCATCATCCTGCCGCGCGAGCAGGCGGTGCTGATGACCTATTACCGCAACAACATCCACCATCTGCTGGTGTTGCCGTCGCTGATCGCCAGCATCGTGATGCATCATCGCCGGGTGTCGCGCGCCGAGCTGCTGCGCCAGATCGGCATGATCTACCCGATGCTGAAAGCCGAGCTGTTCCTGCATAACGACAAGGAACAGCTGCCGGAGGTGCTGCGGCCGATGATCGACGAGCTGATCCGTCAACAGCTGATCTGCGACAAAGGCGACGATCTGGTGCTCAACCCGGCGCGCATTCGCCCGCTGCAGCTACTGGCCGCCGGGGTGCGCGAAACCCTGCAACGCTACGCCATCACCATGTCGATCCTCAGCGCCAACCCGAGCATCAACCGCGGCGCGCTGGAGAAAGAGAGCCGCATCATGGCGCAGCGTCTGTCGGTGCTGCACGGCATCAATGCGCCGGAGTTCTTCGACAAGGCGGTGTTCTCCACCCTGGTGGCGACGCTGCGTGAAGAAGGCTACATCAACGACAGCGGCGATGCGATCCGCGAGCACACCCTCGAGGTGTACAGCATGCTGAGCGATCTGATCACGCCGGAAATCAAGCTGACCATCGAAAGCGTCAACATGCCGGAAGAGACCAACGCTCTGCCGCAAACCGACGCGGAAGAAGAGAAAGACGAGTGATTTCGCCCGGCGCGGAAAC
This sequence comes from Serratia sp. CY71090, assembly GCF_052166845.1. Taxonomy (NCBI): domain Bacteria; kingdom Pseudomonadati; phylum Pseudomonadota; class Gammaproteobacteria; order Enterobacterales; family Yersiniaceae; genus Serratia; species Serratia sp. CY71090. Next base: position 53,194 of record NZ_JBJNOA010000011.1, on the reverse strand, counting down.
ACAAAAGGCACCCCAAGGGGTGCCTTTTTTCTTGCTGCAGGGAACCGTTACGCCGGCAGATAGCTGAGCGCGATGCCGATAAACACCACCAGCCCGACATAGTTGTTCTGCAAAAAGGCCTTGAAGCAGGCGTCGCGCTCGCGCCCGGCGATCTGCTTCTGCTGGTGAATGAACAGCGCGCCCGCCAGCAGCAGCGACCAGTAAAACGCGCCGCCGAGCTGCGCCAGATAACCGACCCACACCAGCAGCAGCAACGTCGCGAACTGCAACAGCCCGACGATCAGCTTGTCATAACGCCCGAACAGGATAGCGGTGGACTTGATGCCGATTTTCAGATCATCGTCGCGATCGACCATCGCATACAGCGTGTCATAGGCCACCGTCCAGCAGATGTTCGCCAGCAGCAGCAGCCAGCAGCTGAGCGGCAGCGATTCGCTGACCGCCGCATAGCCCATCGGAATGCCCCAGCCGAACGCGGCGCCCAGCACGAACTGCGGCAGGTTGGTCACCCGCTTCATAAACGGATACACCCAGGCCAGCGCCAGCGCCGCCAGCGACAGCCAGATGGTCATCGCATTCAGCGTCAACACCAGGCAGAACGAGATCAGCACCAGCACCACGAACAGCACCTTGGCCTCTTTCGCGCTCACCCGGCCGCTCGGCATCGGCCGCCCGGCGGTGCGTTTCACGTAGCCGTCCACCGCGCGATCGGCGTAGTCATTCACCACGCAGCCGGCGGCGCGCATCAGGAACACGCCGAGCACGAACACCACCAGAATCGACAGCGGCGGCACGCCTTTTCCGGCCAGCCACAGTGCCCACAGCGTCGGCCACAACAGCAACAGCGTGCCAATCGGTTTATCAATGCGCATCAAATGGCTGTAAGCCCGCCATTTACTTTGAGTCACGCTTCCCTCCAACGTCTTGCTCTCCTCTCTTATGCGGGGACCACTGAATACAGCGGCGAAGCCGGTAAAAACAGTTCGGTCAGCAGCAGCGGTTTGCCCGCCAGCCGCAGCCGTGAACGACGCGCCCACAGCGCGTCCTGTCGGCCGATATGGATATAGTCGCGGGTCAGATCACCGCTGCTGAACAAATAGCGCCCCAGCGGCAGCGTGCCCAGATCCACCAGCGCCTGGTCGGGTCCGGTCAGCGTATGTTCCGGGATCACCGTGCGCCCCAGCAGCCAGGGCTGGCCGTCGCCCAGCAGCACCACTTCGCGCAGCCAGTAGCGCGGGCTGTCGGGCAGGTGGTTCGCCTCGTCGCCCAGCGCCTCGCGCGTGACGAAGCATTCGCGCTGCGGTTCAACGCGCACCTGGGCGCAATGGCGTTCAAATCGTCGGGTCATGGAGCCTAACTCCATCAGCCAGTCGCTGACGGCGGCGGGCGCCGGAGGATCCTGTTCGGATAACCACTCCAGCGGCGGCAGGATGGAATCCCTGATGCCAGACATTGCTTTACTCCTCGCCTGAACCGCAGCCGGTACGGCGCGCCAGACGATACAAACTGTTAACAGGCCCCCATTGTAGCGCAGAAATGCGAAAGCGGCAGGCTGATTCGTGGCGAAAACGGCAGGTCTATCGGCCGGAAAAACCGGGGTTCTGTCATCTTTTTGCCATCCGCATTCTCTATCTTCATTTCCCGGCGCGCTGACGATTCTGTGATCGCCCGCAAAGTTTCAGCTTCCTCGCGTTGTGTTATCTACGCGCGTAGATACCCTGATACGGCAGCGTTGAATCGCCATGCGTCCGACATGATTTGTCGGCACACCTTTGTTGCCGGCACCAGGGAAACCATCTTTAACCGCGCCCCTCCAGGCGCAGAACAAAAGAGGATAGCACTGCCATGAGCGAAACAACGCTTGCCCCTTCACAGACCGCCGACGCCGCGCTGGCGGCCGATGAACGCCTGGCAACCAAAGAGGGGCGCAGCCAATTTTGGCGCGCCACCTTCTCCTGCTGGCTCGGCACCGCCATGGAATACGTCGACTTCGCGCTGTACGGCCTGGCGGCCGGCATGGTGTTCGGCGACGTGTTCTTCCCCGAAGCCACGCCGCTGGTGGCGCTGCTGGCCAGCTTCGCCACCTACTCCGTCGGCTTCGTCGCGCGGCCGATCGGCGCGCTGGTGTTCGGCTGGATCGGCGATCGCAAAGGGCGCCGCGTGGTGCTGATCACCACCGTGGCGCTGATGGGCCTCTCCACCACATTGATCGGTCTGATCCCGTCCTATGCGCAAATCGGCGTCTGGGCGCCCGCCTGCCTGGTGATCCTGCGCTTCGCGCAGGGGTTCGGCGCCGGTGCGGAGCTGTCCGGCGGGGCGGTGATGCTGGCGGAATACGCGCCGGCCAAGCGGCGCGGGCTGGTGGCGTCGATCATCGCCATCGGCTCCAACAGTGGCACCCTGCTGGCGTCGCTGGTGTGGCTGCTGGTATTGCAGCTGGACAAGGAAGACCTGATGAGCTGGGGCTGGCGCATTCCGTTCCTCGCCAGCATTCTGATCGCCGGCGTGGCGCTGTATCTGCGCCGCCACGTGCGGGAAACGCCGGTGTTCGAACGCGAACTTCAGCAAAACCACCAGCGCATGCTCGACGCCGCCCAGGCCGCGCCGGACTCACGCAGCTACCTGCAACGCACCAAGGCGTTCTGGGTGATGCTCGGCCTGCGCATCGGCGAGAACGGCCCCTCCTACCTGTGCCAGGGCTTTATCGTCGGCTACGTCGCCAAGGTGCTGATGGTCGATAAATCGGTGCCGGCGCTGGCGGTGCTGATCGCCTCACTGTGCGGTTTTCTGGTGATCCCGCTGGCCGGCTGGCTCTCCGATCGTTTCGGCCGCCGCATCACCTACCGGTGGTTCTGCCTGCTGCTGGTGCTGTACGCTTTTCCGGCGTTCTGGCTGCTCGACAGCCGTGAGCCGGCGATCGTCATCTCGGTGATCGTGGTCGGCATGTGCATCGCATCGCTGGGGATCTTCGGCGTGCAGGCGGCCTATGGCGTCGAACTGTTCGGCGTGAAGAACCGCTACTCCAAAATGGCGTTCGCCAAGGAGCTTGGGTCGATCCTCTCCGGCGGCACCGCGCCGCTGATCGCCACCGCGCTGCTGTCCGGTTTCGGTCACTGGTGGCCTGTCGCCTGCTATTTTGTTGTAATGGCGGCCATCGGCTTAATCACCACCTTCTTTGCTCCCGAAACCCGCGGCCGCGATCTCAACCTGCCGCAGGATGCCGCGTAGCGGGAAGGCGAACAGGACCTCAATTTGGATAATCACTCCGCGCGCCGCGTTACCCGCGCCGACGTGGCTCGCATAGCGGGCACCTCCGTCGCCGTGGTCAGCTACGTGATCAACAACGGCCCGCGCCCGGTGGCGGAAGCCACCCGGCTGCGCGTGCTGGCGGCGATCGAGCAGACCGGCTACCGGCCGAACGACATCGCGCGAGCGCTGGCCTCCGGCAGCACGCAAACCTACGGGCTGGTGGTGCCGGATATTTCCAACCCGTTCTTCGCCACGCTGGCGCGGGCGCTGCAGCAGGAAGCCTTCAGCCGTGGCCGCGTGCTGCTGCTGGGCGACGCCGGCGACGACCGGCAGCGCGAATATGAGCTGATCAACAACCTGCTGCGCCGCCAGGTCGACGGCCTGCTGTACACCAGCGTCGATCGCCATCCGTGGTTCGATCTGATCCGCGCCTCCGGCACGCCCTGCGTGATGATAGATACCATCGACAGCCAGGCCGGCGTCTGCGCCATTCGCGTCGACGAGCGCGACGCCGCCTGCCAGGCGACCCGCCATCTGCTGCAGCATGGCTATCGCGACATCGGCATTTTTATCGGCCCGCTGACCATGCTCAACGCGCAGGATCGCCTGAACGGCTGGCGCGATGCGCTGCTGGAAGCGGGCATCGCGCCGCGCGACGAATGGATTTTCGAGGTGCCCTACACCCGCCAGGGCGGTTACCAGGCCACCCAGCGCCTGGTGCAAGGCCCGCGCCCACGCGCCGTTTTCACCTCTAACGAGCAGCAGGCGCTCGGCTGCCTGTCGGCGCTGGCGGAACATGGGCTGCGCGCGCCGGACGATCTGGCGCTGATCTGTTTTAACGGCACGCAGCAATCCGAATTCAGCGTGCCGCCGCTCAGCGCGGTCGAGCAGCCGATCGACGCCATGGCCAAGCGGGCCATCGCCATGCTGGCCGCCGGCGCCGCGCCCGCCGAGCTGCATGAATTCGCTTTTCAACTGCGCATCCGCCACTCATGCGGCTGTTAGCGGTTTTTCAGGACACCTTACTATGCGTTTAATCATTGATTGCGATCCCGGCAACGGCGTTCCCGGCGCCAATGTCGATGACGGTCTGGCGCTGGCCCTGGCGCTGGCGGCCAAACCGCAGCTGCAACTGGAGCTGATCAGCATCGTGGCCGGCAATACCCCGCGTGAAGTGGGCTTCGCCGTCGCCTCCGATCTGCTGGCGCAGAGCGGCTACCGGGTACCGGTCGCCCTCGGCGCGGCGCGCGCCCTGAGCGAGCCGCCGGAACCGTGGCGCGCCCATCTGGACCGCCCGATCGCCGATCCGCAGCTGGCGGCGCTGTGGCGCGACTTGCCCGCCCCCTCGCTGGCCAACGCGCCCGCACCGGACGCCGCCATCGCCATCGGCGAACTGATCTGCCGGCATCCCGGCGAGATCACGCTGGCGGCGATCGGCCCGCTGACCAACGTTGCGCACGCCATGCAGCTGTACCCGCAGATGGCGCAGGCGGTGAAAGAGATCGTGATCATGGGCGGCGTGTTCAACGTCGAAGGATACATCAAGGACACCAATTTTGGTTTGGATCCGGAAGCGGCGCGGCTGGTGTTAGACAGCGGCGCCAATATCACGCTGGCACCGCTGGACGTCACCACCCAGACCATGCTGACCCAGGCGGATCTGGCCGCGCTGACCCAGCCGGATACCCCGCTGTGCCGTTATTTGCGCACCACCACGCAGCCGTGGATCGACTATTCGCGCCATACGCGGCGCCTGCCGGGCTGCTGGATCCATGATGCGCTGGTGATCGCCTGGCTGCTGGAACCGCAGTTGGTCACGACCGAAATGTTCCATGTGGATGTGGCGCTGGAAGGGGCATTGACGCGCGGCAGCTCACGCCGTTGGCGGCCGGGCGGCCTGCGCCTGACGGTCGGTATGCCGCCGCCGCAGGGCAAGCCGGTGCGCATCATGCAGCAGGTGGACAACACCCGCCTGCTGGCGTTGATCGGCGCAACGCTGGCGCGCGGATGAAAAAAGGTGCGCCAAGGCGCACCAATCATCGAGCCAGCATCGGCAGCGCCGGGTGTTACCCCTTGCCTTTAACGCTGCTGATAAACGTTTTACGCGCAGTGGCAGAGCCCAACTTCTCGGCCTCATTCATCAGCTTCAGCGCCTTGTCGATATCACCCGCCTTCACCGCCTGCTTGATGCCGTTATTGAAGTAGCTTTCGGTATCGTTGAGCATCGGTTCCGCCGGTTTCTCCGGCGTCGGCATCGGCGCCGCCGCGGCCGGGGTGCTCGCCCCCACCACCACCGGCGCCACGGTCGGCGCAGGCTGCAGCATGCCGATCATCACGTTGCCGGTGCCCTGTTCAGCGGTGACCTTAAGCTTCAGCGTGCCGGTCGTCGCGTGGCCGGCGATCGGATCCGGGATATCCGGCACCGCGTTGCCCACCCCCTGCGCATAGGCCTTGGCCGGGTTGGTCAGCTGCGTAGTTTTCACCAAATCCTGGCGGGTGGTGTACACCAGCAGGTAAATCTGTTTTTGACCTAGCGCCGGCGTCAGCTTCAGCGTGCCTTCGAGACGATCGGAGGACATCGCCCCCGGCGGCTGGTAAGGGAAATAGCTGCTCGGGTAATACGCCGCCGGGCGCAGATGCTCGTCCAGCACCAGCACGCTCGGCGCGTACAGCGAATTGTTCTTGGCGAGGCTGCTCAGCGTCACTTCCAGCGAACCGCGATCGGCCGGCAGCGTATAGGCGGCGATCGCCCCCTGGATCTCGCCCTGATTGAGCTGCGGGCTGACGGCGTCGAGCTTCACCTCTTGCGACACCGGCGGCTGCAACGGCTGCCACGGCAGGCTTTGCAGCGTGGCGGCGCTGATGGCCGGCGCGACGGAAACGTTGGCCGGCGTATCGGCATTGGCCGCCAAAGGCGCGCCGACGGTCAGCGCCAGCGACAGGCAGAGTGACAGCAGATTCTTTTTCATCGTTATATCCTCTTTCAGCGCCGCGATGGATCAGGCAAGAGATCCGGCCGCGGCGAATGCGATTGGGGGAGAGCCTGCGGCCCTCCCCGTCCTGTCGTTACCACCAAATTTCCATCTGGGCGCCGAAGGTGACTTCGTCATCCTTGCCGCGGCTGAAGGTATGCATGCTGGTGTCGTTGTATGCGGTGCCGGCGTTATACCCGGCATCATCGCCGGTGGCGTAGCCCCACTTCTCATCCCACTTGGCGTAGGTGGCGAACAGGCGGATGGCCGGACGCGACCAGATGCTGTTGCCCGCCTGCCATTGCTGCGCCAGGGTCACTTTATACTGGCCGTTGCGATCGCCGGTGCGCTGGGATTTGACGTTGTCATAGCCGGCTTCCAGCAAGGTGCTCATGATCGGCGTCCATTTGTACATCGGGCGCACGCCCACGGTGTACCAGGTGGTGCCGTTGTTGTTGTCGCGGTCGATGTCCTGGAACATGGCGACGTACATCAGCGCCCATTGATCGTTGAAGTCGATGGCGCCGTGATCCAGCACGCGGATCATCTTGCCGTTGTTATCGATGGTGGCGCCTTCGTTGCGGCCGTTGTTCTGCGAGGTCATCGAGTCGGTGGCGTACTGCAGCACGAACTTGTTGTAACCGTTCAGGATGCTCTGCGTGTGTTCCGCGGTGAACATCCAGCCGTCTTTGCTGGCGCCGTCCGCCAGGCGGTAGTTATCCTGCGCATTGGCGCGGCCGTAGTCCACGCCCAGCTCCAGGGTGCCGCCCGGGTTCAGCTCCAGGCCGGCCAGACGCAGGTCGAAAGTGTCGTTGACGGTCGGACGCTGTTTCCATTCGTTATCCAGATAGCCGTAAGAGCCGCCGGATTCGGAGTTGCGGGTCACGGCGGCGGACAGCTTGCCGAAGCCCAGATCGATGTTTTCCAGACCGGCGCCCGGGCCGGAGATATCCCAGTAGTAGAAGTCGATCATGTGAACGTCATGACGCTGATAGAAACGCTTACCGGCCCACAGCGTGGAGCCCGGCAGCCAGTCGATCAGGTTTTTACCCTGCACGTTGACTTCGCGGAAGCCCGGCGTCACGTCTTCCCAGTCGGAACGTTGCGAGACCGAATAGGCCAGGTTGGTGTCGAAATAGAAGCTCTTGTCGCCTTCTTTCCACACTTCCTGCCCCAGTTTCAGTTCGGCGTAGGTTTCACATTCGTTGCCGAGACGGTATTTGCTCGCGGCGCCGGTGGCCTTGAAGCACTGTTGCTCACCGCCGCTGCCGGTCCAGCCGATGCCGGAACGGGCGTAACCGTGAAAATCTACGGCCAGCGCCTGAGTAGAGAGAACACCGGCGGCGACAGCCAGTGCCAGAGGAAGTTTGCGCAGAGTAGTCATCATTATTCTCCTGTTATACCGACTTTGATGCTTTAAACGCCCGGCTCCTGGTGCAGCCGTTTACATGCCGTACCGTCTTCACGGAACAGGTGGCAACGATGAGGCGGCAGGCCGATGGCGAATGTGGCACCTTCTTCTACCAGCACCACGTCGTTCTGGCGGTACACCAGGTTTTGACGGATGGCCGGGATTTGGATGTGGATTTGCGTCTCGTTGCCGAGCTGCTCCACCACCTGTACGTCGCCGGTAAGCCGCACTTCAGAGGCTTCGCCGGGCAGCAAATGTTCGGGGCGAATGCCCAGTGACAGGTTGGCGCCGGGCTGAACGCCCGCGCCTTCCACCGGCAGCCAGACCAGTTGACGGTTGGGCAGTTCGACCTGCACCTGTTGCGGCTGCGCCGCGGTCACCTTGACCGGCAGGAAGTTCATCTTCGGCGAGCCGATAAACCCGGCGACGAAGCGGTTGGCCGGGTAGTGGTACAGTTCCAGCGGCTTACCGACCTGCGCCACGCGACCGGCGTCGAGCACCACGATCTTGTCGGCCAGCGTCATCGCTTCGACCTGATCGTGAGTGACGTAAATCATGGTGCGCTGCAGGCGCTTGTGCAGACGGGAGATCTCGATGCGCATCTGCACCCGCAGCGCGGCATCGAGGTTGGACAGCGGTTCGTCGAGCAGAAACACGTCCGGCTCGGCCACCAGCGTGCGGCCGATCGCCACGCGCTGACGCTGCCCGCCGGACAGCGCCTTCGGCCGCCGATCGAGCAGGTGCGCCAGCTGCAGCACCTCGGAGACCTGGTTCACCCGTTGATTGATTTCCGCTTTCCTGGCGCCGGCCAGCTTCAGGCCGAACGACATGTTGTCCGCCACCGACAGGTGCGGATACAGCGCGTAGGACTGGAACACCATGCCGATGCCGCGCTCGGAAGGCGGCACCTCATTCATCCGTTTCTCGCCGATCAGCAGGTCGCCGGAGGTGATGTCCTCCAGCCCGGCGATCATGCGCAGCAGCGTCGATTTGCCGCAGCCCGACGGCCCGACAAACACCACAAACTCGCCGTCTTCGATGGTCAGATTGACGTCTTTGGAAATCACAGCCTCACCGAAGGCCTTATAAACGCTGCGCAGTGTCACGCTAGCCATGCGTTACTCCCCTGCTTTCGCAGTTAACATGTCGTGTGAAAATGGCGGAGGCAAAGCCCGCCAAAACCCATTGATGACCCTCTTGCTGCGCGCCGTGCTGCCATGCCAACGGCAAGGTCGCCTCAGACGGCGCGGCCGCCTGAGTATAAGGCTGCAGGTTTATCAGCGCTTCAAGGCATTGATCCTGATGGGTAATAAGTAAGCGCACCACGCCATCCCGCTGGCTGACCGCGTTCAGCTCGCCGCGCTGGATGAGCGGCGAACGGCGCAGGGCCAACAGCGCCTGGCAGTAACGTAAGGTGGAGTGGCTGTCGTGCTGTTGGCGGCTGATGGCCAATGCGCGGTGTTCGATCGCCACCTGCTGATACCAGCTAATCTCCCCGGCTGTGACCTGTTCGGGGGCTTCATGCCACGGCATCGGCGTTTGCGCGCCGCGCGGATCCTGCAGGCCGGCGGCATGCGGCAGCCCCAGCTCTTCGCCCTGATACAGGCAGATCGGCGCCGGCAACATCGCCAACAGCGTCAAAAAGGCGGCGGCGGAACGCAGATCGCCTTGCCCCCAGCGGCTGACCACTCTTGGCTGCTCGGCGTCCCCGGTGCTCCACAGGCTGTCCGCCAACGTGGCGCGGCGGGCGTGCAACACCGCCGCCAGCTTCTCCGCGCTGAACGGCATCACGTCCAGCGCCAGCGCGCCGTGGGCGAACCGCTGCAGCGCGACGGCATTGCGAACGCGGTTGGCTTCATCGCCGTACCACAGCGTCAGCCCTTCGCCCGTCACCGTCGCCTCGGCCTCCGGCGCCAGCGTCTGCGGCAGCAACAGGCCGTCGATCGACAGCGCTTTCAGGTACGGCAGCGCCGCCAGCATGCCGTGCGCGTCGCCCACGCCGTCCCCGTTTCCGTCACGGAAACTGGCCGGATGGATCCGGTACAGGGTGGGCTGAGTGGCGATAGGCATTGACGACATAAATCCGGTATCCCTGCTGCGCGTGGCGTTAAAAATCATCGATGTGCCGATAGTGCGGGAGTCACCGGAAAGGGTAATCATCCGTAACAGGATTTTTCATGGGGGAGGAGGCGGGAGGATGAGAGAACGACCGCGGCGATGAGAAGTTCCGCGCTTAAGGCAAATCTGTGATCCGGCTGGCAAAAATCGCCCCCCTATTTTGTGCCTGACGCCACAGAATAGAGCACAACGTTAACTGGATCACACTCCTCATCTCAGGGGCGTAGAGGGGGGGAGGATGAGAATATGTCGCGTTGTGACCCACTATTACCGCGAAACGTCTCTCCTTGATTTATGTGCCCACAAAAAGAAGGACTGGATTATGACTCGCAGCATTACCCTCGCCCGCACGCTGGCGCTCTCGGCACTGGCCACCCTGGTGCTCTCTTCTTCCGCCTTCGCCAAGATTGAGGAAGGCAAACTGGTTATCTGGATCAACGGCGACAAGGGCTATAACGGCCTGGCGGAAGTCGGCAAGAAATTCGAAAAAGACACCGGCATCAAGGTCACCGTCGAGCACCCGGACAAACTGGAAGAAAAATACCCGCAGGTGGCCGCCACCGGCGACGGTCCTGACATCATTTTCTGGGCCCACGACCGCTTCGGCGGCTATGCGCAGTCCGGCCTGTTGGCCGAAATTCACCCGTCCAAAGCCTTCCAGGACAAGCTGTTCCCGTTCACCTGGGACGCCGTGCGCTATGACGGCAAGCTGATCGGCTACCCGATCGCCGTCGAAGCGCTGTCGCTGATTTACAACAAGGACTTGGTCAAACAGCCGCCGAAAACCTGGGAAGAGATCCCGGCGCTGGACAAACAGCTGCGCGCCGCCGGCAAGAGCGCCATCATGTGGAACCTGCAGGAACCCTACTTCACCTGGCCTATCATCGCCGCCGACGGCGGTTATGCCTTCAAGTATGAAAACGGCAAATACAACATCAAGGATGTCGGCGTCGCCAACGCCGGTTCACAGGCAGGCCTGCAGTTCATCGTCGATCTGGTGAAAAACAAACACATCAACGCCGATACCGATTACTCGATCGCCGAGGCCGCGTTCAACAAAGGCCAGACCGCGATGACCATCAACGGGCCATGGGCCTGGAACAACATCGAGCAGAGTAAAATCAACTACGGCGTGACGCTGCTGCCGACCTTCAAAGGCAAACCGTCCAAGCCGTTCGTCGGCGTGCTGACCGCCGGCATCAACGCCGCCAGCCCGAATAAGGAGCTGGCGACCGAGTTCCTCGAAAACTACCTGCTGACCAACGAAGGGCTGGCGGACGTCAACAAAGACAAACCGCTGGGCGCGGTGGCGCTGAAATCCTACCAGGAGGCGCTGGCCAAAGATCCGAAGATCGCCGCCACCATGCAGAACTCGCAAAATGGGGAAATCATGCCGAACATCCCGCAGATGAGCGCCTTCTGGTACGCCGAACGCAGTGCAGTGATCAACGCCGTCAGCGGCCGTCAGACGGTGAAAGCCGCGCTGGACGACGTGCAGACCCGCATCACCAAGTAACGACGTCGTGCGGGGCGCCGTGGCGCCCCGCCATTGCTTCACAGAAAGGAACGCCCTATGCAATTCGCTCACGCGGGGACGCCTGCGCGTAAAAAATCGAAGTGGTGGCAAAGCGACGCGCTGAAATGGCTGGTGGTCGGCCTGTTCAGCCTGGTGACCTGCTACCTGATTGTGTTGATGTATGCACAGGGTGAATACCTGTTCGCCATCCTGACGCTGATCCTGGTCAGCGCCGGACTTTACGTCTTCGCCAACCGCCGCGCCTACGCCTGGCGCTATGTGTATCCCGGCGTCGCCGGCATGGGACTGTTCGTCCTGTTCCCGCTGATCTGCACCATCGCCATCGCCTTTACCAACTACAGCAGCACCAACCAGCTGACCTTTGAGCGCGCGCAATCGGTGCTGATGCAACGCCAGTTCCAGAGCGGCAAAACCTTCACCTTCGGCCTCTACCCGGCGGAAAATCAGCAATGGCGCCTGCAATTAACCTCGCCGGACAGTGAACAGCCGTTGATTTCCGAGCCTTTCCGCCTCGACGCCGCTGCGCCGCAAACCCTGACATTGACCACGCAGAGCGCCGCGCCGCAGGGCGAACGCGCCACGCTGCGGGTGATCACCCAGAACCGGCAAGCGCTGAGCCAGCTGGTGGCGCAACTGCCCGACGGCGGTGAATTGCGCATGAGCTCTCTTCGCCAATTCTCCGGCACCCGTCCGCTGTATGCGCTGGACAAAGACGGCAGCACGCTGACCAATAACCAGACCCAGGTCCGCTATCGACCGAACGGCGACATCGGCTTCTATCAGGCGATCAACGCCGACGGCGGCTGGGCGCAGGAAACCCTGAGCCCCGGCTATACCGTCACCACCGGCTGGAAAAACTTCCTGCGGGTGCTGCAGGACGAAGGCATCAAGAAACCGTTCGTGTCGATCTTCATCTGGACCATCGTGTTCTCGGTAATGACGGTGATCCTCACCGTGGCGGTCGGCATGGTGTTGGCCTGCGTGGTGCAGTGGGAGGCGCTGAAAGGCAAGGCGATCTACCGCGTGCTGCTGATCCTGCCCTATGCGGTGCCGTCGTTCATCTCGATCCTGATCTTCAAAGGGTTGTTCAACCAGAGCTTCGGCGAAATCAACATGATGCTCAGCCATCTGTTCGGCATCAAACCCGCCTGGTTCAGCGATCCGCTCACCGCCAAGAGCATGATCCTGATCGTCAACACCTGGCTCGGCTACCCGTACATGATGATCCTGTGCATGGGGCTGCTGAAAGCGATCCCGGACGATCTGTACGAGGCCTCGGCGATGGATGGCGCCAACCCGTGGCAAAACTTCTTCCGCATCACCTTGCCGCTGCTGATCAAGCCGCTGACGCCGCTGATGATCGCCAGCTTCGCCTTCAACTTTAACAACTTCGTGCTGATCCAGCTGCTGACCAACGGCGGCCCGGACATGATCGGCACCACCACGCCGGCCGGCTATACCGATCTGCTGGTCAGCTACACCTACCGCATCGCCTTCGAAGGCGGCGGCGGGCAAGACTTCGGCCTGGCGGCCGCCATCGCCACGCTGATCTTCCTGCTGGTGGGCGCGCTGGCGATCCTGAATTTGAAAGCCAGCAAGATGAACTTCGATTAGGGAGAATAACGATGGCCATGGTTCAACCCAAATCCCAGCGCTTGCGCCTGTGGATCACCCATATCTTGATGCTGTGCTTTATCGCCCTGATCATGTTTCCGCTGCTGATGGTGGTCGCCATCTCGCTGCGCTCCGGCAACTTCGCCACCGGCAGCCTGATACCGGAAACCCTCTCTTGGGATCACTGGCGGCTGGCGCTCGGCTTCAGCGTCACCCACGCCGACGGCAGCGTGACGCCGCCGCCGTTCCCGGTGCTGTTGTGGCTGTGGAACTCAGTCAAGATCGCGGCGATCACCGCCATCGGTATCGTGACGCTGTCCACCACCTGCGCCTACGCCTTCGCCCGCATGCGTTTTCGCGGCAAGAGCACGCTGTTGAAAAGCATGCTGATCTTCCAGATGTTCCCGGCGGTGCTGTCGCTGGTGGCGCTGTACGCCCTGTTCGATCGCCTGGGCCAGTACATTCCGTTTATCGGCCTGAACACCCACGGCGGCGTGATTTTCGCCTACATGGGCGGCATTGCGCTGCACGTCTGGACTATCAAAGGCTATTTCGAAACCATCGACAATTCGCTGGAAGAAGCGGCGGCGCTGGATGGCGCCACGCCGTGGCAGGCGTTCCGTCTGGTGCTGTTGCCGCTGTCGGTGCCGATTCTGGCGGTGGTATTCATTCTGTCGTTTATTGCCGCCATCACCGAAGTGCCGGTGGCGTCGCTGCTGCTGCGCGATGTGAACAGCTACACGCTGGCGGTGGGGATGCAGCAATATCTCAACCCGCAGAACTATCTGTGGGGCGACTTCGCCGCCGCCGCGGTGCTATCGGCGATACCGATTACCGCCGTGTTCCTGCTGGCGCAGCGCTGGCTGGTGGGCGGCCTGACGGCCGGCGGCGTGAAGGGGTAATTTGTGCCACTGCAGTGCGTTTGATGTTTTTCCTTATCTTTTACCCTATGGATTTCAAGTTACAGCTAGGCGACCAGCTCGCTAAGCCCAGGCGCTTACTTCAGTAAGTAACTGGGGTTAGCGAGTGCAGTCAACAACGCTGTCGCTTGAAAGATGACGGGTAATTATATCCTGTGTCTTTGGCGGCCTTTGGCCGCCATTTTTATCTCAGCTACTCCCGTTTCAGCCGGTCGGTGTTGGCCAGATAGAGCGTCACCACCAGCACCAATATCGCCGCCGCGTAGATCAGGGTGTCGATGGGATTTTTGTGATCCACGATAATCAAACGAATAATCGCGGTAATGCCGATATAAATAAAATAGCGCAGCGGGAAATGATAACCCGACTCAAAATACTTGACGATCAAGGCGATAAATTCAAAGTACAGAAAATAAATCACGATGCCTTCAATCAACAGGTAAGAGGACGACTCTTCGCTGTTAATAAATAACACCTTCGCCAGATGGATGGTCTCCTTGACCAGAAACACCACCAGAATTGCCGCCAGCAGCAACAAGCCCACGTTCAGCACCCGCTGCAGCCCCTTCGCTATCATGATCGAACGCGACGTTTTTGCCATAAAACCTCTCCTGAATACCGCTTATATGATTCAACCGTGCCAATATAGGCATTGTCCTAAAAATTCCGCCCTTCGCGAAAGCACTTTAAACCCCATTTAATTCATCACGTTATAATAAGATGTTTCTGGCTTATAGATTTGTAGCAAATCGAAATGTCAACTATCATGGGTCACAGAGATCTTTACATAAAACCAATAACCTCGAATTAACAAGGGAATTCTTTATGCGCGCTAAACTTAACGGACTGGTCGCTGCAGGCCTGTTTACCTGTGCATTGTCCGGCCACGCCGCCGGCCTGGTAGCCCCTGACAACGATCTGCGTAACGATCTCGCCTGGTTGTCTGACCGCGGCGTCATCAACGTCAGCCTGTCCACCTGGCCGCTGAGTCAGGAAGAGATCAGTTCCGTTATCGCGCAGGCCAAACCGGTGACCAACACCGAGAAAAACGTCATCGACCGCGTGCAACGCCGCGTTGACGCCCTGAAAGCCAACATCCGCGTCAGCGGTTACGCCTCGACCGATAAACCCGGCACCCCGCAGGGCTTCGGCCAAAACGAGTACGCCGACGATCGCCTGACCATCGGCGCCGGCGCCAACGGCGAGTTCTGGGACGTGCGTCTGCAGGGCTCGGTGGAAGGCGATCAGCGTGTCAGCGACGGTTCCAAACTCAACATGAACGGCTCCTACGGCGCGGTGAAGATCTGGAACCAATGGCTCTCCTTCGGCGAGGTTTCCCAGTGGTGGGGCCCGGGTTACGACGGCAGCCTGATCCGCTCCGACGCCGCGCGCCCAGTGGCCGGCTTTATGCTGCAGCGCGCCGACCAATCGCCGTTTGAAACCCCGTGGCTGTCGTGGATCGGCCGCTGGCAATACCAGCTGTCCGCCGGCCAGCTGTCGCAGTACAGTTCTGTACCGCACACCAAACTGATCGGCGGCCGTTTCACCATGATGCCTACCGACTTCGTCGAGCTGGGCGCATCGCGCATCATGCAGTGGGGGGGGAAAGGCCGTCCGCAGTCATGGAGTTCATTCTGGGATGCCTTTAGCGGTAACGATAACGATGACTCAGGTCAGGGCAACGATCCGGGCAACCAGCTCGCCGGTTTCGACTTCAAGCTGAAAATGCAGCCGCTGATCGGCCTGCCGGTCAGCCTCTATGGCCAGTTGGTCGGCGAAGATGAAGCCGGCATGTTGCCGTCGAAAAACACCTATCTGCTCGGTCTGGAAGGTCACCCGGAATGGGGCCCGACCACCATCAACTGGTATATTGAAGGTTCCGATACCCGTTCGGATATGAGCCGTAAAAACTACGTGTACAACCACTACATCTACAAAGGCGGCTACTATCAGCAGGGCTACCCGCTGGGTCACGCGATGGGCGGCGACGGCCAGATGCTGTCCGGCCGCGTCGAGCTGGTGCTGGACGACAGTCAGCGCTGGAGCACCCGTCTGGTATACGCCAAGGTGAACCCGCTGAGCCAAAGCATCAACCAGGCGTTCCCGAAATCCGATACGCTGAAGGGCGTCCAGGTCGGTTGGGGTTACACCTTCCCGTCCCAGGTTAAGTTCGATACCAGCCTGTGGTACACCGACAACGATCACAGCACCGCCGACGACGTGGGCGCTGGCGTCAGCTTCGAAGTGCCGATCAACCTGTAATTTTTTGCAGACGTAAAAAAACCCGCCGCGGCGGGTTTTTTATTGGCTTCAGCTCAGGCGCTTAGCGCCATTCCTTGAAGCGGTTGATCAGCGCATTGGTCGAGCTGTCGTGACTGCTGATTTTCTCGCTGCCCGCCAGCTCCGGCAGGATGCGGTTAGCCAGCTGTTTGCCCAGCTCCACGCCCCACTGATCGAAGGTGAAGATGTTCAGGATCGCGCCCTGGGTGAAGATCTTGTGCTCGTACAGCGCGATCAGGCTGCCCAGGCTGAACGGGGTGATTTCACGCAGCAGGATCGAGTTGGTCGGCCGGTTGCCTTCAAACACCTTGAACGGCGCCACGTGCTTGACCTGCTCAGGGGTTTTGCCCTGCGCCGCGAACTCGGCTTCCACCACTTCCAGCGACTTGCCAAACGCCAGCGCTTCAGTCTGAGCGAAGAAGTTGGACAGCAGTTTGGCGTGATGATCGCCCAGTGGGTTATGGCTGATGGCCGGCGCGATGAAATCGCACGGCACCAGCTTGGTGCCCTGGTGGATCAGCTGGTAGAACGCGTGCTGGCCGTTGGTGCCCGGCTCGCCCCAGATGATAGGGCCGGTCTGGTAATCCACCGGGTTGCCGTTGCGATCGACGTACTTGCCGTTGGATTCCATGTTGCCCTGCTGGAAGTAAGCGGCAAAACGGTGCATGTACTGATCGTACGGCAGAATGGCTTCGGTTTCGGCGCCGAAGAAGTTGTTGTACCAAATACCGATCAGCGCCAGCAGCACCGGCAGGTTTTTCTCCGCCGGCGTTTCGGCGAAGTGCTTGTCCATAGCGTGCGCGCCGCTCAACAGCTGCTCGAAGTTGTCATAACCGATGGACAGCGCAATCGACAGGCCGATCGCCGACCACAGGGAGTAACGGCCACCGACCCAGTCCCAGAATTCGAACATGTTGTCGGTATCGATGCCGAACTCGGCTACCGCTTTGCCGTTGGTGGACAGCGCGGCGAAGTGCTTGGCCACGTGCTGTTGATCGGCGGCGCTGCTCAGGAACCAGTCACGCGCGCTGTGGGCGTTGGTCATGGTTTCCTGAGTGGTGAAGGTTTTGGAGGCCACCAGGAACAGCGTGGTTTCCGGATTCAGCGGCTGCAGCGTTTCGGCGATGTGGGTGCCGTCGACGTTGGAGACGAAGTGCATGTTCAGGTGGTTTTTATAAGGGCGCAGCGCTTCGGTCACCATGTAAGGGCCGAGATCCGAACCGCCGATGCCGATGTTCACCACGTCGGTGATCGGCTTGCCGGTGTAGCCTTTCCACTCGCCGCCGATGACGCGCGCGCAGAACTGTTTGATCTTGGCCAATACCGCGTTCACTTCCGGCATCACGTCTTTGCCGTCGACCAGAATCGGGCTGTTGCTGCGGTTGCGCAGGGCAATATGCAGCACCGCGCGATCTTCGGTGCGGTTGATCTTCTCACCGGCGAACATCGATTTGATGGCGCCTTGCAGATCGGTTTCTTTCGCCAGCGCCTGCAGCTTCTCCAGAGTTTCCTGCGTGATGCGGTTCTTGGAATAGTCCACCAACATTTGGTCGTTGAAGGTCGCGGAGAACCTGGAGAAACGATCGCTGTCCTGGGCGAACAGGTCAGCGATCCGTACGTCTTTCATCTGTGCATAATGTTGCTGCAGGGATTGCCAAGCAGCGGTTTGACTAGGATTGATATTTTTCATAGCAACACTCTTAGGCTTGAGAATAAAAATGACGCGTTTGTCCGATTGTAGCCTGTTCGACTGTGATTATGATCTCTTTTCTTGCGATAGGCGCTAACTGTCAACGCATTGCCGCCTCGTTTCAGCTTTCACTCTATACTTTTGGCTAACGGCCTGTTATCGGGGTTGCCGAATTGTCATCAGGCTGTGTCATCGTCGTTTATTTCGTCATTTGAAAGGGATCTCGCTTATGGAATTATCCGCCCCGCTCATGTTGGTGCTTATCGGCCTGGCGTCGCTGCTGGCGCAGTGGCTAGCCTGGTTGCTGCGCCTGCCGGCCATCTTGCCGCTGCTGCTGTTCGGCATCGTGCTCGGCCCGACGGTGCATCTGGTACAGCCGGATCTGCTGTTCGGCGATCTGCTGTTTCCGCTGGTGTCGCTGTCGGTAGCGATCATCCTGTTCGAAGGGGCGCTGACGCTGCGCTTCGAGGAGATACGCGGCCTCGGCGGCGTGGTGCGCAACCTGGTCACCGTCGGCATGCTGGCCACCTTTCTGGTCATCAGCCTCGCCAGCTGGTGGCTGCTGGATTTCCCGCCGGAGCTGGCGGCGCTGATCGGCGCGGTGACGGTGGTGACCGGGCCGACGGTGATCGCCCCGCTGATGCGCGTGGTGCGGCCGAACGCCAACATTAACCAGGTGTTGCGCTGGGAAGGGATCGTCATCGATCCGGTCGGCGCCATCTTCACCCTGCTGGTGTTCGAGTTTATCGTGCTGAAGCAGAATGCGGAGTCCTATACCCACCTGTTTTGGACGCTGGGCGTGACCGCCGCCGTCGGTCTTATCGCCGGCGCGCTGTTCGGCTACCTGCTCGGCCTGGCGCTGCGCCGCGTTTGGCTGCCGCGCTACCTGCAGAACCTGGCGGTGCTGGCTATTATGCTGACCGCCTTCGGCGTGTCCAACGCCATCGCCGACGAATCCGGCCTGCTGACCGTCACGGTGATGGGCATCTGGCTGGCCAATATGCGCGACGTGGACACCAGCGATATTCTGGCGTTTAAAGAGGAGCTGTCGGCGATCCTGATCTCGGCGCTGTTCATCATTCTGGCGGCGCGGCTCGACATTCAGGCGCTGTGGAACATGGGCTGGCCGCTGCTCCTGCTGCTGCTGGCGGTGCAGTTCATCGCCCGGCCGCTGTGCATCGCGGTCTCGACCTGGCGCTCTTCCCTGCACTGGCGCGATCGGCTGCTGCTGTGCTGGATCGCCCCGCGCGGCATCGTGGCCGCGGCGGTCAGTTCGCTGTTCGCGCTGACGCTGCAGCGCAGCGGCTATCAGGGCGCCGACCGGCTGGTGACCGTGGTGTTCGCCATCATCATCGGCACCGTGGTGTTGCAAAGCCTGACCAGCGGCATGATGGCGCGCTGGCTGCGGGTGCAACAGCAGAAACCGCGCGGCGTGCTGATCGTCGGCGCCAACAGCGTGGCGCGCATGCTGGCGCAGGCGCTGATCAAGCTGAACGTGCCGGTGATCGTCACCGACAGCAGCTGGGAATACTACCGTCAGGCGCGCATGGACGGCATTCCGGCCTACTATGGCCACGCCTACTCCGAACACGCCGAGAACTACCTCGATCTGAGCAATATCGCCCAGGTGCTGGCGCTGTCGCCCAATCGCCACCAGAACGCGCTGGCGGTTTATCACTTCGGTCACCTCTTCGGCGAAGATCACGTGTTCGCCATCCGTTCGGGGGCGCCGTTGAAAGGGCGCGGCGCCAGCGCGGAAAGTTCGCGTTTCCGCCGGCATGAAATTTTATTTAATCAGGAAGCCACCTACGGCCGCCTGAGCAGCCTGCTCGCCAGAGGGGCCACCATCAAAGCGACCAAATTGAACGAAAATTTCGGTTGGCTGGAGTATTTGGAGAAACATCAGGGCGTTATTCCGCTATTCAGCCAAAAGGAAGACGGTTCTCTGCAACCGATTGGCGCCGGTTCCACGCCCGCGATGCCCTGTACGCTTATCGCGCTGGTGCAAGATGAAAATCCCTCACCGTCTGTACGTTGACAGAATGGCGATAACCGGCTATTCCTAACAGCCTACTTGCGCACCCGGTGCGCAAGCCAGAAGAGGCGCGTCGCCCAGGTAGAGTGTCAGAGGAGCCGTTTCTCCGTTGACGGCACCCGAGGGGGAGCGACGCCGAGGTAGGGTAATGGCCGGCCATTATCGTATCGACTACAGGGGCTGAATCCCCTGGGTTGTCACCAGGGGATCGCCCGCAGGGCGATCGACAAGGTGGGGCGCTTCTGGGTGTATCGTAGCCTGACCTCTACGCCTGCCCCCTGTTTACCGCTCTCCCCTTGTGCCAAGGCTATGGAATTACAGTGCCCCAAACGGGCATCCCTGACACGAGGTTTCTAGATGAACCAAGCAGCACCCCAGAATTCCACCGTGGTAGCCAAGTTCGGCGGCACCAGCGTCGCCGACTTTGAAGCCATGAACCGCAGCGCCGACGTCGTGCTGGCCAACCCGCAGGTCCGCCTGGTGGTGTTGTCCGCTTCGGCGGGCGTCACCAACCTGTTGGTCGCCCTGGCCGAGGGTTGCGAGGCCGACAAACGCAATTACCAGCTTGATGAAATCCGACGCATCCAGTACGCCATCCTCGATCGCCTCGCGGCGCCGGCGGTGATCCGCGACGAAATAGACCGCCTGCTGGAAAACATCGCCATGCTGTCGGAAGCCGCGTCGCTGGCCACCTCGACGGCGTTGACCGACGAACTGGTCAGCCATGGGGAGCTGATGTCCACCCTGTTGTTCGTTGAAATCCTGCGCGCCCGCAACGTGCAGGCCGAATGGTTCGACGTGCGCAAAGTGATGCGCACCGACGATCACTTCGGCCGCGCCGTGCCGGACAGCGCCGCGCTCAGCGAACTGGCCCGGGCGCAATTGCAGCCGCGCCTGCAGGAAGCGCTGGTGGTCACCCAGGGCTTTATCGGCAGCGAGCCGAAGGGCCGCACCACCACGCTCGGCCGCGGCGGCAGCGACTATACCGCCGCGCTGCTCGGCGAAGCGCTCGGCGTCGGCCGGGTGGATATCTGGACCGACGTGCCGGGCATCTACACCACCGATCCGCGCGTGGTGCCGGCGGCCAAGCGCATCGACAAAATCGGTTTCGAAGAGGCGGCGGAAATGGCCACCTTCGGCGCTAAAGTGCTGCATCCGGCCACCCTGTTGCCGGCGGTGCGCAGCGATATTCCGGTGTTCGTCGGCTCCAGCAAGGATCCGGCGGCCGGTGGCACGCTGGTGTGCAACACCACCGAGAACCCGCCGCTGTTCCGCGCGCTGGCGCTGCGCCGCAAGCAAACGCTGCTGACGCTGCACAGCCTGAACATGCTGCACGCGCGCGGTTTCCTGGCCGAGGTGTTCAACATCCTGGCGCGCCATAATGTCTCCGTCGATCTGATCACCACTTCGGAAGTCAGCATCGCACTGACCATGGACACCACCGGCGCCACCTCCGTCGGCGGCAGCCTGCTGACCACCTCACTGCTGACCGAACTGTCGTCGCTGTGCCGGGTGGAAGTGGAAGAAAACCTGGCGCTGGTGGCGATCATCGGCAACCAGCTGTCGCGCGCCTGCGGCGTGGGCAAAGAGGTGTTCGGCGTGCTCGATCCGTTCAATATCCGCCTGATCTGCTACGGCGCCAGCAGCTATAACCTGTGCTTCCTGGTGCCGGGCGAAGAAGCCGAGCAGGTGGTGCGTACCCTGCATCACAACCTGTTCGAATAAGTCATTATCCCTGATTGCGGGCGCAGCATGCTGCGCCCCTGCGTCTAAAAAATCCGTTCAAAACCTGCAGGGGTTCAGCATGTTGAGCCCGCAATAAAAACACAACCACATCCACCGTTCTCAATCTGGCTAAGGAAAACCTGCATGCTGGCACTACTCACGCGCTTATTTCCCCTGTGGGCGATACTGCTGTCCGTCGCCGCTTATTACACGCCGACCACCTTTACCGCTATCGGCCCCTACGTCAGCCCGCTGCTGATGCTGATCATGTTCGCCATGGGCGTCACGCTGCGGCTCGACGACTTCAAACGCGTGCTGGCGCGCCCCGGCCCGGTGGCGGCAGGCATCTTCCTGCATTATCTGATCATGCCGCTGGCGGCCTGGATCCTGGCGATGCTGTTCCGCATGCCGCCGGATCTGTCCGCCGGCATGGTGCTGGTGGGCAGCGTGGCCAGCGGCACCGCCTCCAACGTGATGATCTATCTGGCCAAGGGTGACGTGGCGCTGTCGGTGACCATCTCGGCGGTCTCGACGCTGGTGGGCGTGTTCGCCACGCCGCTGCTGACCCGTCTGTACGTCGACGCCGAGATCAGCGTCGATATCATGGGCATGCTGTTGAGCATTCTGCAGATTGTGGTGATCCCGATCGGCCTGGGCCTGATCGTCCACCATACCCTGACCAAGGTGGTGAAGCGCATCGAGCCACTGTTGCCGGCGTTGTCGATGGTGTGCATTCTGGCGATCATCAGCGCGGTGGTGGCGGGCAGCCAAAGCCATATCGCTTCGGTCGGCCTGGTCGTTATCATCGCGGTGATCCTGCACAACGGCATCGGTCTGCTGAGCGGCTATTGGGGCGGCAAACTGTTCGGCTTCGACGAGTCCACCTGCCGCACGCTGGCGATCGAAGTGGGCATGCAGAACTCCGGGTTGGCGGCCACGCTGGGCAAAATCTACTTCTCGCCGCTGGCCGCGCTGCCAGGCGCGCTGTTCTCGGTCTGGCACAACCTCTCCGGTTCACTGCTGGCGGGTTATTGGTCCGGCCGCCCTATCAAGAAGAAATAAACCGCCTGTAGGGACGCAAACAATTGCGTCCCTTTTCTTTCCTGCGAAATTTCGTATTTCCCACTGGTCGGATTGTCATAATTCCCCTCATCCCCTATCATCCGTGAAAAATAAAAATTCAGATTCTTCCTATCCATGCCGATAATGTTGGCAAGAGGAAGAGACGCTCCACTTTTTTTAATTAATTAAGTCACCAGGGTTGCCCGCCATAAAAGAAGCAGCCTAATTATTATTTAGATATATACCCACCGTCTTATTTGCTGCGGCAAATCAAGATACCTCGCAATGTGCATGTCGCTCATTATTTCGGGCCGGCCGTCGGCCGCCCGTGGTTAACCTCATGGATTGGGCTGGCTGCCCCGGCGGCCTCTCAGAATGGATTACAATGATAAAAAAAATCACCGCCTTGACGCTGCTGGTCAGCACGGCCCTTTCCGCCGAAACCCTGCCGGACTCCCACATGATGCGGGATATGTCGATGGGGGAGTCGCGCCGCGCGTTGCAAGACAGCACGCGTGAAGTCAACCAGTTGATTGAGCAACGCCGCTACCAGCAGCTGAAGCAACAGCGCCTGCTGGCGGAACCGGAACCGGCCGCGCCCGCACTGCCGCAGTCCGCGCAGTGCCTGCCGATCGCCGGCGTTTATCTGCAGGGAGTCACCCTACTCTCGCCGGCCGATTTGTCGGCCCTGAGCGCGCTGCCGGAACAGTGCATCAGCAGCAACGATATCAATCGCCTGACCCGTGAATTAACGCGTCTTTATGTGCAAAAGGGCTATATCACCGCGCGCGTGCAAATTGTTCGCCCTAATTCACAAGGAGAATTGGGGTTAAGCGTGACGGAAGGATTTATCGAGAAAATAGAAGGCGGCGATCGCTGGGTCAACAGCCGTTTATTATTTCCGGGGCTGGAAGGCAAGCCGTTGAAATTAACCGAGCTCGATCAGGGATTGGATCAGGCCAATCGTTTGCAATCGAATACCACCAAGCTGGATATATTGCCCGGCCGCCAGGTTGGTGGTTCGGTTATTCGTTTGCGCAATCAGCATGCCAAGCCCTGGCTGATTACCGCCGGCACGGATAATTACGGCCAAAAAAGCACCGGCCGGTGGCTGGCGCGCGCCACTGCCACGTTGGACAGCCCGTTTGGCCTATCGGACTTTGTCAGCCTGAACGCCAACAGCACGCTGGAAAACCCGGCTCACCGCTATAATCGCGCCTATACCCTGCTCTATTCGCTGCCGTACGGCGCGTTCACCTTCAGCGGGTTCGCCAGCTTCTCGTCCTATGAAAACCACCAGCAGCTGCCGCACAACGTGGTCAAACTGCACGGCCAGACCCAACAGTACGGGCTGCGCAGCGACTACGTGTTTTATCGCGATCACGATCAGATAGACAGCCTGAGCGGCCAGCTGACCTACAAGCGCATCGACAACTACTTCGAAAGCGTGCGCCTTGAGGTCAGCAGCCCAACGCTGACCCTGGCCGAACTGAGCGCCAGCCACCTGCAAATTCTGCCCAATGGCGTGTTCAGCGCCAACCTCAGCGTCGAGCAGGGGATGCCGTGGCTGGGGGCCGGCCGCCACCCGAGTTCGGTGCACCTCGACAGCCAGTTCACCAAAGGCAAGCTGTTCGCCAACCTCAGCCAGCGCCTCCAGCTGGGTGACGCCACCTATCAGCTCAACAATCTGTTCTATGGCCAGTACAGCCGCGACCCGCTGCCCGGCGTGGAGTGGCTGAGTCTCACCGATCGCAGCGCCGTGCGCGGCTTCAGCCGCAGCACCCAGTCCGGCGACAACGGCTGGTATCTGCAAAATACGCTGTCCCGCAGTTTCAATCTGGGTGCCACCACGCTGACGCCGCGCCTCGGCGCCGACGTCGGCCGCATTCTGCCGCGTCAGGACAACTCGGGCTGGCGCAGCAGCGCCGGTGTGAGCAGCGGCGCCACGTTACGTTACCGCCAGGCGCTGGTCGATCTCGAGGTCAGCCGCGGCTGGATTTTGTCTAACCACGCTACGCCGGAAGATCCCGTTCAGGTGCTGGCCCGCTTTTCTTACACCTTTTAATCAACAGTTTTGCAGGACCCCACGGCAATATACGGAGATACATGGATGAAAAATAATAACTTCAGACTTTCGGCGGCAGGCAAACTGGCCGCCGCGCTGGCGATTATTCTCGCCGCTTCCGCCGGCGCCTACGCCGCAGAGATCGTTGCGGCCAACGGCGCCAACGGCCCCGGCGTCTCCACCGCCGCCACCGGCGCGCAGGTGGTCGATATCGTCGCGCCGAACGGCAACGGGCTGTCGCACAACCAATATCAGGACTTCAACGTCAACCAGCCCGGCGCGGTGCTGAACAACTCCCGCGAGGCGGGACTGTCGCAGTTGGCCGGCCAACTGGGCGCCAACCCCAATCTGGGCGGACGCGAAGCCAGCGTGATCCTCAACGAAGTGATCGGCCGCAATCCGTCGCTGCTGCACGGCCAGCAAGAGATCTTCGGCATGGCGGCCGACTACGTGCTGGCCAACCCGAACGGTATCAGCTGTCAGGGCTGCGGATTCATCAATACCAGCCATTCCTCACTGGTGGTCGGCAACCCGCTGGTGGAAAACGGCGTGCTGCAGGGTTACAGCACCTTCGGCAACCGCAACACTCTGAGCCTCAATGGCACCCTGAACGCCGGTGGCGTACTGGATCTGATCGCGCCGAAGATCGACAGCCGCGGCGAAGTGATCGTGCAAGATTTCAAACATTCGAATGGTAAAGTGACCTCGGCGACGATCAACGCCATCAGCGGCCTTAACCGGGTAGCGCGCGACGGCACGGTGCAGGCCAGCCAACAGATACCGACCGCGCTGGACAGCTACTACCTCGGCAGCATGCAGGCCGGGCGCATCAACATCATCAACACCGCGCAGGGCAGCGGCGTGAAACTGGCCGGCTCGTTGAACGCCGGCGATGAACTCAAGGTGAAAGCCTATGATATCCGTAGCGAAAGCCGCGTCGACGACGCCAGCAGCAACAAAAACGGCGGCGATAACTATCAAAATTACCGTGGCGGCATCTACGTCAACGATCGCAGCAGCAGCCAGAAGCTGACCCGCACCGAGCTGAAAGGCAAGAACATCAGTCTGGTGGCGGATAATCACGCGCACCTCACCGCCACCGATATCCGCGGCGAAGACATTACGCTGCAGGGCGGTAAGCTGACGCTCGACGGCCAGCAGTTGAAACAGACCCAGGGCCACACCGACGACCGCTGGTTCTACTCCTGGCAATACGACGTCACCCGTGAGCGCGAGCAGTTGCAGCAGGCGGGCAGCACCGTCGCCGCCAGCGGCAACGCCAAACTCGTCAGCACCCAGGAAGACGTGAAGCTGCTGGGCGCCAATGTCAGCGCCGACCGCGCGCTGAGCGTCAAAGCGGCGCGCGACGTACACCTTGCCGGGCTGGTGGAGAAGGATAAATCCAGCGAGCGCGGCTACCAGCGCAACCACACCTCCAGTCTGCGTACCGGCAGCTGGAGCAGCAGCGACGAAAGCGAGAGCCTGAAGGCCAGCGAACTGCGCAGCCAGGGCGAACTGACGTTGAAAGCCGGCCGCAATGTCGCGACCCAGGGCGCCAGGGTACACGCCCAGCGCGATCTGACGATCGACGCGAACGAGCAGATTCAGATCGGGGTGCAGAAAACCGCCAACGCCAAAGCGGTGCGCGATGACAAAACCTCCTGGGGCGGCATCGGCGGCGGCGACAACAAGAACAACAGCAACCGCCGCGAGGTCAGTCACGCTTCCGAGCTGACCAGCGACGGCACGCTGCGCCTGAACGGTCAGCAAGGCGTCACCATCACCGGCAGCAAGGCGCGCGGCCAGAAAGGCGGCGAAGTCACCGCCACGCAAGGTGGCCTGCGCATCGACAACGCGCTGAGCACCACCGTGGACAAAATCGACGCGCGCACCGGCACCGTGTTCAACATCACCAGCAGTTCGCACAAGGCCGACAACAGCTACCAGAGCAGCACCGCCAGCGAGCTGAAGTCCGACACCAACCTGAAGCTGGTCAGCCACAAGGATGCCGACGTGATCGGCAGCCAGGTCGCCAGCGGCGGTGAACTGAGCGTCGAGTCGAAGACCGGCAACATCAACGTCAAGGCCGCCGAGCGGCAGCAGAACATCGACGAGCAGAAGACCGCGCTCACCGTTAACGGCTACGCCAAAGAAGCCGGTGACAAGCAGTACCGCGCCGGTGTGCGCATCGAGCACACCCGCGACAGCGAGAAAACCACCCGCACCGAGAATAGCGCCTCAAGCCTCAGCGGCGGCAGCGTGAAGCTCAAGGCGGAGAAGGACGTGACCTTCAGCGGTTCTCAATTGGTCGCCGACAAAGGCGGCGCCAGCGTCAGCGGCAACAAGGTTTCGTTCCTGGCGGCCGACGATAAAACGGCCTCAAACACCGAGCAAACCAAGATCGGCGGCGGTTTCTATTACACCGGCGGCATCGACAAACTCGGCAGCGGCGTGGAAGCCGGCTACGAGAACAGCAAAACCCAGACGCAAAGCAGCAAGGCGATCACCTCCGGCAGCGACGTCAAAGGCAATCTGACGATCAACGCCCGCGACAAGCTGACCCAGCAAGGCGCGCAGCACAGCGTCGGCGGCGCCTATCAAGAAAACGCCGCTGGCGTCGATCACCTTGCCGCCGCCGACACCGCCAGCACCACCACCACCAAAACCGACGTCGGCGTGAACATCGGCGCCAACGTCGATTACAGCGCCGTGACCCGTCCGGTCGAGCGCGCGGTCGGCAAGGCGGCCAAGCTGGACGCTACCGGCGTTATCAACGACATCGGCGGCATCGGCGCGCCTAACGTCGGCCTGGATATCGGCGCACAGGGCGGCAGCAGCGAAAAACACAGCAGCAGCTCGCAGGCGGTGGTCAGCTCGGTGAAAGCCGGCAGCATCGACATCAATGCCAAAGGCGAAGTGCGCGATCAGGGCACGCAGTACCAGGCGAGCAAAGGCGCGGTCAACCTGACGGCGGACAGCCACCGCAGCGAAGCCGCGGCAAACCGTCAGGACGAGCAGAGCCGCGACACCCGCGGCAGCGCCGGCGTGCGCGTCTACACCACCACCGGCAGCGATCTGACCGTGGACGCCAAGGGCGAAGGCGGCACCCAGCGCAGCAACAGCAGCGCCAGCCAGGCGGTGACCGGCTCGATCGACGCGGCCAACGGCATCAACGTCAACGTGAAAAAAGACGCGGTCTATCAGGGTACCGCGCTGAACGGCGGCAGCGGTAAAACCGCCGTCAACGCCGGCGGCGATATCCGCTTCGATCAGGCCAGCGACAAACAGAGCGAGAACCACAGCGGCTTTAACGTCAAAGCGTCCGCCAAAGGCGGCTTCACCGCCGACAGCAAAAACTTCGGCGCCGGTTTCGGCGGCGGCACCCACAACGGTGAAAGCAGCAGCAGCACCGCGCAGGTCGGCAACGTCAACGGCCAGGGTGTGGAGCTGAAGGCGGGCCGCGATCTGACGCTGCAGGGCACCAACGTCAAGAGCCAGGGCGACGTCAGCCTGAACGCGGGCAACAAGGTCGCGCTGCAGGCGGCGGAATCGACCCAAACGCGTAAGGAAAGCAAGCTGTCCGGCAATATCGATCTGGGCGCCGGCAGCAGCGACAGCAAGGAAAAAACCGGCGGCAGCCTCTCCGCCGGCGGCGCCTTCGACATCGCCAAGGTCAATGAGTCCACGACCGAGCGCCAGGGCGCCACTATCGCCTCAGACGGCAAGGTCACCCTGTCCGCCAACGGCAAAGGCGATGACGCGCTGCATCTGCAGGGGGCCAAAGTCAGCGGCGGCAGCGCCGCACTCGAAGCGAAAAACGGCGGCATCCTGCTGGAATCCGCCAAGAACGAGCAGCATAAGGACAACTGGAATCTGGGCATCAAAGCCAACGCCAGAGGCGGTCAAACCTTCAACAAGGACGCCGGCGGCAAGGTCGATCCGAACACCGGCAAAGACACTCACACGCTGGGCGCAGGTCTGAAAGTCGGCGTGGAGCAGCAGGATAAAACCACCCACGCCAACACCGGCATCACCGCGGGCGACGTGGCGCTCAACAGCGGCAAAGACACCCGCCTTGCCGGCGCGCGCGTCGACGCCGACAGCGTACAGGGCAAGGTGGGCGGCGATCTGCGCATTGAAAGCCGCAAAGACGTCGAGACAGGCGTGAAGGTGGATGTGGATGCCGGTCTGAGCCACAGCAACGATCCGGGCAGCAGCGTCACCTCCAAGCTGTCGAAGGTCGGTACGCCGCGTTACGCCGGTAAGGTGAAAGAGAAACTGGAGGCCGGAGTGAACAAAGTGGCCGACGCCACCACCGACAAGTACAACAGCGTGGCGCGTCGCCTTGATCCGCAGCAGGACACCACCGGCGCGGTCAGCTTCAGCAAGGCCGACGGCAAAGTCACGCTGCCGGCAACGCCGGCCGGCGAAAAACCGCAAGGCCCGCTGTGGGATCGCGGCGCACGCACCGTCGGCGGCGCGGTGAAAGACAGCATCACCGGTCCGGCCGGTCGCCAGGGGCACCTCAAGCTCAATGCCGACGTGGTGAACAACAACGCGGTTGGCGTGCAGTCGGCGATTGCCGGTAAGCACGGCGTGGCGCTGCAGGTCGGCGGCCAAACCCAACTGACCGGCGGCGAGATCCGCAGCCAGCAGGGCAAGGTGGAACTGGGCGGTAGCCAGGTCAGCCAGCAGGACGTCAGCGGCCAGCGCTATCAGGGCGGCGGCCGCGTCGATGCGGCGGCCACGGTAGGTGGACTGTTAGGCGGCGCGGCGAAGCAAAGCGTCGACGGCAACGTGCCGTTCGCCAGCGGCCATGCCTCAACTCAGCAGGCGGACGCCAAAGCCGGCGTGTTCAGCGGCAAATAACGCGCCCCCCAACGCAACGCCCCCGGTTAAAACCGGGGGCGTTTTTTTTACAGCGTGCTTGGGGTGTCTTCCCAGTCGCGATCGTCGTCTTTCGCATCCTGATCCAACACGTTGTAGGCCACGGCGCAAAACAGCGAGTTCAGGCGCTTCATGTCTCCCAACAATCCCAAATGCAGCGAACTGGTCTCGATGCTCTGCACGTTTTGCTGATGCAAACGATCGACGTGCGCATGCGCGTAGCGGCGATCCAGAATGCGGAAGCGGTGCTTGGAACGGCGCAGGCGTTTGGCGCTGGTGACGTCGCCGGACAGGAACACCGACAGCCCCAGACGCAGGTTGCCGATCAGCCGTTCGTGCAGCCCGTCCAGTTCCGCCAGCCCTTCCGCCGAGAAGGCGCGGCGCGCGGCGTGCGATTTGGCGCCCACGTCGCCGGCCATGCGCTCGATGATGTCGCCCGCCTGTTCCAGGTTAAGCGCCATTTCGATGATTTCCGCCCAGCGGCGCGAATCTTCCTCGCCCAGATCTTCCTTCTGGATCTGCGCCAGATACAGCTTGATGGCGGTGTACAGCACGTCGACGTCATCGTCGAGTCGCCGCACCTCTTTATCCACGCCTTGCTTACCGTGCAGCACTTCGCGCTGCAGGATCATCATGTGTTCCACCACGTCGCCCATGCGCAGCGTTTCGCGCGCCGCGTTGGCCAACGCCAGCGTCGGCGTATCCAGCGCGCTGGCGTCCAGATGGCGCGGCCGCATGCGCGGGTCGTCGGCCGCCACGTCGACGATCAGCCGTTCGCACAGCGTCGCCATCGGCCCGGCCAACGGGATCATCACCAGACAACGGATCAGGTTGTAAAACACGTGGAAATAGATCACCAGCTCTTCGCTGCCGCCCGGCAGTTGAGCCATCACATCCGCCAGATAGGAGACGAACGGCAACACCAGGATGCAGCCCACCAATTTGAACAGCAGGCTGCCTAGCGCCACGCGCCGCCCGGCGGCGTTCTGGCCGCTGGCGTTGATCATCGCCAGCAGGCCGCTGCCGAGGTTGGCGCCGATCACCAGACAGAGCGCTACCTTCAGCGAAATCACGCCGGTGGCGGTCAGGGTGGCGGTCAGCAGCACCGCGGCCAGGCTGGAATAGCTGACGATGGCGAACAGCGCGCCGGTCAGGGCGTCCAGCATCACATCGCCGGTCAGCGACGAGAACAGCACTTTCACCCCGGCCGCCTGGGTGATCGGCGTGGCGGCGGCGACGATCAGTTCCAGCGCCAGCACGATCAGCCCAAGGCCGATCAAGACGCGTCCGATCTGGCCGATCCGCATCTGCTTGCGGCTGAGGAACAGGAAGACGCCGACCAGGATCAGCAGCGGCGACAACCAGGAAAGATCGAAGGTCAGCACGCGCGCCATCAGCGCGGTGCCGACGTCGGCGCCCAGCATGATCACCAGCGCAGGCGCCAGCCCCACCAGCCCCTGCGCGACGAAAGAGGTCACCAGCAGCGCGGTGGCGTTGCTGCTTTGCACCAGCGCGGTCACGCCGATGCCGGAAACGAACGCCAGCGGTTTTTTCTCAACGCTGTCGCTCAACACGCGCCGCAGATTGGCGCCGTAAACCCGCATGATCCCGGTGCGCACGATGTGGGTGCCCCACACCAACAGCGCCACGGACGAAAGCAGGTGAAGAAGGGTCAGCACGGAAGATACGCTCCATTAACGCCCGGCCAAAGGAGGCTGATACCCGATGCCTGTCACGCGACGCAGAGAGGCGAGCCAAAGGATGACGGGTACAGCGCGCGGTCCCGCCTGCCGGGCGTGGGTCTGGCAGGACAGCGGGCGGGCGGCAGACCGCAGAAGAGAAGGGTTAAGGCGGCGGTGGGAGAGCCCCGGCGCCGCGCTGCGAAGTCATGCAACTTCCCGCAATAAAACAGGTTCCAAGTGTAGCCCAATTTCCGCGCCGTCGGGCCGCAGATCGGCCACCGAACGGTTGAGCACGTCAACCAGCAACTCTACCTCGCGAACCTGAATCCGATAGCGTACCACATTCCCGAGCAAACTGTGACCAAGGATCACCCCGCCGATCCCCTGTCCGGCCGGCAACAGGCCGATAGACTCTGGGCGGATCGCCACCTTGCCGGCATAGCTGCGCCCGGTCAGCCGGCCGGCCTGTTCGGCGCTCAGCAGGTTATAGTTGCCGATAAAACCGGCGGCGAAGGCGTCCGCCGGCTGGGTATACAGGGTTTCCGCATCACCGCTCTGCACGATCTGCCCCTTGTTCATCAGGACGATGCGATCCGACAGGGTCAGCGCCTCTTCCTGATCGTGGGTGACGAAGATCGCCGTCAGGTTCAGCTCGCGTTGAATGCGCCGGATCTGCTCGCGCAGATGTTTGCGGATGCGCGCATCCAGCGCCGACAGCGGTTCGTCGAGCAACAGCAGACGCGGGCGCGTGACCAGCGATCGCGCCAGCGCCACGCGCTGACACTGGCCGCCCGACAGCTGGTGCGGATAGCGCTTCGCCAGATCGCTCAGCTCCACCAGCGCCAGCACCTCCTGCACCCGCTGGCCGATCTGCCCGGCCGCCAGCTTCTGCATTTTCAGGCCGAAGGCCACGTTGCCTTCCACCGTCATATTGGGAAACAGCGCATAGCTTTGGAACACCATGCCGATGCCGCGCTTTTGCGGCGCCAGCGGCACCAGATCCTGGCCCTGCAGTAAAATTTGCCCGCTGTCGACCGGAGTCAGGCCGGCCAGACAGCGCAACAGCGTCGACTTGCCGCAGCCGCTTGGCCCGAGCAGGGTGACGAACTCCCCCTCTTCGGCGGTGAAATCGATATCCTGAAACACCTGGGTCTGGCCATAGTGTTTGTTCAGGCGAGTGACGTTGAGATAAGCCATCGGGTTAACCCTTGTTTTTATTCAGCAGGTTCGCCAGCCAGGTGACGAGCAGCACCACGGCGAAATAGGAGATGACCAGCGCGCTGGTGAAATGCCCGCTGCCGTTGCGCATATTGAACAGATAGACCTGCAGCGTTTCATACTGGCTGCCCACCAGCAGGTTGGCGAACACGAACTCGCCGATCAGGAACGAGAACGACAGCAGCACGGCGATCGTTCCGCCCTTGCGCAGATTCGGCAACACCACCCACAGCGCCGCCCGCCAGGTGCTGGCGCCGAGCAGGTGCGCGGCGTCCATCAGATCGCGCAGGTTGATCGCCTGCATGTTGTTGCTGATGGCGCGGTAGATAAACGGCAGCGCGATGGTGAAATAGCAACCCACCAAAATCCAGGGGGTGCCGAGCAGCGGCAGCGGATCGGCGGCGAACAGTTGCATCAGCCCCACCGCCGACACCACCGGCGGCACGGCGAACGGCAGCAGAATCAGCACGTTCATCACCGCGTCCAGCTTGGGGAAGTAGTAAGCGATCACAAACATCGCCGGCAGGATCACCACCACCGACAGCAGCAGCGTGCCGAAGCAGATCAGCAGCGAGTGCCACAGCGCCTGCAAAAAGCGCGGATCGCTCCACAGCGCCGTCAGCCACTTCAGGGTAAAACCGTCCGGCAAAATGGTGGCGCCCCACTGGGTAGCCAGCGCGTAAATCAGCGTCGCCGCCAGCGGCAGCAGCAGGATCAACAGCAGCAGGCCGGTCACCGTGCGGTGGTACAAGCGTTCAACACGCGACATGAGCATTCTCCAGCCGGTTATGAGCGCGCATTGAGGTAGCTCCTGCGCAGCATCCATTGGTGGATCACCGTGATAAACGCCATCATCACCACCAGCAGCATCGCCAGCGCGCTGGCCAGGTTCGGATCGAGGGAGATGTCCCCCGCCACCAGCGCCGAGATGCGGATCGGGATCACGTTGAAGTTGCCGGTGGTCAGCGCGTACACCGTGGCGTAGGCGCCCAGCGCATTGGCCAGCAGGATGACGAAGGTGCCCATCAGCGCCGGCGCCAGCACCGGCAGGCCGATATGCCGCCAGTAGCGCCAGGGGCCGGCGCCGAGCAGCGCCGCCGACTCACGCCAATCGGCGCGCAGCGCGTCGAACGCCGGATACAGCAGCAGCACCCCGAGCGGGATCTGGAAGTAGGTATACAGCACGATCAGGCCGCTCTTCGAATAGAGGTTGAAGCTCTCCATCAGGCCGTATTTGCGCAGCAGCAGCGTCAGGCAGCCGTTCAACCCCAGCAGAATGACGAAGGCGAACGCCAGCGGCACCCCGGCGAAGTTGCTGGTCATGTTGGTGAACGACATCACGAAGTCATGAAAGCGGGTCTGGCCGAGCTGGCGAAGTGAGTAACTGCCCACTAATGCAATCAGCAATCCGTAGACGCTCGACCACAGCGAGATCTCCAGCGAGAACTGAAAGGCCTGCAGGTAGAACGGAGAGGTGAGGATATCGACATAGTTGCCCCATCCCCAGCCGCCGGTCTCGCTGAAAAAGCTGTGAACGGCGATCCACACCAGCGGGGCGATCTGAAACGCGCCGAACAGCACGATAAACGGCAGCAGGCACAGCGCGGCGATCCATTTGGTTTTGCTGTTCATCGCGCATCCTGCGCCAGCAGCGCCCGGCAGCGCGGCTTGTCGTGCGGCGCCTGCAGCAGATCGCAGATCGTGCCGCACAGCTCGGTTTGCTGCGGATCGGCGTCGTCCAGGCTGAAGCCCGCGCCGAACACGAACAGCGGCACCTGGCGCTCTTCCGGCAACACCCCGCCGTGGCTGCGATCGTCGTTCATGCCGTGGTCGGCGGTGACCAGCACCTGATAACCGGCCGCCAGCCACTCGGGCAGGTAGCGCGACAGCGAGCCGTCGGCGCGCCGCGCCGCGTTGCGGTACTGCGGCGAAGAGAGGCCGAAGCGGTGGCCGGCGTCGTCGATGTTCATCGGGTGGATCAGCAGGAAATCCGGCTGATGACGCAGACGCAGGCTTTCGGCGTCGTCGAACAGATGGCTGTCGGGATAGCCGTCGTCGTAATAGAAATGCCCGTGCTGAATCGGCAGCTCGGGGGCGTCGGTATGGCGGTCGCGCGCGGCGTCGAACGGCGTGCGGTTATACAATTCGCTGAACCAATGATACGCGGCGGCGGCGGTGGTCAGCCCGGCGGCGCGCGCGTAATGAAACACGCTTTGTTGATGAGAAAGGCGCGAGACGTGGTTGTGCACCACGCCGCTCTCCACCGGCGTGACGCCGGTGAGGATGCATTCATACAGCGGCCGGGAGAGCGAGGGCAACTCGCTCTCCAGCAGGTACAACCGCCCGCGTCCCGCCGCGCATTCGGCCTGCAGATACCCCATGGCGTCGTGCGCCACCCGGTAGTTGAGGCCGTCCAGCAGCACGAGGATCGTTTTCATGGTGCGTTAACTCACTGCTGCATAAACATAATGACGTTTTCCTGCCACAGGCGCGGCAACGCTTTGGCGCTCTGTTCCCAGGCCGCCGGATCGGCGATCGGGTGCGCATTCTTGTACTGCTCGGCCGGCAGCAGCTTGGCCTTGACGTCGTCCGGCAGCGTCAGATGTTCGGCGCGGATCGGGCGGGCATAGCCGCGCGCCAGGTTGATCTGACCGGCGTCGGAGAAGATGTATTCGCGCGCCAGCTTGGCGGCGTTCGGGTGCTTGGCGTATTTGTTGATGATGGTGGTGTAGCCGGAAGTGATCGAGCCGTCCGACGGGATCAGCACTTCAAAGCGGGTTTTGTCGATCTGATCGCGGTAGTTCAGGCCGTTGAAGTCCCACACCACGCCAACCTGCACTTCCCCTTTCTCCAGCGACGCGATCACCGGGTTACTCAGGCTCAGGCGGCCGGCCTTGGCCAGCTTGCCGAAGAATTCCAGGCCCGGCTTGAGGTTTTTCTCGTTGCCGCCCATCGCGTAAGTGGCGGCCAGCACGCCGCTGGCCGCCTGCGACGCGGTGCCGACGTCGCCGATGGTGACCTGATAGCTGCCCTTGAGCAGATCGGCCCAGCTGTGCGGGATGTCTTTCACCTGTTGCTTGTTAATGATGAAGGCGATGGTGCCGGTGTAAGCCAGCGCCCAGTGACCATCTTTGTCTTTCGCCCACTCCGGCACCTGATCCCAGGTGGAGGGTTTGTACGGCTGCGTTACGCCCTTCTGCACCGCCACCGGGCCGAAGGCCGCGCCGACGTCACCGATGTCCGCCGTGGCGTTGTTCTTTTCCGCATCAAATTTGGCGATCTCCTGCGCGGAGCTCATGTCGGTATCGACATGCTTCAGGCCGTATTTGCTCAACAGATCTTGCCAGGTGCCTTTCCAGTTGGCCCAGCTGTCCGGCATGCCGACGCTGTTGACTTCGCCTTCTTTCTTCGCGGCCTGCTCCAGCGCCGCCAGATCGGTATCCGCGGCCCAGCTCATCTGGCTGGATAACACGATGGCACTGGTTAACACAGAAGCGCACAAACGTTTCATAACTGATGCTCCAGGTGGTAGTGTGGGGATGGCTGGACTAGTCCAGCAAGGACCAAACCAATCTAACGGACGAATGTGATAATTATATGTCAGCTTAAAAAAGCGACAGTTTTATCACCCATTGCAACGGCGAAAACGCGACGCTGGTCTACCTTAAAGGCCAAACGCACTGAAACGGGACACCCGCTGTATGAGTGAAGCACCGACGACCGTCGCCACCATCTGCCAAACGCTGCACGCCCGCATCACCGCCGGCGAGTTCGCCGCGGGCGGCAAGCTGCCCTCCGAGCGCGCCCTGAGCGAACAGTTCGCCACCACCCGAATTACCCTGCAGGAGGCGCTCGGCCAGCTGGAGGCGCAGGGCGTCATCTACCGCCAGATGCGGCGCGGCTGGTTTATCTCGCCGCCACGTCTGATCTATAACCCGCTGCAGCGCAGCCATTTTCACGCCATGGCGCAGCAACAGGGGCGCGCCGCGCATACCGAAGCGATCGACAGCGCGGTCGTCACGCTCGACGCGCCGCTGGCCGGCCGCCTGGCGCTTCCCCCCGGCGCCGAGGCCTATCGCATTCGCCGGCTGCGCTACATCGACGGGCGCGCGGTGCTGTACTGCGAGCACTACCTCAATCCGGCCTATTTCCCCGGCATTCTGGACGAAGATCTGACCCAGTCGCTGACCGCGCTGTACGCCGCACGCTACGGCATTCACTACGGCCGGGTACGTTTCGACATGCTGCCCACCCTGCTGCCGCAGCAGGCCGCCGCCATGCTGAAGGTGACCTACGGCAGCCCGGCGCTGTTCATTACGCGGGTGAATCGCGATCAACATGACCGGGTGATCGATTGCGACCTGGAGTATTGGCGGTACGACGCGCTGCACATCGATGTGGAAGCGCTGTAAATGACAAGGGCGCATCGCTGCGCCCTTAAAGAGGAAGGTCAGTCGGCGTCGTAGCCGAGGTTTGGCGCCAGCCAGCGTTCGACCTCGCTCACGCTCATCCCTTTACGCGCCGCATAGTCTTCCACCTGATCGCGCTGGATCTGCGCCACCGCGAAGTACTTGCTCTCAGGATGGCTGAAGTACCAGCCGGACACCGCCGCCCCCGGCCACATGGCGAAGGACTCCGTCAGTTCCATGCCGGTGTGGCGGTTGACGTCCAGCAGCTGCCAGATGGTTGCTTTTTCGGTGTGCTCCGGGCAGGCCGGGTAGCCCGGCGCCGGCCGGATGCCCTGATAGTTTTCGCGGATCAGCTCTTCGTTGCTCAGGTTCTCGTCGGCGGCATAACCCCAGTGCAACTTGCGCACCTGTTCGTGCAGGTATTCAGCAAAAGCCTCCGCCAGACGATCCGCCAACGCCTTGACCATGATTTTGTTGTAATCGTCGTGCTGTGCGTCGTACGCCGCGGCCAGTGCGTCCTCCTCCAGCCCGCCGGTCACCGCGAAGGCACCGAAGTAGTCGGCCTTACCGCTGCTTTTCGGCGCCACAAAGTCCGCCAGACAATAGTTCGGGAAGTCGGTTTTTTCCGTCTGCTGGCGCAGATGGCGGCTCACCGCCAGCACCTCGCCGCGCTGTTCGTCGCGGTACACTTCCACGTCGTCGCCGACGCGGTTGGCCGGGAACAGGCCGTAAACGCCGCGCGGGTTGAGGCTGCGCTCGGCGGCCAGCCGATCCAGCATCTGATTGGCGTCGTGGAACAGGCGCTTGGCCTCTTCCCCCACCACCTCGTCTTCCAGGATGCGCGGGTATTTGCCCGCCAGCGACCAGGTCATGAAGAACGGCGTCCAGTCGATATAATGGCGCAGCGTCTCGATGCCTGCCGACACCGGGAAGACGCCAAGCTGCCGTGGCGCCGGCGGCTGATAGTCGGCCCAGTCCAGCTCCATGGCGTTGGCGCGCGCCTTGTGCAAATCGACCGGCGGCGTGCGCGGTTTTTTGCGCGCGTGCTGAATGCGCACCGTTTCATACTCTTTGCGGGTGCGCGCCACAAACTCATCGCGCTGGGTGGCGGACAGCAGCGCCGCCACCACGCCCACGGTGCGCGAGGCGTTTTGCACGTAGGTGGTCGGGCCGCTGTAGTTCTGCTCGATTTTCACCGCGGTGTGCGCCTTGGAGGTGGTGGCGCCGCCGATCAGCAGCGGCAGCGTAAAGCCCTGGCGCTCCATCTCTTTGGCCACGTTGACCATCTCGTCGAGCGACGGCGTGATCAGCCCCGACAGGCCGATGATGTCGACGTTCTCCTCGCGCGCGGTGCGCAGGATTTTCTCCGTCGGCACCATCACGCCCAGATCGACGATTTCATAGTTGTTGCACTGCAGCACCACGCCGACGATGTTCTTGCCGATGTCGTGCACGTCGCCCTTCACCGTCGCCAGCAGGATTTTCCCCGCGGAGGTGCCCTGCTGCTTGCTGGCCTCGATGTACGGTTCCAGGTAGGCCACCGCCTGCTTCATCACGCGGGCGGATTTCACCACCTGCGGCAGGAACATCTTGCCCTCGCCGAACAGATCGCCGACCACGTTCATCCCGGCCATCAGCGGCCCTTCGATCACTTCGATCGGGCGTTCGGCCTGCTGCCGCGCTTCTTCAGTGTCCAGTTCGATAAACTCGGTGATGCCCTTCACCAGCGAGTATTCCAGCCGCTTCTCCACCGGCCAGCCGCGCCATTCCGCCTGCTGCACCGCCGCTTCGCCGTCTTTGCTGCCGCGGTACTTTTCCGCCAGTTCCAGCAGGCGTTCGGTGCCGTCCTCGCGACGGTTGAGGATCACGTCTTCTACCGCCTCGCGCAGCTCGCCAGGCAGATCGTCGTAAATCGCCAGCTGCCCGGCGTTGACGATGCCCATGTCCATGCCGTTGCGAATGGCGTGATACAGGAATACCGCGTGGATCGCTTCACGCACCGGATCGTTGCCGCGGAACGAGAACGACACGTTGGACACCCCGCCGGAGATCATCGCGTGCGGCAGGTGGGTTTTGATGTCGGCGCAGGCTTCGATAAAGTCGACGGCGTAGTTGTTGTGCTCTTCGATGCCGGTGGCGACGGCGAAGATGTTCGGGTCGAAAATGATGTCTTCCGGCGGGAAACCGACGCGTTCGGTCAAAATTTTATAGGCGCGGCGACAGATCTCGAACTTGCGCTCGCGCGTGTCCGCCTGGCCCACTTCGTCGAACGCCATCACCACCACCGCGGCGCCATAGCGGCGCACCAGCCGGGCGTGGTGGATAAAGGCCTCTTCGCCCTCCTTCATCGAGATCGAGTTGACGATGCCCTTGCCCTGAATGCACTTCAGGCCTTTCTCGATAACGGACCACTTGGAGGAGTCGATCATGATCGGCACCCGGGCGATATCCGGCTCGCCGGCGATCAGGTTGAGGAAGCGCACCATCGCCGCTTCGGCGTCGAGCATCCCCTCGTCCATGTTGATATCGATGATCTGCGCGCCACTCTCGACCTGCTGGCGCGCCACGTCGAGCGCCTCGTTGTATTTCTCTTCTTTGATCAAACGCTTGAAACGTGCCGAACCGGTGACGTTGGTGCGCTCGCCGACGTTGACGAACAGCGTGTTGGCGTCGATGGTCAGCGGTTCCAGACCGGCCAGGCGGCAGGCGACCGGGAGCGCCGGCAGCCGGCGCGGCGGCACGCCCTCGACCGCCTTGGCCATCGCGGCGATATGTTCCGGCGTGGTGCCGCAGCAGCCGCCGATGATATTGAGGAAGCCGGCCTGCGCCCACTCCCCGACCTGGCGCGCCATCTCGGCCGCATCCAGATCGTACTCGCCGAAGGCGTTCGGCAAACCGGCGTTCGGGTGCGCGGTGACGTAGGTCTCCGAGATGCGCGCCAGCTCGGCGACGTACTGACGCAGCTCATCCGGCCCCAGGGCGCAGTTCAGGCCGAAGGTCAGCGGCTTGACGTGGCGCAGCGAATTGTAAAACGCTTCGGTGGTCTGGCCGGACAGGGTGCGGCCGGAGGCGTCGGTGATGGTGCCGGAAATCATGATCGGCAGTTCCACCCCCAGCGCTTCGAATTCGGTTTCCACCGCAAAAGCGGCTGCCTTGGCATTCAGGGTGTCGAAGATGGTTTCGATCATGATCAGATCGACGCCGCCCTCCACCAGCGCGCGGGTCGATTCGCGGTACGCCGCCACCAGTTCATCGAACGAAATGTTGCGAAATGCCGGATCGTTGACGTTCGGCGAGATGGACGCGGTGCGGTTGGTCGGCCCCAGCACCCCGGCGACGTAGCGCGGTTTTTCCGGCGTGCGCGCCGTCCATTCGTCGGCGCAGGCGCGCGCCAGGCAGGCGGCCTGATAGTTAATCTCGGCGGACAGCGACTCCATGTGGTAGTCAGCCATGGCGATGGATGTGGAGTTGAAGGTATTGGTCTCAAGGATATCGGCGCCCGCCTCAAGATAGGCGTAATGAATGGCGGTGATCACTTCCGGCTTGGTCAGCACCAGCAGATCGTTATTGCCTTTCAGATCGCTGCGCCAATCGGCGAAACGCTCACCGCGGAAATCGCGCTCGTCCAGGCGATAGCTCTGGATCATGGTGCCCATGCCGCCGTCCAACACCAAAATGCGCTGCGCTAACTGGCGGCGCAGTTGTTCTACTCGATTCGTCACTGTAACCCCTTCCATTGCCATCCAGCCCATTGCTCAACTGCCGCAAAAACCAACGAGTCATCCTAGCACAGCTTGTAAGGACAAAGGGCCAGGCGGCAATTGAGAGTTTTTCAGGTTGTGCGCCAACACCTCCGATGAGCTGACGGCGGCTTGCAATTCATCGACAAAAAACGAAAATGAATTCCATCATACGGAAAAAGGAATCTCACCCATGGCCACCCCTGCTCCCGCCAAGCGCGGCAAGAAGCCCCGCGCAGCAGCCCCCGCCGCCAGTGCGGCGACCGGTCAGGTACAATCGTTGACCCGTGGCCTGAAACTGTTGGAATACATTTCGGAAGCCCAGGGCAACGTGGCCCTGACCGATCTGGCCCAGCAAGCCGGCCTGCCGAACTCCACCACTCACCGCCTGCTCACCACCATGCAGCAGCAGGGATTCGTGCGCCAGGTCGGCGATCTCGGCCTGTGGACCATCGGTTCGCACGCCTTTGTGGTCGGCAGCAGCTTCCTGCAAAGCCGCAACCTGCTGGCGATGGTGCATCCGACGCTGCGCCGCCTGATGGAAGAGTCCGGCGAAACCGTCAACCTGGCGGTGCTGGATACCAGCGAGTACCAGGCGATCATCATCGATCAGGTGCAGTGCACGGCGCTGATGCGCATGTCGGCGCCGATCGGCGGCAAACTGCCGATGCACGCCTCCGGCGCCGGTAAAGCGTTCCTCGCCACCCTGCCGGACGATCAGGTGACCAAACTGCTGCACAAGA
This sequence comes from Serratia sp. CY71090, assembly GCF_052166845.1. Taxonomy (NCBI): domain Bacteria; kingdom Pseudomonadati; phylum Pseudomonadota; class Gammaproteobacteria; order Enterobacterales; family Yersiniaceae; genus Serratia; species Serratia sp. CY71090. The sequence goes on along the minus strand of NZ_JBJNOA010000011.1, from coordinate 11,837 downwards.
AAGGCATGCACACCTACACGCCGCATACCCTGACGCCGCACAACCTGAAAGAGGGGCTGGCGCAGATCCGCAAGCAGGGCTTCTCCTTTGACGACGAAGAGCACGCGCTCGGGCTGCGCTGCGTGGCGGCCTGCATCTTCGACGAGCACCGCGAAGCCTTCGCCGCCATTTCCATCTCCGGCCCGGTGTCGCGCATCACCGACGATCGCGTGATCGAGCTGGGCGCGCTGGTGATCCACGCGGCGAAAGAGATCAGCCTGGCCTACGGCGGCGTGCGTTAATCCCGCTCATCCGAGGGGCGCCCAGCGCGCCCCTGCTCCCCTGCCATGCTCTGTTGTCAGCATGTAACAGGCTGTCGGCATCCTGTTTAGCGCACAGGAAAAAAGCTTGAAGCCGATCACAGTTAACGATCCTCACGGCGAAAGCCCATTGCAACCGCTCAAACTTCCTTCGACAATGTTACCGATAACATGTTACCGGTAACAATCAAACTGAACGAAGGTAACGTCACCCGGTGTTTTGGAGCTAAGCCATGACCAACAATCAAAATCGCATTTACGTCGTTATGGGCGTTTCCGGCAGCGGCAAGTCCGCCGTCGCCGCCGCCGCGGCCCGCCAACTCTCCGCCGGCTTCCTCGACGGCGACTTCCTGCACCCACGCAGCAACATCCTGAAGATGGCCGCCGGCGAGGCGTTGAACGACGACGATCGCGCGCCGTGGCTGGCCGCGCTCAACGACGCCGCCTTCGCCATGCAGCGCACCAACAACGTGTCGATCATCGTCTGCTCGGCGTTGAAAAAGCAGTATCGCGACCGCCTGCGCGCCGGCAACGGCAACCTGTCGTTCATCTATCTGCACGGCGAGTTCCCGGTGATCGAATCCCGCCTGGCGGCGCGCAACGGCCACTTCTTCAAGCCGCAGATGCTGGTCACCCAGTTCGCCGCGCTGGAGCAGCCGGGCGCCGACGAGAACGACGTGATGGCGATCGACATCAATCAACCGCTGGATGCGGTGATCGCCGATACCGTGCGCCATATCCAAAGCTTCCTGCCGCAGGACGTGTGCGCGTGAGTACTGTAACGCTGGTCGGTACCGCAGTCGGCTCGGTTTTACTGCTGTTATTCCTGGTGATGAAGGCGCGCATGCACGCCTTCGTCGCGCTGATGCTGGTGTCCATCGCCGCCGGCATTTTCTCCGGCATGCCGCTGGAACACATCGCCGATACCATGCAGAAAGGCATGGGCGACACGCTGGGCTTCCTGGCGATCGTGGTGGCGCTCGGGGCGATGTTCGGCAAGATCCTGCATGAGGTCGGCGCGCTCGATCAAATTGCGGCGCAATTGCTGAAACGATTCGGACAAAGCAAGGCGCACTACGCGCTCGGCATCGCCGGGCTGATCTGCGCGCTGCCGCTGTTCTTCGACGTGGCGGTGGTGCTGCTGATCGGCATCGTATTCGCCGTGGCGCGCCGCACCGACGGCAATATCGTCAAGCTGGCTATTCCGCTGTTCGCCGGCGTGGCCGCCGCCGCCTCCTTCCTGCTGCCGGGGCCGGTGCCGATGCTGCTGGCGTCGCAGATGAAGGCCGACTTCGGCTGGATGATCGCCATCGGCCTGGTGGCGGCGGTGATCGGCATGCTGATCGCCGGCCCGCTGTACGGCAGCGTTATCAGCCGTTTCGTCAACTGGCCGATGCCGCCGGAAGAGAATGAGCCGACGCTGACCAAGGGTAATCTGCCGTCGTTCGGCTTCAGCCTGGCGCTGGTGCTGTGCCCGCTGGTGCTGGTCGGCATGAAAACCATCGGCGCGCGGCTGGTCCCCCCCGGCTCGCAGCTGCAGCAGTGGCTGGAGTTTATCGGCCACCCGTTCACCGCCATCCTGCTGGCCTGCCTGATCGTGATTTACGGTCTGGCGAAGCCGCGCGGCATGAGCAACGAACAGACGCTGGCCATCTGCTCCGCCGCGGTGCAGCCGGCCGGGATCATCCTGCTGATGACCGGCGCCGGCGGAGTGTTCAAGCAGATCCTGGTGGATTCCGGCGTCGGGCCGGCGCTAGGTGACGCCATGATCGGCGCCGGCCTGCCGATCGCCGTAGCCGCATTCGCGCTCTCCGCCATGGTGCGGGTGATCCAGGGCTCGGCCACCGTCGCCTGCCTGACCACCGTCGGCCTGGTGCTGCCGGTCACCAGCCAGCTTGGGCTCAGCGGCGGGCAACTGGCCGCGCTGGCCATCTGCATTGCCGGCGGCTCCATCGTGCTGAGCCACGTCAACGACGCCGGCTTCTGGCTGTTCGGCAAATTCACCGGCGCCAACGAACTGCAAACGCTGAAAACCTGGACGGTGATGGAAACCATTCTGGGCAGCGTCGGCGGCGCCATCGGCATGATTGCATTCACGATGTTTTAAATCCTAAATCGCCCCCGGCCTTGCACACCAGGGCTGCAAATCACCCCCGGGGGCACCGCCACAGGCGGCGACTATAACAACAGCAATGTGAGGAAGGCATGATTAATCCAACCTTGTCCCGTGTCACACAGCGCATCATCGACCGTTCCCAGGCCAGCCGCGCCGCCTATCTGGCGCGTATCGAGGCGGCCCGCTCTCAAACCGTCCACCGCGCGCAGCTCGCCTGCGGCAACCTGGCCCACGGTTTCGCCGCCTGTCAGCCCGATGACAAGGCGTCGCTGAAAAACATGGTGCGCAGCGATATCGCCATCATCACCGCCTACAACGACATGCTATCGGCCCACCAGCCGTACGAGCATTACCCACAGCGGCTGAAACAGGCGCTGAAGGCGGTGGGCGCCGTGGGCCAGGTGGCCGGCGGCGTGCCGGCGATGTGCGACGGCGTGACGCAGGGGCAGGACGGCATGGAGCTGTCGCTGATGAGCCGCGACGTGATCGCCATGTCGGCCGCCGTCGGCCTGTCGCACAATATGTTCGACGGCGCGCTGTTCCTCGGCATCTGCGACAAGATCGTGCCGGGGCTGGTGATGGCCGCCCTCTCCTTCGGCCACCTGCCTGCGCTGTTCGTGCCGGCCGGCCCGATGAGCAGCGGCCTGCCGAACAAGGAAAAAGTGCGCGTGCGCCAGCTGTACGCCGAGGGCAAAGCCGACCGTTTGGCGTTGCTGGAAGCCGAGGCTGCCTCTTATCACGGCATCGGCACCTGCACCTTCTACGGCACCGCCAACACCAACCAGATGGTGATGGAAGTGATGGGTTTGCATCTGCCGGGCGCCTCCTTCGTCCATCCTGACACGCCGCTGCGCGATGCGCTGAACGACGCCGCCGCGCGCCAGGTGACCCGACTGACCGACACCGCCGGCAACTACCTGCCGATCGGCCGCCTGGTGGACGAGAAAGTGGTGGTGAACGGCATCGTCTCGCTGCTGGCGACCGGCGGCTCAACCAACCTGACCATGCATCTGGTGGCGATGGCACGCGCGGCGGGCATCATCATTACCTGGGACGATTTCTCGGAGCTGTCGGAGACGGTGCCGCTGCTGTGCCGCATCTATCCGAACGGCCCGGCCGACATCAACCAGTTCCAGGCCGCCGGCGGCGTGCCGCTGGTGGTGCGCGAGCTGCTGCAACACGGCCTGCTGCACGAAGACGTGCATACCGTGGCCGGTTTCGGCCTGCGCCGCTACACCCAGGAACCGTGGCTGGATAACGGCCAACTGGTGTGGCGCGAAGGCGTGGCCGGCTCGCTCGACGCCAGCGTGATCGCCAGCGTGGCCCAGCCGTTCGAACATCACGGCGGCACCAAAGTGATGGCCGGCAATCTGGGCCGCGCGGTGATGAAAACCTCGGCGGTGCCCGCCGATAACCAGATCATCGAAGCGCCGGCGGTGGTGTTCGACAGCCAGCACGATATCGTGCCGGCGTTCGAAGCCGGCAAGCTGGATCGCGATTGCGTGGTGGTGGTGCGCTTCCAGGGGCCGCAGGCCAACGGCATGCCCGAGTTGCACAAGCTGATGCCGCCGCTGGGTGTGCTGATGGATCGCGGCTTCAAAGTGGCGCTGGTGACCGACGGCCGCCTGTCCGGCGCCTCCGGCAAGGTGCCTTCCGCCATTCACGTCACCCCGGAAGCCTATACCGGCGGCCTGCTGGCGAAAGTGCGCGACGGCGATCCGATCCGCGTCAACGGCCGCAGCGGCGAACTGCAGGTGCTGGTCGACGCCGACGAGTTGGCGCGGCGCACGCCATGCCAACCCGATCTGAGCGCGGAACACATCGGCTGCGGGCGCGAGCTGTTCGGCGCGCTGCGCAGCCAGCTGTCAGGCGCCGAGCAGGGCGCCTGCTGCATCAAATTTTAATCGATAGCCTGGCCGCATCGCCGCCTGGCGGCGGCCACAGAGGAGAACGTCAGCATGAACAAGTGGACAACAAGCGCCGAGCAGATCCTGACGGCGGGGCCGGTGGTGCCGGTCATCGTGATCAACAAGCTGGAACATGCGGTGCCGTTGGCGAAAGCGTTGGTCGCCGGCGGTGTGCGGGTGCTGGAGGTGACGCTGCGCACCGCCTGCGCCATGGACGCCATTCGCGCCATCGCCCAAGAGGTGCCGGAAGCGATCATCGGCGCCGGTACGGTGATCAATCCGCAGCAGCTGCGGGAAGTGACCGAAGCCGGTGCGCAGTTCGCCATCAGCCCAGGCCTGACCGACGAGCTGCTCAAAGCCGCCACCGCCGGTTCCATTCCCTTGATCCCGGGCATCAGCACCGTTTCCGAACTGATGCAGGGCATGGATTACGGCCTGCGCGAGTTTAAATTCTTCCCGGCGGAAGCCAACGGCGGCGTAAAAGCGCTGCAGGCGATCGGCGGCCCGTTCCCGCAGGTGCGCTTCTGCCCGACCGGCGGCATCTCACCGGACAACTACCGCAGCTATCTGGCGCTGAAAAGCGTGCTGTGCATCGGCGGCTCCTGGCTGGTGCCGGCGGACGCGCTCGAAAGCGGCGACTACGCGCGCATCACTGAACTGGCGCGCGCCGCCGTCGCGGGCGCCGAGGCCTGATTTACATCGCAGCGGTGGCGGCCGGCAGCGCCGCCCCGCTGCGCTGGCTGAACCGCTGCTTCTTGCGATAAGCAAATACGTCTTCCACATGCCCTTCGCGGATGCGCTGCTGCAACCCGCGCCAATACTCCGCGGTAAACAGATCGCTGTGCAGCTCTTCAAACACCTGCCGAATGCGCCGATCGCCGCACAGAAAGTGGCGGAACTCTTCCGGGAACACGTCGTTGGGCGCGATGCTGTACCACGGCTCGCTGGCCAACTCATCTTCCGGATAACGCGGCGGCGGGATATCGCGGAAGTTGACCTCGGTCATGTAGCAAATCTCGTCGTAGTCATAGAACACCACCCGCCCGTGGCGCGTCACGCCAAAGTTCTTGAACAGCATGTCGCCGGGGAAGATATTGGCGGCGGCTAACTGCTTGATCGCGTTGCCGTACTCTTCAATCGCATCGCGCATCTGCTGGTCGTTGGCCTGCTCCAGATACAGATTCAGCGGCGTCATGCGCCGTTCCATATACAGGTGCTTAATCACAATGCGATCGCCGAGATCTTCCAGTTTGCCCGGCACTTCGCGCCGCAGCTCCGCCAACAGTTCCGGGCTGAGGCGCGCCTTGTCGACGACGAAATTTTCGTACTCCTGGGTATCCGCCATACGCCCGACGCGATCGTGCTCTTTCACCAGCTGATAGCAAGCCATCACCTGCGCCTGCGTCACCTCTTTTTGCGGGGCGAATTCGTCCTTGATCACTTTGAACACCCGATCGAAGGACGGCAGGGTAAACACCAGCATCACCATACCCTTCACCCCCGGCGCGATGATGAACTGCTCCTGCGACTGCGCCATAAAAGTCAGGTATTCGCGGTAGCATTCAGTTTTGCCGTGCTTCTGGCAGCCGATCGCCATGTACAGCTCGGCGGTGGTCTTGCCCGGCAGGATCTCGCGCAGCCACTCGACCATCGCCGCCGGCAGCGGCGCGTAGACCATGAAATAAGAACGGGCGAAGCCGAAGACGATGCTGGCCTCAGCCTTACCGGTCAGGCAGGCATCGATAAACAGCGCGCCCGACTCGCTGTGGTGGATCGGCAGCAAGAACGGATAAACGCCGTCAGCCAGGCGCAGCTTGCCGACCAGCCAGGCGGCCTTGTTGCGATAGAACAGTTCGTTGGCGATCTGAAAGGTGGCCCCCGCCAGTTGCTGCGGACTGAAGGCGCGCTGCAGCGCCTGGGTGATATAGCGAATATCGCGCGTCAAATCTTCCCACGGCAACCGCAGCGGCAGATCGCTCAGCACGCTGCGCAGCATCGCCGGCAGATCGCCATTGGAGGTGAAATCGCGCGCCAGCGGACGCGGAATGTCGCGAAAGCGCCGTTCCGGTTGCGAACTGAACACAAACAGCTTGTCCGGCGTCAGATCGCGATGCTTGAACAGCCGGCAGTAGACCGAGTTAAAAAAGCTTTCGGCTATCTCGAAACGCGGGTAGTCCGGCAGCAGATCGATATAAACCGCTTTGACCCGGCTGGGGAAGTCGGCGTCGAAATATTTCTGCCCGGTGATGCATTTGAGCTGCTCCACCACCAGGCCGACGTGATGGTCATACAGATGGATGCGCTTTTTCATCGCCTGCTGCACCGCCGGCCAGTCCGCCTGCTCGAAGCGCTGCTGCGCGCCGGCGGTCACCTCCAAAAAGCGGCCGTACTGCGCATCGAAGCCCTGCAGGATCGTCTGTGCGATCAACAACTCCAGTTTTGCCGCCATCCTTACCCCCGCCAGAAAAAGAAGCCTGCGCATGCAGGCTCCGGGTGAAACGTCTTCAAGCTTGCCGCATCAGAACTGCTGTTCTTCCGTCGAACCGGTCAGCGCGGTGACCGAAGAGGCGCCGCCCTGAATGATGGTGGTGACCTTGTCGAAGTAGCCGGTGCCCACCTCCTGCTGGTGCGACGCAAAGGTGTAACCGCGATCCACCGCGGCGAACTCCGCCTGCTGCACCTTCTCTACGTAGTGTTTCATGCCCTCGCCCTGCGCATAGGCGTGCGCCAGGTCGAACATGTTGAACCACATGCTGTGGATGCCCGCCAGCGTGATGAACTGATACTTGTAGCCCATGTCCGACAGCGCCTGCTGGAAGCGCGCGATGGTCTGATCGTCGAGGTTCTTCTTCCAGTTGAACGACGGCGAGCAGTTGTAGGCCAGCAGCTTGCCCGGGTATTTGGCGTGAATGGCGTCGGCGAAGCGCTGAGCGGCATCCAGATCCGGCGTTGAGGTTTCGCACCACACCATATCGGCGTAAGGGGCATAGGCCAGGCCGCGGCTGATCGCCTGCTCGACGCCTGCATGGGTGCGGAAGAAGCCTTCCGCCGTGCGCTCGCCGGTGACGAAGGCGCTGTCATACGGATCGCAATCGGACGTCAGCAGGTCGGCCGCATCGGCGTCGGTACGGGCGATCACCAGCGTCGGCACGCCGAGCACGTCGGCCGCCAGGCGAGCGGCGACCAGCTTCTGGATCGCTTCCTGTGTCGGCACCAGTACTTTGCCGCCCATATGACCGCATTTCTTCACCGCCGCCAACTGGTCTTCGAAGTGCACCCCGGCGGCGCCGGCGGTGATCATCGCTTTCATCAGCTCGAAGGCGTTCAGCACGCCGCCGAAGCCGGCTTCCGCATCGGCGACGATCGGCAGGAAGTAATCGGTGTAGCCTTTGCTGCCCGGCTCAATCTGGTTCGCCCACTGGATCTGATCGGCGCGGCGGAAGGTGTTGTTGATGCGCTCGACCACCTTCGGCACCGAGTCCACCGGATACAACGACTGGTCAGGGTACATGGCCGCCGCGCTGTTGGCGTCGGCCGCCACCTGCCAGCCGGACAGGTAGATAGCCTCGACGCCGGCTTTAGCCTGCTGCAGCGCCTGGCCGCCGGTCAGCGCGCCCAGGCAGTTCACGTAGCCTTTGCGCGCCTTGCCGTTCAGCAACGCCCACAGTTTGGCGGCGCCGTTTTGCGCCAGGGTGCATTCCGGGTTGACCGAACCGCGCAGGTTGATCACGTCTTCGGCGCTGTAAGGGCGGGTGATGCCTTCCCAACGGGCCGATTTCCATTCCTGTTCCAGCTGCTGGATCTGTTGAGAGCGAGAGGTAGACATAATTTTTATCCTTTCAGTCATGTAGGGTTGATTGGGAAAGTTCAGGCCAGCAGCTCATAGCCGGGCAACGTCAGGAAATCGATTAGTTCATCTTGCGTGGTGATGCGCTCCATCAGTCGCGCCGCCTCTTCGAACCGGCCGGCGTTAAAGCGCGCTTCCCCTACTTCTTCACGCACCACCAACATCTCTTCTTGCAACATCTGGCGGAACAGCGCCTTGGTGACCGGGCGCCCGTCGTTCAGGCTCTTCTCGTGGTGGATCCACTGCCAGATAGAGGTACGGGAGATCTCCGCCGTCGCGGCATCTTCCATCAACCCATAGATAGGCACACAGCCGTTGCCGGAGATCCAGGCTTCGATGTACTGCACCGCCACGCGGATATTGGCGCGCATCCCCGCTTCGGTGCGTTCGCCGTCGCATGGTTCCAACAGCTGCGCGGCGCTGATTGGCGCATCCTGCTCACGCATCACGTCCAGCTGATTCTGGCGATCGCCCAATGCCTTGCCGAACACCTCCATCACCGTGTCCGCCAGCCCCGGGTGCGCCACCCAGGTGCCGTCGTGGCCATTGTTGGCCTCCAGCTCTTTGTCCGCCCGCACCTTGTTCAGCACCCAGGCGTTTTTCTCAGCGTCTTTGCTCGGGATAAACGCCGCCATGCCGCCCATGGCGAAGGCGCCGCGCTTATGACAGGTTTTGATCAACAGACGTGAATAGGCGCTGAGGAAAGGTTTCTCCATGGTCACCGACTGACGATCCGGCAGCACACGATCCCCGTGGTTCTTCAGCGTTTTGATGTAGCTGAAGATGTAATCCCAGCGGCCGCAGTTCAGGCCGACGATGTGATCGCGCAGGTGATAGAGGATCTCGTCCATCTGGAACACCGCCGGCAGGGTTTCGATCAGCACGGTCGCCTTGATGGTGCCACGTGGCAGATCGAAACGATCCTCGGTAAAGCTGAAGACATCGCTCCACCAGGCCGCTTCTTCCCAGGACTGGGTTTTCGGCAGGTAGAAATACGGGCCGCTGCCCTTGGCCAACAGCTGACGATAGTTGTGGTAGAAGTACAGCGCGAAATCGAACAGGCCGCCGGGGATGGCTTCATCACGCCACAAGACGTGTTTCTCCGGCAGGTGCAAGCCGCGCACGCGAGCGATCAACACCGCCGGATTCGGTTTCAGCTGGTAGATCTTGCCGGCTTCATTGGTGTAGGAAATGGTGCCGTTAACCGCATCGTGCAGGTTGATTTGACCATCGATGACTTTGTCCCAGCTTGGCGCCAGGGAGTCTTCGAAGTCCGCCATAAATACTTTTACGTTGGCGTTCAACGCATTGATCACCATCTTGCGTTCTACCGGCCCGGTGATTTCGACCCGGCGATCGCGCAGGTCTTGCGGAATGCCACGGATCTGCCAGTCGCTTTCACGAATGGAATTAGTTTCCGAAATAAATCCAGGCAGCTCGCCGCGATCGATATTTTGCTGCCAGCGGGCACGCGCCGCCAGCAGCTCATTGCGCCGCGGCGTGAATTTCGCCACCAGTTCCGCCAGGAATTCAACTGCTTCATCCGTTAATACCTGGCGCTCCGCAGCGGCGAAACCCTGGGTAAACCTTAACTCCGTGCCTGCTATCTGTTGCGTCATGACCTTGCTCCTTCCCATCATTGCGCCCGAGCGACCGGCGCATTTTCATCAGAAATCACTGTGGATCAGGGCGGATGAAACGATCCTAAACTGGTCAGATCTCATCCCGATAGCTCTAAGAATACTCAACAAAAAATAAAAATCAAAAACCATTTCCATTTTATTATTAAATATTTTATTAACACTTTATTATCAATTGGTTAGAACAAATAACATAACCAGCAGGTAAGGAAACCGGTTCCAATAGAATCGCGAAGACAGGCTAACGCGCTGTTGGCCAATGGTTTTTTAGGAAAAGTGGCGGGTAAAAAGAGGATCGTACAGAGGATCAACAGCGCGGCGGCCTCGATTCAGCCGCCGGCAGGCAGAAAAGATCAGTCGAGAGTCGGATTCATATGGCGCAGATCGTAAGGCGTGATCTGGTAGACGTAATAGTTGAGCCAATTGGAAAACAGCAGGTGGCCATGGCTGCGCCAGGTGGCTTTCGGTGTCAGTGCGGGGTTGTCATCGGGGAAGTAGTTGAGCGGTACGGCAGGATCGAGGCCAGCTTCGTTGTCGCGACAATACTCCCCGGCCAGGGTCAGTGCATCATACTCAGGATGGCCGGTGACAAACGCCAGGCGCTTATCCCTGCTGGCGAACAGATAGGCACCGGCCTGCTCGGATTCGGCCAGAATATCCAGGTCGGTATATTGGCGAATCACCTCGGTCGGGAAATCGGCATAACGTGAATGCGGCGCCAGGAAGCTTTCGTCGAAGCCGCGCGTCAGCAACGCATGCTGCTGCAGCGTTTGGTGCGGATAAACGCCGGAGAGCTTCACTTCGCGCGTCATCTTGGGAATGCCGTACAGGATGTTCAACGCCGCTTGTACTGCCCAGCACACGAACAGCGTAGAGGTGACATGGTTTTTGGCCCAGTCAATGACCCGTTCGATCTGCGGCCAGTAGGCAACATCGCAGAAATCAACCAGCCCCAGCGGCGCACCGGTGACGATCAGGCCATCGAAGTTCTCATTCTGGATATCCTCGAAGTCGCAGTAGAAGTTGTTCAGATGCTCGGCCGGCGTGTTCTTCGATTCGCGGCTGTCGATGCGCAACAGCTGGATATCAATCTGCAGCGGCGAGTTGGACAACAGACGCAGAAACTGGTTTTCCGTTTCGATCTTCTTTGGCATCAGGTTGAGGATCAGCACTTTCAGTGGCCTGATTTCCTGTGTTTTTGCCCGCGAGGATGTCATCACGAAGACATTCTCACCGCGCAAGAAATTGACCGCAGGTAACTCATCAGGAACACGAATCGGCATTGCTTAACCCTCACACATCCATTTATACGTTTAGACTTCTAGATGCCCGAAGATAGCGTTTTTTTTCGTCTCTGTCGAGCATTCAACGGAAAGGTGAAAATGTTTCATTGCGCGGCCTGCGCCGGGATATAAGCAGAGGGAGTAAAGCGGATGAAAAGCAAAAAGGCCATCCTTTCGGATGGCCTCTTGGCTTATTTGATGCTTGGCAGTGTCCTACAGTATTCGTCTCATCCTGAGACTCTCCCCTGCGGGGCCGCCGCAAGCGGCGTTAAGGCCCGTTCCCGACGGGCCTTTCGCATGCCTATGCTCGAGCAGAACACCAAATAACAGACAAAACAAAAAGCCCCATGCTTTCGCATGAGGCTTGTTGTTTTATTTGATGCTTGGCAGTGTCCTACTCTCGCATGGGGAGACCCCACACTACCATCGGCGCTACGGCGTTTCACTTCTGAGTTCGGCATGGGGTCAGGTGGGACCACCGCGCTATTGCCGCCAAGCAAATTCTTTTTTTCTGCCGAACTTCTAAACCCACTTTAAATAAAGTGGTGCTGATACCCAGAGTCGAACTGGGGACCTCACCCTTACCAAGGGTGCGCTCTACCAACTGAGCCATATCAGCACGCTTAATTTGATGCCTGGCAGTGTCCTACTCTCGCATGGGGAGACCCCACACTACCATCGGCGCTACGGCGTTTCACTTCTGAGTTCGGCATGGGGTCAGGTGGGACCACCGCGCTATTGCCGC
>NZ_JBJNOA010000010.1:0-219611 GCF_052166845.1 Serratia sp. CY71090 | reverse complement strand
GCAATCATTTTTGGGCAAGGGGATACTTTGTCGATACGGTAGGAGTAAACGAAGAAATTATCAGGCGATACGTGAAGCATCAGGATAAGGAGGACCAAGAGATCGAACAGCAGATGGAGCTGTTGCAGGATTAACTCGAAAATGGCCCCCTTTTAGGGGGCGTCGTGTAAAGCCACCTCCTCAGGAGGTGGTCTTTTACTTTTCGGCCGGCTTACACCGGCAGGTCAATCAGCAGCGCGCGCAGCGGCGTCTCGGCGCGGATCGTCAGGCGGTTTTCCTCACGCACGAAGGCGCCGTCGCCGCAGGTCAGGCGTTGCGCTTCGTGGCGCTCGCCGGTAGCGGCGATGGTGCCGTGAATCGATTGCAAATAGGCGCGCGGCCCGTTAATCGTCAGCGTTTGTTCTTCGCCCGGCTGCAGATCGAGATGGTGGATCCAAACCTGCTGGCGCAGCTGCAGGCTGCCCTGCGCGCCGTCCGGCGAGGCCAGCAGTAAGTTGCCTGCCGCCGGTAGCGCCAGGCGCTGCACCCGCTCGTTGTTGCGTTCCGGGCAGGCGTCCAGCCACAGCTGCAGGCGAGTCAGCGGCGTATCGCTGCTGACGTTCTGTTCGCTGTAACTCAGGCCCGGCTGGGTGGCCAACAGCAGCGCTTCGCCGGCTTTGGCGCGCGCGGTGTTGCCGTCGCTGTCGCGGTATTCCGCCTCGCCCTGCAGGATCAGGTTCAGGATATCCACGCTGGGATAGGTGCGCGGCTGGAACGACGCGCCCGGTGCCAGCACCTCCTGATTCAGCACCCGCAGCGACGCGTAGCCCATCAGTTTGGGATCGAAGTAGTGACCAAAGGAAAAGGTGTAGCGAGCCTGCAGCCAACCAAAGTCAGCTTGCCCGCATTGTTGTGCTGTTCTGCATGTAATCATGGCAATCGGCTCTCTAAATTCATTATCCAAATGGTAAGCATCTGGACGTCGGATTGTTAGCCAGTTAATCTGGTCGGCATATTCAAATTTCCTGACAGAGGGATGTGATGGCCAGAGATCGGGCGCTCACGCTTGAGGCGCTGAGAGTGATGGACGCGATCGACCGGCGTGGCAGTTTCGCCGCGGCCGCCGACGAATTGGGCCGGGTGCCGTCGGCGCTCAGCTACACCATGCAAAAATTGGAAGAAGAATTGGATGTGGTGCTGTTCGACCGTTCGGGCCACCGCACCAAGTTCACCAACGTCGGGCGGATGTTGCTGGAGCGCGGGCGGGTGCTGCTGGAGGCGGCCGATAAGCTGACCACCGACGCCGAGGCGCTGGCGCGCGGTTGGGAAACCCACCTGACCATCGTCAGCGAAGCGCTGTCGCCGCCGAGCCTGCTGTTCCCGCTGGTGGACAAACTGGCGCTGAAGGCCAACACCCAGGTGTCGATTTTCACCGAAGTGCTGGCGGGCGCCTGGGAGCGGCTGGAACAGGGGCGCGCCGACATCGTGATCGCGCCGGACATGCATTTTCGCGCGTCGTCGGAGATCAACACCCGCAAACTGTACAAGGTCATGAGCGTTTATGTCGCCGCGCCGGATCATCCTATCCACCAGGAGCCGGAGCCGCTGTCCGAGGTGACCCGCGTGAAGTACCGCGGCATTGCGGTGGCCGACACCGCCCGCGAGCGCCCGGTGTTGACCGTACAGCTGCTGGACAAGCAACAGCGCCTGACGGTGAGCACCATTGAAGACAAACGCCTGGCGCTGCTGGCCGGGTTGGGGGTGGCGACCATGCCGTATCCGATGGTGGAGAAAGATATCGAGGCCGGGCGGCTGCGCGTGGTGGGGCCGGAATACAGCCGCGAAGCCGATATCATCATGGCCTGGCGGCGCGACAGCATGGGGGAGGCGAAAGCCTGGTTCCTGCGCGAAATTCCGCGCCTGTTCGCGCAGCGCTAACGTCGGTTGGATGACATCCCCTTGCCGGGAGGCAAGGGGATTTTTTTGCCTTAGCCGAAGCGCTGGTCGCGGCCGTGCGGCTCGTCCAGATCCTGCGCCGGCCCGATGGAAATGATGCCGTGGGGGTTGATGGTGGCGTGGCTGCGGTAGTAGTGGTTGCGAATGTGCGGCAGGCTGACCGTTTCGGCGATGCCCGGCATCTGGTAGATGTCGCGCAGGAAACCGTACAGGTTCAGATAGTCGCTGATGCGGTGTTTATCGCACTTGAAGTGGGTGACGTACACCGGATCGAAACGCACCAGCGTGGTCCACAGACGCAGGTCGGCTTCGGTCAGCCGATCGCCGGTCAGGTAGCGATGTTGCCCCAGGATCTGCTCAAGGCGCTCCAGCGCGTTGAATACCCCGTTGACCGCTTCGTCATAGGCTTCCTGGCTGGTGGCGAAACCGGCCTTGTACACGCCGTTATTCACTTGATCGTAAATCCAGCCGTTCAGCTCATCGATCTTACCGCGCAGATCGGTCGGGTAGTAGTCCCCAGCCCGAGCGCCGACGCCGTCAAACGCGCTGTTGAACATGCGGATGATGTCGGCGGATTCGTTGCTGACGATGGTTTGCCGCTGTTTATCCCACAGCACCGGCACGGTCACGCGCCCGCTGTAGTGCGGATCGGCCCGCAGGTAGATCTGGTACAGGAAGTCGGCGTGATACAGCGGATCGCCGGTGGTTTCAGGAAAATCCTGGCCGAAGGTCCAGCCGTTTTCCAGCATCAGCGGGTGCACCACCGAGACCGGAATAATCTGCTCCAGCCCTTTCAATTTGCGCATCAGCAGCGTGCGGTGCGCCCAGGGGCAGGCGAGAGAAACGTACAGGTGATAACGGCCCGCTTCGGCCTGGAAGCCGCCCGCGCCGTGTTCGCCGGGCTGACCGTCGGCGGTCACCCAATTGCGAAACTGAGCGGTTGAACGTTTGAAACGGCCGCCGGTAGATTTCGTGTCATACCAGATGTCTTGCCAAACGCCATCGACGAGTTGTCCCATGGGAATCTCCTTGGTGTCCGAGTGAAAAACGACAGGGCCCGGCATGCCGGGCCCTGAATGACAGTTTAGATTACCATTTCTTGTTCAGAAGACGGTCGATGCTGAAGCCGCCCGGGCCTGCGACCGCCAACACGATGAAGCCGCCGGCGATGGTCAGGTTTTTCATGAACATCAGCTGGTTTACGCCTTCCGCAAAGTCAGTGTGGAACAGCAGCGCGGTCAGGATGGTGAAACCGGCAGTGAACAGCGCCACGGTGCGGGTCAGGAAGCCGAACAGGATCGCCAGACCGCCGCCAAACTCCAGCAGAATGGTCAGCGGCAGCAAGAAGCCAGGCACGCCCATCGATTGCATGTACTGTTGGGTTCCGGCATAAGCGTCACCCATTTTGCCGTAGCCTGCCACGATAAACAGGATTGGCATCAGGATACGAGCAACCAGCAAACCTGTATCTTCTAATTTTTTCATCATCTACTCCAAAGTGTTTTTGTGTGCCTGTTCGGCGGTAGTCATATCAACGGGCGGTATATCGGGTCTCTCACCCTGTCCGGCCCATATCGTATTGATGGAGTGAATGTTAATCGGGAAGTGCTCAGGTTGTTAGCAAGTAAAACTGTCGTAATTTTTCAAAAAATCTGAATCTTTAGCGTGCTAATAAACTGACGCTTGTCAGCAGGTTGCCCAGCCCTCGGGATAAACGGCGCTGTTTTAAGGGAAAAACGAGGGCAGAGCAACAGGATGTTTGAAGGAAAAACGCGGGGCTTACTTGGCGGAGAAGGTCTTTTTAAACAGTCGGATAGCGCTCCAGGCACCGAAAGCGCGACGCGACCAGCGGATCATCTTGCTGGGGTGGCGGATGCCGTACAGCGCCATGACGCTGGAACCGAGTACCAGATAGCGGCGCAGGCCAAAAACGGTCTGCCAGCCGCGGTCAATGCGTTCGGTTTTTTCCAGCCACAAAGACTTGTGTTCGGCCAGATCCAGACGCTGTTGCTGGATCTGGCGAATCAGCCTCTCTTTCTTCCATTCCAGGTAGCGGCGGCGGCTCATGGCTCGCGCTCCAGTTCGGCGCGGTCGAGTTCCAACTGCTTGCGCGTGGCGCCCAGCAGCGTGGTGCGACGGGCCTTGACCAGCGTCCATATGGTGCCGACCACGGCCAGAAACAGCAGCACGCCAGTGGTGGCGCCCAGCGCCACCAGCCGGTAGACCGGATCGATGGCCCAGAAGATCAGGATCAGCAGGCTCATCAAACCGAAGGCGGTGAACAGCAGTGTCATACCGGCCATGATCAGCAGCTGAATGAGGTTGGCTTTCTCCTCTTCCAGCTCGACGACCGCCAGCCGGACACGGGTTTCCACCATGCCGACCAGGATCGTGATGATGCGCTGACCGATATCCAGGACCCCTTTGGCGGGGCCCTGCGCGCGCACTTGCGGTTGTTCAGCCATGATTAGCGACGCGCGAGCAGCACGCCCAACACCACGCCGACCGCCGCGCCGATACCGATGCCGGTCCACGGGTTGTCGCGCACATAGTCGTCGGCCTGGCCGGCGATCTGTTTGGTTTGCGAAGCCAGCTTGTCACCGGCGTCGCTCAGGCGAGCGCGGGTCTCTTTCAGCGCGCCTTCCGCCTTCGAGCGCAGCTTCTCCAGCTCGGCTTTCGGTTTGTCGGTGGAGGAGTTCAGCACTTCCTCCAGCGTATCGGCTAAGGACTTCAGTTCAGCGCGTAAGTTTTCTGCATTTGAATCATGTGCCATGTGATTATTCCTTAACGTTTATTTCGACAGACTTTTAACATAGCGGATTTTTTCGCCGGAGCAAAGGGGTGATGACCAGCAGATAACACCAGACATCAATTCCATATGCTTAAGAAATCCCGTGTGATGGGGCTCTCATCGATAAATCCGCTGGTGTAAAAAAATTATTCCGCCTGGGCGCGTTTCAATTCAGCCTGCGCTTCGGCCAGCTTTTGCTGCTTCTTGGCGACCTTGTCCAGCTTGCCGGTTTGCTGCGCTTCTTTCAGCTCCTGCCGGCGCTCTTCGACCTTGCGCTGTTTCTCTGCGATGTTTTTCTGGCGTTCGGCCTGCAGGCCGGCTTCGGTGCAGTGAGTCTGCACTTCGCTCAGCGCTTTTTTCAGTCCTTCCACGCGGTGGGTGTTGCCGTGTTGGGTGGCGTAGTCAATTTGCTGCTGGATGTCTTGCGCTTTGGCGGCGCAGCCGCCCTCTGCGGCCGAAGCGAGGGCCGGCAGCGTGCAGAGTGGCAACAGCAGTAACAGGGAGTGGCGTAATTTCATCTTTCAGTTCCTTTTTCATGGGATGCCTGAACAGGCACCCGCTTTCCTGACTGCCGAAGGCGGCAGCGCGAGAGGAGGGCGTTCATCGCCGGCTGAAGTTACCCTTCAGCATAGTCATGAAACCGGCGTGCCCCCAAAGAATCAGCCGTGACCCAGTGCTGACTGATTAATTCTTGAGCTAATCGATGCGAATGAAAATGAAGATTATGGCAATGAAAGGAAACCCCTTCATATGAAGGGGGATTATCCCAGATTGAGCGGGGAACGCGCAAATTCGCGCACCCAATGCGACGGCACGGGGGACTCGCTCAATGCGATGTGGTAACCGGGCGGCAGAATGGTTTGCAACGCTTCGCGCGCCAGCAACTGCTGCTCCGGCGAATCCAGACGGATGACCAGGCCATCGCCTTCCGGCGTAATGCTTTTGATGCGGATGCCGCGTTCATCCAGGCGCTGGTAGACATAAAAGCCGTCGGGCAGCGACAGCCCTTGCTGGCTGGCGCGGATGCGCAGCTCGCTCTCGGTGCGCACCATGCAGGGCACCAACAACGTCGCCAACGCCAACAGGGCGAGCGCGATCATCAGGACGTATTGCCAGCGCGGGCGCTTTGCTGTCACGCCCCTTTCCCCGGGTTCTGGCTGTTGGCGCGTTTCTTGCGCCACAACACGATCAGTGAACCGACCAGCCCGACCACCAGCAGTACCAGCGGCAACATCATCAGGCAGAACATCAGCTGATCTTCATACTTGCGGAACACCGGAGTTTTCCCCAGGGCGAAGCCCAGCGTCGTCAGGATCAAGACCCACAGCAGGCCGCTCATCCAGTTGAAGAACTGGAAGCGTGCGTTGCTCAGACCGGACAGGCCGGCGATGGTCGGCAGCAGGGTGCGCACGAAGGCCAGGAAGCGGCCGACCAGCAGGGCGGAAAGGCCGTGACGGTGGAACAGGTTATGTGCACGCTGATGGTAGTGGGCCGGCAGATGCGAAAGCCAGCCTTGCACCGTTCGCGTATTGCCGAGCCACCGGCCTTGTATATAACTGACCCAGCACCCCAGGCTGGCGGCGACGGTCAGGATAACGATGGTCAATGGGAAGCCCATGGTGCCTTTGGCGATCAGCACGCCGACCAGGATCAGCAGGCTGTCACCCGGCAGGAAAGCGGCCGGCAGCAGGCCGTTCTCCAAAAACAGGATCATGAACAGCAGGATGTAGAGGGTCCACACCAACGAAGGGTTCGCCAGCGTCTCAAAATCCTGCTGCCATAAGGCATGTATCAGTTCTTTAATGATGTCCATCCGGTGTTCCTAAAACGTCATTGTTTATTTTTATCTCAGCGGCGGAGCGGGCGTGAGCTGAAAGCGCGCGGCGATCCTGAGTGCTGATAACGATGAAACGGCGTTGCTTTAAGGTTTCTAAGCGGTGCGACACCGGTCATAGGTGGTAAGTCAGCGTGCCACGGTACAGCATGTTACTTTCTTTCCAACCGGCCTGGCGACTCTGTTGCCTGGAGGCGTCCAGCATCCAGTCGACCTGGGCAAGCCGGTTGGGGGCCGGGGTGTCCTGGCGGGGGAAGCGAATTCGGTAACTCGGCTCTGCGGCCAGGGTATAGACCGGCGCCGCCAGGGAGGATGCGAGCAGCGAACCGGAGAAAGAGTGCGCTCTGGGCAGCAGCAGCGGCAACTTGCCGGGGGCTTTGCGGCGCGCTTCAGCCGGCGCCCGATACACATGATCATAGGGGGAAAGCGCCGGCTCCGCCAGCAGCTGCAGGCTGCTCAGCGCGCTGGGGGTTGGCTTGGGTGACGCCACGCATAACTGTTGGCCGGAGACCGAACCGGTCCAGCAGAAAACAGCAATCAGCATGGCAAACAACCAGCGCATTTATTCGCGTCCCGCCCCCGCAGCAATGGGTAAAAAAGTGGGCTAACTCTACCAAAATAGCACGATTGGCAACAGGGAAATCTACGTTGCCGACGGTGAAATAGTACACGGCAAACGGCGGTTCCGGCATCGATTCAGCGGATTTTACATTACCTGACATAAGCCGACGGTTTTTGACCGCCGTGGCTATTTCGGCTCGTGGTTCACGCCATCCAGATGCACCACTGGATTCTCGGCGAACAGGTAGCGATCGGCGTTGTATTCGAAGTCATCGCTGGTGGCGTTGAACAGCATCTGTTTGGTGTTTTCCAGGTGCTGCCACATCGCCAGTTTGGCGGCGTAAGGGTCTTTGCGCATCAGCGCCTTGAGGATCTGATCGTGATCGTCACACCAGCTGGCGATCGAGCGTTCGTCGATATGCTCGTGCAGCTTTTTCCAGTAAGGGTTGTTGACCCGCTGCACCCACATTTTTTCCACGATGGTGGCCATGGCGGTGTTCTGGGTGGCCAGCGCCACCTGCACGTGGAACTTCAGATCCCACTGCGAGTCGCGGAAGCGATCCTCTTTACGGGCGTGCTCCTGGATCTCCATCAACTGCACGATATCTTGTTTGGTCACCTGGGTGGCGGCGAACTCGGCGATGTTGCTTTCAATCAGCTGGCGAGCCTGCAGCAGCTCAAACGGGCCGGCGGTGGCGAACTCGATGCTGTCGCCCGGCACCACCAGGTGCTTTTGCTGGTTGGACACCACGTGGATCCCGGATCCCTTGCGCACGTCTACATAGCCTTCCACTTCCAGCATGATGATCGCCTCGCGCACCACGGTACGGCTGACATTCATCTCTTCGGCGATGTATCGTTCGGCCGGCAGCTTGTCGCCTACCGGGTAGCGGCCGCTTTCGATGCGTTGCTTAAGCTCGGCGGCCAGTTGCTGATACAGGCGTCTGGTTTCGGTGAATTCCATAGTGAATGCTCTATACGGTGCGGTGGGAAGGGGCGCGTGGCCGTCGGATTTGTTATACCACTTATTCGGCACCGCTGCCAGAGGAGCAAGAGGCCCGGCGCGGCGGCCGGGCGGCGGGATCAGCTGCGCGCCGGGGCCGGTTGCAGCGTGGCCGGCTGGGTTTCGGCGGCCGGACGGTTTTGCAACACCGTCCAGATGACGATGGCGCCGAGAATGTCGAAGACCGACAGCGCGGCGAACAGCGGGCTGAAGCCGAGGGTGTCCGCCAGGGCGCCGACCACCAGGGCGAACAGCGTGCTGGCTGTCCAGGCCGCCATGCCGGTGAGGCCGTTGGCAGTCGCCACCTCATTGCGGCCGAACACGTCGGAAGAGAGGGTGATCAGCGCGCCGGACAGCGCCTGATGGGCGAAGCCGCCGACGCACAGCAGCGCGATAGCCGCGTAAGGGCTGGTGAACAGGCCGATCATGCCGGGGCCGATCATCAACACCGCCCCCATCGTTACCACCAGCTTGCGTGAGACGATCAGGTTGACCTTGAAATACTTCTGGAACAGCGGCGGCAGATAACCGCCGACGATGCAGCCGAGATCGGCGAACAGCATCGGCATCCAGGCGAACATGGCGATCTCTTTCAGGTTAAAACCGTAGGCCTTGAACATGAACAGCGGGATCCAGGCGTTGAAGGTGCCCCACGCCGGCTCCGCCAGAAAGCGCGGCAGCGCGATGCCCCAGAACTGGCGGTTGCGCACGATCTGCCAGGCGGACATCTTTTTGGCGTTAGAGGTCTGGTGCTGGGCTTCCTGGCCTTCGAGGATGTAACGGCGCTCTTCCTGGCTCAGTTTCTTCTGATCTTTCGGGTGTTTGTAGAACAGCAGCCAACAAATGGCCCAGATCAGGCTCAGCACGCCGGTGATGATGAACGCCATTTCCCAGCTGTGCGCCACGATGGCCCATACCACCAACGGTGGGGCGATCATGCCACCGATCGATGAACCCACGTTGAAATAACCGACGGCGATCGAACGCTCTTTGGCCGGAAACCACTCGCTGCTGGCCTTCAGCCCGGCGGGGATCATCGCCGCTTCCGCCATGCCGACCGCGCCGCGCGCCAGCGCCAGGCCGCCCCAGCTGTTGGCCAGCGCGGTGCCCATACAGAACAGCGCCCACAGAATGGCGAACATGGCGTAACCGACCTTGGTGCCCAGCACGTCCAGCACATAGCCCGCCACCGGTTGCATCACGGTGTAGCAGGCGGAATAGGCGGCGACGATATAGGAATACTGTTGGGTGGTGATGTGCAGCGTATCTTCCAGCGTCGGCGCCGCGACGGCGATGGCGTTGCGGGTCAGGTAGCCCAGCACGGTGCCGATGGTCACCAGTCCGATCATGTACCAGCGTAACCCTTTAATTTTACGCATCCGAAATGTCTCCCCGTTTGAAGGTGTGGCCGTCGATGCGGCTGGCGAGACAATAACCTGTCATACAGGTTTAAAAGTTGAGTGATATCACAAAAGGAATTATTCGCCTGAGCGATACTGTCGCCGGTGAAATAGTGCGTTTACGCCGCACATTTGCCGTAAAATTGAGCGAAAAAGGGATTGAAGGACCTTAAATCAGCAGCTCATGGGAAAAATTTGCTGGACGCTTGTGAGAATTGGTGTGATAACTTTTGTGATTCGAACCCGTGCCGCACGGCAAGTAAGGAGCCCGAGATGGCGACGTTTTTGAGCGAAGATTTCCTGCTGGACAACGAATTTGCCCGGCGCTTGTATCACGACTATGCGGCGCCACAGCCGATTTTCGATTATCACTGCCATTTGCCGCCACAGCAGATCGCGGAGAATACCCGCTTCAGCAACCTGTACGATATCTGGCTGCGGGGCGATCACTATAAATGGCGGGCGATGCGCACCAATGGCGTGGCGGAGCGGCTGTGTACCGGCGATGCGGGCGATCGTGAGAAATTCGACGCCTGGGCCGCCACGGTGCCGCATACCATCGGCAACCCGCTTTATCACTGGACGCATCTGGAGCTGCGTCGGCCGTTCGGCATCACGGATACGCTGCTGTCGCCGGCCACGGCGGATGAGATCTGGCAGCGCGGCAATGCGCTGCTGGCGCAGGATGAGTTTCGCGCGCGCGGCATCATGCGGCAGATGAATGTGAAAATGGTCGGCACCACCGACGATCCGATCGACGATCTGCGCCATCATCGGGCGATCGCCGACGATCGTGGCTTCGATATCAAGGTATTGCCGAGCTGGCGGCCGGACAAGGCTTTCACTGTCGATGCACCGGGCTTCAATGACTATCTGCGGCAGCTGGAGGCGGCGGCGGATACCGTCATCGGCCGCTTCAGCGCGCTGTGCGACGCCCTGTACAAGCGCATGGATCACTTCGCCGCCCACGGCTGCAAGGTGGCCGACCATGCGCTGGACGTGGTGGTGTTCGGCGAGGCCGATGAAGCGGCGCTGGATGCGATCCTGCTGCGCCGCCTGAACGGCGAGCTGCCGACGCCGGAACAGAGCGCCCAGTTCAAAAGCGCGGTGCTGCTGTTCCTGGCCGGCGAATACCGGCGCCGCGGCTGGGTGCAGCAGTATCACATCGGCGCGTTGCGTAATAACAACAGCCGCATGCTGGCCGCCGTCGGGCCGGATATCGGTTTCGATTCGATCAACGATCGGCCGCTGGCGGAGCCGCTGTCGCGGCTGCTGGATGCCCAGGCGCGGCAGGGCGGCCTGCCGAAAACCATTCTCTACTGCCTCAACCCGCGCGATAACGAAGTGATCGGCACCATGATCGGCAATTTCCAGGGGGAAGGCACGCCGGGCAAGATGCAGTTCGGTTCCGGCTGGTGGTTCAACGATCAGAAGGACGGCATGCAGCGCCAAATGACGCAGCTGGCGCAGCTCGGGCTGCTGAGCCGCTTCGTCGGCATGCTGACCGACAGTCGTAGCTTCCTGTCGTACACGCGCCATGAATACTTCCGCCGCATTCTTTGCCAGATGATCGGTCGTTGGGTGGCGGACGGCGAAGCGCCGGCGGATATCGCGCTGCTGGGCGAAATGGTGAAAAACATCTGCTTCGACAACGCCAAAGACTATTTCGCCATTGAACTGGCGTAGCCGTTATCCGGGACCGGTTTATGCAAAGTACGATAAAGATTCACGAGCAGGATAACGTGGCGGTGGCGCTGCGCGATCTGGCTGCCGGAGAGTGCGTTGAGCTGGAAGGCGCGGTCATCCAACTGGCGCAGCCGGTGGCGCGCGGGCACAAATTTGCGCTCGACCCGATCGCCGAGGGCGAAGACATCATCAAATATGGCCAGCCGATCGGCCATGCGCTCGCGGCCATCGGGCCGGGGGAGCATGTTCATTCGCAAAACGCCAAAACCAACCTGAGCGATCTGGACAGCTACCGTTACCAGCCGCAATTCCCGACGTTGCCGCCGCAGGCCGCGGATCGCGAGGTGCAGTTGTACCGACGGGCCGGCGGCGAAGTGGGGATCCGCAATGAGCTGTGGATCGTGCCGACCGTCGGCTGTGTCAACGGTATCGCTCGCCAGATCCAGCAACGCTTTTTGCAGCAAACGCAGGCAGAGGAGATCGACGGCGTGCATCTGTTCAGTCACCCGTTCGGCTGCTCGCAGCTGGGGCAGGATCATGCCAACACCCGCATCATGCTGCAGAACCTGGCGCGCCATCCCAACGCCGGCGCGGTGCTGGTGATCGGGCTGGGTTGCGAGAACAATCAGGTGGATGCCTTTCGCGCCACGTTGGGGATAGAGGACGAGCGGCGGCTGCGCTGTATGGTGTGCCAACAACAGGACGACGAAGTGGAAGCCGGGCTGGCGCTGTTGCACGAGCTGTACCGGGAGATGCGCCACGATCGCCGTGAGCCGGGCCGCCTGAGCGAGTTGAAGTTCGGCCTGGAGTGCGGCGGTTCGGACGGGCTGTCGGGTATCACCGCCAACCCGCTGCTGGGGCGGTTCTCCGATTATGTGATCGCCAACGGCGGCACCACGGTGCTGACCGAAGTGCCGGAGATGTTCGGCGCCGAGCGCATTCTGATGAGCCGCTGCCGCGATGGGGAGACCTTCGACAAAACCGTCGACATGATCAACGATTTCAAACGCTATTTCATCGCCCATCAACAGCCGATTTATGAGAACCCGTCGCCGGGCAACAAGGCCGGCGGCATCACCACGCTGGAGGAGAAATCGCTCGGCTGCACCCAAAAGGCGGGGCTAAGCCAGGTGGTTGACGTGCTGAAATACGGCGAGCGGCTGCGCGTGCCGGGGTTGAATCTGCTCAGCGCGCCGGGCAACGACGCCGTGGCGACCAGCGCGCTGGCCGGCGCCGGCTGCCATATGGTGCTGTTCAGCACCGGGCGCGGCACGCCGTACGGCGGCTTTGTGCCGACGGTGAAGCTGGCGACCAACAGCGAGCTGGCGGCGAAGAAACCGCACTGGATCGATTTTGACGCCGGCAGTCTGATCCACGGCGTGGCGATGGAGACGTTGCTCAGCCGCTTCATCGATCTGATTGTCGAGATCGCCAACGGGCGTCCGGCGCGTAATGAAACCAACGACTTCCGCGAGCTGGCGATCTTTAAAAGCGGGGTGACGCTGTAAGGCTGACAAAAAAGGCGCTCGAAGGAGCGCCTTTTTGATGAAGCAACGCGCGATTAACGCACCTTCAGCGGATCTTCGTTCGCCAGCCGCTGGTCTTCCGCCTGGCAGGCCGCGGCGGTGAACAGCACGTCGGTGGAGGAGTTGAGGGCGGTTTCCGCCGAATCCTGCAGGACGCCGATGATAAAGCCGACCGCCACCACCTGCATCGCCACGTCGTTCGGAATGCCGAACATGTTGCACGCCAGCGGGATCAGCAGCAGCGAACCGCCGGCCACGCCGGAGGCGCCGCAGGCGCAGAGGGCCGCCACCACGCTCAACAGCAGGGCGGTCGGGACGTCCACCGCGATGCCCAGCGTGTTTACCGCCGCCAGCGTCAGCACGGTGATGGTGATCGCCGCGCCGGCCATGTTGATGGTGGCGCCCAGCGGGATGGAAACCGAGTAGGTGTCCTCATTCAGGTTCAGCTTCTTGCACAGTTCCATGTTCACCGGGATGTTGGCGGCGGAGCTGCGGGTGAAGAAGGCGGTCACGCCGCTCTCGCGCAGGCAGGCGAACACCAGCGGATACGGGTTGCGGCGGATCTTCCAGTAAACGATCAACGGGTTGAGCACCAGCGCCACCAGCAGCATGCAGCCAAGCAGCACCATCAGCAGCTGGGCGTAGCCCCACAGCGCGCCGAAGCCGGTTTCCGCCAGCGTGGAGGCCACCAGGCCGAAGATGCCGAGCGGCGCACAGCGGATCACCGCGCGCACCACCAGCGTGACCGCATGGGACATGTCGTTGATCAGCCCCTTGGTGGTCTCGGAAGCGTGGCGCAACGCCAGCCCCAGACCGACGGCCCAGGCCAGAATGCCGATGTAGTTGGCGTTAATCAGCGCATGGAACGGGTTGGCCACCACGCTCATCAACAGGCCCTTCATCACCTCCACAATGCCGCCCGGCGGGGTAATGTCCGTCGCGCCGGTGGTCAGCGCCAGCGTGGAAGGGAAGATAAAGCTGACGACCACCGCCACCAGCGCGGCGGCAAAGGTGCCCAGCAGGTAGAGGAACAGGATCGGGCGAATGTTGGTCTTCTGCCCCTGTTTATGGTTGGCGATCGAGGCCATGACCAGAATCAGCACCAGCACCGGCGCCACCGCTTTCAGCGCGCCGACGAACAGGGTGCCGAGCAGGCCGACCGCCGCCGCCGCCGCCGGTGAAACCAGCGCCACCAGAATGCCGGCCACCAGGCCGACCATGATTTGTTTGACCAGGCTGCCCTGCGTGATCTTTTGTAGTAGTTTTTGCATAGTGCTTTCTTCCTGATGTTATCTGGCCGCCGCGGCGGGAACGACGCCGGGCAGCTTTATATGATTCTGTAACTAAGTGTGTTTGCCGAATCAGTATTCAGCAATCGAATGATGTTGGAAAGAGGCGAGGGTGAAATTCTGAGCGCGGATCAACACTTGATAACATACTGGTTACATTTGTGTGATCGCAATAACGTTTGGCGTTTTGGGGGAATTGCCAAACAATCACGGGGCGACTAGCGCCCCGGATAACAGATTATGGTTATTTCTTCGCCAGGCGATCGTTGCGGTGATTGACCCAGGCGTTGATCAGCAATGTGAACGTCAGGATGCCCGCCACCACGCCGAGCGACACGCCGATCGGGATGTGGAAGAAGTCGATAATCAGCATCTTGATGCCGATAAATACCAGGATCACCGACAGGCCGTATTTCAGCATCGAGAACCGTTCCGCCACGTTGGCCAGCAGGAAGTACATGGCACGCAGGCCCATGATGGCGAACAGGTTGGAGGTCAGGACGATGAACGGATCGGTGGTCACGGCGAAGATCGCCGGAATGCTGTCCACCGCGAAAATCACGTCGCTCAGTTCCACCAGGATCAGCACCAGCACCAGCGGGGTGGCGAACAGAATGCCGTTGCGGCGCACGAAGAAACGCTCGCCTTCCAGACTGTCGGTCATGCGCAAGCGGCTGCGCAGCCATTTCACCAGCGGTTTGTCGCCGATCGCCGAGTCATCTTCCTTCGCCAGCGCCATTTTAATACCGGTGAACAGCAGGAAAGCGCCGAACAGATACAGCAGCCACTGGAACTGGCTGACCAGCCAGCTGCCGGCGAAGATCATGATGGTACGCAGCACGATCGCGCCCAGCACGCCGTAGATCAGCACCCGCCGTTGCAGGTTGGCCGGCACGGCGAAGTAGCTGAACAGCATCAGCCAGACGAACACATTATCCACCGCCAGCGCTTTTTCGATCAGGTAGCCGGTCAGGAAGGCCAGCGCCTGGGTATCGGCGACGGCGCGCCCGGCGGTTTCATTCAGGTAGTACCAGAAACCGAAGTTGAACAGCAGGGAGAGGCTGACCCACACCAGCGACCAGCTGGCGGCCTGCTTCATAGTCATGGTGTGCGCGCCTTTACGGCCCTGCAACAGGAGATCGATTGCGAGCATCACGACTATGACGGCGGCAAAGCTGCCCCATAACCACGGTGTGCCAACGGAAGTCATCATCAGAGGTATCCTTCAAAACAAAAACGGCCAACGTCGGAAGACGCCAGCCGCTCTGTGAACGCTGCAAGCAAACCTCGCCTTCCGGCAAGGTCTCACTTACAACGTTGATGAAGGTGGTTACACCTTTGACATCAGGTTGCCCGGTAACCGGATGCTTGCGCATCGTAATGACGATTGACCGGCAATGAAGTTACTCCCCTTTGCAGAGCAGAAAGTAATGCAAAATGTGTCGGCGGTCAACGTGAATCGCGTTAACCGGCCATCGCTTTTTGCGCGCCGAGGCTGACGACGAATCCCTGCAGCAGCAGGCGGCTGAATGGCGTGTCGCTAACCTGTTGTTGTTGCTGTTGGTAGCGGGCCTGCTGCTCGGGATGCAGCTCGCCGAGCCACTGCAGATACTGGCTCATCACCGCGCCGTTGAATTCCGGGTGGAACTGGGTGGTCAGGGCGTGATCGCCATAGCGCAGGATTTGGTGCGCGTCCTGCTGCGAACGCGCCAGCGTCTGCGCGCCGGCGGGCGGCGTCAGCACGCTCTGCGAGTGGATCAGGTTGGCCTTGAAGCGCGGCGGCAGCAGGGTGAGCCGCCGATCGTCGGCCGCGGCGGGCAGCAGTTCGATCTCCAGCGTACCCACCTCCATGCCCTGCGGGTGGTAACCCACTTCGCCGCCGAGCGCGTAGGCCAACAGCTGATGGCCGTAGCAGACGCCGAACAGCGGCAGTTTGATCGCCATCGCCTGGCGCAGCCATTCGGCGGCTTCCTCGCTCCACGGCAGCCGTTCGGTCACCATCGCCGGCGAGCCGGTGATGACTACGCCGCAATAGGCGGCAGGCGGCAACGGCCGTTCGCCGGCGGGCAGGTGCACGATGTGCGCGCGTTCGGCGTCGATATTGCCCTGTTGCAGGAACATGCCTTCAAAGTTGGCCAATTTCTGACGAATGGCCTGCGGCGCGTCGCCGGTTTGCATCACGAGCAGCGGTTTCATCTCATTCTCCGTCGGCGGGGAAGACAACGCCGGTCTGGCGGCGGATATCGGTCAGCAGGCGGGCGACGATCAGCGAATTCTCCAGCCCCGGATGCTCCACCCGGTGATTTTCCACCAGCTCGGCAAAGGCCAGCGCCTCATACAGCATGGTGTTGATGTGTTGCGGCTGGCTCAGATCTTGACGGTTGCCGCCGCGCGGCGTCAGCGCCACGCCCTGGCACTCGGAAATCTTGTCGATAATCAGCGTGCCTTCCTCCCCCTGGATCTCGCTGGGGATCGCCGAGTCGCTGACCTTGGAATGGGAAAGCGTGACGTCGAAATCACCGTAGTTCAGGCAGACGGTGCCGTGGGCGTCAACGCCGGTATCGAGCAGTGTGGCGCTGGCGAGCACCGACTGCGGCGCGCCGAACAGCGCTACCGCGCTGGCCAGGCAGTAGTAGCCGATATCCATGATCGAGCCGTTGGAGAACTGCGGGTTAAAGGTGTTGGGGTTCTCGCCGGCCAGGTAGCGCGGGTAGCGCGAGGAGTATTGGCAATAGTTGATGAAGGCTTTGCGCAGCCGGCCGACGTTCGGCAATGCCTGTTGCAGCGCCAGAAAATTCGGCAGATAGGCGCTTTTGAATGCCTCGAACAGCACCACCTGGTTTTCCCGCGCGCAGGCTACCAGCTGTTCCGCTTCGCGCTGGTTGGAGGCCAGCGGTTTTTCGCAGATCACGTGCTTTTTATGGCGCAGGAACAGCAGCGATTGCGGGCAGTGCAGGGAATTGGGGCTGGCGATATACACCGCGTCTATGGCATCGGACTGGGCCATTGCCTCGAGCGAGTCGAAAAACTGCGTGACCTGATAGTTGGCGCCAAACGCCTGCGCCTGCTCCAGCGAGCGTGAATACACGGCGCTCAGCTTGAGTTTGCCGCTTTCATGGGCGGCATCGATAAAACGTTCCGTAATCCAGTTGGTGCCGACAACGGCAAAGCGAATCATAGCGAGCTCCGGTCCAGCCTAAAACCGCAGATTATCACGCCCTCACTCGCTATGCATACAGCTCGCCGAACAGCGAAAGGTGCGTCAGATACAGCCGGGTATCGAACTCCAGCTGGTGATAATCGGGCTCCATGTGGCAGCACAGGCTGTAGAACGCCTTGTTGTGATCTTTCTCTTTCAGATGCGCCAGCTCATGCACCACGATCATGCGCAGGAACGGCTCGGGCGCGACCTTGAACACCGTCGCCACGCGGATTTCCGCCTTGGCCTTCAGCTTGCCGCCCTGCACGCGCGAGATGGCGGTGTGCAGGCCCAGCGCGTGCTTCATGACGTGGATCTTGCTGTCGTAAGCCACCTTGCTCAGCGGCTGGGCGTTGCGCAGATACTGATTTTTCAGATCGACGGTAAACTGATACAGCGACTTGTCGGTGGTGCAGTCGTGCACCTGCGGATAGCGCTGCAGCAGCACGTCACCCAGCCGGTTTTGATGGATCAGTTGTTGCACCTGGCTTTGCAGATGCACCGGGTAGCCTTGCAGGTAGGTCAATTCAGACATTCTTGTTCCGTATCAACGGCCATTCAGCCGGTCATTCTATGCTGTTTTTTCGCTCAAATCCTGACATACGCAATTTATCCGAAAAAACATTTTACTGACGGGCGTTTTTAGGGGATAAACAGCCCAAATTTTATCAGTCAGGAGGGGCAATGAGCCAACTCGATCTGGGAACACAGCAACTTGAGCTGGAGCGTTATCCCCAACAGGAAGAATCCACCCAACTGCAGGCGTGGGAAGCGGCGGACGAATATCTGCTGCAACAGCTTGAAAACGTAGATATCGGCGGCCGCCCGGTGCTGATTTTCAACGATAACTTCGGCACCCTGGCCTGTGCGTTGCACGCGCATCGCCCTTACAGCGTCAGCGATTCGTACATGAGCCAGCTGGCGACGCGCCACAACCTCAAACTCAACGGTCTGGATCCCGAGCAGGTCACGCTGCTGGACAGCCTGGCCGAGCTGCCGGCGGCGCCGGCGGTGGTGCTGATTCGCGTGCCGAAAGCGCTGGCGCTGCTGGAACAGCAACTGCGCGCGCTGCGCCACGTTGTGACCGAAGACACGCTGATCGTTGCCGGCGCCAAAGCGCGCGACGTGCACACCTCGACGATGCAGCTGTTTGAAAAGGTGCTGGGCCCGACGCGCACCAGCCTGGCGTGGAAGAAGGCGCGCCTGATCTTCTGCCAGGCGGCGGACATCGTCCCGCCGGCGGCGGCGGAAACCACCAACTGGACGCTGGACGGCACCGATTGGCTTATCCATAACCACGCCAACGTCTTCTCGCGCGGCAGCCTGGATATCGGCGCGCGCCTGTTTATGCAACATCTGCCGCGCGGCCTGAACGGCCATATCGTCGATCTGGGCTGTGGCAACGGCGTGATTGGCCTGACGGCGCTGGCGCAAAACCCGGAAGCGCAGGTGACCTTCGTCGATGAATCTTACATGGCGGTGGCCTCCAGCGAGCTGAATGTGGAGCACAACCTGCCGCAAGAGCTGGACCGCTGCCAGTTTGAGGTGAACAACGCGCTGGCGGGCATCGAGCGTGAAAGCGTGCAGGCGGTGCTGTGCAACCCGCCGTTCCACCAGCAACACGCCATCACCGATCACACCGCCTGGCAGATGTTCTGCGACGCTAAGCGCTGCCTGCAGGTGGGCGGTGAACTGCGCATTGTCGGCAACCGTCACCTCGACTATCACCAGAAGCTCAAGCGCCTGTTCGGCAACTGTACGCTGGTGGCCTCGAACAAGAAGTTCGTGATCCTTCGAGCGGTGAAATCCGGCGCGCGTCGCTGAGCGTGAATAACAAGGGGCGCCGGGCGCCCCACAGGCTGTAGACAAAGGGGGAAAAAGCGTGGTTTTTCCCCCTTTGTGGATATCAGCCGAAAATCAATAAATTGATTTCCCTTGTTCTCTATTCGCTGCTCTCTGCCAAGCCGGCATGGGGATGAGGTTTGCCATCAATATCAGGGGCGCCGGGCGCCCCTTTTTTACAGCGTCATCGCCAATCGCGTACCCTGATCGATCGCGCGGCGGGCGTCCAGCTCGGCGGCCACGTCGGCGCCGCCGATCAGGTGCACGGTTTTCCCCATCGCCAGCAGCGGCTGCTGCAGTTCGCGGCGCGGTTCCTGCCCGGCGCAAATGACCACCGTGTCCACCAGCAGGCAGCTGTCTTGCTCGGCGCGGGTGATGTGCAGCCCTTCGTCGTCGATCAGCCGATAGCTGACGCTGTTGAGCATCTTCACGCCGCGCATCGCCAGGCTGGCGCGGTGGATCCAACCGGTGGTTTTCCCCAGGCCTTCGCCCACTTTGCTGGTTTTGCGTTGCAACAGGTAGATCTGCCGGGCGGCGCGCGGCGCCTGCGGCCCTTGCTCCGCCAGCCCGCCGCGCTGCTCAAGGCGCCCGTCGATGCCCCATTCGCGGTTGAATTCCGCCTGATCCAGGCTGCTGGACACGCCGTGCTGGCTGAGGTACTCGGCGGTATCGAAGCCGATGCCGCCGGCGCCGACGATCGCCACCCGCTGGCCGACCGGTTTTTTATCGCGCAGCACGTCCAGATAGCTCAGCACCTTGGCGTGCCCGATGCCGGGGATGTCCGGGGTGCGCGGCACGATGCCGCAGGCGAGGATCACCTCATCGAATTCGCTTAAATCCGCCGCTTCGACCTTGACGCCCAGCCTGACCGTCACTTCACGCAGCGCCAGCTGGCGGCGGAAGTAACGCAGCGTTTCATGGAATTCTTCCTTGCCGGGGATCTGCTTGGCGATGTTGAACTGGCCGCCGATCTGCTCGGCGGCGTCGAACAGCGTCACCCGATGGCCGCGGCTGGCGGCGGTGGTGGCGAAGGCCAGCCCGGCGGGGCCGGCGCCGACCACCGCCAGTTTTTTCGGTTTTTCCGCCATCGTCAGCGGCATTTCGGTTTCGCGGCAGGCGCGCGGGTTGACCAGACAGGAAGTCAGCTTGCCTTCAAAAATCTGGTCGAGACAGGCCTGGTTGCAACCGATGCAGGTATTGATCTCGTCGGCGCGCCCTTCGGCGGCTTTCTGCACAAAGGCGGCGTCGGCGAGGAACGGGCGCGCCATCGACACCATATCGGCGCAGCCGTCCGCCAGCACCTGCTCGGCCACCGCCGGATCGTTGATGCGGTTGGTGGTGATCAGCGGGATGCTGACCTTGCCCATCAGCTTGCGGGTCACCCAGCTGAATCCGGCGCGCGGCACCATGGTGGCGATGGTCGGGATGCGCGCTTCGTGCCAGCCGATGCCGGTATTGATAATGGTGGCGCCCGCCTGTTCGATCGCCAGCGCCAGCTGCTCGATCTCCTCCCAACTGGAGCCGTCTTCCACCAGATCGAGCATCGACAGCCGGTAGATCAGAATAAATTCCGGGCCCACCGCCTGGCGCACCGCCCTGACGGTTTCGACGGCGAACCGCATGCGATTGGTGAAGCTGCCGCCCCATTGGTCGTCGCGCTGGTTGGTGCGCGTCGTCAAGAATTGGTTGATCAGATAGCCTTCGGAGCCCATCACCTCAACGCCGTCGTAACCGGCCTGCTGCGCCAGCGCCGCACAGCGGGCGAAATCGGCGATGGTTTGCTCAATCTCCGCTTCGCTGAGCGCGCTCGGCGTAAACGGGTTGATCGGCGCCTGCAGCGCGGAAGGGGCCACCAGTTTGGGTTGATAGCTGTAGCGGCCGGTGTGCAGGATCTGCAGCGCAATTTTGCCGCCCGCCTGATGGACGGCCTCGGTCACCGGGCGGTGGTGAGGCAATTGCGCCTCGCTGTTGAGGAGCGAACCGCCGCGAAACACCACGCCCTGTTCGTTCGGGGCAATGCCGCCGGTGACGATCAGCGCCACGCCGGCGGCGGCGCGCTCGGCATAGAACGCGGCCAGGCGCTGCGGGCCGTCGGGCAGCTCTTCCAGGCCGGTATGCATCGATCCCATCAGCACCCGGTTTTTCAGGGTGGTGAAGCCGAGATCCAGCGGCGCCAGCAGGTGAGGGTAATTGCTCATTGCACTCTCCATCGGGTGAAATCGGGGCCCGTTGTTATAATTATGTGAACAAAAGTGGTCGGATGAGATAAATCTAGCCGTTGTCGCGCCGCTTGGGAATCTGCGTTGCGCCGAATGTGATAGATGTCATGAATCTCAGACTCTGTTTGCATAACGAACAAAAGATCGGTTAGCCTTTACGCGTTGCAAATTCCTTCTCTCTGCGGAGCCATAACCGAAAATGAACAACCACGCCTGTTGATATCTGGTCCCACGCCGTGCGCTCTCGCGCCCTGTGGGGATGTTTTGATCTCATTCAGGAGTGCTTATGGCTCATTCAGCGCAGTCCCCTTATTTCGTTTTACATCAACTGACCTGCCAATTTGCTGACGGCGAAACGCTGTTCGGCCCGCTGGATCTCGCTTTCGACCGGCAGCGCTGCGGCCTGGTGGGGCGCAACGGCGTTGGCAAAACCCAGCTGCTGCGTCTGATCGCCGGGCTGGATCAACCGGGCAACGGGCACGTCGAATCTCATGCCGCATTGGCTTACGTTGCGCAGCAGCCGGAGATCGCCGCGGACACCACGCTGGCCCAGCTGTTGGGCTATGGCGAGGCGTTCGCCGCGCTGGCGCGTCTCGAGCAGGGGCGGCCGTTGGCGGACGACATCGATCGTCTGGAAGGGCGCTGGGATCTCAACGATCGTCTGCAAAACGCCTTTGCCGCCGCCGGGTTGCCGGCTTTCGATCCGTTGCGAGCCGCCAGTTCGTTGAGCGGCGGCGAGCGGATGCGCGCGTCGCTGTGCGGCGCCTTGCTCGGCGAGGCGGATTTTCTGCTGCTGGACGAACCGACCAACCACCTCGACAGCGCCGGCCGCGCCTGGCTGTATCAGCAGCTGGATCAGTGGCGGGGCGGGCTGCTGATCGCCAGCCATGACCGGCAGCTGCTGGGGCGCATGGAGCGCATCGTCGAACTGACGCCCGGCGCGCTGCGCAGCTACGGCGGCAACTATGAGGACTACCGGCGCCAGCGCGATACGGAGCAGCAGGCGGCGCGCGCCGATCTGGAGCATGCGCGCGAGGAGCGCCGCCGCACCCGCGCTCGCCAACAGAAAGAGCACGACATGAGCCAGCGGCGCTCGGCGCAAACGCTGCGCGTCGTCGATACGCTGAATATCGCCTCTTTCGAACGGGTGGCCTACAAGTCGGCGGCGAAGGAGAGCCTCGGCACGCTGCGCAAACAGCATCAGGATCGGCGCGACAGCCTCGATGCGGCGGTGCGTGAAGCCTATCAGCGGGTGGAGGAGGAACCGCCGGTGTTGCTGGCGCTGCCGGGCAGTGAAGTGAACGCGAACAAGCAGGTGCTGGTGCTCGAGCGGCTGCAGCTGCCGTTCGTCAGCGCGCCGCCGCTGGATTTGCGGATCGACGGCCCGATGCGCGTGGCGTTGACCGGCCCCAACGGCTGCGGAAAATCCACCTTGCTGAAGACCCTTCTCGGGCAGCTGACGGCGCTTTCCGGCCATTGTCATTGCCCGCTGTCGACGGCCTACCTCGATCAAACCCTGTCGCAGCTCGATCCGGGCCTGTCGGTGATGGAGCATCTGGGGCTACAGGATTCGCCGCTGGCGGAAGGGGCGTTGCGCACCCGGCTGGCGCAGCTGCAGCTTGGCGCGGATCGCATCGCGTTGCCGCTGGGCTCGCTGAGCGGCGGTGAACGCTTGAAGGCGGCGCTGGCCTGCGCGCTGTGGCGGCGACAACCGGCGCAGTTGCTGTT
The DNA here is from genome assembly GCF_052166845.1 of Serratia sp. CY71090. Lineage (NCBI taxonomy): Bacteria > Pseudomonadati > Pseudomonadota > Gammaproteobacteria > Enterobacterales > Yersiniaceae > Serratia > Serratia sp. CY71090. The sequence continues at coordinate 196,598 of NZ_JBJNOA010000010.1, read as the reverse complement.
GCTGGACGAACCAACCAACCACCTGGATCTGGCGTCGTCGCTGGCGATAGAAACCGCGCTGGCGGATTTCCCCGGCGCGATGCTGGTGGTGTCGCACGACGAAGACTTCCTGCAGGCGCTGAGGCCGACGCACCGCCTGAACAGGCAAGCGGACGGCTGGCGGCTTCAGGCCTGGTGAGGCAGGCGGGTGGCGCTCTGACCTAGTGCGGGGCGTTGATGCACGCCAGCAGCTGGGTGAAGGCGGCGGCCATTTGCTCTTCCGGCACGCAGGCAAAGCCCATCAGCAGGCCGCGCCGGCGGTTGGGCAGCATGTAGTAGCGCGACAGCGGCCGCACCAGCACCCCGCGCGCGCCGGCGGCGGCGGCGATCGCCACGTCGTCGGCCTCGTCCGGCAGGTTGAGGATCAGGTGCAAGCCGGCGTTGCTGTTGAACTCGCTGAGCGCCTGCTTGCCGAGGTGCTGTTCGATCAATCCGGTCAGGAAGGCGCGCCGCCGGGCATACAGCAACCGCATGCGGCGGATATGCGCCGTGTAGTGCCCCGCCTGAATAAACTCCGCCAGCGCGCTCTGGATCAGCAGGTGCCCGCCGCGGTACAGCTCGGCATGGGCGGTTTTCAGCGCCTGCACCAGCGGTGGCGGCAACACCACATAGCCGAGGCGCAGCGCCGGGTAGAGCGTTTTGCTGAAGGTGCCGATATAGATCACCGGCGCATCGGCTTCCAGCCCTTGCAACGCCGGGATCGGCTGGCCGGAAAAGCGGAATTCGCTGTCGTAGTCGTCCTCGACGATCCAACCGCCGGCGTTGCGCGCCAGCGCCAGCAGCCGTTGGCGGCGCGCCAGGCTCATCACCGAGCCGAGCGGATACTGGTGCGACGGGGTGACAAAGATCAGCCGCGGTGGGTTGACCGGCTGCTCCGGCGGCACCAGCCCGGCTTCATCCACCGCCAGCGGGCAGATGTTCAGCGCATTGATGCGCAGGATATTGCGGATCCCCCAATAGCCCGGCTCTTCGATCCAGGCGTCATCCCCCGGATTGCACAACATGCGCGTCACCAGATCGATCGCCTGATGGATGCCTTCAGTGATCAGGATCTGTTCCGGCGAGCAGCGTACCGAGCGCGCCACCCGCAAATACTCCACCAACGCATGCTGCAGCTCCGGGCTGCCGCCCTGATTGCTGTAGGTCAGCCGCTGCGGCGCCGGGCGGCGGCTGAGGCGCGCCTGGATCTTGCTGAACAGCTGATGAGGAAAGGCGTTGACGTCGGGCACGCCGGGAATGAACGCCCCCCACTGTTTGGGGCTGGCGCTGGCGTGGTGCAGCAGCGTGGCGCCGCGCTCCGACAGTTCGACGCGCCGCGGTTGCCCGCTGCCGTCCGCCGGGGCGCCGCCGGTGGACAGGCAGCTGTCCGGCACCGTGTCGGCGACGAAGGTGCCGCTGCCGGCGCGCGCCGACACGTAACCTTCCGCCAACAGTTGTTCATAAACGGTTAACACGGTGTTGCGGGACAGGCTGAGCTCCTGCGCCAGATCGCGCGAGGCGGGCAGGCGGCTGGAGGGCGGCAGGCTGCCGTCGAGAATGCTGGTGCGGATCGCGTTGTAAAGCCGCTTGTGCAGCTTGTCATCAGGCTGTTCGCCGAGGCGCTGCAGCAACAGATCACCACTCAATGAGCGCAATTGGATCCCTCAATTATTCGTAACTGGCACTCGATTATAGGGCCACATCCTGTGTAAATAAACGGCATTGTTTCACGAATGTGAACGAAACGTGTAACTGGCACCGACCGGAGAGAACAGCATGAAAAACGCAGAATTGAACCAACGCCGTCAGGACGCCACCCCGCGCGGAGTGGGCGTGATGTGTGGTTTTTACGCCGAGCGCGCAGAGAACGCCACGCTGTGGGATGTGGAAGGCAAAGAAGTGATCGACTTCGCCTCGGGGATTGCCGTGCTGAACACCGGCCACCGTCACCCGAAGGTGATCGCCGCGATTGAAAAGCAGCTGCAGGCCTTCACCCACACCGCCTATCAGATCGTTCCTTACGAAAGCTATGTCTCGCTGGCGGAGCGCATCAACCAGCGCGCGCCGATCGCCGGTCCGTGTAAAACCGCCTTCTTCACCACCGGCGCGGAAGCGGTGGAAAACGCGGTGAAAATCGCCCGCGCTTACACCGGCCGCCCGGGGTTGATCACCTTCGGCGGCGGTTTCCACGGCCGCACCTATATGACCATGGCGCTGACCGGCAAAGTGGCGCCTTACAAACTGGGCTTTGGCCCATTCCCCGGCTCGGTGTTTCACGGCCAGTACCCGAACGCGCTGTACGGCGTGACCACCGAAGACGCAATGAACAGCCTGGACCGCCTGTTTAAAGCGGATATCGATCCCAAGCAGGTGGCGGCGATCGTGCTGGAGCCGGTGCAGGGCGAGGGCGGCTTCAACGTGGCGCCGGCCGATTTCATGCAGGCGCTGCGCGCGCTGTGCGACCAGCACGGCATTCTGCTGATCGCCGACGAAGTGCAGACCGGCTTCGCCCGCACTGGCAAGCTGTTCGCCATGGAACACTACAGCGCTAAGCCCGATTTGATCACCATGGCGAAAAGCCTGGCGGGCGGCATGCCGCTGTCGGCGGTGGCGGGCCGCGCCGAGGTGATGGACGCGCCGGCGCCGGGTGGGCTGGGCGGCACCTACGCCGGTAACCCGCTGGCGGTGGCCGCCGCGCACGCGGTGCTGGACGTGATTGAAGAGGAGCAACTGTGCCAGCGCGCTCAGCGCTTGGGTCAGCACCTGGTGGAAGTGCTCCAGCAGGCGCGCAAAACCAGCCCGGCGATCGCCGATGTGCGCGCGCAGGGATCGATGGTGGCGGTGGAGTTCAACGATCCGGCTACCGGTAAACCTTCAGCCGATATCACCCGTCAGGTGCAGCAGAAGGCGATGGAGGAAGGGCTGCTGCTGCTGAGCTGCGGCGTGAACGGCAACGTGATCCGCTTCCTCTACCCGCTGACTATCCCGGACGATCAGTTCACCAAGGCGATGGGCATCCTGTCCCGCGCGCTGGCCCACTAAGGAGCGAACGGCATGAAATTGAACAATCCCGAGCTGTTGCGCAGCCAGTGTCTGATCAACGGCGAATGGTGCGACGCCCTGAGCGGCAAGCGCGAAGCGGTGATCAACCCGGCCACCGGCGCCGAGCTGGCCAGCATTCCGCTGGTCAGCGAAGAGGAAACCCAGCAGGCGATCGCGGCGGCGCAGCGGGCGCAAAACGACTGGAAACAGCTGACCGCCAAGCAGCGTTCCGCGCTGCTGTTGGCCTGGGCTGATAAGGTGCTGGCCGCGCAGGAAGATCTGGCGCAGCTGATGACCGCCGAGCAGGGCAAATCGCTGGCGGAAGCGCGCGGCGAAGTGACCTACGCCGCGTCGTTCATCACCTGGTTCGCCGAAGAGGCCAAGCGGGTGGACGGCGCGGTATTGCAGGCGCCTCAGGCTTCGCAGCGCCTGGTGGTGGTGAAGCAGCCGATCGGCGTGTGCGCGGCCATCACCCCGTGGAACTTCCCGGCGGCGATGATCACCCGCAAGGTGGCGCCGGCGCTGGCGGCGGGCTGCGCCATCATCGTCAAACCGGCTGAGCAAACGCCGTTGACCGCGTTGGCGTTGGCCAAGCTGGCGCAGGACGCCGGCATTCCCGCCGGCGTGTTGCAGGTGGTGACCGGCGAAGCGGCGCAGGTGGGCAAGGTGCTGTGCGACAGCCCGGTGGTGCGCAAGCTGAGCTTTACCGGTTCGACCGAGGTCGGCCGCATTCTGATGGCGCAGTGCGCGCCAAGCATCAAGAAACTGTCGCTGGAGTTGGGCGGCAACGCGCCGGTTATCGTGTTCGATGACGCCAATCTGGACGCGGCGGTGGCGGGCATCATGGCCTCCAAGTTCCGCAACAGCGGCCAGACCTGCGTGTGCGCCAACCGCATCTATGTGCAGGACGGCATCTACGAGCGGCTGGCGGAGAAGCTGGTGGCGGCGGTCGAGCAGTTGAAAGTCGGCGACGGCAGCCAGGAAGGCACCACTCAGGGGCCGCTGATCGACAGCGATGCGGTGGCGAAGGTGCAGAGCCATATCGATGACGCGCTGATCAAAGGGGCGCAGATCGCCACCGGCGGCCAGCCGCACGCGCTGGGCGGCACCTTCTTCCAGCCGACGGTGGTGACCGGCGTGACGCAGAAGATGCGCTTCGCCAAAGAAGAGACCTTCGGGCCGGTGGCGCCGCTGTTCCGCTTCCATGACGAGGCGGAAGCCATCGCCATGGCCAACGACACCGAATTCGGCCTGGCCGCCTACCTGTTCACGCAGAACGCCGCGCGCCAGTGGCGGGTGCCGGAAGCGCTGGAGTACGGCATGGTCGGCATCAACACCGGGCTGATTTCCAACGAAGTGGCGCCGTTCGGCGGCGTGAAACAGTCAGGGCTCGGGCGTGAAGGATCGCGCTACGGGATAGAAGAATATCTGGAGCTGAAATACCTGTGTATCGATGTGAGCCGTTGAGCGTCAGGACGTTAACCCATCCCGGCGGCCAGCGTCGCCGGGCGATAAAGGATGATGCATGTCTGATAATATCTCTGTTTCTCCGGCGCTTGCCGCCGGGGTGCGAGCACCTGCACCCGCCAAATCGTTAAGTTTCCTCGAAGGGGTGGCGATGATCGTCGGCACCAACATCGGCGCCGGCGTGCTCTCCATCGCCTATGCCTCCAGCAAGGCCGGTTTCCTGCCGCTGCTGTTCTGGCTGGTGCTGGTGGGGAGCCTGACTACCATCACCATGCTGTACGTCGCTGAATCCACGCTGCGCACCCGCGCGCATCTGCAGCTGAGCGGGCTGGCGAAGCGCTACGTCGGCGGGCTGGGCGCCTGGTTGATGTTCGCTTCGGTGTGCGTCAACAGCGTCGGGGCGCTCACCGCCTATATGACCGGCAGCGGCAAGCTGCTGCAATCGCTGTTCGGCATCTCGCCGGCGCTGGGCAGCCTGCTGTTCTTCGTACCCGCCGCCGGCGTGCTGTATCTCGGTTTGAAAGCGATCGGCCGCGGCGAGAAGTTCATCAGCATCGGCATGGTGGTAATGTTGACCGCGCTGGTGGCGGCGACGCTGCTGAAAGACACCACCCAGATGCGCAACCTGCTGGACGGCGACTGGCGCTATATGGTGCCGGTGTTCAACGTGGTGGTGTTCTGCTTCTCGGCGCAGTACATCGTGCCGGAGATGGCGCGCGGCTTCGCCGACAAGCCCGAGCAACTGCCGAAGGCGATCATCGTCGGCATGGCGGTGACCTTCATTCTGCTGGCGGCGGTGCCGATGTCGGTGATTGCGCTCAGCGGGCTGGATGACATCTCCGACGTGGCCACCATTTCCTGGGGCCAGGCGCTGGGGCAGTGGGCGTTCTTCTCCGCCAACATCTTCGCGCTGTGCGCGATGCTGACCTCGTACTGGGGATTGGGCGGCAGCTTCCTGACCAATATCTTCGACAAGTTCCGGCTGGGCAACGACGAGTTGCCGCTGCGCCGCTTCGGCGTGCTGCTGCTGGTGGTGGTGCCGCCGTTCGCGCTGGCCTACAGCGGGCTGGTGTCGTTCGTCAACGCGCTCTACTTCGCCGGGGTGTTCAGCGGGGTGATCCTGTCGATCATGCCGATGCTGATCCTGCGCGGCGCGCGCAAACACGGCGACCAGACCCCGCGCTGGCAGTGCAACTGGATCACGCACCCGCTGCTGCAGATCAGCATTGTGTTGCTGTACCTGGCCAGCGCGGTATACGCCATCGCTTCATTGTTAGGTTATCTGCCCTCTGGATGGTGATTTGCCTTCCCTCAAGCAGTGATGTTGTTTCTCGGCATTGAGAACGGCGGCGTCGTGGCCGCCGATTTTTTTCCTCAGGCGCGCCGCTTTTCCGACAGCGCCAGCCAGGCCTGCACCGACGGGCGCTGCCACTGCTTGTGCGCATAGTGGCGCACGCGCTCCGGCACCGGATCGCCGTGCATTACCAGCCGGTTGAGCATCAGCGCCAGATCGGTGTCGGCGATGCACCACTCCCTGAACAGATTGTCCTGCCCGTGGCTCAACAGCTTTTCCACGGCGGCGATCAGCTTGCGCGCGGCCTCTTGCGCGGCTTCGGACAGCGGCGGGAACTTGCCGTTGTTGAACACCACTTCGGTCGAGCGCTCGGCGCGGATCGGCAGCAGATCGCTGCGCAACCAGGCCTGGATCTCGCGCGCCTTGGCGCGCAGCTTCACGTCGCGCGGGTACACGGCGTGGGCCGGGTGGATGTCTTCCAGGTATTCGGCGATCGCCGAAGACTCCGAGAGCTGGAACTCGCCGATCGCCAGCGTCGGCACCCGGCGGGTGAGCGACAGCGCCGCGTAGGCCGCCTCTTTGTTCTCTTCTTTCGCCAGATCCACCGGCTTCAGGGTGAACGGAATGCCTTTTTCCGTCAGCACGACAAAGGCGGACATGGCGTACGGGCTGAAAAATTCACTGTCGGTATAAAGCTCGGTGATCGGTTGAGACATCGGCGGTTCCTCGGGGGTTAAGGGGGGAACATTCATCATTGTCGAAGGGAGGCTAAAAATCAATCTGTTAGCCTAAAAGTTCTTGGGTGGCGCGGTTTACGGCGCCGTGAGCTCCTTCAGGATGATGTGATATATTTGTTGCCAACACGTGAATTGAGCCGTATTGGGTAACATGAAGACGCAGTGGATAGAACGAGTGAAAGTGGGATGCGCGCGCCTGTGGCCGCACCCGCTGGCGGTGGGCAAACGAGAGATGCTGATTTCCAGCGTTGGCGCCGGTTTGGGGCTGATGCTCGCCGGTTGGATCAGCCACTTTATTTTGGGCGAGGTGAACCTGTGGTTTATCGCGCCGATGGGCGCTTCGGCGGTGCTGCTGTTCGGCGTGCCCAACAGCCCGCTGGCGCAGCCCTGGTCGATCGTCGGCGGCAATGCGCTGGCGGCGACGGTGGGCGTTAGCGCCGGTCTGCTGATCCCCGATCCGGGCCTGGCCTGCGGCGTGGCGGCGGCGGCGGCCATCGGCCTGATGTTCAAGCTGCGCTGCCTGCATCCACCCGGCGGCGCGGTGGCGCTGACCGCCATCCTCGGCGGCCCCGGCATTCATCAGATGGGCTACCACTTCGTGTTGTACCCGGTGCTGCTGAACTCGGTGCTGCTGGCGGCGCTGGCCATTCTGTTCAATAACCTGGCCGGGCGGCGCTACCCGCACGCGCTGGCGCCGGCGGAGGCCAAGCCGGCCAATCTGCCGATCGATGCCGTTTCCATTACCCGTGCCGATCTGCACGAGGCGCTGATGGAGGGGGATCTGTTCGATATCGATGAGGACGACCTGCAGGAGATCCTGCTGCGCGCCGAGCAGCTGGCGCATCAGCGGCAAAGCAAGGCCTCCTGATCAGCCCAGCATTTTGCGGTAAAACACCACCCGTTCCGTTTCGGCAAAGCCCAGCGCCGCATGCAGGCGTTGGGAGTCCAGGTTGGCGATGTCGGTATCCGACGCCAGCTCGCTGCACCCCTGTTGCTTCGCCCACTCCTGCACCTGCGCGATCAAACGCGCCGCCCAGCCCTGGCGGCGGGCGCATTCGACGGTGTAAATCCCTTCCAGAAACGCCACCGGCGACGATTCGCAGCCGTTGACGTAATCGTAGCGCAGCGCGACCTCGGCAAAGCCAACGAAAGCACCGTCCAGCCCCCGCGCCATAAACGCGGTGTGGTGCGGCGAAGCCAATATTTCACGCATCTCCGCGCGGTGCTCTTCCAACGGACAAGTGGGCCACAGCGCCGCGCGCAGCGCCAGCCAGGCGTCGAGGTTGTCGTGGTCGCAGATGACGATCATGCGGGATCCCTGGTGGTGATATTTGTCACCCGCGAGCGTAACAGCTCCCAGTGTGCAAGCTCAATCTCTCCATCGCTATCTCGCCACTTCTCTCACTTCTGACAATGGGGCGCCGGAGGCCGGTGCGTCTATCGAATAACGAGTGGAGTACACATTAATGTACCAAAGTGCATGCTCTCCGGCTCGATAAGGCTAAGGAAGCCTTCGCAATGTGATTGGCCATGCCAACTGGTGCAGATGGCTTGCGATTGTGCATAGCTCTCTGCAATGGCCACATCGACGAAAACGTCTCCGTCCAGTTTAAGTAAATATTGATGTAGCCAGCCCGGTTGCGCAGACAGATGATGTTGCACCATCTGGCAATAGGCAGCGTACATCTTCTCTTCGGTAACGCCTTTTCTTAGTTTGAAGCGGCCCAGCTCGACGCCATGGCCGGCACTGACAGGGGAATATGCTGTTATGTGATTAGGGGATGTCATGGTAATTTTTCCAGTAATGAGTGAGTGACTATCATAGGCCACGACCCTGCCAGTTTTTGTCAGGGGTATTGGAGGCATTCAGTGAGAACCGTTAGGCTATTTTCAATACTCGACCAACTGCGCGGCAGACAACGCCCGGTATCGGCAGAATTTCTGGCTCAGACGTTGGATGTTTCGGTGCGAACCATCTATCGAGATATGAGCACGTTGCAGACGATGGGAGCGCCGATCCGCGGTGCGTCTGGATTAGGATATCAGTTGGAAAAGGGGTATTTCTTGCCGCCGCTGCATTTTGACGTTAACGAGCTGGAGGCCATAATGCTGGGCACTCGTCTGATTGTGGCTCGTGGTGATGCGCAGTTGGGTGAGGCGGCCCGTCGCGTTTCAGCCAAAATAGGTGCCATGTTGGATGACAATGCGAGGGAACGTTATCAGCATATGCCATTGCGTGCCGTCTCGCGCAGGACTCTGGAGTATGAACTGGCCGACAGGCATCTGGAGCCATTGCGCGTGGCCATACGAGGTAGAAAGCGGTTGGTCGTCTGCTATCGCGACCTCAAAGGTAATGAAAGCCGAAGAAATGTCAGGCCATTAGGATTGACGATGTTTGACGCCGTATGGCTGCTGACCATATGGTGCGAGACCAAAGCCGATTTCCGCAACCTGCGCGTTGATGGCATTCTATCGCTGACGGACACTGGCGAACGGTTTCGACAGGAAAGAGGTAAACGTTTTGAAGATTATATTAAATCTTTACCGACAGCATAGGCGTCATGGAGACCGCTTTAGCTTTGCTTGGTGATAGTGACACGACGAGCCATTGTGTGGGCGGCACAGTAACGACGGACTGTTTAAATACCTGCCATTTGAGGGTATTGGGTAGCCTTGTACCGCCACTGTTAGCAAAAAATAAAAAAGCCACTTCGAGAAAAGTGGCTTTTTTATATGATTTTAAAGCTAAAATTTGGTGGCCCCTGTTGGGTTTGAACCAACGACCAAGCGATTATGAGTCGCCTGCTCTAACCACTGAGCTAAGGGGCCAAGCCGCGAGATTATAGGGAATCCTTAAGCGGCGGTCTACTGTTACCCGCCCGTATGTTGCTTTTCTGCGCAGTTCTAGCCTGTTGTAATTGCTGGCGGATTTTGCGATAACCGCAGTAAATCCCTGCAATGGACTCACGACACTCATGGAACTTCTGGCGCCCAACCTGCGGGTGGTGTTTTGCGGCATCAACCCCGGCCTTTCTTCCGCCCATCAGGGCTATCCTTTTGCCAACGGCAGCAACCGCTTCTGGAAGGTGATCCATCAGGCCGGCTTTACCGCGAGCCAGCTGGCGCCGGAGCAGTGGCAGCAGCTGAAGGACAACGGCTGCGGCATTACCGCGCTGGTGGCGCGCCCGACGGTGGCGGCCAGCGAGCTGTCGCGCGACGAGTTGCGCAGCGGCGGTGAGGCGCTGCAAGAGAAGATCCTGCGCTATCAGCCGCGCGCGCTGGCGATCTTGGGCAAGCAGGCGTTCACCACCGCCTTCGGGGTGAAAAACGCGCCCTGGGGCAAGCAGACGATGATGCTGGGAGAAACCGAGGTGTGGGTATTGCCCAATCCCAGCGGATTGAATCGCGCCACGCTGGAGCAGCTGACCGCCAGCTATCGCGAGCTGTTCCTGGCGCTGCAATGAGATAAGGGGAGTGTGCGATGACATCGATGATGAAAGGCTGTTTGATGGCGCTGCTGTTGGTGACCGGCGCTGCACAGGCGGGGCATTCGCCGCAGGAAGCGCGCAACAAGCAGAACGTGCTGGAGTTTTATCGGCAGGGGCTGAACAACAAGGATTTTGCGGCGGCGCGGCCGTTTTTGGGCGAACAGTACAAACAGCATAACCCCAACGCCAAAGACGGCGTGGCGGGTTTTCGTCAATTTGTCGAGCTGCTGAAAACGCGTTACCCCAACTCGCACAGTGAGGTGAAACAGGCGTTCGTCGACGGCGACTTCGTGATTTTGCATGTGGAGGTCAGCGGGCGCGAGGCCGGCAAGACCGCGGCGATCGTCGATATCTTCCGTCTGGACAGCGCCGGAAAGATCGTTGAACACTGGGACGTGACGCAGCCGGTGCCGGAGAAGACCGCCAGCGGCAACAGCATGTTCTGATGCATAAAAAAACCCCGGCAAGCCGGGGTTTTTGCTTTTGGTGCGGCAGCCGGACTTAATCGTCCAGGAAGCTGCGCAGCACTTCGGAGCGGCTTGGGTGACGCAGCTTGCGCAGCGCCTTGGCTTCGATCTGACGAATACGCTCACGGGTAACGTCAAACTGCTTGCCAACCTCTTCCAGCGTGTGGTCGGTGTTCATGTCGATGCCGAAACGCATGCGCAGCACTTTCGCTTCGCGCGCGGTCAGGCCGGCCAGCACGTCGTGGGTGGCGGAACGCAGGCTTTCCGAGGTCGCGGAATCCAGCGGCAGCTCGAGGGTGGTATCCTCGATGAAGTCGCCCAGATGCGAATCTTCGTCGTCGCCGATCGGCGTTTCCATCGAGATTGGCTCTTTGGCGATCTTCAGCACTTTGCGGATCTTGTCTTCCGGCATCAGCATGCGCTCGGCCAGCTCTTCCGGCGTCGGCTCGCGGCCCATCTCTTGCAGCATCTGGCGCGAAATACGGTTGAGCTTGTTGATGGTCTCAATCATATGCACCGGAATACGGATGGTGCGCGCCTGGTCGGCGATGGAGCGGGTGATAGCCTGACGGATCCACCAGGTGGCGTACGTCGAGAACTTGTAGCCGCGGCGGTATTCGAACTTGTCTACCGCTTTCATCAGGCCGATGTTGCCTTCCTGGATCAGATCCAGGAACTGCAGGCCGCGGTTGGTGTATTTCTTGGCGATGGAAATAACCAGACGCAGGTTGGCCTCAACCATCTCTTTCTTCGCGCGGCGGGCTTTCGCTTCACCGATCGACATGCGACGGTTGATGTCTTTGACCTGCTCGATGGTCAGGCCGGTCTCTTCTTCGATCTGACGCAGTTTCTGCAGGCTGCGCTGCACGTCTTCAGCAACGTCTTTCAGCTTTTCCGACCATGGCTTGGCCATCGCCAGCGCGGCTTCAAACCAGGAATCGCTGGTTTCGTTGCCGGCGAACAGGGTGACGAAGTTTTTCTTCGGCATTTTGCACTGTTCAACGCACAGCTTCATGATGATGCGTTCCTGGGTGCGAACGCGGTCCATCATGGTGCGCATGCTGTTGACCAGGAAGTCGAACTGTTTCGGCACCAGGCGGAACTGCTTGAACACTTCAGACAGCTTCAGGATCTCGTCCGCGGCGCTGGCGTGGCTGCGGCCGTTTTTCTTGATCACCAGGCGGGTCGCTTCATACTGATCGCGCAACTCGGCGAACTTCTGACGCGCCAGCTCAGGATCGATGCTGTTATCGTCTTCGGTGTCGTCGTCTTCGTCGTCTTCATCTTCTTCGTCGTCGTCTTGCTCTTCGCTCGACAGTTCAGAACCGATGTGAGTGGCGGTTGGGGCGATGTCCTCTTCCGCGTTAGGATCGACGAAGCCGGTGATCAGATCGGACAGGCGCGCTTCACCCGCTTCGACGCGATCGTACTGCTCAAGCAGGTAGGTGATGGCTTCCGGGTATTCGGCAACCGAGCACTGTACCTGGTTGATGCCGTCTTCGATGCGCTTGGCGATGTCGATTTCGCCTTCGCGCGTCAGCAGTTCGACGGTACCCATTTCGCGCATGTACATGCGCACCGGGTCGGTGGTGCGGCCGATTTCGGATTCCACGCTGGACAGAACCTGTGCGGCGGCTTCTTCCGCATCTTCGTCCGTGCTGTTCGAGTTTTCGGCGAGCAGCAGGTCATCGGCGTCCGGTGCTTCTTCCATCACCTGGATGCCCATGTCGTTAATCATCTGGATGATGTCTTCGATCTGATCGGAGTCGACGATATCTTCCGGCAGATGGTCATTGACCTCAGCATAGGTCAGATAGCCTTGCTCCTTACCACGGGTGACAAGTAGCTTCAGCTGTGACTGCGGGTTTTGCTCCATAAGACGGTATCCACACTTCAGAGTATTTAGGTTGGTGTCGGTCGGCGAAACCGCCAACAATAGCATTTGGGGCGTTTTCGTTATCGCCGCGGCCCACTATGGCGGCACTGTGCAGGGCTCTGCCCTCGCAATTATCGGCACTTAAGCCGTTTGGTATTCAGTTTTTCTTCGCTAAAACCTGGTTGAGAGAACGGACTTCTTCACGTTCCTCCGCGCTCAGACCGCGCGTTCTGGCCTGGGCGATCAGCGTTTCCAGCCGTTGCTCGAGCACCGAGTCGTACAGGCTGGCCAAAGTATCCAAAAAGGTCTGCTCGACCATGTCCTCAACGATCATATGGTTCCAGGTCGCCAAGGTTTCAAGCTGCTGGCTGAATTTGTTGTCGCGATACAGCTCCAGCAATTGCCCGGTCGTCAGACCCGGCTGCGCCAAACAGGTCTGCACCAGTTCGACGAACAGCGGCAATCCCGCCTGTTTGGTCTGCTCCAACCCTTCCAGCGAAGGGATAAGTGTAGCCAACTGCGGATTTTGCACCAGTAACCCTATCAGTATACGCATGGTTGTGCGTTTTAGCTGGGGCGCCTGATAAGGATTCGCATTTTCAGCCTGCTTGGGCATCAGCTTGTCGAGCTGGCTGTCGTCCAGCAGCCCCAGCTTGTTGCCGAGCTCCTGGCGCAGGTACAAGCGCAACGTTTCGCCCGGCACCTGAGTAATCAGCGGCAGCGCCAGCGTGCTCAGCTTGGCGCGCCCGTCCGGGCTGCTCAGATCCACCTGCGGCAGCAGGCTTTCGAACAGGAACGTGGACAGCGGCTGCGCCTGCTCCATTCGCTGTTCGAAGGCTTCTTTGCCTTCCTTGCGCACCAGCGTGTCCGGATCTTCGCCGTCGGGCAAAAACATGAACCGCAGCTGGCGCCCGTCATTCAGGTACGGCAGCGCGGTTTCCAGCGCCCGCCAGGCCGCTTCGCGGCCGGCGCGGTCGCCGTCGTAACAGCAGACGACGTTGTCGGTGGCGCGGAACAACAGCTGAATGTGTTCCGCCGTCGTCGAGGTGCCGAGCGAGGCGACGGCATAATCGATGCCGAATTGCGCCAACGCCACTACGTCCATATACCCTTCCACCACCAGCAGCCGCTGCAGGTTAGGGTGGTTCTGCTGTGCTTCATACAGGCCGTACAGCTGGCGGCCCTTATGGAAAACTTCGGTTTCCGGCGAGTTCAGGTACTTCGGCATACCGTCGCCCAGCACGCGGCCGCCGAAGGCGATCACGCGCCCGCGCTTGTCGCGGATGGGGAACATCACCCGTTCGCGGAAACGGTCGTACGAACGCCCCTGATCGTTAGTCACCAGCATGCCGGCATCGTTCAATGCGCGGCGCGAGTCGGCGTCGCGGCCGAAACGCTTCAGGGCGTTGTCCCATCCCGCCGGCGCGAAGCCGATGGCGAAATGGCGAATAACGTCGTCACTTAACCCGCGCTGCTGCAAATAGTTGCGCGCCGGCGCCCCGGAGGACTGCTGCAGTGACTGTTGATAGAACGCGCTGAGCTGTTCCATCAGTTGGTACAGGCTCTGGCGCTGATGGCGTTCGATCTGGGTTGGCCCGGTGCCCGCTTCGTAAGGCACTTCCAGCCCGTGCATGGTCGCCAGTTCTTCGATGGTTTCGACAAACTCGAGTCGGTCGTAATTCATCAAAAAGTCGACGGCGTTGCCGTGCGCACCACACCCAAAACAGTGATAAAACTGCTTTTCGCCATTAACGGTAAAGGAAGGCGTCTTTTCGTGGTGGAACGGACAGCACGCGTGATAGTTCTTGCCTTGCTTCTTGAGCTTCACGCGGGCGTCGATCAAATCGACGATGTCGGTGCGAGCCAGCAAGTCATTGATAAATACGCGCGGAATTCGTCCAGCCATAAGCCCTTACTTCATTAGCCTATAAACGAGAACAAGCCGCGCATTCCTTTCGGAAAGCACGGCCTTCGTATGCAACTACTCGGTCTGCGCGATTTTGAAAATCAGAAATTCACGCGGTGGGGTTGCCCCCGAAGAATTAATACAGACGAGTGCGGCGTGCGTTTTCGCGAGCCAGTTTCTTCGCGTGACGTTTCACAGCAGAAGCTTTAGCGCGTTTACGTTCGGTAGTTGGTTTTTCATAAAACTCACGACGACGAACTTCAGCTAAAACACCCGCTTTTTCGCAAGAGCGTTTGAAACGACGCAGAGCAACGTCAAATGGCTCGTTTTCACGTACTTTAATTACCGGCATGTGCCTCTCACCTCAATAAAATTCGGTTTGCTGCTGGCCAAGCGCCAGCCTTTTCAAAATGGTGCGGAATTTTACTCCAATGGATGCTGCTTTGTAAAGCATCACAGCAAATTGAAACCCGCGTCGCTCTGCCGCAACGTGCGCAATTTTGCACCGGGCGCTGATTATAGACTAATCAGAAAAAAATGCTCGTGTTTAATCGCTCAGGCATTTTCTGGATGAATCATCGACATAGGCGCAAGCCGGTGACAAGATGCGCGGCGCCGGCGGTAAATGCGGCGGAATGTGGTAGACTGGCGGCCGCACGTGAATGATGGGAAATGTAATGCGAGTACTGGGTATAGAAACGTCCTGCGATGAAACCGGAATTGCAGTGTATGACGATCAAACCGGTTTATTGGCCAACCAATTATACAGCCAGGTGAAGCTGCACGCCGACTACGGCGGCGTGGTGCCGGAACTGGCCTCCCGCGATCACGTGCGCAAAACCGTGCCGCTGATTCAGGCGGCGCTGAAAGAGGCCAACCTGACCCCGGCCGATATCGACGGCGTGGCTTATACCGCCGGGCCGGGCCTGGTGGGGGCGCTGCTGGTCGGCGCAACCGTGGGGCGCGCGCTGGCGTTCGCCTGGAACGTGCCGGCGGTGCCGGTGCACCATATGGAAGGCCACCTGTTGGCGCCGATGCTGGAAGATAACCCGCCGGCGTTCCCGTTCGTCGCGCTGCTGGTCTCCGGCGGCCACACCCAGCTGATCAGCGTCACCGGCATCGGTGAGTATGAACTGCTGGGCGAGTCGATCGACGATGCCGCCGGCGAAGCGTTCGACAAAACCGCCAAGCTGCTCGGCCTGGATTATCCCGGCGGGCCGATGCTGTCGAAGATGGCGCAGCAGGGCACGGCGGGGCGCTTCACCTTCCCGCGGCCGATGACCGATCGTCCGGGGCTGGACTTCAGCTTCTCCGGGTTGAAAACCTTCGCCGCCAACACCATTCGCTCCAACGGCAACGACGATCAGACGCGCGCCGACATCGCCCGCGCCTTCGAGGATGCGGTGGTGGATACGCTGGCGATCAAATGCAAACGCGCGCTGGAGCAAACCGGCTTCAAACGCCTGGTGATGGCCGGCGGCGTGAGCGCCAACCGCACGCTGCGCGCCAAGCTGGCGGAGATGATGCAGAAACGCGGCGGGGAGGTGTTCTATGCCCGCCCGGAATTTTGCACCGACAACGGCGCGATGATCGCCTATGCCGGCATGGTGCGCCTGAAGAGCGGCGCCAACCCGGCGCTGAGCGTTTCGGTGCGGCCGCGCTGGCCGCTGGCGGAACTGCCTGCGGTATAAAGCAAAGGGCCGGATTATCCGGCCCTTCTGTTATTCTTCTCTCGGCTGGTCGCCGTTATCCGCATCGTTTTTCTTCTTGCGGAACTTGCCCCAGATCTTGCCTTCCTGGCCGCGCCACAGGCGCTGAATATTGTCGTGATGCCGCATCAGGATCAGGCAGGAGAGCATCGCTACCGGGAAGGTGAACTGCGGTTTGAACCACCAGACGTAGAACGGGGCGATCAACGCGCTGACGATGGCGCCAAGTGAAGAGTAGCCGCTGAGCAGCACCGTTAACAGCCAGGTGCCGGTCATCAGGCCGGTCAGATCCCAGCCGATAGGCGCGATGGCGCCAAACGCCGTCGCCACGCCTTTACCGCCGCGGAAGTGGAAGAACACCGGATAGATGTGCCCCAGACAGGCTGCGATCGCCGTCAGGCCCAGATACAGCGGCGGCACATCGAGTTTGTAGGCCAGCCAGACCGGCAGCATCCCTTTCAGAATATCGAACACCAGCACCGCCGCCGCCGCCAGCCGGCCGCCGATGCGCAGGACGTTGGTCGCCCCGGGGTTTCCTGAGCCATGTTCACGCGGATCCGGCAGCCTGGCGATCCGGCAAACCAGGATCGCGCTGGAAATCGAGCCGCACAGATACGCGAAGATAATCATGCCAAGCGCGGTAGCACTCATAACGCGGTTCCGTTTAATAATGGTCGTTTTACTCGCAACATCTATGGATAATACGCACATTCCGCTGGAAGTGGTATCCGGCAAGGCCAAAAACAGAGAATGACGTGATGGATATCGTATTTATTGAAGAGCTTACCGTAATTACCACCATTGGCGTTTATGAGTGGGAACAGGGCATTCGTCAGAAGCTGGTGTTCGATATCGAAATGGGCTGGGATAACCGGCCGGCCGCCGCCAGCGACGATGTAACTGACTGTCTGAGCTATGCCGATGTCAGCGACGCCGTGATCCAGCATGTTGAATCGAACCGCTTCGCGCTGGTGGAGCGCGTGGCGGAGGAAATATCCGAAATTTTGCTTCAGCGCTTCAATTCCCCGTGGGTCCGTATTAAGGTCAGCAAACCGGGCGCTGTAGCACATGCCAATCGGGTCGGCGTGATCATTGAGCGCGGCACTCGTCCCGCATGATTTTATGTCATCTGCTTGCAACGAAAGACCGTTAATCTGGTCTTAATCCTGAGAATTGTTTTAGCGGCATTGTCTTTTAAACACTGCCGCTTTTTTATGTGATGGCCGTTATTTTATGGGGTGAGCGAAGCACATGGCTGACATGCATTCACTGTTTATTGCGTTTGTTCTTGGGGTTGTCGAAGGGTTAACCGAATTTCTGCCGGTGTCTTCCACCGGGCATATGATTATTGTTGGCGAGTGGCTGGGTTTTACCGGCGACAAAGCCAAAACCTTTGAAGTCATCATCCAACTGGGGTCTATCCTGGCCGTGGTGGTGATGTTCTGGCGCCGGTTGTTCGGCCTGATCGGCATCCATTTCGGCGGCAAGCCAGTGGAGCACGAGGGCAAAACCAGCGGCCAACTGAAGCTGGGGCATATCCTGCTGGCGATGATCCCGGCGGTGGTGCTGGGTCTGGTATTCCACGATGTGATTAAATCGCTGTTCGCGCCGAAAAACGTGATGTACGCGTTGGTCGTCGGCGGCCTGCTGTTGCTGGCGGCGGAATGGCTGAAGCCGAAGACACCGAGAGCGGAAGGGCTGGATGACATCACCTACCGCCAGGCGTTCATGATCGGCTGCTTCCAGTGCCTGGCGCTGTGGCCGGGTTTCTCCCGTTCGGGGTCCACTATCGCCGGCGGTATGCTGGTGGGCGTAAACCGCTATGCGGCGTCCGAGTTCTCCTTCATCCTGGCGGTGCCGATGATGATTGGCGCCAGCGGTCTGGATCTGTACAAGAGCCTGCACTTCCTGACCTGGGGCGATCTGCCGATGTTCGCCGTCGGTTTCGTTACTGCCTTCGTGGTGGCGCTGATTGCGATCAAGACCTTCCTGTCGCTGATCAAACGCATCTCGTTCGTGCCGTTCGCCATCTACCGCTTTATCGTGGCGGCCGTGGTTTACATGGTATTCCTGTAAGCCCGATGGCAAGAAAAAACCCCGCTCTGCGGGGTTTTTTTATGCCTGATCGTTGAGGATGGTTTGGTTGAGCTTCCAGTCGGCCAGCGCCTGCTGGCGACGGCGTTTGAGCTCATCGCGGATCGCGGTGCCCTGCAGCCCGCTGGCTACCACCTCTTTAATAGATACCGCGTTCGCCACCTGATACGCCTGGCGCAGATAGTCGCCCTGCGGATAAGGATTCTCCTCAAAGCCGGTGCGGCCGCGCGCGTCCGCTTCGCTGGTCAGGATCATCTGCTCCAGCCTTTGGGGCTTGCGCCAGACGTCGATGGCGTCGAACAGCTTCAGCAGGGTCTCCGGCCGCAGCTTGTTCACGGTGTGGATCAAATCATGGTACTCGGCCACCAGCTTGCTCAGATCGCGCACCGGATTGGGCACCCGCAGCCGTTGGCATAGCGCTTCGACCAGCCGCACGCCCGCCGGGCCGTGGCCGTGGTGATGCGGCCAGAACGCTTTTGGCGTCAATCCTTTGCCGAGGTCATGACACAGGGTGGCGAAGCGTACGTCCACCTCGGGAGTGAGGCGGGCGGCCATCGCCAGCGCCATCAGCGTATGCACGCCGGTGTCGATCTCCGGATGCCATTTGGCGGGGGCAGGCACGCCGAACAGCGCGTCGATTTCCGGGAACAGCACCGCCAGCGCATCGCAGTCGCGCAGCACCTGAAAATAGACCTGCGGGCTCTGGCTTTGCAGCGCCTTTTCAGTTTCTTTCCAGACGCGTTCGGCGGTCAGCGCGGCCAGTTCACCGCTGTGCGCCATCCGGCGCATCAGGGCCAGCGTTTCGTCGGCGATGCGAAAACCCAGATGGGCGAAGCGAGCATTGAATCGCGCCACGCGCAGCACGCGCAGCGGATCCTCGCCGAACGCGTCGGAAACGTGGCGCAGCACGCGCGCCTGCAGATCGGCCACGCCGCCGTAGGGGTCAATCAGTTCCCCTTCGGCGGAACGGGCGATGGCGTTGAGGGTCAGATCGCGCCGCAGCAGATCTTCTTCCAGCGTGACGTCCGGCGCGGCATAGCAGGTAAAACCGGTGTACCCCTGGCCGGATTTGCGCTCGGTGCGCGCCAGCGCGTACTCCTCGTGGGTATCGGGATTGAGGAACACCGGAAAATCTTTGCCGACCTGCTGGTAGCCCAATGCCAGCAGCTCCGCCGGCGTGGCGCCCACCACCACCCAATCATGATCGACCACCGGAATGTTGAGCAGGCTGTCGCGAACGGCGCCGCCGACCAGATAAATCTGCACTGTTGACTCCTGAATATCGTGTAAGGCTCTGTCTATCAGATTACATGAATTGGCCGCGGGATGTCGGCGCCAATGAAAAAGGCGCCCGCAGGCGCCCAAACTCAAACTGAACGATACTGAGATCAGTTCATCCAGCGATTGTTGTTCTTGCGACGCGGGATCAGGTGCGGCAACAGCAGGCCCAGCAGCAAACCGACGCCGGCGACGCCGCCGCCGTACATGAACCACTGCAGGATAATGGTGCGCTGCTTGTCGTCGAGCTGCAGGTTAACGGCGTTGACCTTCTTCTGCGCGACCACCAGCTGGTTTTTCAGATCCTGGTTTTCCTTCTGCAGGCTGCTGATGGTGCTGTCGCTGCCTGCGACTTTTTCCTGCATTTCCGCCGTGCGCTGGTTCCAGGTGTTGTCGATGTTGGTGAGCTTGTCGGTCAGGGTTTTCACCTGCTGTTCCAGCTCCGGCACGCGGGTGCGCAGGCTTGGCGTCTGGCTGAGTTGGTCGAGCGGGATCCAGGTGGTGCGGCCCTTCGGATCGCGGATCTGGCCGTAGTTGGTGCTGTCGTTGACGCTCAGCAGGGTCACTTCTTCACCGGCGTTCAGAGTGCCGACAATACGGTACTGATTACCTGGGCCGCTATGGACGTAAGTGCTTAACTCATCGGAGATATAGCGTTTATCTTCGGCATGTGCGGCCCAAGTGATGCTGAAGCTCAGCGCGGCAAGGAAAATCAGGCGTAATTTCTGCATTAGTTCATCGTTTCTGGGTGAATTTATGGAACGATAGTAGAGGGTTCAGTCTGACGACGCAACGCCAAAACCGGAATGAGAACTATCTTACTGTGGCTGATTCTGTGAGTTGCGCAGCGTTTTATAACGTAACAGGTTTTTTCTACAGTTAGCAGGGTTAAGGCGCCGGGAATCGCGGTAAGATAACGGCAACTGTGCGTCAGTGGGCAGCATACGGCGGGCCGAGCGCGCCGCGCTGAAACCGACGCGAATGCGTAACTTATTGGTGTTAAAGAATTATGACCGTTGAAATTGAACTGAAATTCATCGCCGCGCCGCAAGCGGTGGCCGCTCTGCCACACTGGCTCGCCGCCTGGCCGCATCAGCATTCCGCGCCGCAAAAGCTGACCAACATTTACTTCGAAACGGCCGACAACTTCCTGCGCAGTCACGACATGGGGCTGCGCATTCGCGGTTTCGACGATCGCTATGAGATGACCATCAAAACCGCCGGTAAAGTGGTGGGCGGCCTGCACCAGCGCCCGGAATACAATGTCGCTATCGCCGAGCCGCAGCTGGCGTTGGCGCAGTTTCCTGCCGACATCTGGCCGCAGGATTGCGATATCGCGGCGCTGCAGCAGGCGTTGCAACCGCTGTTCCGTACGGATTTCGTGCGTGAGAAGTGGGTGGTTACTTACGGCCAAAGCGAGATAGAGATTGGCCTGGATCAGGGAGAAGTGCGTGCTGGTGGCCTCAGCGAAGCCCTGAGCGAGATAGAACTGGAGCTGCTGAAAGGCAATACCGCCGATCTGCTGGCGTTGGCCGGTGAGCTGGCGGCGCACGACGGGCTGCGTCAGGGCAGCCTGAGCAAGGCGGCGCGCGGTTACCACCTGGCGCAGGGCAATCCGCCGCGTGAGGTGCGCCCGCTGCGGGTGCTGAAGCCGGCGGCGAAGGCGACCGTGGAGCAGGGGATGATCGCCGCCTTCGAGCTGGCGCTCAACCACTGGCAGTACCATGAAGAGCTGTGGCTGCGCGGCGACGCGCAGGCGCGCGCTTCGGTGATTGAGGCGGTTGGCACGATCCGCCAGGCGCTGGTGATCTTCGGCGGCCTGGTGCCGCGCAAGGCCAGTGCCGATCTGCGCGCCCGCCTGACCGAGCTCGAACCTCTGTTGGCGGACAAAACCGCGCAACCGGAGATCCTGTGTTACAGCGCGGTCTACCTGCAATGTAAGTTGGCGCTCACATCATGGTTGGTGCGCGGCGCCTGGCGGCCGTTTATCGACGCCAAAGCGCAGGCCAAGCTGGACGGTTCTTTCAAACGCTTCAGCGACATCATGCTGGGGCGCAGCGGCGCGGAGCTGAAGGAGGCCTTCAGCCGTACGCTGAACGAAGATGAATATCAGGAACAATTGCCGCGCCTGACGCGTCAGATTTCGGCGCTGGTCCTGCTGTCGGGCGCTTACCCCGACGAGCAGACCGGGCCTTATATCGACGCCTGGCGTGAGCTGCAGGCGGCGCTGAGCGAGCGCCGCCAGGGCTGGTATGAAGCCAGCCGCAAACAGGCCTTATCGCATGCGCCATTCTGGTTAAACGGCGCGCTTCGTTAATCCAGCCGGCCCGCCAGCCGCGGGCCGCAGAACGGGTCATACACTATGTCGCCACTTTCAGCCGCGTTACAGGCTCAGGCACAGCAGGTTGTGCAGCGTTTTCAGGAAGTTCATGGCGCGGACTGCGCCTTTAGCGAGCAAGAGCAGTGGGTGCTGGCGTCGAGCGACTTCGTCAGCGACGCGCTGCTCGCCCAGCCGGCCTGGCTGGCGACGCTGCGCGAACAGCCGCCGGCGCCCGGCGAGTGGCAACACTATGCCGCCTGGTTGCAGGACGAGCTGGAAGAGGTGCGCGACGAAGCGCAACTGATGCGCACGCTGCGTCTGTTTCGCCGCGAAACGCTGGTGCGCATCGCCTGGGCGCAGGCGCAGGGGCTGTGTTCGACCGAAGAAACGTTGCTGCAGCTGAGCGGGCTGGCGGAGACGCTGATCGTCAGCGCGCGCGACTGGCTGTATCAAACCTGCTGCCGCGAATGGGGCACGCCGTGCAACGCCGCCGGCGAGCCGCAGCCGCTGTTGATCCTCGGCATGGGTAAGCTGGGCGGCGGCGAACTGAACTTCTCGTCGGACATCGATCTGATCTTCGCTTACCCGGAAAATGGTCAAACCCAGGGCGGGCGACGCGAGCTGGATAACGCCCAGTTCTTCACCCGCCTCGGCCAACGGCTGATCAAGGCGCTGGATCAACAGACCATCGATGGCTTCGTCTATCGCGTGGACATGCGGCTGCGGCCGTTCGGCGACAGCGGCCCGTTGGTGATGAGCTTTGCGGCGCTGGAGGATTACTACCAGGAACAGGGGCGCGATTGGGAGCGCTATGCGATGGTAAAGGCGCGCCTGATGGGCGGGGCGGAAGACGCCTACAGCCAGGAGCTGCGCAAAACGCTGCGGCCGTTCGTGTTCCGCCGCTACATCGATTTCAGCGTCATTCAGTCTCTGCGCAACATGAAGGGCATGATCGCCCGTGAAGTGCGGCGGCGCGGCCTGAAGGACAACATCAAGCTGGGCGCCGGCGGCATTCGCGAAATCGAATTCATCACTCAGGTATTCCAGCTGATCCGCGGCGGCCGTGAACCGGCGTTGCAGGGGCGTTCGCTGTTGCCGACGTTGCAGGCGGTGGGTGAGCTGGGGCTGCTGGAAAGTGAGCAGGTGCGGGCGCTGAGCGCCGCCTACCTGTTCCTGCGGCGGCTGGAGAACCTGCTGCAGGCGATCGGCGATCAGCAAACCCAGACGCTGCCGCAGGAGGCGCTCGATCAGGCGCGGTTGGCCTACGGCATGGGGGTGGCGGATTGGCCGGCGCTGATGGCGGCGCTGGAGGTGCACATGCAGGCGGTGCGCGCGGTGTTCGACGACCTGATCGGCGACGATAGCCCTGATGTCGGCGAAGATCCTGACTACCAGCACTACCACAGCCTGTGGCAGGACGCGCTGGAGGAGAACGAGCTGGCGCCGCTGACGCCGCACCTCGACGAAGAGGGGCGCCGACAGATGCTGCGCACCATCGCCGATTTCCGCCACGACGTCGACAAGCGCACCATCGGCCCGCGCGGCCGCGACGTGCTCGATCAGCTGATGCCGCGCCTGCTGGCGGAGGTATGCCCGCGCCAGGACGCCCCGACCGCGCTGGTGCGGCTGGCGCAGCTGCTGCTCAGCATCGTCACCCGCACTACCTACCTCGAGCTGCTGGTGGAGTACCATGCGGCGCTCAGCCATCTGATCCGCCTGTGCGCCGCGTCGCCGATGGTCGCCAACCAGCTGTCGCGTTACCCGCTGTTGCTGGACGAACTGCTGGATCCGGCCACGTTGTATCAGCCGGTGGCGCTGGACGCCTACCGCAGCGAGCTGCGGCAGTATCTGCTGCGGGTGCCGGAAGACGACGAAGAGCAAAAGCTGGAGGCGCTACGCCAGTTCAAACAGGCGCAGCAGCTGCGCATCGCGGCTGCTGATATCGCCGGCGCGCTGCCGGTGATGAAAGTGAGCGATCACCTGACTTATCTGGCGGAGGCGATCATCGACGCGGTGGTGCAGCAGGCCTGGAGCGATATGGTGGCGCGCTACGGCCAGCCCACCCATCTGCAGGAGCGCGAAGGGCGCGGCTTTGCGGTGATCGGCTACGGCAAGCTGGGCGGCTGGGAGCTGGGTTACAGTTCCGATCTCGATCTGGTGTTCCTGTTGGATTGCCCACCGGAGGTGATGACCGACGGCGATCGCTGCATCGACGGCCGCCAGTTCTACCTGCGGCTGGCGCAGCGGGTGATGCATCTGTTCAGCACCCGCACTTCTTCCGGCATTCTGTATGAGGTGGACGCGCGCCTGCGGCCTTCCGGCGCTGCGGGGATGCTGGTCAGCACCGTCGAGGCGTTCGCCGACTACCAGCAAAACGAAGCCTGGACCTGGGAACATCAGGCCCTGGTGCGTGCGCGCATCGTGCATGGCGACCCGGCTCTGCATCAGCAGTTCGACGCGATCCGGCGCGAGATCCTGTGCAAAACGCGCGATGCGCAGACCCTGAAGCGTGAAGTGCGCGAGATGCGCGAAAAGATGCGCAACCATCTCGGCAACAAACAGCGCGATCTGTTTGATATCAAAACCGATGAGGGCGGCATTACCGACATCGAATTTATCGCCCAATATCTGGTCTTACGCTATGCGCCGGGCGAACCGCGCTTGACGCGTTGGTCGGACAACGTGCGCATCTTCGAGCTGATGGCCAATTACGACATCATGCCGGATGAAGAGGCACGCGCGCTGACCCAGGCCTATGTCACCATGCGCGACGAAATCCACCACCTGGCGCTGCAGGAGCATTCCGGCAAGGTCGGCAGCGAGCTGTTTGCCGCCGAGCGCGAGCAGGTGCGCGCCAGCTGGGCCAAATGGCTGGATTAATACCTTTTTGCGGGTATTCCGGCGGTCTGTGGTAATATCTGCGCCACTAAAATTTTGTTCTTTTTTGGAGTTATCGGATGAAAGTTACGCTGCCTGATTTTCGCCGCGCCGGTGTGCTGGTGGTCGGTGACGTCATGTTGGATCGCTATTGGTATGGGCCGACCAGCCGCATTTCACCGGAAGCCCCGGTGCCGGTGGTCAAGGTCGATACCATCGAAGAGCGTCCCGGCGGCGCGGCTAACGTGGCGATGAACATCGCTTCGCTGGGCGCCACTTCCCGTCTGGTGGGCCTGACCGGCATCGACGATGCGGCGCGGGCGCTGAGCGCCAAGCTGAATGAAGTCAACGTGCGCTGCGACTTCGTCTCGGTGCCGACCCATCCGACCATCACCAAGCTGCGCGTGCTGTCGCGCAACCAGCAGCTGATCCGTCTCGACTTCGAAGAAGGCTTCTCCAACGTCGATCCGCAGCCGATGCTGGAGCGCATTCAGCAGGCGCTGCCGCAGATCGGCGCGCTGGTGCTGTCCGATTACGCCAAGGGCGCGCTCAGCCAGGTGCAGGGCATGATCCAACTGGCGCGCGCCGCCAAGGTGCCGGTGTTGATCGATCCGAAAGGATCCGATTTCGAGCGCTATCGCGGCGCGACGCTGCTGACGCCGAACCTGTCCGAGTTCGAAGCGGTGGTGGGCCACTGTAAGGATGAAGCAGAACTGGTGGAACGCGGCATGAAGCTGGTGGCGGATTTCGAGCTGTCGGCGCTGCTGGTTACCCGCTCCGAACACGGCATGACGCTGCTGCAGCCTGGCGTTGAGCCACTGCACTTGCCGACCCAGGCGCAGGAAGTGTTTGATGTGACCGGCGCCGGCGACACCGTGATCGGCGTATTGGCCGCCTCGCTGGCCGCCGGCAATTCGCTGGAAGAGTCCTGCTTCCTGGCTAACGCCGCCGCCGGCGTGGTGGTGGGCAAGCTCGGTACGTCTACCGTGTCGCCGATCGAGCTGGAAAACGCGGTGCGCGGCCGCGCCGAAACCGGCTTTGGCGTGATGACCGAAGCACAGTTGAAAAACGCCGTGGCGCAGGCGCGTCAGCGCGGTGAGAAAGTGGTGATGACCAACGGCATCTTCGACATTCTGCATGCCGGCCACGTCTCCTATCTGGCCAACGCCCGCAAGCTGGGCGATCGCCTGATCGTGGCGGTGAACAGCGACGCCTCGACCAAGCGTCTGAAAGGGGAGAAACGCCCGGTCAACGCGCTGGAGAACCGCATGATCGTGCTGGGCGCGCTGGAAGCGGTGGATTGGGTGGTGCCGTTCGAGGAGGACACGCCGCAGCGCTTGATCGCCGACATCTTGCCGGATCTGCTGGTGAAAGGCGGCGATTACAAGCCGGAAGAGATTGCCGGCAGTGCGGAAGTGTGGGCCAACGGCGGCGATGTCAAAGTGCTGAACTTTGAAGACGGCCTGTCGACCACCAACATCATCAAAGCGATCAAAGACGGGCGCGGCTAACGCCGGACAACCTAAAGAACAAGGGCGCGCGGTGCGCGCCCTTGGCGGGAATTATTCGTCTTCCTGCTTGGCGGCCGGCGCCGCGCTCAGCTTGCTTTCCAGCTCGGCCATGCGCTGCTCCAACAGCGCCAGCTTCTCGCGGGTGCGCAACAGCACCTGAGTCTGCACGTCGAACTCTTCGCGGTTAACCAAATCCAGACGGGTCAGCTGCGACTGCAGCACCTGACGGATTTTTTTCTCAACGTCTTCCCCGAATTCACGAACGCCTTTAGGCATGGACTCATGAACCTGGCGTGCGATTTGTTCGATTTTTTTCGGGTCAATCATGGCGTATCCCTTTCAGAGTTTAATAGCTGCCGCTTAGTGTAATGCGAGTTGCCCGCCGGATAAACCATTAAGCGCATTCGCCGTACGTGGCCGAATTGTGCTTTTGCCAATTGCCCTGTCTACCCATTAGCGTTATAGTCATCTTGCTTATTCTCAGGGCGGGGTGAAAGTCCCCACCGGCGGTAAATCACCTTCTACGGTGAAAGCCCGCGAGCGCTCAGCCAGCCTGTAAAGGCCGGTTAGAGGTCAGCAGATCCGGTGTAATTCCGGGGCCGACGGTTATAGTCCGGATGGGAGAGAGTAACGGTATCTGCCGGGCATGCGCCCGCTTGCGTTATTTTTTTAGCTATTGCTAGCTACTCCTCAAGATCGCCCTGGTTCTGGTAATCCATAATTTTTAATGAGGTTTTTTACCATGAATCAGACGCTACTTTCAGACTTCGGCACGCCAACAGAACGCGTTGAACGCGCGATCGACGCACTGCGCAACGGGCGCGGCGTAATGGTGCTCGATGATGAAAACCGTGAAAACGAAGGTGACATGATCTTCGCCGCGGAAACCATGACCGTTGAGCAGATGGCGCTGACTATTCGCCACGGCAGCGGCATCGTGTGCCTGTGCATCACCGAAGAACGCCGTCAGCAGCTTGAGCTGCCGATGATGGTGACCAACAACTCCAGCCAGTTCCAGACCGCCTTCACCGTGACCATCGAAGCGGCGCAGGGCGTGACCACCGGGGTTTCCGCTTCCGATCGCCTGACCACCATCCGTGCGGCGGTGGCAGATAGCGCCAAGCCGAGCGACCTGAACCGTCCGGGCCACGTGTTCCCGCTGCGCGCGCAGCCGGGCGGCGTGCTGAGCCGCCGCGGCCACACCGAAGCGACCATCGATCTGGTTTCCATGGCCGGTTTCAAACCCGCCGGCGTGCTGTGTGAACTGACCAACGACGATGGCAGCATGGCGCATGCGCCGGAAGTGATTACCTTCGCCAAACAGCACGACATGGTGGTGCTGACCATCGAAGATCTGGTGGCCTACCGCCAGGCGCACGAGAAAAAAGCCAGCTGATCGCCGGCCGCTTTCAACGATAAAAAAGCCGCGTAAAGCGGCTTTTTTTGTGGCTAGCGTTTTGACAGGCGTTCGCCGATGCGGCTGGCATAATTCATCACATGGAAGGTGTAGTTCTCCTCCACCGTGCCCTGGAACAGATGGGCCCAGGGGCCGATGGCGTAGATGCCGAGATCTTCCCCGCCGTGCGTCTCGCTTTTCAGCGGCACCAGCGCCGGCTGAATAAAGTCGGGCGCGGTGGCCTGTTCCATGGTTAATGCCGGGCGCTCGGTCAGCGGGATTGTGCCGCCGGGGCCGTTGGCGAAGCCGACGGTGGTGTAGGGCTTGCCGTCGCTGCCCAGCCGCGGTTTGCCGTCGACGCCGACGGAAATGCCGAGGATAGGATTGCCGCGCTTGGCATAGCCGGCGATGGTCAGCGTGTGGCTGTGATCGCCGGTCACGATCACCAGCGTGTCGTCCAGATTGACCTTATCGATGATGGTTTTCACCGCTTCGTTCAGCGCGACCGCGTCGCTCAGCGTGCGGTAGGCATTGCCGTTATGGCTGCCGTGATCGATGCGTCCGCCCTCGACTAACAGCAGGTAGCCCTCAGGATTCCTGGACAGAATATCGATGGCCTTGCCGGTCATTTCCGCCAGTGAGGGTTCTCCCGCCGCGTCTTGCCGCCGGTCGTGCTCGAAGTTCATGTGCGACGGTTCGAACAGAGCCAGCAGATGGTCGACGTTGCCCGGTTCGATTTTGTCGAACTGCGCCTGATTCCAGACGTATTGCCCGCGCTCGCCGTAGCGTTGCAGCCAGGCCTGCGTCAGGTCGCGGCCGTCCTTTCTGGCGCCTTTCTTGCCGGGATATTCCGGATCGCTCACGCTGTCGGGCAGGAAGTTGGCGCGCCCGCCCCCCATCGCCACGTTCAGGCCGTTGCCGTACTTCATTTCCACCAGCTGGCGCGCGATGTCGCGGCAGCCTGCGGCCAGGGCGTCCGCCGGCATTTTGGCGTCAGACTCCCAGTCGCGATTGGCGATATGGGCATAGGTGGCGCCCGGCGTGGCGTGGGTAATGGTGGCGGTCGTCACGGCGCCGGTGGACATGCCGAGCGTTGCGGCCATCTCCCACAGCGTGGTGACGGCCTTGGTTTGCTGATCCTCGCAGTTGTTGAGGGTAGCCGTATGGTTGAGGCCCATCAGATCGTTGATGGTTTTGACGCCGGTGGTCATCGCCACCGCGCTGGGCGCAGAGTCGGTGATTTGGGCGTCGGCGGAGTAGGTTTTGGCCGCCGCCAAATAGGGGAAGGCCTCCCAAGCCAGCACGTTGGATTCGCCATCCACGCCGCGCTGCTGCCCTTCAAAAATGCGAGCGGCGGTCACGGTGGAAAACCCCATGCCGTCGCCGACCACCAGAATGACGTTTTTGGCGCGGTTGGTGTTTGGCGTTTGCTTCAGCCGCTGTTGCAGCTGAGCTTGCGCCTGAAGGAAGTAAGGATCTTCGCGCTGCGTCAGCTGCGCGTTGTCCGCCGCGCCGGTGGTTGCCGTCCAGCCGGCGAGTAAGAACATGGAAAGCGCCAGGCGGGTTGCCAGTGTGAGTCTGAACATGAATTCCTCCTTGGTGAGACGTAATTCCCATCGCGCGACGGCGTTGCCTGCTCCCGTCGGCAGAGGAGGAGTGTATAGATTCTGTTAACAAAAAATACATAAATTGTTCACAAATTGGATCTGTGTGGCAGTAATGTCATGCTATTCACTGATATTATTAATTTATTGAAATATATGATTTTTTTATCTTTCTGCGGACCGGCGTATTTCTCTACTTTTAATTCAAATTTATTGAATATCTTCATCACGGTTATCCGGCTGTGTTGGTGCGGCAAAGCGCGTAATGTAGCGGCATAGCACAATTTGAACTAAGGATCCCTCTATGAACACCTCTCGTATGCCGGCACTGTTTCTTGGCCACGGTAGCCCGATGAACGTGCTGGAAGACAACCGTTACACCCGGGCATGGCGTGCGTTGGGTGAGTCATTGCTGCGCCCTAAGGCGATCGTGGCGGTTTCCGCGCATTGGTATACCCGCGGCACTGCGGTCACCGCGATGGAAAAACCCAAAACCATTCACGACTTTGGCGGGTTCCCGCAGGCGCTGTTTGATACCCGCTATCCGGCGCCGGGCTCTCCCGCGCTGGCCGCGCAGCTGCAGCAAATTCTGGCGCCGGTGCCGGTAACGGCGGATCTCGGCGAGTGGGGATTGGATCACGGCACCTGGGGTGTCCTGATCAAGATGTATCCCGATGCTGACATTCCGGTGGTGCAGCTCAGCGTCGACGGCACGCAGCCGGCGGCCTATCACTATGAGCTGGGCCGCAAACTCGCCGCGCTGCGGGACGAGGGCGTGATGATCGTCGCCAGCGGCAACGTGGTGCACAACCTGCGCATGGTGAAATGGCAGGGCGATACCAGCGCCTACCCGTGGGCGGAATCATTCAATAACTTTGTCCGGGATAACCTGCGTTATCGGGGCGATAACCATCCGCTGGTGGATTTCATGCGCCATGAGGGGGCGGCGCTGTCGAATCCGACGCCGGAACACTATCTGCCGTTGCTGTATGTGCTCGGCGGCTGGGATGGAAAAGAGGCCATCAGCGTGCCGATCGACGGTATCGAAATGGGGGCGCTTAGCATGCTGTCGGTGCAGGTGGGCTAAAGAAAAAACGCCAGTCAGAGACTGGCGTTTTTACCTTCAGTGGTGCGATCAGCCGAGGATGGTGTGCGGATAGAAGCGCGACAGATCCTGCGTGATCAGTTCGCGATCTTCGCGCAGGCCGATGCCGCAAGGTTGATCGTTCACCAGCCAGCTGCCGATCAGCGTGTAGCTGTCTTCGAACTTCGGCAGCGGATGGAACTGCTGCACGATCATGCCTTCTTCGCCGTACGGCCCATCGACGCGCGCCACTTCCTGACCGTTTTCGACGATCTGGATATTGGCGCCTTCGCGCGAGAACAGCGGTTTGGTGACGTAATGATCCATCGGCGGATGATCGTCTTGCGCGAAATAAGCCGGCAGCAGGTTAGGGTGGTTCGGGAACATTTCCCACAGCAGCGGCAGCAGCGCCTTGTTGGAGATGATGCTTTTCCAGGCCGGCTCCAGCCAGCGCACGCCGGCGTCTTCCAGCTTGGTGGAGAACATCTCGCGCAGCATGAATTCCCACGGATAGAGCTTGAACAGGTTACCGATCACCTGATCCTGCAGATCGGTGAATTGACCTTTCTCGCCAAGGCCAATCTCTTCCATGAACAGGAACTCGGTCGGCAGACCGGCTTCCTGCGCGCAGTCCTGCAGATATTGCACCGTGCCGCGATCTTCTTCGCTGTCCTGGCAGCAGGCCAGATGCAACAGGCCGAAGCCGTGATGCGCTTTCAGCTCGGCGAAACGCTCGATCAGCTTCTCCTGCAGGCTGTTGTACTGATCCGATTGCGGATCCAGCTTGCCGGCATTGATCTGATCTTCCAGCCACAGCCACTGGAAGAAGGCCGCTTCATACAGCGAGGTCGGCGTGTCGGCGTTGTTCTCCAGCAGCTTCGGCGGGTTGACGCCGTCGTAGGCCAGATCGAGACGCGAATACAGCGACGGCTGGTTGGTGCGCCAGGAGCTGCGCACGAACTCCCTGGTGTGTTTCGGGATGCAGAACTTGGCCATCAGCTCGTCGCTGCCGACCACTTTCTCCACCACCTGCAGGCACATCTGATGCAGCTCGGCGGTGGCGCTTTCGATCTCTTCAATCTGCGCCAGCGTGAACTGGTAATAGGCGTCTTCACACCAGTACGGCTCGCCGTACATGGTGTGGAAACGAAAACCGAACTCGGTCGCTTTTTCACGCCAGTTCGGGCGCTCGGTAATGGCAATACGTTTCATGCATCAACCGCCCATGCTGCGAGAGCCGGAGTTGGAGGTGGCGCTGCTGCGCTGCATGCTGGTCTGCTTGGCCACGGTCTCGCCGAAGCCACCGCGGGTAACGGTATTGGTGACCGCAGGCTTCGGCGCCATGGCGGTTTTCGGCACCGTCATGGTGCGGCCGCCGGCGGTGGCCGGGCCGTAGCTCTTGCCGCTGGCGTCGACAAACTTGCCGTTCGCTGGGCTGGCGGCATTTTTGGAGGTGAACAGCGGCTGCTGCGCGAAGCCGGAACCGCCCATCAGGCGGCCCATCATGTAGCCCGCCATCAGCGGCATCCAGAAGCTGCCGCTGCTTTGTGATTCCGCCGCCATGCCGGCCTGTGCCGGAGCCTGGGTACACTGCGCTTCGCCGAACTCGGCGACGCAGTCTTCGCGGGTGGCGTATTTCGGCGCGGTTTTCGCGGCTTCTTTCAGGGCATTGTTGTAGGCGGTGGTGCACTGCTCGCTCATCGAAGGATTGGCGCGCGAACAGTCATCGGCATTCTGATATAGGGAGACCGTTTCATCGCTCTTCTCGCAGCCGGCCAGCATAAAGACGGCGCTGATCGCCAAAGCCACGGGCGCGACACGGTAGCTGCGCCAGGATTTGCGGAACGTCTCTTGGTTGATGTTTTTTGTCCGTTTCATCGTTATCAATCCCATCATGCGGGCTGTTTTCGCCCTTTCCCAGTAGTGGCGCTAAGGATAGGGGAAACATGGTCAAAATTAAAGCTGAAACGCCCGCAGAATCCACTCTTTACGCAGTTATACGTTGGGGTGTGCGCCAGTTCGCTTTCGCGGCGAAAAAACGCGCGTTAGCGTTTCATCATGAAACGTTGTCGCTATGATGATGTTCCATAATGGAACAAAAATCGCGTGGCTCGCCAGGCGGGCGGCAGGCGCTCATAGTCGAAGCACAACAACAAGCCGGCGGCGAAGCCGGCGCGTCATCACCTGATATCTGAACGTTACCATCGCCAACTCCCTACAAGGATCCGGTTATGTTGAGAATCATCCAGTCACCAGGCAAATACATTCAGGGCGCCAATGCGCTGGCCGCCGTCGGCGAATACGCCAAATCCCTCGCCGACCATTATTTCGTGATCGCTGACGACTTTGTGATGCAGCTGGCGGGCGACACCCTGATGGGCAGCCTGCAGCAGCACGGCGTGAAACATCATGCGGCCCGCTTCAACGGCGAGTGCTGCCGTAAAGAGATAGACCGCCTTGGCCGCGAGCTGCAGACCCACGGCTGCCGCGGGGTGATCGGCGTCGGCGGCGGCAAGACGCTCGACACCGCCAAGGCCGTCGCCCACTACCAACGGCTGCCGGTGGTGCTCATTCCCACCATCGCCTCCACCGATGCGCCGACCAGCGCGCTGTCGGTTATCTACACCGAACAGGGCGAATTTGCTGAATACCTGATCTACCCGCGCAACCCGGACATGGTAGTGATGGACAGCGCCATCATCGCCAAAGCGCCGGTGCGCCTGCTGGTAGCCGGCATGGGCGACGCGCTCTCCACCTATTTCGAAGCTCAGGCCTGCTTCGACGCGCAGGCCACCAGCATGGCCGGCGGCAAATCGACGCTGGCGGCGCTCAGTCTGGCGCGGCTGTGCTACGACACGCTGCTGGCCGAAGGGGTAAAAGCCAAACTGGCGGTCGAGGCCGGCGTGGTGACGGAAGCGGTGGAACGCATCATTGAGGCCAATACGTATCTGAGCGGCATCGGCTTCGAGAGCAGCGGGCTGGCGGCGGCGCATGCCATTCACAACGGTTTCACCGTGCTGGAGGAGTGTCACCACCTGTATCACGGCGAGAAAGTGGCGTTCGGCACCCTGGCGCAACTGGTGCTGCAGAACAGCCCGATGGCGCAGATTGAAACCGTGCTGGCGTTTTGTCATGACATCGGCTTGCCGATCACGCTGGCGCAGATGGGCGTCACCGGCGATGCGACGGCGAAGATGATGGCGGTGGCCGAGGCCAGCTGCGCCGCGGGTGAAACCATTCACAACATGCCGTTCAAGGTCACCCCTGCGGGCGTGCAGGCGGCGATCCTGACGGCGGATAGGCTGGGCGCCGCCTGGTTGCAGCGTCATTGATACCGTCGGGGCGCGGTGCGCCGCGCCCCTGTTCTTACAGAGGAAACCATCGTGAAAAAACTGATTAATCAGATCGAGTCGGTGTTGGAAGAGCAGTTGCAGGGGCTGGCGGAGGCTCATCCCGAGCTGCTGGTGCACGCGGATCCGGTGTTCGTGACCCGCGCCGACGCGCCGGTGGCGGGCAAAGTGGCGATCCTGTCCGGCGGCGGCAGCGGCCATGAGCCGATGCACTGCGGCTTCGTCGGTGAAGGGATGCTCGACGGCGCCTGTCCGGGCGAGATTTTCACCTCGCCGACGCCGGATAAAATGTACGAGTGCGGTCAGGCGATCGACGGCGGCGCCGGGGTGCTGCTGCTGATCAAGAACTACACCGGCGACGTGCTCAACTTCGAAACCGCCACCGAGCTGCTGCACGACAGCGGCGTCGCGGTGGCGACGGTGCTGGTGGATGACGACGTGGCGGTCAAAGACAGTCTGTTTACCGCCGGGCGGCGTGGGGTGGCCAACACCGTGCTGATGGAGAAACTGTTGGGCGCCGCCGCGGCGCGCGGCGACGATCTGGACAGCGTGGTGACGCTGGGGCATCGCATCAACAACCACGGGCATTCAATCGGCATTGCGTTGGGCGCCTGTACCGTGCCGGCCGCCGGCAAGCCGTCGTTCACCCTGGCGGAGAACGAAATGGAGTTCGGCGTCGGCATTCACGGCGAGCCAGGCATTGCGCGCCGCCCGTTCACCACGCTCAACGCGGCGGTGGACGACATGTTCCATACGTTGATCGACCACGGCCACTATCAGCGCGCGATCCGCGTCTGGGATCGTCAGCAGGGCGAGTGGCGCGACGAGATGCAGACCAAGCAGCCGCTGACGCGCGGCGATCGGGTGATCGCGCTGGTCAACAATCTGGGCGCCACGCCATTGTCTGAGTTGTATGGCGTGTACCATCGGCTGGCGGAGCGCTGCGCCGAGGCGGGCATCATCATTGAACGCAACCTGGTGGGGTCTTATTGCACCTCGCTGGATATGCAGGGGGTATCCATCACGTTGTTGAACGTGGACGACGAGCTGTTGTCCTTGTGGGATGCGCCGGTGAAAACGCCTGCGCTGCGTTGGGGTTGCTGAGGAGGAATCATGGCGTTGACCAAACAACAGGTTGTCGATTGGCTGATGCGTTGCGGCGAGGTGTTCAGCCGGGAGCGTGATTTTCTGACCCAGTTGGACACCGAGATCGGTGATGCCGACCACGGTTTGAACATGAATCGCGGTTTCAACAAGGTGGTGGAAAAGCTGCCGTCGGTGGCGGACAAGGATATCGGCTTTATCCTGAAAAACACCGGCATGACGCTGCTGTCGAGCGTGGGGGGGGCCAGCGGTCCGCTGTTCGGCACCTTCTTCATCCGCGCGGCGCAGGCGGCGAACGCCAAGCAGAGCCTGGATCTGGCGGAGCTGCATCAGATGATGCAAGAGGGGGTGGAAGGCGTGGTGATGCGCGGTAAGGCGGAGCCGGGCGACAAGACCATGTGCGACGTCTGGTGGCCGGTGGTGGAAAGCCTTGGCCAGTCCGCGCAGCAAAACCTGAGCGTTGCGGAGGCGCTGCAGCGCGCCGCCGACAGCGCCGAGCGGGCGGTGGAGAGCACCATCACCATGCCGGCGCGCAAGGGGCGGGCCAGTTACCTGGGCGAGCGCAGCATCGGCCACCAGGATCCCGGCGCCACTTCGGTGATGCTGATGATGAAAACGCTGGCCGAAGTCGCCGGCAGTTAGCAG
This sequence comes from Serratia sp. CY71090, assembly GCF_052166845.1. Classification (NCBI taxonomy): domain Bacteria; kingdom Pseudomonadati; phylum Pseudomonadota; class Gammaproteobacteria; order Enterobacterales; family Yersiniaceae; genus Serratia; species Serratia sp. CY71090. The sequence goes on along the minus strand of NZ_JBJNOA010000010.1, from coordinate 161,331 downwards.
GAGGCGAGATGATTAATATCGTGGTGGTGTCGCACAGTGCGTTGCTGGCGCGCGGCGTTGAGCAACTGGCGCAGCAGATGATGCGCGGCGACGGCTGCAAGTTGGCGCTGGCGGCGGGCGTGGATGACGAGGAGCACCCGATCGGTACCGATGCGGTCAAAGTGATGGAGGCGATCGAAGCGGTCGCCGACGGCGATGGCATTCTGGTGCTGATGGATCTGGGCAGCGCGCTGCTCAGTGCCGAAACCGCGCTCGATCTGCTGGATCCGGATCTGGCCGCCAAAGTGCGGCTGTGTGCGGCGCCGCTGGTTGAAGGCACGCTGGCGGCGGTGGTTGCCGCCAACTCCGGCGCCTCACTGGAGCAGGTGGTAGCGGAGGCGCAGGGGGCGCTGCAGGCCAAACAAGCACAGCTGGGCGAGGCTTCACCTACGGCGAAAAGCGTGGCCTTGCCGCTGGCGCAGGGCAAAAGCGCAACCTGGACGGTGCAGAACCCGCACGGGTTGCATGCGCGCCCGGCGGCGCGGCTGGTCGAGACGCTGGCGCCGTTCAAGGCCGAGCTGGTGCTGGAAAAGCAGGGGCAGTGCGTCGATCCGCGCAGCCTCAATCAGCTGGCGCTGCTGCAGGTGCGTCACGGCGACACCATCCGTTTGATCGCCGACGGCGCGCAGGCGGACGAGGCGCTGGCGGCGTTCAAAACGCTGGCGGAGCAGCATTTTGGCGAGACGGTCTCCGAGCGGCAGCAGCCTTCGCTGCACGGTATTCCGGTGGCGGAAAGCGTCACCAGCGGGCCGGTGTTCCAGGCCTACAGCTTCTGGCCACCCACGTCCGATCGGCGCATCGGCGCGGACGAGGTATTGGGCGAACAGCAACGCCTGCGGGAGGCGCTGCAGCACACGCTGAGCGATCTGAACCGGCTGGCGGAACGCACCGGCACGCTGATCGGCAAGCCGCAGGCGGCGATCTTCGGCGCCCACAGCATGCTGCTGGACGATCCGGATCTGCAGCAGGCGGCCTACACCCGCATCGCGCAACAGCTGTGCAGCGCCGAGCAGGCCTGGCGGCAGGTGCTGGAGGCGATCGCCGAAGAGTACCGCGAGCTGGATGACGACTACATGCGGGCGCGCGAACTGGACGTGCGCGACATGCTGCGCCGCACGCTGTGCCATCTAGAGGGGCAGGCGCTGCCGGCCATCGCGCTGGCAGAACCGTCGATACTGGTGATGGATGAGCTGATGCCCTCAGAGGTGGTGATGCTCGACCGCCGGTTGGTGCTCGGCATCTGCCTGAGCGGCGGCAATGCCCTGTCGCACAGCGCCATTCTGGCGAAGGCGATGGGCATTCCGATGGTGGTCGGCATGCAGGATTGCCTGAGTAAAACCCGCAGCGGGCAGAAGGCGATGCTGGACGCCGCGCGCGGGGTATTGCAGCTCAGCCACTAAGCGCGCAGTTTGAACTGGCGGATGTCGATCCCGTGCTGTTTGATCTTCCGCCACAGCGTGGTGCGGCCGATGCCCAGCAGCTGCGCCATCTCCGTCACCTGGCCGCGGCTGACGGTCGCTGCGCGCAGGATCGCCTGGCGTTCCATGTCCGTCAGCGTCAACAGCGGTGCGCCGGGCTGCGGATCGCTTTCCAGCAGCGACGGCTGGCCGAGCAGGTGCGCCGGCAGATCCGCCAGCTGGATGTGGTGGCCGTGGCAGATCATCGCCGCGCGCTCCACCACTCCTTTCAGCTCCAAATCGTTGCCCGGCCACAGGTAGAGCGCCAGCTGGGCCATCACTTCGTCATCCACCCGAAAGCGACACTGGAAATGCTGCTCCAGCGTGCGCAAATGGTGTTTGACCAGCAGCGGAATATCGCTCAGCCGCTGGCGCAGCGGCGGGATCTGGATCTCGAACGCCTGCAGGCTGTAAAACAGCTGGCGGCGGAAGCGGTTTTGCTGCACCAACAGCGGCAGATCGGCGGCGCTGCCGGCGATCACCCGCACATCGACCGGGATCACCCGGCTGGAATTGAGGCGGATCACCACGCCGGTTTTCAGCACCTGCAGCAACGCCGACTGCATCTCCGCCGGCAGGTATTCGATCTGTTCGAGGTACAGCGTACCGCCGTTGGCCAATTCGAATTTGCTGAGCTGGCCCGCCTCTTCTTCGCTGGCGTCGCTGCCCAGCAGCTCACGCAGCCCCTGCGCCTGCGGCAGCAGTTGACAGTTGAGGGCGATATACGGCCCGGCGGCGCGTTCACCGGCGTTGTGGATGGCCTGGCTGAGTAACTCTTTGCCGACGCCTTCCTCCCCGCGCAGCAGGATCGGATGCTGGCCTTTGGCCGCCTGCTGGCCATAACGGATCAGCCGCCGCATCTCCAACGAGGCGGAGGGCATTTGCTCGAAGCTGTGGCTGACGCGCCCCAACTGGCTGCTGACATACTGGCGCAGCCGCTCGAGCGGGTGCAGCAGGGCGATGAAACTGCAGCGATCGCCGTCGAAAATCGGCTTTAGCGTCAGCAAGGCGGCGATAAACTGCCGCTGGCTTTCGAAGGTGACTTCGACGTGTTGCAGCGGCTGCCGATCGGCGATGGCGCGCTTGAGCAGAGCGGGCAGCGTCAGCAACTGCGCCAGCGGTTTGCCCTGGCTCTGCTGCTCGTCCAGCTTTAGCAGGCCGGCGGCGCGCTGGTTGATGTATTGCAGGTAGCCGCGATGATCCCAGGCCATCACGCCGTCGTCCACGCCGTCCAGCAGGCCGTAAAGCTGGTTCAGATGGCGGTTGGATTCCGCCAGCAGGCCGTCGGCGTTCAGTGAATTGCCTATTTCGCGGGCGATGGCCAGCGTCAGCGACAGATCGCCGGCGGCGCAGTCGGCCAGCAGGCAGCCCAGCGCGATCGAGCCGCGCTGGCGGCCGCTGTTGTCGTAGACCGGCGTTGCGCAGAAAGACCAACCGTGCAGCGCCCGGCGCACGTGCTCTTCACCGCTCACTCGTACCGGGTGGCCTTCCGCCGCCGCCAGCGCCGGGGCATTGGTGCCGATCTGCCCCTCGGCCCAGTAGGCGCCGGGGGCGAATCCCAGTTGCTGCAGATGCTCCCAGGTTTGGGCGTCGCCGCAGCGCCACAGCATGCAGCCGCTCTCGTCGAGGATCATCAACAGACAGCGACGCGGCTCCATGTATTCGCAGGCGTCTTCCAGCGCCGCCTGGCCGAGCGTCAGCAGATCGTTCTTGCGGCGGCAAATCGATTCGAAGGTGGCGCCCTGCGCGCGGTGCGGCGCTTGCCAGACATCGGGCTGCATCAGGCTGCGGCAGCGCAGCCAGGAGGCGTAAACCGCCTGTGCCGGGCGCAGCGGCGGCGGCAATTCGCCGTCGTTAATCAGACGCTGCCAGCGTGAATCGTTGTCCATCGAACCTCATCCAGACTGCGAAAACGAGAGTGACGATGATACCACCTGACGCGGCGGCGGCTGTGAGGCGGCGGGCAGAAGTGGTGAAATCGAGGCAAAAAAAACGGGGCGCGGCGCAGGCCGAACCCCGTGTTTATCCGCGTGCGCGCATCAGTTGCGGAATGGGTTGCCGCTGTTGCGAGCCGGTTGGCTGGTGGTAACGGCCGGCGCGGATGCGCGAGTGGCCGCCGGTACCGGCGCCGCGGTCTGTTGCATCGGCGCATTGTCCTGATAGCCGTCTGCATAGGCGTCCTGCGCGCGATTCTGCGGCGCGACGGCGTCAGGCGCGGTCGATACCGGTTTGCCCAACGCGCCGTTCAACAGCAGCAGATCGTTCTGGTTCAGCGTGCCGAGTGCCGACTTGATGTTCAGTTGGTTGATCAGATAGGTATAACGCGCGTCGGACAGCTGACGTTTGGCGTTATACAGCGTGGTGGTGGCGTCCAGCACGTCGACGATGGTGCGGGTACCGACCTGATAACCGGCTTCCATCGCGTCCAGGGAGCTTTGCGCGGAGATCACCGCCTGTTTGTAGGCGTTGATGCTGCTGATCGAAGCGTTAACGTTGTTGAACGACGAACGAACGGTCTGCACCACGCTGCGGTGTGAGCTTTCCAACTGCTCGCTGGCGCCGACGAAGCCGTACTGCGCTTGTTTGACCTGCGAATTGGTCGCGCCGCCGCTGTACAGCGGCAGGTTGAAGCTGATGCCGACCTTATTTTGGCCCGCATCGGAGTCGCTGTAGCGTGCGGCATTCGCGCCACCGGTGTTGGAGCCGTTGTATTTGGTATTGCTGATGCCGGTTGACGCGCTGACGTCAATCGTCGGCATATAGCCGGTTTGGGCTGCGCGGATTTGCTCGCGCGCCAGATCCTGGCTCAGACGGGCGGACAACAGGCTCAGGTTGCGCGCTTCCGCTTCTTTCAGCAAGTTGTTCACCGCTTCCGGGCGCTGGGTGCTGAAGCGATCGGTGTTCAGCGAGGCCAGCTCCGGGTAGAAGGTGCCGGTGACCTGACGCAGCGTTTCCAGCGCGTTGTCCAGATCGTTGCGGGCGGAGACTTCCGCCGCCAGCACGGTGTCGTAGTTCGAGCGGGCGTTCTGCACGTCGGTGATCGCCACCAGGCCCACGTTGAAGCGCTGGGTGGTTTGATCCAGCGTGCGGTATACCGCGTCTTTCTGCGCCTGGGTATAGGACAGCGTATCGATCGCTTTCAGCACGTTGAAGTAAGCGGTCGCCGTGTTGAGAATAAGCTGCTGTTCCGCTGTCTGGAAGGTAACGTCGGAGATGCCGGCGGTCTTTTCCTGCAGCGTCAGCTGGCGCCATTTCGACATGTCGAAGATGGTTTGCGTCAGCGCCAACGAACCGCTGGTCACGTTGCTGTTAACGCCATTGCTGTCACGATAGCCGTTGGTGTAATCGTAACCTGCGGTTAAACCGAGCTGCGGCAGCAACGGGCTGCGCGCTTCATTGATCTTTTCGAATGCGGCGTCGCGGTCAGCTGCACTTTTGCGCAGATCCGGGTTACTTTCCCTGGCCTGTTTGTAGACCTGCAGCAGGTTCTCTGCCTGGCTCATTGCACTGAAGCCGCCCAGGCTCAGTCCGATAAGAAGGGGGAGCAGTTTCTTCATTTGCATTCCTTGTTGTGCAGCAATATTGCTATGTTAGCGCTGACGATAGACGAAATAGTTGCCGATTCTAGCAGAGTCTGAGGTACGCATCAGGTGGCTGAATGTGCCATCTCACGTAACTTTTACCTTTCAGACCGCCCATTTACCTTGGCGTACTGCCCGGGCCGACTGCAGCTGATATTATGGCTGACAATCCGGATTGTTTCCCGCTATTACCTGCGAGCGCACAAACGTGCCGCATCCGGCGGCGAAAAACAGACTAACATAAAGCCGCGGCGGAGAGTCCCGCTGTTTCTGTCATCAAAACCGTTTATTTTATCGGCATACTCAAGCAGGAGAATTCGCGCATGAACCGTTCGCAGCCGTCGCCCGTTACTTTCGATAAAAAAGATGTAGAAATTATTGCACGCGAGACGCTGTACCGTGGTTTTTTTTCACTCAATTTATACCGGTTTCGCCATCGGTTGTTCAATGGCGAAATGAGCCCTGAAATCACGCGTGAAATTTTCGAGCGCGGCCATGCGGCGGTGCTGCTGCCCTACGATCCGGTGCGCGACGAGGTTGTGCTGATTGAACAACTGCGCATCGCCGCGGTCGATACCACTAATTCGCCCTGGCTGCTGGAAATGGTGGCGGGTATGATCGAAACCGGTGAAAGCGTTGAGGACGTGTGCCGCCGCGAAGCGCAGGAAGAGGCCGGCGTGGTGGTCGGGCGCTGCAAACCGGTGCTGAGCTATCTGGCCAGCCCCGGCGGCACCAGCGAACGTTTGTCGATCATGGTCGGCGAAGTGGACGCCGGCACCGCCGAGGGCATCCACGGCCTGGCGGAAGAACATGAAGATATCCGCGTTCATGTGGTCAGCCGCGAACAGGCTTACCGCTGGGTTGAGGAAGGCGCGATCGATAACGCCGCATCAGTGATTGCATTGCAATGGCTGGCGTTGCACCATGAATCGTTGAGAAAAGAGTGGGCCAACTAATGAAACAGCGCTATACCCCTGATTTCCCCGAAATGATGAGATTGTGCGAAACCAACTTCGCGCAATTGCGCCGCTTGCTGCCGCGCAACGACGAAGCGGGCGAAACGGTGACTTATCAGGTGAACGGCGCCGGCTATCGTTTGACCATTGTTGAGTCCACGCGTTACACGTCGCTGGTGGAGATCGAGCAGATCTTTCCGGCGGTCAGCTACTGGAGCCTGCCCGCGATGACGGTGCGGTTGTACCATGACGCCATGGTTGCGGAAGTGTGTTCCAGTCAGCAGATCTACCGCTTTAAAGCGCGTTATGATTACCCTAATAAAAAGTTGCATCAACGCGACGAAAAGCATCAAATTAACCAGTTTCTTGCTGATTGGCTGCGCTACTGTTTGGCGCATGGAGCGATGGCGGTTCCGGTTTGTTAGACAGACTGAAATAACAAAGGACACCATTTGGAAAGCCTGTTTAAACTGCCCGTGGCGAGTGGGGCCGCGGTCAGGATTCTACAAATAACAGATACCCACCTTTTTGCCGGCGAACACGAGACGTTGCTCGGCATCAATACCTATCGCAGCTATCACGCGGTGCTGGACGCCATCCAGGCGCAGCGCCGCGACGTCGATTTGATCGTCGCCACGGGAGATTTGGCGCAGGATCATTCGCAAGAGGCGTACCGCCACTTCGCCGCCGGCATCGCGCAACTGCCGGCCCCCTGCGTGTGGCTGCCGGGCAACCACGATTTTCAACCGGCGATGGTCGACGCATTGGCCGCCGCGGGCATCGCGCCTTCCAAACAGGTGCTGCTGGGCGATAACTGGCAAGTGCTGATGCTGGACAGCCAGGTGTTCGGCGTGCCGCACGGCGAATTGAGCGAATACCAGCTGGAGTGGATGGAGCGCTGCCTGCAGGCTCACCCCGAGCGCTATACGCTGTTGCTGCTGCACCATCATCCGCTGCCTTCCGGCTGTACCTGGCTCGATCAGCACAGCCTGCGCAACCCGCATATGCTGGGCGCGATCCTGCTGCGTTATCCGAAAGTGAATACCGTGGTGTGCGGGCACATTCACCAGGATCTGGATCTGGAATGGCAGGGGCGGCGTCTGTTGGCGACGCCGTCTACCTGCGTGCAATTCAAGCCGCACTGCACGAACTTCACCATCGATGACGTTTCCCCCGGCTGGCGCTACCTCGATCTGCTGCCGGACGGCCGCGTCGAGACGCAGGTGTTCCGACTGGAAAACGACGATTTCCGCCCCGATATGGACTCGGATGGATACTGATGCCTTCGACACTGCTCTACCTGCACGGTTTCAACAGCTCGCCGCAGTCTGCCAAGGCGGTGGCCTTCAAGGCCTGGCTGGCCGAACACCATCCCGATATCGAGATGCTGGTGCCGCAGCTGCCGGCCTTTCCGGCGGAGGCCGCCGAGATGCTGGAAAATCTGGTGCTGGAACGCGCCGGGCAAACGCTCGGGCTGGTTGGCTCATCGCTGGGCGGCTATTACGCCACCTGGCTGTCGCAGTGTTTTTCCCTGCCGGCGGTGGTGGTCAACCCGGCGGTCAAGCCGTTTGAGCTGCTGGTCGACTACCTCGGCGCCAACGAGAACCCCTACACCGGCCAGCAATATGTGTTAGAGTCTCGGCACGTTTACGATCTGAAAGTGATGCAGATCGATCCTTTGGAGTCGCCGGATTTAATCTGGCTGCTGCAGCAAACGGGCGATGAAATTCTCGATTACGGCCAGGCAGTGGCGTATTACACCGCGTGTCGGCAAACGGTGGAGTCGGGTGGAAACCACGCCTTCGTCGGTTTCGAGCACTACTTCCCCCAGATTGTGGATTTTTTAGGGCTAAACGCGGTCTGACGGGCCGTTCCGGCACCTCCCTTTAACCACGAAAAAATAATCAACGATGACTCAATCCAGCTATAACGCTGATGCCATTGAAGTACTCAGCGGTCTAGAACCAGTGCGCCGTCGTCCCGGCATGTATACCGACACGACGCGCCCAAACCACCTCGGCCAAGAGGTGATCGATAACAGCGTCGACGAAGCGTTGGCCGGCCACGCCAAGCGCATCGACGTGATCCTGCACGCCGATCAGTCGCTGGAAGTGATCGACGACGGCCGCGGCATGCCGGTGGACATCCACCCGGAAGAGGGCGTGCCGGCGGTTGAGTTGATCCTGTGTCGGCTGCACGCCGGCGGTAAATTCTCGAATAAAAACTACCAGTTCTCCGGCGGCCTGCACGGCGTGGGCATCTCGGTGGTCAACGCCCTGTCGAAGCGGGTGGAAGTCAACGTGCGCCGCGACGGCAACGTTTACAGCATCGCCTTCGAAAACGGCGACAAAGTGCAAGATCTGACGGTGACCGGCACCTGCGGCAAACGCAACACCGGCACCAGCGTGCACTTCTGGCCCGACGAACAGTTCTTCGACAGCCCGCGTTTCTCGGTATCGCGCCTGACTCACCTGCTGAAGGCCAAAGCGGTGCTGTGCCCCGGCGTCGAGATCTATTTCATCGATAAGGTGAACAACACCGAGCAGCGCTGGTGCTACCAGGACGGCCTGACCGACTACCTGATGGAAGCGGTTAACGGCCTGATCACCCTGCCGGAAGCGCCGTTCGTCGGCAACTTCGCCGGTGACACCGAAGCGGTGGACTGGGCGCTGCTGTGGCTGCCGGAAGGCGGCGAGCTGCTGACCGAAAGCTACGTCAACCTGATCCCGACCATGCAGGGCGGCACTCACGTCAACGGCCTGCGTCAGGGGCTGCTGGACGCGATGCGTGAGTTCTGCGAATTCCGCAATATTCTGCCGCGCGGCGTGAAGCTGTCGGCGGAGGATATCTGGGATCGCTGCGCCTACGTGCTGTCGGTGAAGATGCAGGATCCGCAGTTCGCCGGGCAGACCAAAGAGCGTCTCTCCTCGCGTCAGTGCGCGGCCTTCGTTTCCGGTGTGGTGAAAGACGCCTTCAGCCTGTGGCTGAACCAGAACGTTCAGGCGGCGGAACAGCTGGCCGAGCTGGCGATCTCAAGCGCCCAGCGCCGTCTGCGCGCAGCCAAGAAAGTGGTGCGCAAGAAGCTGACCAGCGGGCCGGCGCTGCCGGGCAAGCTGGCGGACTGCACCTCGCAGGATCTGGCCATGACCGAACTGTTCCTGGTGGAAGGGGATTCGGCGGGCGGGTCGGCCAAGCAGGCGCGCGATCGTGAATATCAGGCGATCATGCCGCTGAAGGGCAAGATCCTGAATACCTGGGAAGTCTCCTCGGACGAAGTGCTGGCCTCGCAGGAAGTGCACGACATTTCCGTGGCGATCGGTATCGATCCGGACAGCGAAGATCTCAGCCAATTGCGCTACGGCAAAATCTGCATCCTGGCGGATGCGGACTCCGACGGCCTGCATATCGCCACGCTGCTGTGCGCGCTGTTCGTGCGCCACTTCCGTTCGCTGGTGAAAGGCGGCCACGTCTATGTCGCCATGCCGCCGCTGTATCGCATCGATCTCGGTAAAGAAGTGTTCTACGCGCTGGATGAAGAAGAGAAAGCCGGCGTGCTGGAACAGCTGAAGCGCAAGAAGGGCAAGCCGAACGTGCAGCGCTTTAAAGGGCTGGGCGAGATGAACCCGCTGCAGCTGCGCGAAACCACCCTCGATCCGAACACCCGCCGTCTGGTGCAACTGACGGTGGCGGAGGATGACGTCGATCAGACGCTGGCGGTGATGGACATGCTGTTGGCCAAGAAGCGCTCGGAAGATCGCCGCAACTGGCTGCAAGACAAGGGCGACATGGCCGAATTGGCGGTCTGAGCCTGACCCTGGCCCGGCGAAACGCCGGGCCGGCTTTCCCGCAGGGCGTTCATGCGGCGCCCGATAACCTGGGCCGGAATGCATGAAGATCACGCTCGAAGAATTGCTGGCGTTCACCTCGGTGGTCGACAGCGGTTCTATCACCGCCGCCGCCGATCGGCTCGGCCAGACAACATCCGGCATCAGCCGCGCGCTCAGCCGCCTGGAGAATAAGCTCGATACCACCCTGATGCGCCGCACGACGCGTCGTTTGGAGCTGACCGAAGAGGGGCTGAGCTTCCTGAACCATGCGCGTACGATCATCAGCTCGGTGGAAAATGCCGAAGAGCAAATGGCGGTGCGCCGGCAAATGCCCGCCGGGCGGCTGCGGATCAATGCGGCCGCACCTTTTATGGAGCACGTCATCGTGCCGCTGGTGGCGGGATTCAGAGAACGTTATCCGCAAATTTCGCTCGAGCTGAACACCGACAACCTGATTATCGATCTGCTGGAAAAACGCACGGATATCGCCATTCGCATCGGGGCGTTGCGTGATTCGACCATTCATGCGCGCGCGCTGGGAGCCAGCCGGCTGCGCATCCTCGCCAGCCCGGCTTATCTGCAGCAGCACGGCACGCCGCAGAGCGTGGAGGAGTTGCATCGGCATTGTCTGCTCGGTTTTACCCAGCCGGAGTCGCTGAACCAGTGGCCATTGCGCTATCGCCAGGCGCCGCATTTCGCCATCACGCCGACGATCTCTGCGTCCAGCGGTGAAACGCTGCGGCAATTGGCGCTGCAGGGCGAGGGGATCGTACAGCTGGCAGACTTTATGACCCGTCGCGATCGGGAAGCCGGCAAGTTGGTGACGTTGCTGGAGCAGGAGACGCTGGACGTGCGCCAGCCGATCAACGCGGTGTATTACCGCAATACGCAATTGGCGGCGCGCATCACCTGTTTTCTTGACTACGTCAGCGCGCACATCGACGCGCAGACGTTATAAGGCGGAGCTTACAGGGCGTTTTCCAGGATGTAGATCTCGGTGTCCAGCACGCTGTCCTTGATGGTCTCGCGGTGTTTGAGCATGTGCTCAATGGCCAGGTGTTTTTCCAGATGCGCCATGCTTTCCCATTTCTCCAGCATGAACACCGAATCCGGCGACCGTTTCTGCCAGGGGGCCTGGGTATTGCTGTCGACCATCGGCGTATATTCGCCGCAGCCGTCTTCCGCCAGCACCAGCGGCACCAGTTTTTCAATGGCTTGCAGTACGGTGGCGCGGTGGCCGGGTTTCACTTTGATTTCTGCGATTACGGTGATCATGTCTGCCTCGTTGATGAGAATGTTCTGCGTCAGTTAAGCAAAAATTTTCGCCAAATGCTCGCGATAACGTGCGATGTCCGCTTCGATATCCGGTTGTTTTATCACGTTATTGCAGATAAAGGTCGGCAGCGCTTCCATTCCCAGGAACTGGTTGGCCTTGTGGAAGTGCAGGTAAACGCCGTCGACGCCGACGCCGTGGAAGAACTGATCGGGATCGGTGAAAGCCTCCATCGGGGCGTTCCAGGTCAGGCTCAGCAGGTATTTTTTGCCCTGGATCAGGCCGCCGGAGCCATATTTTTTGCTTTCGTCAGAACGAGAGCGCCCGTCGTTGGCATACAGGCTGCCGTGACCGGCGGTGAACACTTCATCGATGTATTTTTTCAGGATCCAAGGTTCGCCCATCCACCAGCCCGGCATCTGATAGATGACCGCGTCGGCCCACAGGTATTTCTGTACTTCGGCTTCGATGTCATAGCCGTCGTCGACCACGGTGACCTGCACATCGTGCTGCAGATCGCGCAGGAAGCTTTCCGCCACGTCGCTCAGGGTTTGGTTGAGTTCGCCGTTGGAATGGCCGAATTGTTTTTTAGCGTTGATAATCAGGATATTGCTCATCTTTCGCGGCTCCCGTCAGTGTTAAGATATGGCATGCTTCCCGCGGAAAAGGCGGAAACCATCTCGCTGGTGACGAGTGTAATCGTGAGTCAGGCAAGTAAAAATGCGATCCAGCGCACAACAGTGTTGACTGCCAGTCAATAAAGAGGCCGCCAGGTAGCGAAATTTTGCATAAACCGCATCGCGCAATCGGCCGTCGCCGGCGATCCTTGCGCCAACTGTGACAGCTACCCCGCAGATGGGTTACTATCGCGGGCAGAATCGACAAGCGATGCCTTTTGTCGTCCAAGGGATTGCCAAGCCACGGTCTGAGGATAATTGAGTAATGAGTGATCTGACTCATGACGGTGTAGAGCGTTTACCGCTGCACACATTCACTGAAAACGCCTATCTGAACTATTCCATGTACGTCATCATGGATCGGGCGTTGCCGTACATTGGCGACGGTTTGAAGCCGGTACAACGCCGCATCATCTACGCCATGTCTGAGCTGGGGCTGACCAACAGCGCCAAATTCAAGAAATCCGCCCGCACCGTGGGCGACGTGCTGGGTAAGTATCACCCGCACGGCGACAGCGCGTGTTATGAAGCCATGGTGCTGATGGCGCAGCCGTTCTCGTATCGCTATCCGCTGGTGGACGGCCAGGGGAACTGGGGCGCGCCGGACGATCCCAAGTCGTTCGCGGCGATGCGTTATACCGAATCGCGCCTGTCCAAATACGCTGAGGTCTTGCTGGCCGAACTGGGCCAGGGCACGGTTGACTGGATCCCGAACTTTGACGGCACGCTGCAAGAGCCGAAGATGCTGCCGGCGCGTCTGCCGAACATCCTGCTGAATGGCACCACCGGCATCGCGGTCGGCATGGCGACCGACATTCCGCCGCACAACGTGCGCGAAGTCGCCGCTGCGGCGGTGGCGCTGCTCGACAAGCCGGGCGCCTCGCTCGATGACCTGCTCGAGTTCGTGCAGGGGCCGGACTTCCCGACCGAAGCCGAGATCATCACCCCGCGCGATGAAATTCGCAAAATTTACCAGAGCGGCCGCGGCTCGGTGCGCATGCGCGCCGTGTGGAAGAAAGAGGACGGCAGCGCGGTGATTACCGCCTTGCCGCATCAGGTCTCCGGCGCCAAGGTGCTCGAGCAGATCGCCAGCCAGATGCGCGCCAAGAAGCTGCCGATGGTCGAGGATCTGCGCGATGAATCCGATCACGAAAACCCGACGCGTCTGGTGATCGTGCCGCGTTCCAACCGCATCGATCTGGAGCAGGTGATGAATCACCTGTTCGCCACCACCGATCTGGAACGCAGCTACCGCATCAACATGAACATGATCGGTCTGGACAACCGCCCGCAGGTCAAAGGGCTGGTGGAGATCCTCACCGAATGGCTGGCCTATCGTCGCGATACGGTGCGCCGCCGCCTGAACTACCGCCTCGAGAAGGTGCTCAAGCGTTTGCATATCCTCGAAGGTTTGCTGGTGGCGTTCCTCAATATCGACGAGGTGATCCACATCATCCGCAGCGAGGATGAGCCGAAGCCGGTGCTGATGCAGCGTTTCGGCATCTCCGATACCCAGGCGGAAGCGATCCTCGAGCTGAAACTGCGTCACCTGGCCAAGCTGGAAGAGGTCAAGATCCGCGGTGAGCAGGACGAGCTGGCGAAAGAGCGCGATCAACTTCAGGCGCTGCTGGCGTCCGAGCGCAAGCTGAATACGCTGATTAAGAAAGAGATCCAGGCCGACGCGCAAACCTACGGCGACGATCGCCGTTCGCCGCTGACCGAGCGTGCGGAAGCCAAGGCGATGAGCGAACACGATTTCGTGCCGTCCGAGCCGGTGACCATCGTGCTGTCGGAAATGGGCTGGGTGCGCAGCGCCAAGGGCCACGACATCGATCCGGCAGGGTTGAGCTACAAGGCCGGCGACAGCTTCCGCGGCGCGGCGCGCGGCAAGAGCAACCAGCCGGTGGTGTTCATCGATTCTACCGGGCGCAGCTATGCGCTCGATCCGATGACGTTGCCTTCGGCGCGCGGGCAGGGCGAGCCGCTGACCGGCAAGCTGACGCCGCCGCCGGGCGCCACCATTGAGCAGGTGCTGATGGCGGCCGACGATCAAAAACTGCTGATGGCGTCCGACGCCGGTTACGGTTTCGTTTGTACCTTCAACGATCTGGTGGCGCGCAACCGCGCCGGCAAGGTGATGATCACGCTGCCGGACAACGCCAGAGCGCTGCCGCCGATGGAGATCCACGGCGCAGACGATATGCTGCTGTCGATCACCGCCGCCGGGCGCATGCTGATGTTCCCGGTCGCCGATCTGCCGCAGCTGTCGAAGGGTAAGGGCAACAAGATCGTCTCCATTCCGGCGGCGCAGGCCGCAGCCGGTGAAGACAAGCTGGCCTGGCTGTTCGTGCTGCCGCCGCAGGCCTCCGTCACGCTGCATGTCGGCAAACGCAAGCTGACGCTGCGTCCGGAAGATCTGCAGAAGTTCCGTGCGGAGCGCGGCCGTAAGGGCACCCAGCTGCCGCGCGGCCTGCAGCGCATCGATCGCGTGGAAGTGGATGCGCCGGTGCGGGCGTCGGGCGGCGACAGCGAAGAGTAAGCGTTGGCGCCGGCGTTAACGGGCGGTCGCAGCGAGCTGTGGCCGCCTTATTTATTTTTGCTGGCGTTTATTTTCCAAATAGTTAACATTTCTGCGCATAAAATTATTGTGCGTACTGCCGCCTGGCAGGAAAATAGCGAGAAATGCAGGCGACATCGGCGTGCTTACCGCCTGGCCGGCAAATAATGAGTAAAGGAATCTGCGCAGCGAAGTAAACTGCGTTGGCAGTGTGCTAATGAGGTTGTTATGTTATTGATTTTGCGTGCCGTTCTCGCCACTCTTTTCTGTATTCTGGTGTGTATTTTCGGTTCTGTTTATTGCTTGTTCAGCCCGCGCAACCCTCGCCATGTGGCGACCTTCGGCCATCTTTTCGGCCGCCTGTCGACGCTGTTCGGCATCAAGGTTGAAACCCGCGTGCCGGCCGATGCGGCCAACAATGGCAACTGCATCTATATCGCCAACCACCAAAATAACTACGACATGGTGACGGCCTCCAATATCGTGCAGCCGCGCACCGTGACCGTCGGTAAAAAAAGTCTGGTGTGGATCCCGTTTTTCGGCCCGCTGTATTGGCTGACCGGTAATCTGCTGATAGATCGTGATAATCGCGCCAAGGCGCACGGCACCATCGCCCAGGTGGCGGAGCAGTTCAAAAAGAAAGACATTTCGATCTGGATGTTCCCGGAAGGGACCCGCAGCCGCGGTCGTGGGCTGATGCCGTTTAAAACCGGCGCGTTCCACGCGGCTATCGCCGCCGGCGTGCCGATTGTGCCGATCTGCGTATCGACCACCAGCGGTAATATAAATCTTAATCGCTGGAATAACGGTCATGTGATCGTCGAGATGTTGGCGCCGGTGGATACCAGCAAATACGGCAAAGAAAACGTGCGTGAGCTGGCGGCCCATTGCCGCGAGCTGATGGAGGCGAAAATCGCCGAATTGGACGCCGAAGTCGCCCAGCGCAACGCCGCCAAAAAATAAGAGTCTACCGGCTTCAAAGAATAGGATTTTAATTGGCGTTCAGCGCCGTTAACGCCTGAACGCCTGCTAATCTTGATTGGCGGGCGTTTGGGTTTTGCACACGGTTTAGTTATTGCTTTTCATGGAGAAAATATGTCACTCAGTCGACGTCAGTTTTTACAGGCATCGGGCCTGGCGCTGTGCGCGGGCGCCGTGCCGCTGAGGGCTGAGGCGAGCGGAACGCAGACCCCGTTACCCATTCCCCCGCTGCTGGAGTCTCGCCGCGGTCAGCCGCTGTTCCTGACCTTGCAGCGCGCCCATTGGGCGTTTATGGATAACCGTAAAGCGGCGGTGTGGGGCATCAACGGCATGTACCTGGGGCCGACGGTGCGGGTTTACAGCGGTGACGACGTCAAACTGATCTACAGCAACCGCCTGCAGGAGCCGGTAGCGATGACCGTCAGCGGTCTGCAGGTGCCTGGCACGCTGATGGGCGGCGCGCCGCGCATGATGTCGCCTAACGTCGACTGGTCGCCGGTGCTGCCCATTCGTCAGGCGGCGGCCACCTGCTGGTACCACGCCAACACGCCGAACCGTATGGCGCCGCACGTTTACAACGGGCTGGCCGGGCTGTGGTTGGTGGAAGATGCCGTCAGCAAAGCGCTGCCGCTGCCCAACCACTACGGCGTCGACGATTTCCCGCTGATCATTCAGGACAAACGCTTCGATAACTTCGGCACACCGCAATACGATGCACCGTCGCAGGGCGGTTTTGTCGGCGATACGCTGTTGGTCAACGGCGTGCAAAACCCGTATGTCGACGTGTCGCGCGGCTGGGTGCGTCTGCGCCTGCTTAACGCCTCCAACGCGCGTCGCTATACCCTGCAGCTCAGCGACGGGCGGCCGTTCAACGTGATTGCCAGCGATCAGGGCTTCCTGCCTGCGCCGGTCGCGGTGCAGCAGCTGTCGTTGGCGCCTGGCGAACGCCGGGAAGTGCTGATCGACATGTCGAAGGGCGAGGAGGTGACCATCACCGCCGGTGAAGCGGCGGGCATCATGGATCGCCTGCGCGGCCTGTTCGAGCCGTCGAGCATTCTGGTGTCCACCCAGGTGCTGACGCTGCGCCCGACCGGCCTGCTGCCGCTGGTGACCGACAACCTGCCGATGCGCCTGCTGGCGGATCAGCTGTTGGACGGCAGCGCCAGCCGCACCCGCGATTTCCGCCTGGGCGACGGCGGCGTCGGCATCAACGGCGCGATTTGGGACATGAACCGCATCGACGTACAAGCGCAGCAAGGCACCTGGGAACGCTGGAACATTCACGCGGATACGCCGCAGGCGTTCCATATTCAGGGTGTGCAGTTCCTGATCAAACGCGTCAACGGCGCGCAGCCGATGGCGGAAGATCGCGGCTGGAAGGACACCGTCTGGGTCGATGGCGACGTCGAGCTGCTGGTGTATTTCAACCAACCTACCTCCGAACACTTCCCGTTCCTGTATTACAGCCAGACGCTGGAGATGGCCGATCGCGGCACCGCCGGCCAGCTGATGGTGCAGCCGACGATGTAATCTGCGCTGTGGGCCGCTTACGGCGCCCGCAGCATTTCCAGGAAGGCCTGCACCACCGGCGTGACGCTGTCGGTGCGATACACCGCGTACAAATCCGCCGGCGGCGCCTGTTGCAGCGAGCAAAAGCGTACGCCGGGCCACGGGATGCGGCCGTAGCTGTCCGGCAGCAGCGTGATGCCGCAGCCTTCCGCCACCAGCGCCAGCAGAGTTTGCGGTTCGTTGACCTGATAAGCGACGTCCGGCAAAAATCCCTGCTGCAGACACAGATTGTGCAGATACAGCCCCAGGCTGGCCTCATGCGGCGGCAGCACGATGAAGCTGTCGTTTTGCAGCGCCGCCAGCGGGATATTCTCCTGCTGCGCCAGCGGATGATCGAGCGGCAACACCACGGCGATGCTCTCGCTTGCCAGCCGTTGGCAGCTCAATCCCGGCAGCGTCTGCTGCTGCGCCTCTCGCCATACCCCGATATCGATATGCCGTTTTTGCAGCGCGGCGATTTGCTGGCTGGGCGTCAGCTCGTTCAACGACCAGGTGACGCCGGCGCTCCGCTCGCTGAACCGCCGCAGCGCCGCGAGCAGGCCGCCCCAGGCCGAGGTGCCGACCATGCCGACCACCATGTGGCCGCCTTCGCCACGCCCCATCTGTTGCACCTGGTGCAGCGCGCTGTCGGCCTGATCCAGCAGCCGCTCGACGTTGCGCAGCAGCGTGCGGCCGGCCGGCGTCAGCGTCATGGAGCGGGTAGTGCGTTTGAACAGCACCACCCCGAGCTGGCTCTCCAGCTCCTTGATGTGCTTGCTGAGCGGCGGCTGTGACATATTCAGCCGCCGCGCCGCCTGGGTGAAGTTCATCTCTTCCGCCACCACGCGGAAATAGTGCAGCAGGCGGAAGTTAATCCGGCCGGGATCGGGCAGGGCATGGGGCGGGTTCATCCGGGGTATCGCCTCCTTGTGACGCAGCTCAACTTATAGGTAAATGGAATAAATCGGCCGCCAAGAATGTATTGGTCTCGGCCGCGCCTCGCTCTCTACTATGGGGCTTATTATCCCCCGCTGAAAGAGAGAATACGATGTTTAATCAAGAAGATGCTTTTACCTGCGCCGATGTCGTCCGCGCACGCCTGCCGGGTTTCCAGCCGAAAGCGGCCTTGATTCTCGGCTCCGGGCTCGGCGCCCTGGCGGAGGTGATGACCGAAACCGTCACCCTCGATTACGCGGAGCTGCCGGGCTTCCCGGTGAGCGGCGTCGCCGGCCACGCCGGGCAACTGGTCGCCGGCAAGCTGGAGGGCGTGCCGGTATTGTGCATGAAAGGGCGCGGTCATTTCTATGAAGGGCGTGGCATGCAGGTGATGACCACCGCAGTGCGCACCTTCAAACTGCTGGGCTGCGAATTCCTGCTGGCGACCAACGCCGCCGGTTCGCTGCGCCGTTCGGTGGCGCCGGGCAGCCTGGTGGCCATTACCGATCACATCAATTTCATGCCGGAGTCGCCGCTGGTCGGCGCCAACGACGATCGTTTCGGGCCGCGCTTCTTCAGCCTGGCGAACGCCTACGATCGCGATCTGCGCGCCCGGCTGGCGGCGGTGGCCGAAAGCGCGGGCATCCCGCTGGCGGAAGGGGTGTTCGCCGCCTACACCGGGCCGAACTTCGAAACGCCGGCGGAGATCCGCATGATGCAGACCCTCGGCTGCGACGTGGTGGGGATGTCGATCGTGCCGGAGGTCCTGACGGCGCGGCACTGCGGTCTCAAGGTGCTGGTGGTGTCCGCGATGACCAACTACGCCGAAGGGCTGTCGGATACGCCTCTTTCTCACGAACAAACGCTCAGCTGCGCGGCGCTGGCGGCGGACGATTTCATGCGCCTGATCCGCGAGCTGTTCAAAACGCTGTGACACCGTAAGCAAACCGGCGGCGGGCTGCAGGGGGCCCGCCGCACCAATCATCGTTGAAAGCATAATAACAAGGTGATGGCGATGGCGATAAAAACACGATTAAAAGTCATGATTTTCCTGCAGTTCTTTATCTGGGGCGCCTGGCTGGTGACGCTGGGCTCCTACATGATCAACACGCTGCATTTCAGCGGCATGCAGGTGGGGATGGTTTACAGCGCCAAAGGCATCGCGGCGCTGATCATGCCGGGGCTGGCGGGCATCATCGCCGACCGTTGGATGAAGGCCAACTATCTGTATGCGCTTTGCCACCTGCTCGGGGCGCTGGCGCTGTACTGCGCGGCGCAGGTCGAGCAACCGATGCTGATGTTCTGGGTGATGCTGTTCAATGCCATGGTCTATATGCCGACCATCGCGCTCTCCAACGCCATTTCCTATTTTTGCCTCGAAAAGCACGGTTTTGACACGGTGAGGGATTTTCCGCCGGTGCGGGTGTACGGCACCGTGGGATTCATTCTGGCGATGTGGCTGGTCGGTTTCAGCCGCATTGAGCTCAGCAATCTGCAGCTGTATCTGGCTTCTGCGGCGTCGCTGCTGCTGTCCGCCTATTCGCTGACGCTGCCGCGTTGCCCGACCAACCGCGCGGCCGAGTCGAAGAGCTGGGTGAGCGTGCTGGGGCTGGATGCGCTGGTGTTGTTCCGCCAGCGGCGCATGGCGCTGTTTTTCCTGTTCGCCATGTTGCTTGGGGCGGCGCTGCAGATAACCAATACCTTCGGCAACCCGTTCCTGCACGATCTGTCGCTCAATCCGCTGTATCAGGACAGCCTCAGCGTCCGGTATCCGGCGGTGCTGCTGTCGCTGTCGCAGATCTCTGAAGTGTTCTTTATCCTCACCATACCCTTCTTCCTGCGCCGTTACGGCATCAAGCAGGTGATGCTGATCAGCATGGCGGCCTGGACGCTGCGCTTTCTGTTCCTGGCGTACGGCACGCCGGTCGGTTTTGGTTTCGTGCTGCTGTTGCTGTCGATGATTGTCTACGGCTGTGCGTTCGACTTCTTTAATATCTCCGGCGCCATCTTCGTCGAGAAGGAGGCCGATCACCGCATCCGCGCCAGCGCGCAGGGGCTGTTCATGACCATGGTGAACGGTTTGGGCGCCTATCTGGGGGCGCTCGCCAGCGGTGAGGTGGTGGACTTCTTCAGCCATGACGGCGTGAAAGACTGGCAGAGCATCTGGCTGGTGTTTGCGCTGTATACGCTGGTGCTGGGGATTGTGTTCGCGTTGAGCTTCAACTATCGCCACCTGCCGCAGGAGAACGCGGCGGCGGCGCAGTGAGGCAGAGGGCGCGGCTTTGCTGCGCCCTGAAACGTCAGGCCTGCGGGAAGCGCTGCTGCAGCTGCTGCTGGTCCGGCGGATTGGCGGCCCCGAGGCTGGCCACCACGCAAGCGGCGACCCGGTTGGCCAGATCGACCGCCTGCGGCAGCGGCCAGCCGGCGGACAGGCCCGCCAGCAAACCGGCGCAGTGGGCATCGCCCGCGCCGATGGTGTCAACGACCTCTACCGGATAGGCCGGAACGTGCAGCGGCGGCGTACGGCCGTCGCAGATCCATGCGCCGTCGCGATCCAGGCGGCAAATCAGCGTCAGATTACGCGCGGCGGCATAGCGCTGTGCGGCCTCCACGGCGTCGCCGGCGCCGCACAGCGTAGCCACTTCGTCGCGGTTGAGCGTCAGCAGGGTATGGCTGTCGCTGAGCATGGCGAAGAAATCTTCGCTGAGCTGGGCGATGCGCGGGCCGGGATCGATCAGGCGCGGTTGGTCGAACGGCATGCGCGTCAGCCACTCGCGCAGCGCTTCGCCGTTTTCGCCGGCCAGCTCGTAGCCGCTGGCGTAGATCAGCGTGTGTTCCGTCAGCGGCAGGGCCGCCAGCTGCGCTTTATTCCATTGGCTTTCGCAACCGGAAACCGTGATAAAGGTGCGTTCGCCGTCCGGTTCCACCAGCGCCAGGCACCAGCCGTTGTCCATCTGGCCGTGGCGCAACAGCACCTCCAGCCCCAGTTCGCCCATGGCGGCTTCGATCGCCGCGCCCCATTCGCCGTTGCCGACCGGCATACCGTTGATCACCGGAACTTCAAGGCGCGTCAGCGCGCGCGCTACGTTGAACGCGCAGCCGCCGATTTGCCGCGCCTGCGGCTGGGCTTCGATATCTTCGCCGCTGGTCGGCAGGCGGGGCAGCGTCATCACCAGATCGCCGACCGCGCCCCCCATCACCAGGACAGGTGTTACAGCTTCCCACTCATTCATTGATGTTCTCTGCGTTGGGTCAGGTACAGACCGTAAGCGATCAGACTCACCGCAAACGACACAAACAGCCCCAGGCTGGAGTCGGCGAACAAGCCTTTGGCCAGCGGGCCGTCGATAAAACCGGTTTTGGTGACCAGCAGGCCGCACAGGGCGCCGAGGAACCAGCAGAACAGCGGGGCTTTGCGCACGCCGCGGTTCTGGCCATGCAGGCCGTACAAAGCGTTGCCATCATACCCGTGGCGGCGGCGCAGGCACAGGTAATCGAGCAGGAAAATCGCCTCCCAGGCCGCCAGGAACACCCCGCAGAACACCAGGAAGGAGATGAACGGCCCCATGAAATCGCCGGAGATGAACAGGACATACAGGGCGATGCCCAGCACCACCACGGCGTCGATCGATACCGCCAGCCACTGTTTGACCTGCACGCCGATGGTCAGCAGGTTAAGGCTGGCGGAATACAGGCTGAGCACCGCGATGGTGACGATGCCGGCGGTGGCGGCCAGCAGATAAGGGATGGCCATCCAGGCGGGCAGCACCGAGCCTATCAGCGCGATGGGGTTGGCGGCGCTGGCCAGATCGGGGAGCTGCACGGAAAGCAGAATGCCGGCCAGCATCAGCAGCATTAGCGGCAAACAGGCACCGCCCATCACCGCGGCGAAAATGCCTTTGCTCGACGAGCTCGGGCTTTGATAGCGGCTGTAATCGGCGCCGGCGATTGCCCAGCTGATGCCGGTGCCGGCGGCGATCACCGATACCGCCGGCAGGAAACCGGTCAGCCAGCTGCCGGATGGCAGCGCCAGCACCTGGCTCCACTCGGTATTGAACAGGATATAGAGCACCACGATCAGCGTCATGGTGCCGAAGATGCGGCTGAACCAGCTTTGCATCCAGACCACGGTATTTTGCCCGAGCAGGCTGACGACGACAGTGAGCCCGCCGAACAGCAGCAGGCTGAGCGCGGTCAGCAGGTGGCTGGTTCCCAGTCCGAAGGCCTCGAACAGCGCCGCCAGCGTCAGGGTGCCGGTGATCACGTTGACCGCTTCCCAGCCCATCAGGTTGATCCAACTGAACAGGGTGGGCGCCACGTTGCCCTTCAGCCCGAAAATCACCCGCGAGAGCGTCAGCGTAGAGGTGCGCCCACGCTTGCCGGCGAAGCTGGTGAGGCCGACCAGCACGAAGCTGGCGACGCCGACCAGCGCGGCGAGTACCGATTGCAGAAAGGATAAGCCGAAGCCGACGATGATGGCGCCGTATACCACGCCGAGAATACCGATATTGGCCGCCGACCAGATCCAAAACAGCTCGATGGGCTTACCGGTCTGTTCCGCGTCCGGCACCCGGTCGATACCGGTGCTTTCTACCTTCCATGCTTCATTGCGATTGATATCGGTCATAGCAAATGATCCCTGTTGCGCAGGGCCGCGAGGGCCGCCGCAGTTGACTGAAAATCGATTCCGTTGGCGCGGTTGAGGCCGGCTATCCCGTTGTCGGTGAAGACGCCGACTCCGCGCAGTGTGTAGCGGCTGATGCCGCCGGGTCTGTCAAAATGAGGGCGGTATCCGCCTTATAGGGTGAGGCACGTCGGCCGCACGGCGCCAATGAGTGTAGTCAAAGAGTGGGTCTGCAGCGGGGTTTGGCGAAGCGGGAACCTTTCTACTTGCCGACATCGATCCGGTTCGCCCACCGCGAGGGGATCCTGTGATGCGGCGATGAGCAGTGAGCAGGCTATCCATTAGCTACGTTGCTTATTCTCGGCCGTTTGTGCTGACAGTATAGGCCCGCTACCGGCCATCAAGGGTATCCTTTAGGGCTGGCAGCGGGTTTTTTATTGTTTTTAAAGTGGGTCCCTGGTGTTGGTGCGATTGATGTATCAACATCAATAAGCACAGATTACGCGCGATCTAGATCCAATGAAAGTCCATTAGGCAAAAATTGTGATGCCACTCTGAAAACATTAGCGATATTTTAGTTAAGGTGAGGGGCTTATCGCCGGATCGGCGATAGGATAAAAAACGAAATCCAGACAAATGGCATAGGTAAGAGGGCGGGCGAATGACGGATTTTATGGCCTGGCTGCGTGGCCATCTGGCCCAGGGGGCGGTAGCGCCGCGTTATATTCAGCTGGCGACGGCGATAGAAACTGCGATCAGGCAGCAGGTGTTGGCGGCGGAGGCATTTCTGCCGCCGGAACGGCAGATGGCGGAAGGTTTGGCGCTGTCGCGCGTCACCGTAAGCAAGGCGATGAAGCTGCTGGAGGAGAAGGGGCTGATTTCGCGGCAGCAGGGCGTTGGCACCCGCGTGGCGATGCGCATCGGCTATTCCCTCGATAAGGACAGCGGGTTTACCGCTCAGGCG
This sequence comes from Serratia sp. CY71090, assembly GCF_052166845.1. Taxonomy (NCBI): domain Bacteria; kingdom Pseudomonadati; phylum Pseudomonadota; class Gammaproteobacteria; order Enterobacterales; family Yersiniaceae; genus Serratia; species Serratia sp. CY71090. The sequence continues at coordinate 137,911 of NZ_JBJNOA010000010.1, read as the reverse complement.
CTGCGTCATGGCAGCCGCGTCAGCAATCGATGGTTGCTGCGCACCCGAGTCGGCGCGCCGGCCAAGGCCGCGGCGGCGTTGGGGCTGGCGGAGGGGGATGAAGTGATCAAACTGCGGCGGTTACGCTTGCTGAACGGCAGCCCGGTCTCGCTGGAAACCACCTATATACCACCGCGCTTCTTGCCCGAACCGGCGCAGCTGGAACACTCGCTGTATGCGTTATGGCAATCGCGCGGCATCGTGCCGGAGGATAAACACTTTCTGTTGAAGGCGGTGTCCTGCAGCGACGAGGTCGCCGAACTGCTCAACGTGCCGTGCGGCGCGCCGTTGTTGCACATCATCCAAACCAGCCGCAACGCTCAGGGTGAGGCGCTGGAGTTCAGCGATATCTTGTGCCGCAGCGACGTTTATGAATTCGAAGTGAACGGTTAGCGAAATAACCATGCTCTTTTTGCTGCTAGTGCGTATAATCGCCGCCCGGCGATTAATTAACCTGTAAAAAGAGCAGCAGAATGAGCACCACCAGCCTGATCCAACCCGATCGTGAACTGTTTTCCTATAAGCCTTATTGGGCCGAATGTTTTGGCACCGCGCCGTTTTTACCGATGTCGCGGGCAGAGATGGATCAACTGGGCTGGGACAGCTGCGACGTGATCATCATCAGCGGCGACGCCTATGTCGATCACCCAAGCTTCGGCATGGCGATCATCGGCCGCATGCTGGAAGCGCAGGGCTTTCGCGTCGGCATCATCGCGCAGCCGGACTGGAGCAATAAAGAAGACTTCATGCGGTTGGGGAAACCGAACCTGTTCTTTGGCATCACCGCCGGCAACATGGACTCGATGATCAACCGCTACACCGCCGATCGCAAACTGCGCCACGACGATGCCTATACCGCCGGCAACGTCGGCGGCAAGCGGCCGGATCGCGCCACCCTGGTCTACAGCCAGCGCTGCAAAGAAGCCTATAAAGACGTGCCGATCGTGCTGGGCGGCATTGAAGCCAGTCTGCGGCGCATCGCTCACTACGATTACTGGTCGGATACCGTGCGCCGCTCGGTGCTGGTGGACTCCAAAGCCGACATGCTGATCTACGGCAACGGCGAGCGTCCGCTGGTGGAAGTGGCGCACCGTCTGGCCGCCGGTGAGAAGATCGGCGATATCCACGATATCCGCAATACTGCGGTGATGCGCAAAGAAGCGCTGCCGGGTTGGAGCGGCGTGGATTCCACCCGCCTCGACAAGCCGGGCCGCATCGAACCTATCCCGAACCCGTACGGCGAGGATCTGCCGTGCGCCGACGGCGCCAAGCCGAAAGAGCCGGAAGCCAAGCCTGTCACCGTGCGCGCCGCCAAACCGAAGCCGTGGGAGAAGACCTACGTGCTGCTGCCGTCCTTCGAGAAAGTGAAGGGCGACAAGGTGCTGTATGCGCACACCTCGCGCATTTTGCACCATGAAACCAACCCAGGCTGCGCCCGCGCGCTGATGCAGAAACACGGTGACCGTTATGTGTGGATCAACCCGCCGGCGATCCCGCTGACCACGCCGGAGATGGACAGCGTCTTCGCCCTGCCTTATCAACGCGTACCGCACCCGTCCTACGGCCAGGATCGCATTCCGGCCTATGACATGATCCGTTTCTCGGTGAACATCATGCGCGGTTGCTACGGCGGCTGTTCGTTCTGTTCGATCACCGAGCACGAAGGGCGCATCATCCAGAGCCGTTCGGAAGATTCGATCGTTCGCGAAATCGAAGAGATCCGTGACAAGGTGCCGGGCTTTACCGGTGTGATCTCCGATCTGGGCGGCCCGACCGCCAACATGTATATGCTGCGTTGCACCAACCCGCGCGCTGAGCAGACCTGCCGCCGCGCCTCGTGCGTGTATCCGGAGATCTGCACCTACATGGATACCAACCACGAGCCGACCATCAAGCTTTACCGCCGCGCGCGTTCTCTGGAGGGCATCAAGAAGATCCTGATCGCTTCCGGGGTACGTTACGATCTGGCGGTGGAAGATCCGCGCTATATCAAGGAACTGGCGACTCACCACGTCGGCGGCTATCTGAAGATCGCGCCGGAGCACACCGAAGAAGGCCCGTTGTCGAAGATGATGAAACCGGGCATGGGCAGTTACGATCGCTTCAAGCAGCTGTTTGATCACTATTCGAAGCTGGCGGGCAAAGAGCAGTACCTGATCCCATACTTTATCTCGTCGCACCCGGGCACCCGTGATGAAGACATGGTGAACCTGGCGCTGTGGCTGAAGAAGAACCGTTTCCGCCTCGATCAGGTGCAGAACTTCTATCCTTCGCCGATGGCCAACTCCACCACCATGTATTACAGCGGCAAAAACCCGCTGAGCAAGGTGGGGTACAAGAGCGAAGACGTGGTGGTGCCGCGCGGCGATCGCCAGCGCCGCCTGCATAAGGCGCTGCTGCGTTACCACGATCCGGCCAACTGGGCGCTGATCCGCGCCGCGCTGGAAGAGATGGGCCTGAAGCACCTGATCGGCAGCCGCCGCGATTGTCTGGTGCCGGCGCCGAGCATCGACGAGCAGCGCGAAGCGAAACGCCTGCAGCGCCATACCCGGCCGGCGCTGACCAAACATACCGATATCAATCGGCAGCGCACGCCGTCCAACCGGCCGCCGCGCAAACCGATTCGCAAAGCCAAGCCGTAACGGCCGCACCGCGTGCGTAAACAAAAAGGAGAACCCTCGGGTTCTCCTTTTTACTTTTGAGCGTCACAGCTGCTCGTAGGCGGCTTCCACTTTCATCAAATGGCGCGGCGCCTGCGGCGCGGGATGGTATTTGCGTACGTGCCAGTTAAAGGCCTCCGGCGACAGGTTGTTGATCATCGCGATCGCCTGCTGACGGTTGCTGGAGAAGGTGCGCAGCAGCGCGCCGGTGCCGTTGACGTAGGCGATGATGGTGGCGTAGCGCAGCGTGACGGGATTGGCGATCCCTTTAAGCTGTTGTTTTTGCAAGGTGGCCAGATAGGCGGCGCCAAGATCGATATTGGTGTCGGGATCCCGCAGGTCATCGTCGTCCGGGCAGCCGCGTTTGCCTTTGTAGCGATAGGCATCGCAGCCGGCGGTATCGGCTTTCAGCTGCATCAGGCCGATCGCATTGGATCTGCTCACTGCGGAAGGATTGAAGCCGGACTCCACCTGGATCATGGCGGTGATCAGCTTGGCGTCCACGCCGTATTCGCTGGCGGCGTCTTTGATGGCGCTGTCGAAGGCGTGGCGATCGTAGCTGACGCGCTGTTTCTTGCCGGCGCAACCCGCCAGCACCAGCATGATGCAAAGCATGCCCAGCCGTGACCCGTGTGAGAAAGAGAATTTCATGGTGCTCCGTGCTTGTCTGTTTTTTTAACGGCGTGAACCGGCGGCCGGAGCCTCCGGCGTCGTCATCATAACGTCAGGCGGCGCAAAGGAGCAATGTGCGGGAAGGAAAAGCCCCCTCCGGCCGGAGAGGGCTTGAGGGGGTTAAAGGGTATCCGGATCCGGCCCCAGGCGGTTGCCGACATCCAGCTTGGCGATCTCGCCCAGCTCGTCCTTATCGAGTTTGAAATCAAATACCTCGAAGTTTTCGCGGATACGCGACGGCGTGACCGATTTCGGGATGACGATAAGCCCGCTGTCCAGGTGCCAGCGCACCACAATCTGCGCCGGGGTTTTCTCGTATTTCTCGGCCAGCGCCTTGATCAGCGGCTGGTCGAACACGCCTTCACCGCCTTGCGCCAGCGGGCTCCAGGATTCGGTGGCGATATGGTGCGTGGCGTTCCAGGCGCGCAGCTGGCGCTGTTGCAGCAGCGGGTGCAGCTCTATCTGGTTGACGACCGGCGCCACGTTGGTTTCATCCAGCAGGCGCTGCAGGTGCGGCGTATGGAAGTTGCAAACGCCGATGCTTTTCACCAGGCCTTGCTCGCGCAGTTTGATCAGTTCGCGCCAGGCGGAGACGTATTGATCCTGCTGCGGACGCGGCCAGTGGATAAGATACAGATCCACATAGTCCAGCTTGAGTTTTTCCAGGCTAGTTTCCAGCGCCGCCAGCGGATCGCCCTGATCGTCGTTCCACAGCTTGGTGGTGATGAACAGGTCGCTGCGCGGCAGCGAGCTGGACTGCAGCGCGGCGCCGACGCCTTCCTCGTTCTTGTAGATCGCGGCGGTGTCGATGGAGCGGTAACCGATCTCCAGCGCTTTGCTCACCGCGCGGGTGGTCTCTTCAATACTCGCCTGCCAAACGCCGAGACCCAACTGCGGCATCAGATTACCATCGTGGAGTTTGATGATGGGTTGTTGCGTTGTCATGCGCATCTCCTTGTGTACGGATTGCGGCGCCTGCGGCGCCGAAACGGCTATAGATAAATTCTAGTTGGCAAAATGGGCGGTTGCCGGGTTTGCCAGCCTAATTTCAGCGGTGGCGGGAGGGCTATTTTCTCCCCGCTCTCCCTGCGAATGAGCGGTAAGACGAGTGGTGCGAAACGATCGGCGGCGCTGAAGCGCCCGACTGCGCCCGGTGATCGGCCGGGCGCAGGATGCGGCGAAAAATGGCTGGCGGAGACTAAAGCCTAGCAAAAAATCGCCGTTTTGCGATTAACGCGCCGCTTCATAAATGCGGCGGCTGACGTCCAGGGTGATGTCCTGATGCTCCCCCAGGGCGGTCATGCCGTGCTGATGGAGCTTGTCGAGCAGCGCCGGAATGCTGCTGCCGTCGAGCTGATAATCCGCCATGCGGGTCGGCACGCCCATCTGCTCGAAGAAGGCGCGGGTGGCGGCGATGGCGCCGTCGATACGGCTGTCTTCGCTGCCTTCGCGCAGGCCCCAGACGCGGTCAGCGTACTGCAGCAGTTTTTCGCGCTTCTGCGCTTTCTTCTCGTGCAGCAGCGCCGGCAGCACGATGGCCAGCGTTTGCGCGTGGTCGAGATCGTGCATGGCGGTCAGCTCATGGCCCAGCATGTGGGTCGCCCAGTCCTGCGGCACGCCTGCGCCGATCAGGCCGTTCAGCGCCATGGTGGCGCTCCACATCACGTTGGCGCGCACCGCATAGTTCTCCGGCTCGGCCAGCGCGCGCGGGCCGTCTTCCAGCAGGGTCAACAGCAGGCCTTCGGCGAAGCGATCCTGCACTTTGGCGTCGACCGGATAGGTCAGATACTGCTCCAGGGTATGCACGAAGGCGTCGACCACGCCGTTGGCGATCTGGCGCGGCGGCAGCGAGTAGGTCACCACCGGATCCAGCACGGCGAAGCGCGGCTGCACCAGCGGTGAGAAGAAGTGCTGCTTGTCGCCGCTGCTTTTGCGGGTGATCACCGCGCCGCTGTTGGACTCGGAGCCGGTGGCCGGCAGCGTCAGCACGCAGCCCATCGGCACCGCGTCGGCGATGTGGCTGCCGACGGTCTGCAGAATGTGCCAGGCGTCGCTGCTGGCGGTATAACGGGCGGCGGCGGCGATGAACTTGGTGCCGTCAACCACCGAACCGCCACCGACCGCCAGCAGGAAATCGATGTTTTCCGCTTTCACCACCTCGACCGCTTTCATCAGCGTTTCGTAGGTCGGGTTCGGCTCGATGCCGGAGAACTCCCGCACGTCGCGGCCGGCCAGCGCGCTATGCACCTGATCCAGCACGCCGTTTTTCTTCACGCTGCCGCCACCGTAGGTGATCAGGATGCGCGCGTCCGCCGGGATTTGGCTGGCCACTTCGGCAATTTGCTCCTTGCCGAACAGGATTTTGGTTGGGGTATGCAAAATGAAGTTGTGCATGGTTGATTTCTCTCTTTCAGTCAGGCGGGCGCCAAAGCGGCGCAAAGGTGTCTGGCCCGTATTGTCAGGAACCGGGCGGCAACGCACAATGCACATTTCTGTTTGGTTCTTGCCTATTCCTATAAGTCAGTGTAGAAATGGCGAGTTTTAAGTTATGATTTATGCCGAATCGTTCTGACTGTAAGAGGGTGTTTCCGTGATTGAAATCGATGCGCTGCGCAGCCGCATGGCGCGCCAGGCGATGGCTATCGCCAGCGGCAACGGCTACACGCCGTCGCCGGTGCCGCGGGTGAAGATTTTGTATGTCGATCGCCACAGCCCGCGTCAGCCGGTGATGTATGAACCGGGGATCGTCATCGTTTTTCAGGGCCACAAGGTCGGTTATTGCGGCAATAAGAAGTTCCAATACGATCCGCGCAACTACCTGCTGATGACGGTGCCGCTGCCGTTTGAATGCGAAACCTTCGCCAGCCCGGAACTGCCGCTGGTTGGATTGGCGGTCAATATCGATACCCAAATGCTGCAGGACTTGCTGATCGACATCGGCGATGACGACTACCTGATGCAACCGCGGGCGGAGAGCAACGGGGTGAACCTGGCGGAAATGACGGAAGAGTTGCTGTGCGCCACCGAGCGTCTGCTGGACGTGATGGCCAATCCGCTCGACGCCCGGGTGCTGGGGCCGCAGATCGTACGGGAGATTCTCTATTATGTGCTGCGCGGCGCCTGCGGCGCGTCGCTGCAGGAGCTGGTGAATCGCCATACCCACTTCAGCCAGATCGCCAAGGCGCTGCGGCGTATCGAACATCAGTATGCCGACAGCATCAACGTCGAGCAGTTGGCCAGCGAGGTCAACATGAGCGTCTCGGCGTTCCATCACAACTTCAAGGCGGTAACCAACACTTCGCCGCTGCAGTACGTGAAGTCGTACCGGCTGCATAAGGCGCGCCTGTTGATGGTGCATGACGGTCTGAAGGCCAGCACGGCGGCGATCCGCGTCGGCTACGAAAGCGCGTCGCAGTTCAGCCGTGAGTTCAAACGGCTGTTCGGCATGACGCCGAGCGATGAAGTCGCCCGGCTGCGCGAGGCCAACCCGCTGCTGCTGGAGGGCTGAGCCGCGTTTATGGGGTTAAGACGATCTTGCCGAATGGCCCGCGATCGAGGTGATCCAACGCCTGCGACAGCTGATCGAAGCGGTATACCTGGTCGATCACCGGCTGCAGGTTGACGGCGTCCACGGCGCGCACCAGGTCTTCCAGCGCGCGGCGGTGGCCGACGCCGATGCCCTGAATCACTGCGGATTTTAATAGCAGTGGGCCGGCGGGAGCGGAAATCTCGTTGCCTTCCAGGATGCCGATTACCGAGATGCGTCCTCCCACCGCCACGGCGCGCACCGAGTTGCCGAGGTTGGTGCCGCCGACGGTGTCGATCACATGGTCGATGCCGCGATCCTGCGTCAGCGCATAAATCGCCTCCACCCAATCGCCGTCCAGCCGGTTGATGCCATGATTGGCGCCCAATGCCAGGGCTCGCGCCAGCTTTTCATCGCTGCCGGAGGTGACATAGACCTCCGCGCCGTGGGCTTTGGCGATCTGCAGCGCGAACAGCGCTACGCCGCCGGTGCCTTGCACCAATACCGAGTCGCCGGCGCGCAGTCTGCCTTGCTCCACCAGTGCGTACCAGGCGGTCAGCCCGGCGCACGGCAGGGTGCTGGCCTGGACGTCGTCCAGCGACGCTGGCGCCGCTACCAGCCAGTCTTCATGCAAAATCACGTATTCCGCCAGCACGCCCTGATAAAAACCGCCGAGGGTGTGGTAAGGCACCCGGCGTGCATCGCCGTAGGGTTTTTGCTCGCCGTCGAGCCAACCGGGGCTGAAGGTGGAAATGACGCGCGCGCCGGGCTGAAAGCGGCTGACGCCGGGGCCGATGGCATCGACCTCGCCGGCCATGTCCGAGGCGGGCGTGAACGGCTGCGGCAGCGTGAGCCCCATACCGCTTTCTATCATCAGTTTGTCACGGTAATTGAGTGAGATAGCCTTCACTTTCACTCTGATTTCGTGCGGACCCGGCTGTGGGATGGCGCTTGCGCTCAGCTGCAGGTGCTCACGTCCCAGGGCGCTCATCGTCCAGCGTTGCATTGTATTGGTCATGATGTTCTCCAAAGTCAGCGATTAACAGACCTGCCGATAATATCGTTGATGAAGGTTCGCCAGTGGCGATAAGATTTCCGCAGATTGTTTCTTTCAGAGCGACAAATCATGAGCGATCGGTTGAGCGGTATTTCGGTATTCGTTACCGCCGTGGAGGCGGGCAGTTTTGCAGTGGCGGCCAGTCGGCTGCATCTTTCGCGTTCGGCGGTGGGGAAAACGATCGCCCGGTTGGAGCAGCGGCTGGGGGTGCGGCTGTTTCATCGCACCACGCGCAGCCAGAGCCTGACCGACGACGGTGCGCTGTTCTACGAGCGCTGCCTGCGGGCGCTGGAGGAGATCCGCAGCGCGGAAACGCTGCTGGAGTCGGGCAAGCGGCAGGTCAGCGGCCGGCTGCGGGTGTCGATGCCGGTGCTGTTTGGCCGCATGTGCATTGCGCCGCTGCTGACCGAACTGACGCGCGAGCATCCTGGCCTGGAGCTGGAGCTGTCGTTCAGCGATCGGGTGGTGGATCTGATTGAGGACGGCTTCGATATGGCGATCCGCAACGGTACGCTGGCTAACAGCAGCGGCTTGGTGGCGCGCCGAATCGGCGATCACCGTATGACGCTGTGCGCCTCGCCGGCCTATCTGCAGCGGTGCGGCGAACCGCACAGCATCGAGCAACTGGCGCAGCATGAGGCGGTGACCTATATGCGCGCCGGCGCGCGGCGCAGCTGGCTGGTATTGGATAGCGACGGCAAGCCGCAGGACGTGATGCCGAACAACCGGCTGCAAATGGACGACCTGCAGGCCATTGCGGATGCGGCGACGGCGGGTTTCGGCATCGCCTGGCTGCCGTGCTGGCTGGTGCGTGAGCAGTTGTTGAGCGGGGCGCTGGTGCGCTTGCTGCGCGATCGGCCGGGCGCCGCCTTTGAAGCGCATGCGGTGTGGCCGCACACGCCTCACCTGCCGCTGAAGGTGCGGCTGGCGGTGGATACGCTGGTGAGCAAACTGCCTGCCAGTCTGGCGTTGGTCGAGAAGGCGCTGTAGCGCGCCCGATTCAGGAAGAGGCGGCGCGTTTTTTACGCCAGATCACCAGCATGGCGCCCAGCAGGCCGACAAACAGCAGCAGCAGCGGCAGCAGCATCAGGCCGGTCATCACCTGGCTTTCGTAGCGTTTCACCAGAGGGATTTGGCTGAACGCGTAGCCGAGGCCGACCAGCGCGCAGACCCAGATCGCCGCGCTCAGCCAGTTGAACACCTGGAAGCGCGAGCTGTTGAGCCCGGAAATGCCGGCCATGGTCGGCAGCAGGGTGCGCACGAAACCGAGGAAGCGGCCGATCAGCAGCGCCGTCAGCCCGTGGCGGTTGAACAGGTTGTGCGCGCGCTGGTGGTACTGTGCCGGCAGTTGCAGCAGCCAGCTCTTCACCAGGCCGGTGTGGCCCAGCCAGCGGCCCTGGATATAGCTCAGCCAGCAGCCGAGGCCGGCGGCGGCGGTCAGAATCAACAGAGTGGGGGCAAAGCCCATCACGCCTTTGGCGATCAGCGCGCCCGACAGCAGCAGCAGGCTGTCACCGGGAAGGAAGGAGGCGGGCAGCAGTCCGTTTTCCAAAAACAGAGTGGTGAAAAGTACGGCGTAAACCACCCAAATTACGCTTGGATCGGCGAGGGCGATAAAGTCCTGCTGCCAAAGCGCATGAATAATCTCTCGTAATACATCCATTTTATGTCCTGTTGCATGCCGGTTGCGCCCGGGGTCACGTTCTCCAGGATGCGGCGGGTACCGTATCTGACAGTTACCCGGTTAGTGTACCGCTAATAGCTTAAGCCGACATTAAACGAGACGAAGAAAATTACCGGAATCCGCCTTAGCGCACGCCGTTGAGGCGATCGAAGCCGGCCGCCAGATCGGCGATCAGGTCTTCGACGTTCTCCAGGCCGATATGCAACCGCACCAGCGTGCCGGAAAAATCGACGCCGCCCGCCGGGCGGATCGCTTCCAGTTCTTCCGGCTGGTTGGCCAGGATCAGCGACTCGAAGCCGCCCCAGGAGTAGGCCATGCTGAAGTGGCTGAAGTTATCCAGGTAAGCGGCCAACTGCGTATCGTCCAGCCGTTCCTTCAGCACGAAAGAGAACAGCCCGTTGCAGCCGCTGAAGTCGCGGCGGTAGAACTCGTGGCCCTTGCAGCTCGGTAGGGCCGGATGATTGACCGTCGCCACCTCCGGCCGCGCCGCCAGCCAGTTGGCGACCTCGATGCTGCTACGTTCGTGCTGCTTCAGCCGCACGCTCAGGGTTCGCAGGCCGCGGCTCGCCATGTAGGCGGTGTCGGCATCCACCATCTGCCCCATCAGATAGGAGTACTCGCGCAGTTGATCCCAACAGCGCGCGTTGGCGACGGCGGTACCAAGCATGTAATCAGAATGGCCGATCAGGTATTTGGTGCCGGCCTGAATAGAAATGTCGATGTCGAAATCCAGCGCCTTGAACAGCACGCCCGCCGCCCAGGTGTTGTCGATCATGATCACCACGTCCGGCGCCACGGCGCGAATGGCCTGCACCATCGCCGGAATGTCCTGCACTTCCAGGGTGATGGAACCGGGGGACTCCAGGAACACCACGCGGGTATTGGGCTGGATCAGTTTGGCGATGTCTGCGCCGATCAGCGGATCGAAATAGGTGGTGCTGACGTTCATGCGGCCGAGGATATGGGTGCAGAAATCCTGGGTCGGTTCGTACGCAGAGCCGGTGACCAGCAGGTGATCGCCGGCGCCGACGAACGACAGGATCGCATTGGCCACCGCCGCCGCGCCGCAGGGGTACAGCACGCAGCCGGCGCCGCCCTCCAGCTCCACCATCGCATCCTGCAGGGCGAAGTGGGTCAGGGTGCCGCGTCGGCCGTAAAACAGCTCGCCGTGGGCGCGTTGCGCGGTGGCGTGTTTTTTGGCAGCGACGGAGTCGAAGACCAAAGAAGAGGCGCGTTGCGTGACGGGATTGACGGAGCCCTGGGTGTAGCGTTTGCCGCGGCCGGCGCCGATCAGCGCGGTTTCGATATGTTTTGACGTCATGGTACCTGGCTCACCTCTGGTTGCTCTGCACGTGCCTGTTTACGATAGCCCTTACGTTAACATGAGTTAATATAGCCATCCAGACGTTTTAACTTCCAGATATAGAAACGGCTATAATTGTCTGTCGGGCGTGCATTTCTCGCCTCATCCTTCTGCCGTGGTGCGAGAGAGAAGCCCATTCATCGGTCAAGACGCCGTTCGGCAGCGTGGCGTTGTTGCGTCGTTGTGGAAGAAAAGTAACGAAATCACCCTATAAAAGGGGCATTTGGCGGTGAACGGACACAGATTGGCGCTTTGTGGCGATGCTGGCTAAAATTTTCTCGTTTATTTGGTAAATAATAATGAGAACCACTATCAATCCCCGGTTGGTTTGATATGATCGCACGCTGAATTATTCCTTAATTTTGATCGGTAATGGGTGGAGGCACAGCGTGAAAACGGCTGGCAAGAATTTAAATCAAGGATCGTTCGGCCAGGGCCGGGCGCAGTGGGGCAAGGCCTTCGGCCGCAGCCTGATGGCATCTATGGTGCTGGTCGTAGGGCTGGCCGGCAGCGCGCAGGCCGCGCCAGCGAGCAATCCGGCCGTTGCCGAAAGCGTTGCGCCGACCACCGCGCCTGCACCTGCTGCAGCCGCCGCGCCGGAGAGCATCACGCCGGTGAACCCGGCGCCAACGATCCAGCCACCGGAAACCCGCGGCATGGACCTGTCCGTTTGGGGCATGTACCAGCACGCCGACGCGGTGGTGAAAGCGGTAATGATCGGCCTGGTGCTGGCCTCGATCGTGACCTGGACCATTCTGTTCTCCAAAGGCAGTGAACTGCTGCGCGCCAAGCGCCGTCTGCGCCGCGAACAGCTGGCGCTGGCCGAAGCGCGCTCGCTGGATGAAGCCTCCGAACTGGCGCAAAACTTCGGTCCGGAGAGCGTCAGCGCGGTATTGCTGAACGACGCGCAAAATGAGCTGGAGTTGTCTGCGGAATCCAACGACAACAACGGCATCAAAGAGCGCACCGGCTTCCGTCTCGAGCGCCGCGTGGCGGCCTACAGCCGCAACATGGGCCGCGGCAACGGTTTCTTGGCCACCATCGGCGCCATCTCGCCGTTCGTCGGTCTGTTCGGCACCGTGTGGGGCATCATGAACAGCTTCATCGGCATCGCCCATTCGCAGACCACCAACCTGGCGGTTGTGGCGCCGGGCATCGCGGAAGCGCTGCTGGCGACCGCGCTGGGCCTGGTCGCAGCGATCCCTGCCGTCGTTATCTACAACATCTTCGCCCGCGTCATCAGCGGCCACCGCGCGCAGGTGGGCGACGTGGCGGCGCAGGTCTTGCTGCTGCAGGGCCGTGATTTGGATCTGGCCGCGACGGCGGAAGCCAAGCGCTCACAGCACGCACATCAACTGCGGGCGGGGTGAGTCATGGCGATGCGCTTAAATGAAGATCTGGACGACAGCGGCGAACTGCATGAAATCAACGTGACGCCGTTTATCGACGTCATGTTGGTGCTGTTGATCATCTTTATGGTGGCCGCGCCGCTGGCAACGGTAGATATCCGCGTCGATCTGCCGGCCTCCTCCGCCAAGCCGCAGCCGCGGCCGGAAAAACCGGTGTTCCTGTCGGTGAAGGCCGACAAGCAGCTCTACGTCGGCGATCAGCCGGTGAATGCCGATCAGCTGACTTCGGTGCTGGATCAACGCACCCAGGCGAACAAAGAAACCACCATCTTCTTCCAGGCGGACAAGAGCGTGGACTATGAAACGCTGATGAGCGTGATGGACACCCTGCGTAAAGCCGGCTACCTGAAAGTGGGGCTGGTGGGCATGGAAGGCGCCGCCAAATAGCGGGCTGATGAAACAGAAAAGGGCGCTTCGGCGCCCTTTTTTACTGATTCAGAGAGATCACTCTTCGGCCAACAAAGCCCGGGAACCGGCATGGCGCCAGCGGATACGGCCCGGCAGATAAAGCGCGTTCTGTTCCAGCGGCCGCTCGTCGATCAGTGCGGTGACTTGGTCGAAGCTATGTTGCGCCAGCGCCCGGCAGTCCTGTGCGACCGTATCGATCTTCAGCGTCATGCAGTCGAACAGGTAGTGATCGTCGAAGCTGCACAGGTGGATGTCGCTCTCCATCAGCTGATGCTGAGTCAGATAACGCAACACCCCTTCCAACAGGCCGCAGGCGGCGGTAAACAGCGCTTTGGGCGGCCGCCCCAGCTGTGCGCAAAGCTGAGCGAACATCTCGTAACCTGAGCTGGGGTGATAGTTGCCGTTGATGATCCATTCCGGTTTGCACGTTACGCCGGCCCGCTCCAGGCCAAGCTGGAAGCCGGCCAGGCGATCGCGGGTCGGCGAAATGCGCGGCTGCCCGCCGAGAAAATAGATCTCATCCGGATGTTGGCGCGCGACCGTTTCCACCAGGTCGGCGGTCGAGTTGACCGAATCGGTGATCACCAGCGGCAGTTCGGAACCGGCGATCAGACGGTCCATCTGCACCACCGGCAGTCCGACATTGATCTTCTGGTATTCCGCGTCGTTTAGCTGGCTGGAGGCGACAATCAAGCCGTCCACCTGCCGCTGCACCAGACTGTTCACCGCCATCATCTCCTGCGCCGGGTTTTCATCGGTGCAGGCGATCAACAGCTGCAGGCCGGCTTCGCGGCACAGCGTTTCCAGCTCGCGCGAAATCACCGCAAAACCGTAGTTGGTCATCTCCGGCACTACCAACCCCAGCGTGTGGCTGCGGTTGGAGCGCAAAGAGCGGGCGTGGATGCTGGGCTGATAATGGTGTTCGTGCGCCAGCGCCAGAATGCGATCGCGGGTGTCGTCGGACACCCGGTATTCCTTGCTGCGGCCGTTCAGCACCAGGCTGGCGGTCGATTTCGACACCCCGGCCAGCGTGGCGATGTCACTGATGGTAATGCGTTTATTTTTTTTCACTGACGCCATCTGAAGTCATCGGAGGATGCGTCATTCTAGCATGCATGGCGCCAGCGGCCAGTATTCCAACGCCAGCGGCGCGCTCCCGCACAGCCGCAGTTGCGGCTCACCCGCCGGGAAGTAGCGTGCGCTCATCACCGCCTCGCCGTGGTTGATGAAAATCTCCACGCTGGAACGATCGAACAGCAGTTGCAGATGCGTGACCGGGCCGCGCCAGTAACGGTGCTCCGGCCGGCCGTCGGTCAGGGAAGCGCGCGTCAGCCGCAGCCTTTCGCCGTCCCAGTTCAGCGTCATCGCGTCGCCAAAGGTTGCGTTGAACGGGCCCTGCGGCGTCAATTGCAGCTCCGCGGCCCCCAGCGCATAGGCGGGGGCGTTATCGGCGCGGCCTTGCCAGCCTGCTCGCTCACCGCGCAGCTGTTGCAGCTCGCGCGCCGGGCGCTGGTGGAGGCGGCCATGCCGCAGCGACAGTTCGCGCGGGCAGGTCATGGTGTGGATCCAGCCGTAACGGCGCGTCGGATGGGCTTCTTCATCTTGCTCGGGCACGCCCATCCAGCCGAACAGCAGGCGGCGGCCATCTTCCGCCAACGTCGTCTGCGGCGCGTAGAACTCGAAGCCGGCGTCCAGCTCGCGGAATTCGCCGTGGCTGAAGGCCGCCTGCCGGTAATCCAGCTTGCCGAGCAGATAACCGGCCTGATAACGGTTGAGATAGCGTTCCGGCTGCGGCGTCAGCCCCTGCGGACAGCAGATCAACACCTCGTCGCCGTCCAACGAGAACAGGTCCGGGCACTCCCACATGTAGCCGAATTCCTCTAAGCCGTTCAGGCCGGAACCGGCGATCTCTCCCAGCGCTTGCCAGTCGCGCAGATCGCTGGAACGAAACAGCAGCACCTTGCCGCGATCCTGCAGGTCACGCACGCCGAGCACCATGTACCAGCCATTTTGATGACGCCACACTTTCGGATCGCGTACGTGACCGCTGTAGCCCTCCGGCAGCGGCAGCACCGGCCCGAGTTTGCGATATTCGCCCCGTTCGCTTTCCTGAGCCAGGCATTGGTAAGCGGTGCGTGAGCCGTCTGGGAATTTTACGTTGCCGGTGTAGATCAGCGTGATTTTGCCTTCCGCCACCACCGCCGAGCCGGAGTAACAGCCGTGGCTGTCGTAACAGGCGCCGGGCGCCAGGGCGATTGGCTGGTGCTCCCAACGCAGCAAATCAGCCGACTGCCAGTGTCCCCAGCATTTGTTGCGATGATCGCAACCCAGCGGATTCCACTGATAAAACAGATGATAAACGCCGTTGTGCTGGATAAAGCCGTTGGGATCGTTCAGCAGGCCAACGCTGGGCGCCAGATGCCAGTCCGGTCGGTGCGGATCGCGCAGCGCGAGCGGCTGGCCGTTCATGACCGCCCGCAGTGCCTGTTTGATTAAGCTGAGTTCTTCCATCATTGCGCGTCCGTGTTGTATTTCAGCAGTAGGGAGAGGACAAAGGCGCTGCCAAACGCGATTGCCAGGCCGATGATATAGCTGACCAGCGAACTGGCCTGCACGATCGCCATGCCGGGGATCGCCGTCAGCCCGACCGCGTTCATGCCGACATGGTTGGCCACCACCCAGGCGCCGCCGAGCGCGCCGCCCGCCAGCGCCGCCAGAAACGGTTTCACGAAGCGCAGGTTGATGCCAAACAGCGCCGCCTCGGTGATGCCGAGCATGGCGGAAAAGGCCGAAGGCACCGCAATGGCTTTGATTTTGGCGTCGCGGGTTTTGAAATAGACCGCCAGGCAGGCGCCGCCTTGAGCGATGTTGGCCATCGACCAGATCGGCAGCAGGAAGTTGACGCCGATATTGGGGTTGCCGAGCAGCCCGGCTTCTACCGCGTGGAAACTGTGGTGGATGCCGGTGATGACGATAGCGGAATAGAGGCCGCCGAACAGCAGCCCGGCTAGCCACCCCGCATGAGCAATCAGCGTGCTGAGCACGAAGGAGATGCCATCGCCCAGCGCGCGGCCGGCGGGGCCGATAAACAGCAGGGCGACAAAGCCTGAGATCACCACCGTCAGGAACGGCGTCAGGATCAGATCGAGCGCGTTGGGGATCACCTTGCGCAGCCGTTTTTCCAACAGGCTCATGAACCACACCGTCAGCAGCACCGGGAATACCGTGCCCTGGTAGCCGATCATGGCGATGTCCAGACCGAAGAAGTTCATGGTGTGGAACCCTCCGGCGACGCCCCAGGCATTGGTCAGCGCCGGATGCGTCAAAATGCCGCCGAGCGTGGCGCCCAGATAGGGATTGCCGCCGAATTCGCGTGCGGCGGTGAAGCCGATCAGAATCGGCAGAATAATGAACGCCGCCGAGCTGAACATATCCAACATGATGAACAACGCGCTGTTGGCATCGGCCCAGCCGTAGGTTTTCACCATGCCGAGCAGCCCCATCAACAGGCCGGAAGCGACGATCGCCGGGATGATAGGCACGAAGATGTTCGACAGCAGGCGGGCGATGCGCTGCAGCGGGTTGAGCTTTTTCGCCGCGATATCGGCGGCTTCGGCCTTGCTGGATTCGCTGACGCCCGCCGCCTTGATGAATTCCGCATGCACCTTGTTGACCAGCCCGGTGCCGAAGATCACCTGGATCTGGCCGGCGTTGCTGAAGCAGCCTTTAACGCCGTCCAGTTTGCCGATGGCCTCTTTGTCCACCTTGCTGTCGTCCACCAGCACCAGGCGCAGGCGCGTGGCGCAGTGGGCGGCGCTGGCGATGTTCTCTTTACCGCCGAGCAGCGGCAACAGCGCGTTGGCGGTTGCGGTAATGTCCATGTTGTCCCCTTGCTAAATAAAAATGCCGCTGCGCAGTTTGCGGCGCAGCGCCGTGAATCGATGTCAGAAGAAATACTTGAATCTGGCGCGCATGCCGTAACGCTGGTCGTTGTCGCCGTTGGCTATCTTGCTGTCGGCGTTGGCTTCCAGCAGCGAGACATAGGCGCCTAAATACAGGTTGAAATTCTTCATATTCATAATGTTAGGTATCTGATACGACGCATGAACGGTGTGGATGTCGTAGTTGCCCGGTTCGCTGAGCGGGTTGTGGATATCGGCGGCGATCCCGGCGGTATTGAACTCTTTGATATTGTTGTGCGCATAGATATAACCCAGTTCGAAGCGTCGCCACAGCACGTTGACGCCGGCGGTCAAGTCTTGCTCGCCGGTGGCATCCAGGTAGGCGGCGCTCAGGTTGGCCACCACGCCGTTATCCGGATCGGCCGCGTTGGTGTTCCAGCTCATGGTCATGCCGTAGCCGTTGCGCTTGGATTGATCGACGAAGCGTCCCTGGCTGTCCTGATAGCCGTAGGCGTTATTCACCACGTTGCTTTCCATCGCCGCCGCGATGCTGAAGGCGTCTTTCTTCCAGGCGATCACCGGGCGCAAATAGGCGACGTTTTTCTTATTTTCCAGCGCATTGCCGTGGTAGCTGTTGTCCTGGAACAGCGAGGTGCCGTCTTCCACCAGCGTGTTCAGTTCGAAATAGACATCCCCGGCGTATTTGCTCAGCATCAGGTTGCCGCCGCTGCTGCTACGGCCGCGGCCTTCTTTCATCATGTAGATATAGCCGAAGCCGTCGGCGTACAGGTCGTTGGCGGTATTGCCGGAGTATTGAATGAAGGTGTCCTGATTCAGCGGGAACATGTCGTAGGCTTCGAAGCGGCCGATTTTGGTTTGCCAGTTCTTTTCATTGCCGAAGAAGAAAGCGGCGTCGTCCAGGTTCATTTTGCCGCTCATGTCCGCCAGCGGCTGGACGCTGAAGCCGGAGAAGTTACCGTCCGGATTGCGGCGGTAGCCGTCCAGCCCGACCAGAATGCGGCCGTTGATGTCCCAGCGCTCTTTGTTGCCGGGTTTCCAGTCCTTGTGGTCGCTGCCTTTCAACGACGTCAGCTGGCCGCTGCGGCTGGCGCCGTCCAGGTTGAACTCCACGTCGCCATACAGTTTCAGATCGTTGAAACCGTTCAGTTTCAGCGCGCTGGTCGGAGAGGATTGCGTTTCCAGCGTGGCGGCGCGCTGCGCGACCTGCGCGGTTTGCCTTTCGGTGCTGGCGGTGCGCTGTTCCAGCTGTTGCGCCCGGCGTTCCGCCGCCGTGGCGCGGGTTTCAGCCTGAGCGGCGCGCCGTTCCGCCTGCGCCAGGCGTTGTTCCAGCGCGTTGAGACGCGCCTCGATACTGTCGCCGCCCGAGGTCGCTGCGGCAGACGTGGAGAGGAAAAGCCCTGTTGTTATCGCCAAATAGCTGAGTTTTTTCATCATCGTCTATCATCCGGGAAGGGTTGTTATTATTTTTTGCTAAATTGCTAAACCGGTTTTTCATGGCGAAAGATAGCGATCGAGAAGCGGACTGGCAATCAAGTTTGCTAACCCGATTCAGCTATTGTGATCGAGTACGCAAATCGCGGGTTAAAAGACCACGGCGCTCAGGGGGGCGCCGTGGATGCAGGGGATCAACGCAGGAAAGCAGCCAACTCGTCGGCGCGGGGCAGGGCGGTCATGGCGCCCTTGGCGGTGGTGGCCAGCGCGCCGCAGGCCTGAGCCTGAGCGATAACCGCCGGCCATTGCGCTTCCTGCGGCAATGCGTGAAGGCGCGCCAGCGCCGCTAACAGCCCGGCGACGAAGGCGTCGCCGGCGCCGGTGGTATCGACCGGCACGACAGGCGGCGCGCGGAAATGGCGCAGACGATGCCCGTCGTGTACGCAGACGCCGTCGCCGCCCAGCGTCACCAGCAGCAGGCGCAGCGGATAGGTTTGCATCATCCAGCGCATGGCGTTCTCCAGATCGTCAAGATGGCTGATGAAAGCCAGCTCTTCGCGCGACAGTTTCACCACGTCCGCCAGCAGCAGCGCCTTTTGCAGGCAGGGGCGCAGCGCTTCCGGTTGGCGCCAGACCTCTTCGCGGATGTTGGGATCGAAACTGACCCGGCCGCCGACTGCCCGCATGCGTTCCATCGCCGTAAAGGCCGCGCTGCGGCTGGGCTCCTGCGACAGCGCGATGGAGCAGAGGTGCAGCCATTCGCCCCGCTGGAAAGCCGGCAGATCGTCGGGCTGTAAAAACAGATCGGCGCTGGGCTGCACCATAAACGTGAATGAGCGCTCACCCTGAAGATCGAGATCCACCACCACCGTGGAGGTGTGGTGTTCGGGATCCGGCCGCATATGGCCGATATCCACCCCTTCATCGCTCAGCACCTGCTGCAGAAAGGCGCCGAAGCTGTCTTGCCCCACCCGGCCGATAAAGGCGCTGTCGCCGCCCAAGCGGGCGATACCCACCGCCACGTTCGCCGGCGCGCCGCCGGGGCATTTGAGATAACCGTTGGCATTTTCCGGCACCAGGTCGATCACGGCGTCGCCCAGTACCCATACGCGATTCATCATGCTTAATCCCTGTTTTTGTCGTTGTCAGATGGTGAGCTAAAATAGAAGAACCGGTTTAGCAAGGCAATGAAATAATCCTCAGAGCCGCTTGGTCAGTGAGGAAGATCAATCTTTCTGCTGGGCTTGGGGAGAAGGGGATCTGCCCCGCGAACCGGCGCGGGGCGAGATAGCGGGGCGTTTAGCCCAGCTTCGGATAGACGCCGGGACCGATTGGCAAGCCTAGCGCATACCAGACCAGCAGCAGCAAAATCCACACGCTGAAGAACACCAAAGGATAGGGCAGGATCAGCACGTAATAGGTGCCGAGCTGCGCGTCTTTGCGGTAGCGCTGCAGGAAGCCGAGGAACAGCGGCAGGAACGGCGACATCGGCGCCAGCGGCAGCACCGCAGAGTCGGCGATGCGGAAGATCATCTGGGCGAACGCCGGGTGGAAACCGAGCAGCATAAACATCGGCACGAAGATCGGCGCCAAAATTGACCAGATCGCCGAGCCGCTGGCAATGAACATGCACAGGAAGGCGGAGAGGAACATCAGGCCGAGAAATGCCGGTGCGCCGCTCATGCCGGCGGCTTCCAGCATATCGGTCAGGCCGACGGCCATAAACTTGCCCATGTTGCTCCAGTTAAAGAACGCCACGAACTGCGACAGTGGAAACACCATCACGATGAAACCCGCCATGCTTTTCATCGGATCGAGCAAGTGGTGGGGAATATCGTCCGGCCGCCGGATCTGTTTGGTGACGACGCCATAGGTAATGGCGACGGTGAAGAAGAACAGGATGATGATCGGCACAATACCCTTGATGAACGGGGAAGGGATCACCGAACCGGTGTTCGGGTCACGCAGCGGCGCGGCCTCCGGCACCACCAGAGCGGCGATGATGGCGATAAACACCAGCGCGGCGATGCCGCTCATCATCAGCCCCCGGTTCTGCAGCGGGGTCAGCGCTGCGATTTTGTCTTCGGCGCCGCCTTGCCACTTCGGCAGACGGGGCTCGATAAACTTGTCGGTGAGCAGCGCGCCGGCGATGGTCAGCACGATCACGGAGGTGGCCATAAAGTACCAGTTGTCGATCACGCTGACGTGAACCGCGCCGTCCACCGCTTTGGTGGCTTCGGTGCTGATGCCGGAAAGCAATACGTCGGTGGTGACGATCAACAGGTTGGCGGTAAAGCCGGAGGCGACGCCGGCGATCGCCGCCAGCAGCCCGGCTATCGGGTGGCGGCCCACTGCGATAAACATCAGCGCGCCGAGCGGCGGCATCACCACCAGCGCAGCGTCCGACGATATATGGCTGAAGAAGGCGATAAACAGCACCATATAGCTGGCGTAGCGGGCGCTGACGCGCGAGGCCATTTTGTACATCAGCGCCTGCAGCAGGCCGACCTTTTCCGCCAGGCCGGCGCCTATCACCAGCGCCAAAATAGCCCCCAGCGGCGCAAAGCTGCTGAAGTTATGGATGATATTGGGAAATATCCACTGCATGCCCGCCACGCTCATCAGGTTATTCACCTTGATGAGCTCGCCGGTGGCCGGATTTTTCACCGCCACATCGAGCCAGGAAAACAGCGCGGTGGCCAGCATAAGCACCAGGATCAAATAGACGAACAGTAAAAACGGATTGGGGATCTTATTGCCGATGCGTTCCACCCAGTAAAAAACGCGTCCGGGGCTTTTATTGATTGGCGTTGTGGCCTCACTCATGATTTTACCCTCTGTGTTTGCTCTGTTGTGTGATTGTTATTATTTGATTTATTTATAATTATACTTAGTGGCCCGGTTGTCCGGGCCCTGTCTGTTCATGCTATTCCAATGGCGATGGTTGCACCCCCTGCGGGATTGGGCAGCGGTACGGCTGTTCGGCGCGCTGGCGCTCGAACTCGCTGCGGCAGCGCGCCAGCAGGGCGCTGTCGCTCAGCAGATCGATGGCGGTCGCCGCCATCACCTTGCCGGCCAGGCACATGCCCTTATGGGCGATAGCGGTACGGCCCTGCGCCACCAGTTGCCAGGTGTGCAGCGGAGTGCCGAGTGCGAAACAAGGACTGAAGCATTGGGCGGTCGGCGCCACCCAGCTCACGTCGCCAACGTCGGTAGAGCCGTACAGCAGGTCGTCGGATTCCACATAAGGCGCGACCTCGTCCATCAGCACCTTATCTCCCAACTGCTGCACCCACTCGCGCCCGGCCGCGCCGCCGGTGCGGGCAATATTGAGTTTGGCGTTGCGCAGGTCGTCTCGGCTCAGGGTCTGACGGATCTCCTCGGCGAAGCGGCGCTCGGCATCGCTGTACTCGGGCAGACCGAAATCGCACAGGTTTTGATACATCGCGCGTTCCAGGCTGCGGTTCGGCACATAGTTGGAGCAGGCCTTGTCGAAGCGCACCTCCATCTGGGTGTCAGTCATCAGCGCTGCGCCCTTGGCGATGTTGATCACCCGCTGGTAAATGTCCTGCGCCTGATCGAGCTGCGGCGCGCGGATCAGGTACAACACCTCGGCATCGGCCTGCACCACGTTGGGGGAGCTGCCGCCGGTGTTGGTGACCGCGTAGTGCAGCCGCGCTTCCTGCACGATATGTTCGCGCAGGAAGTTGGCGCCGGTATTCATCAGCGTCACCGCGTCCAGCGCGCTGCGCCCCAGGTGCGGCGAGTTGGCGGCATGGGCGGCGACGCCCTTGAAGTGAAACGCCGCCTGGATGTTGGCCAGCGTGCTGGTATTGAACATGCCGCTGAAGCCTTCGGGGTGCCAGGTGAGTGCGGCGTCGACGTCATCGAACAGGCCTTCGCGCACCATAAAGGTCTTGCCGGAACCGCCTTCTTCGCCGGGGCAGCCGTAGAAGCGCAGGGTGCCGCTCAGCCGGTTCTGCTGCATCCACGCCTTGGCGGCGAAGGCGCCCGCCAGCGCGGCGGTGCCCAGCAGGTTGTGGCCGCAGCCATGGCCGTTGCCGTTTTCCACCAGCGGCTGCGGCGTGGCGCAACCGGCCTGCTGGCTCAGCCCGGCCAGCGCGTCGTACTCACCCAGCAGCGCGATAACCGGGTGGCCGCTGCCGTAGCTGGCGATAAACGCCGTCTCAATGTCGCCCACGCCGCGTTCGACCGAGAAGTCTTCCTGTTCCAGCGCATCGGCCAGCAACGTGGCGGAATAGGTCTCGTTAAAGCGCGTTTCCGGGTGGTCCCAAATCGCGTCGCTCAGCGCGCTGAAGCGGGACTGGCGTTGGTCAATGTAGTCGTCGATAAAGGCCTGCGGTTCTGAGTTGCTCATGCTCCGCTCCCGAATGTCGGCAGGTTCAGCGCCAGCGACGCCAGCGTTTTCACCGCCACCGCCATCACCTGCTCGTTGAAGTCGAATTTCTCGTTATGGTGCCCGGCGCTCAGCTCGGTGCCGAAAATGACGTATGAGGCCTGGCCGCCGTGCGATTTCACCCGTTCCATCATGTAGGTGGCGTCTTCTGAGCCGGCGGCCTGTTCGCGGCGATCGACCACCGAGGTCAGCTCGGTTATCTGCTGCGCCTGGCGGCGGATGTAATCCACCCACGGTTGGGTCGGTTTGCTGCTCTGCGCCGCGCCCATCAGCGCGATATCGCAGGCGACGCCGTGCATTTTGGCGGCGCCTTCGATGGCGTTCAGCGCCTGTTGATAGACAAACGCGTTGATCTCATTGGTGGCGCCGCGCGTCTCCACCTTCATAAACGCCCGATCGGCGATCACGTTACGGCCGGTGCCGGCCTGCAGCACGCCGACATTGATGCGCGAGCTGCCTTCGCTGTGGCGCGGGATGGCGTAAAGCCCCAGCGCAGCCTGCGCCGCTGCCAGCAGCGCGTTGCGGCCGTCTTCCGGCTTGGCGCCGGCGTGCGAGGCGACGCCGCGAAAGGTGACGTCCAGCTTGCTGGTGGCCATAAAGCTGTCGCTGCCGCACACCAGCTCACCGGCCGGCACGCCGGTGCCGATATGCACCGCGGTGAAGAAATCGACGTCGTCCACCACGCCGGCCTCCACCATCGATTTTGCGCCGCGTGTGCCTTCTTCCGCCGGCTGGAAGATCAGTTTGACGGTGCCGCGAAGCTGGGACTCCAGGCTTTTGAACACGTGCGCCAGCCCCAGGCCGATGGTGGTATGGCCGTCATGACCGCATGCATGCATCATGCCGCTGTTGCAAGAGGCGAACCCTTCACGGAACGGCAGGTGTTCGGGTTCCAGCAATTCGTTGAGATCGAGGGCGTCCATATCCACGCGGTAAGCGATAGTCGGGCCGGGGCGGCCGGTATCGAGCGTTGCGACGATGCCGGCGAAGCCGCCGGAAAAATGCGGCAACCATTTTTCCAACGCCCCCTGATTGCGGGCGCGCTGTTCCTGCGCTTCCAGCTCGGCGGGCGAGGGCAGCCCCATGCGCGCCTCTGCCTTGATGACCTCGCGGCCCAGCTGCAGGCGATAGCCCAGCCGATCGAGTTCTTCCGCCACCAGGGTGGCGGTGCGGAACTCAAACCAGCCGGATTCGGCATAGCGGTGGAAGTCGCGGCGCCAGGCCTGCAATTGCGGGTACAAATCAGCCACCAACATCGAAAGCGAATTAGTCATAGTGATATCTCATAAGTTATCGCGCGCTGGATCGCTCCAGGCAGCAGTTATGCTCTGAACTGAAATCAGACGGTGAAGCTATTGCAAAGAAAAAGGTGCGTTTGGTTACTAACTGCCGTGAATGGCGCTTATTGGCGCAGAAAATGCGCTTAATTAAGCGAAATAAGAATTTGGTTATTTATTATGTTTTTTCCGAATGTACACAATGGAATCTGGCTAAATAAGATGCCAATATCTTGCTATTGATAAACAACGGTTATCGCCTTTCGCCTATGCCAGCCTCGATAAAATTGCACCAATTACGTGCATTTGTGGACGTTAGCCGCCAGGGCAGCATCCGCGCCGCCAGCCGCACCTCTCGCCTTTCCCAGCCTGCGCTGACCAAGGCCATTCAGGAACTGGAAGAGGTGCTGGGCGCCAAGCTGTTTATTCGCCGCAGTCAGGGGGTGGTATTGACCGACTGCGGCGATAACTTTTTCCAGCATGCCAGCCTGATCCTCGAAGAGCTGCGGGTGGCGCAGGAAGACATTCAGCAGCGGCTGGGGTTGGCGGGCGGCACGGTGAATATCGGCGTTGGCGGCAGCATTGCGCGCACCGTGATGCCGCAAGTGATCACCCAGTTTCACCGTGAGTATCCCAACGTGAAGGTGCGCATCGTCGAGGGGCAACTGGTGTCGATGATCCCAGAACTGCGCCAGGGCGAGCTGGATTTTACCGTCAATACCTATTACCCCAGCAGCCTCGACAACGAGCTGCAGTATGAACGGCTGATGGAAAAAGAGTATCGGGTAGTGGTGCGCAAAGGGCATCCGATGGAGGGGGCGACCTCGCTGAAACAGCTGCAGCACTGCGACTGGACCATGCCGACGCCGAAAGGCAGTTACTATCGGCTATTGCACGATCTGTTTGGGGACTTGGGCATGGCGCCGTCGATCAGCGTGACCTGCGAGACCTTTATGGCCTGTACCAGCCTGGTGGCGCAGAGCGATTTTGTCAGCATTCTTTCGGTGGACGTGATTTCTGATCCGATTTTGGGCAAGCATTTGGTGCCGCTCGAGCTGGAAGAGCGTCTGCCGAAAGCGACGTTTTATCTTATCCAACGCAAGGACACCACCCTGACGCCGATGGGCGCGCACCTGGCGCGCCTGTTTCGCCTTTACTGTCGGTGATACCGGGGCCCTGCCGGGCCCCGGCATTAGAAGGCGATTGACCCCTGCACGAAGAAGGTGCGCGGTTCGCCGACGTACTTGCCGAAGTTGTTGTCGTTGGAGCGGGTGAAGTAGCGCTGATCGAACAGGTTTTTCACCCCGGCACCCAGCGTCAGGTTCGACAGCTGCGGCCCGAAGTTATATTCCCCGCGCATATTCCACACCATGTAACCGGCGATATTGCCGAACTGGCCATCGGCGCTTTCCTGCGTGATGTACTCCGGCCCGGTGCCCGGCGAATGCTGTTTCGACTGCGCATAACCGTCCAGATTCCATACCCAGTTGCCGGTGGCGTAACGTGTACCGACGGTATAGACCTGGCGCGAGTAGAACGGCAGATCTTTACCGGCGAAGTCGCCCTTGTCGGTGCTGGCCTTGGTGTAGGTATAGCTGGTGTAGACGCTGGCGCCGTCGAGCGCGCGATTCAGCTCGCTGAGATCGTAGCTGAGTGCCAGCTCGATGCCTTTGTGCTTGGTGGCACCCATGTTGGTCCAGCCCACGTCATTGCTGATGTACTGCAGCTGGTTATCGAAGTCGATGTAGAACAGCGTGGCCTCGGCCTTGACTACGGTGTCGTCGTAGCGAGTGCCGAATTCATAGGTGTGCGCTTTTTCCGCCGTTAGCCCCGGCGCCGGCTGGTTGCCGTTGCCGCCTTTGGTCAGTTGGAAATACTGCATGCTGCCGAACGAAGTGTTGGCGTTGGCGAACAGTTTCCAGGCGTCGGACAGGTGGTACATCACGTTCAATGACGGCAGCGGCTCGCTGTAGCTTTTCTTGCGGCTGATATTGTTGAACGAATCGTCCACGTGGGTGCGGATGCTTTCATAACGCAGGCCCGGCGTGACCGTCCAGTTGCCGACGTTAATGGTGTCGTCGATATAGAACGCGTTGGCCGCGGTGCCGCCGGAGGTGTGCTGGTAATAATCCGGGGTCTCCGGCGTCGAGCCGATATTCGCCGGGTTATACCAGGCCGAACGCGACGCCTTTTCATCCATGGTTTCATTCAGGTAGCGGTAACCGAGGGTGATCTCGTGCGCCATATCCCAGAAACGGAAGACCTGCGAATAACTTGGTTCGATAGCCCAGGTTGAATAGTGGCGCGGATAGGAGACCATGCGCCGCTGGCCCGCGTTTTTGCCTGTGCCTTCCGATTCGATGTTGCTGCCGCGGTAGCTGTCGGTGAAGTAGGTCAACACTTCGAACTGTTTGTCGTCTTCCTGATGTTTGTACTTGAACGACATATCCTTGCGGCGGCCTTCGAACTGGTCCCACGGCCGCGTGGATTGGAACGGGTTTTGCGCGTATTGCGCGGTGCTCAGCCCGCCCGGCATGCCGGCTTTGGCGTCGTAGTAGTGGAAATTGGCCAACAGCTCGTCACGATCGGTGAACGCATAACGCGTTTTCAGCATGAAATCGTCGATGTCGCTGTTGTCGTTGTTGTCGCGGTAACCTTGGCCGTGCAGCCCGGAGTAGAGCAGTTCGGCGCCGAGGCCGTTGTCTGCGGTGCCGCCCATGGAGGCGCTGGTCAGGGTCTTCAGGCCGCCGTGGCTGGCGCCCTGGGTTTGTACGCTGGCGGTGCCGCCAAACGTTTTGGGAATGTCACGGGTAACGAAGTTGATCACGCCGCCGACGTTCTGCGGCCCGTAGCGCACCGCGCCGCCGCCGCGCACCACGTCCACCGATTGCAGATTACCGATAGACAGCGGGGCCATCGACAGCTGCGGCTGGCCGTAAGGCGCGACCGCCAGCGGGACGCCGTCCATCAGAATGGTGGAGCGTGGAGAAAGACGCGAAGTCAGGCCGCGCACGCCGACGTTAAGCGAGATGTCACTGCCGCCGGTGCCGTTGCTGTCGCGCACTTGCACGCCGGGTACGCCGCGCAGGCTATCGGCGATGGTTTGGTCGCCCTGTTCGTGCATTTGCTGCTGGGTGACGATGGAACGCGCGCCCGGATGGTTGAGCAGCACCGAACTGGTATCGGGGTTGTCCAGCCAGTTGCCGACGACGGTCACGGTGTCGGTATCGTTCTGAGATGAGTTATCAGTAGCAAGGACAGGGAATGCGACGGCGATGGAAGCCGTCAGCAGAGAAAGCCGAAAAAGAGGTGACATAATAATGCCTTAAGAGTTTCAGACCCGGATGTGTTTTTTTAGAAAAGACAATCTTAATGATAATTATTGGCAAGTAAATAGAATTGTTACGGGATAGTTAAGCGGGTAACTAAATAATGAATGCGGGAAACAGGGCCCGGCTGGCGGGCCCTGGCGGGGGTTATTGCGGCGTAAGCCAGAAGACGCCGCTGTAATCCAGCGCGGTGAATTTCCGGTGCACCATTTCGATATCCGCTTGCGGATCAATATCTTTAAACAGCGCCGGGTGCAGGAACTTGGCGATCGCCTCAACCGCGATAAAGTTGAGCGGCGTGTCGTAAAATTGATGGTAAATCGCCATCACGCGTTTTTCTTTCACCGCTTTCAGCACGTTAATGCCGGTGCGATCCAGCAGGTGCGCCAGTTTCTTTTGGCTGGTGGCCATATCGGTGGCGTAACCCAGCGGCACCGCCAGCGTGCCGCGATGGCCGCGGCTCCAGTCGGCGCCGGTCAGCAGATAGAAATCCGGGTTGCTGCTGATCACCTGTTCGACGTTCACTTCACCGCCCATGTCTGAAAACAGCGTGCTGCCGATATTATTGCCGCCGGCGGTATCGATGAACTGCCCGAAGCTGCCTTTGCCGAAGGTGTTGCAGCACTGTTCGCCTTTGATGCCGGCGCTGCGCTCGATGAAGACGCTGGGGCGCTGCTCCGGTTTCAGCGTGGCGACCCGCTGCCGCACCAGCTCGAGGCGCTGCTGATAGAGACGGATGAAAGCATCGGCATTGGGCTGCTCGTCAAATACTTTACCCAACAGCGCCATGCTGGCGACGGTGTTGGTCAGCGGCTGTTGGCGAAAATCGATGATCAGCACCGGGATGCCGACTTTTTCCAACTGGGTCAGCACGCCGCTGTCTTTCAATTTGCTCAGCAGGCCAATGTCGAAAATGATCAGATCCGGTTGACGCACCACCGCGCTTTCTACGCTGAAATCACTGGTGTAGGGGTTGTCGAAGGTGGGGATCTGCATGACCTGTGGGAATTTTTTCGCGTAGGCTTCAACCAGATCCGGCGCTTTGACCTTCAGCGAGTTGTCCCAGGCGATGATGTTTTTCAGCGGCTCCTGCGGATGCAGAATATTCAGCGCCAGCAGCGCGCGGGCATCGGCCAGGATAACGCGTTTGGCCGGTTGCGGCAGGGTGACCTGGCGGCCGGCGACATCGGTGACGACGATCGGCGCGGCTTGAGCGGCGCCGGCCAACAGTAAAACGCAGGCGGCCAACCAGCGGCCGGCTTTGGCGATAAGAACAGCGGGCATGAAGATCCTTGGGTAATCGGCGAAGAACGAGAGCGCAATGATAAGCGATATCCTTTCGATTTTTGAACTCCCTCGATGCCGATAGTTACTCATGGCCCATCAGCGGGTCGCTGACGCTGTGTTCGCCATCTTCCAGCCGCCCCGCCAGGCGGCGCAGCCAGCCCCCGGCGCTTTGCAGCGTAATATCGTACCAACCGCCGCTGGCGCGGGCGTCAAACGCTTGCTGATGGCTGCCGCCCGCAGGCAGCGTGATAGGCCACGGGCCTTGCTGCGTGTAAGGGCAGCGTTCGAGGGTGACCGTTATCGCTTCGGGGGCCGGGTTATTCAACTGCAGCAGCAGGTTGCGGCCCGTCGGGCGCAAACGCACCTCCGGCTGCGGCCGGCTCAGGGCGCCGCGCAACTCACGATGAAAGCCGTTGGGGCCAAGCAGCCACAGATGGTACTCATTCTCCGTTTGCCAGTCGTCGCTGACCGCCTTGCCCGCCTCGACGGTAAAACGGCGCGGGATCTGCGCCAGATCGCGCCGGTCGTAGACGTGAAACACCGCTCCCTGCTCGCCGGTATTGAACAGGTTCAGCGTCACGCGGCGTTGCTCGACCGCGACGCTGGCCTCGACGTGCAGCTGGTAGGGCAACGCGCGGGAAGGGCGCGCCAGGCGGCGTTGATGGGGTAAACGCTGGTGGGCGGGCGATGGCAGCGGTACTTGCGGCAGCTGTTCCTGACGCTGGCGCAGGCCGTCGGCGGCGTGGCGGCTGGTGGCGGGCAGGCTCGGCAGCGCTTCGCCGTTAGGATCGACAAAGTTGAACGCCGAAGTGAGATCGCCGCACACCGCGCGGCGCCAGGCGCTGATGTTGGGTTCATGCACCTGAAAGCGCTTTTCCAAAAATTGCAGCACCGAGGTGTGATCGAAAACCTGCGAATTGACCCAGCCGCCGCGGCTCCAGGGCGACAGCACCAGCATCGGCACCCGCGGGCCGGGGCCGTAGATGCGGCCATCCGGCGGCGGTTGATCCTGCGAGCCGGGTGGCGCCACGTGCTGGAAGATCTCGGTGTCGAACGGCACCGTCGATTTACCGGCGAAGCTGCCGTCTTCGCGCAGCGACGGCGCGGAAGGCGAAGGCATATGGTCAAAAAAGCCGTCGTTTTCGTCGTAGTTGACCAGCAGAACGGTTTTACTCCACACCTCCGGGTTGTCGGTCAGCGCGTTGAGGATCTCTTGGGTGAACCAGCCGCCCTGTACCGGGCTGGAGGGATCGGGGTGTTCCGAATAGGCCGCCGGCGCGATGATCCAACTGACCTGCGGCAGTTTGCCCTGCTGCACGTCGGCGCGGAATCCGGCCAGCATGGCGTCCAGATCGTTGCCGTCGGCGGCCGGCAGAGTGTTGCCGTTGCCTTTGTACAGCGGTGCGGCCTCGTTGAGCGCATCGCTATAAGGCACGAAAGCGTTGAAGTCTTTCGGTGGCCACGCCGGGTTGCCCACTTGAATGCTGGCGGCGCGGTATTGGCGAAAACCCGCCAGCGGGTTGTCGGTAAAGTTGTCCGGCAGGAATTGATACACCTTCCAGCTGACGCCGCTTGCCTCCAGCCGTTCCGGATAGGTTGTCCACTGGTAGCCGCTGTCCGCCGGGCCGGGGCTGTCCCATTCGTTGACCACCACCGCCACGTCGGCGGCGGACGGGCCGTTGGTGCCGGTCCAGTGGAACAGCCGGTTGGTGTTGGTGCCGGCGTGGATGGAGCAGTGATAGGCATCGCACAGGGTGAAGGCGTTGGCCAGCGCAAACTGGAACGGCAGCTCCTGCTGGCGGTAGTAGCCCATCGAGGCCGGCGTTTTGTAGGTGGGCCAGGCGCTCATGCGGCCGTGATCCCAGGCGGCTTGCTCATCCACCCACGAGTGCGGCGTGCCGGTGACGCGCTGGGCGTTGCCGCGTTTGCTGTCCAGATGGTAGGGCAGCACCAGCCGTTCGGCGCCCTGTTGCTGCCAGACCAGGCGATCGCCGGGCAGTGGAATGGTAAATCGATCGCTGAAGCCGCGCACGCCCGGCAAGGTGCCGAAGTAGTGATCGAAAGAGCGGTTCTCCTGCATCAGGATCACCACGTGTTCGACGTCGCGCAGGGTGCCGGTGCGGTTATTGGCGGGAATGGCTAGCGCTTTGCGAATCGAGGCGGGCAACAGCGAGAACGCCGATCCGATGGCGGCAGCCCGCAGGATGTCTCTGCGAGAAAGGTCAGGCATGCGTCGTTAATCTCCGTCAGTGTGCTTTGAAGATAGCCGCTGACGACGATAATGGCGAAAAATAACAGGGAGATGAAAGCGAGAGAAACAATGCTCCCTGGCGGGAGCATTGGGGATGAGGCTTACTGTCTGATCAGGCGGCCGAGCGTCGGCGCCGTTTCGAAATCGCTGCGGAAGGGGTTGATGTCCAGGCCGCCGCGGCGGGTGTAACGCGCGAACACGCTGAGTTTTTCCGGGCGGCAGCTCTGCTTGATGTCGTTGAAAATGCGCTCGACGCACTGCTCGTGGAATTCGTTGTGCTGGCGGAAGGAGATCAGGTAGCGCAGCAGGCTTTCGCGATCGATTTGGCGGCCTTCATAGCGGATCACCACGCTGCCCCAGTCCGGCTGGTTGGTGACCAGGCAGTTGGATTTCAGCAGATTGGAAGACAGCGTCTCCGCTACGTGCTCCCCTTGATCGGCCGCGCCGCTCAGGTATTCCGGTTTGAAGGCGAAGTCATCGACCGCGATATCCAGATCGTCGATGTTGATGCCCGGCAGACGATCGATCTGCGCCGGATAACCTTCCAGACCCGGATAGAGCTTGACGGTGACCTGGCCATTGGCCGCCTGCGACAGATCCTTCTGCATAGCGGCGCTCACCTGTTCCACGCTGTCGAAGCGCGTTTGGTTGAAGCTGTTGAGATACAGCTTGAACGATTTGGATTCGATCAGGTTCGACGAGGAATGCGGGAAGGTAAATTCGCCGATGCCCACCACCGGCTTGCCCTTGGCGTTGAGCCACGACAGCTCGAAGGCGGTCCACAGATCAAAGCCGCTGAACGGCAGTTGCCGCTCGTCCACGCCGATCAGATCGCGGCCGCGGGCACGCGGCAAGGCTTCGAGCAATGCGGGAGCATATTGATCCGGATAATCGGAGTTCGCGCCAAGATGGGTGATTTTATCTTGCTTTTGGATATGCATATTCATTGCCCTTTGCTTGTTCGGTATTGATGTAGCGATTAAACAGACTGCGGGTGGCGTAGATCGGCCCGACGCCCAGCAGGGCGTAAACCACCTTGATCAGGAACTGCGACAGGATCATGGTTTTGATGATGTCCCAGCTCAGCACGTTGTAGAACGCCAGCGTGCAGAACACCACGCTGTCGATGGCCGAAGCCACTACGGTGCTGGTGATCACGCGCACAAACAGGTAGCGGGAATTGGTCAACTCTTTGATTTTGCAGAGCAGGTAGGAGTTGACGTTTTCGGAGATCAGATAGGCCGCCGACGAGGCCACCAGCACCGCCATGATGCTGTGCACGATGCCGTTGTAGGTCTCGCTGTACTCCCACTGCGGAATGCTCGGCACCAGCGTCGTTACCCAAACGCCCAGGACGAAGGTCAGATTGGCGATAAACGAGATGATGATGGTGCGCCTGGCCAGCCGTAAGCCATAGAATTCGTTGAGGATATCCACCAGAATGAACGTGAGCGGGTAAATGAAGATCGCCGGCGGCGTGATGAGATTCAGCACCGGGATTTGGATCGGCTTGACGCCGCACAGCGTTGAGAAAATATAAATCACGCTGAGCGCCACGGTAATAATCAGGTAGGCGTACCAGGATCGTTCATGGCGATCGCTGAGCTCATAGGCGGTTTTTTGTTGGTTGTCACCATAGAGTTTACGGTACAGCGCCTGCAGCTCATGCCGGCTTAAATCTTCTGATATTTCGCTGTCGGCCAGCTCATTCAGCCCCATGGTGATGGTTTTGCCGGTGGCCAATACCATGACATTGGCCGCGATGGTGCCATGCCGGGTGAAGCCCAACAGCTTGAACTTCTGATTCGGTTCCATTTATAGCCTTTCTCCAACGATGTAACCCAGGAATTGCACGGTGTCCTGAGGGCGTTTGTCCATGCTTTCGCTGTCTTTGTCGTCAACCACAAAGAAGCCGCTTTTTCCCGAGTGATACAGCAAAGGCGAATCGCAAATCAGTACCGGCGGGCGTTTGATGATGATGACTTCGCCGGGAATAAATGACCCTTTAATTTCGGTCTCTATTTTCATTGCCAACATGTTCGACTCATCGCCGAAGAAATAAGTCAAAGGGAACTCAGTGACCAGTTGCCCGATCTTGCGCTGCGAGACGGCCAGGTAGCGCGACTGCGGGATCACCGGAATGGCGGAAGGGTTCTTGTTGCCTTCGGTGGACAGCGTTTCGTTAAGCAGCTCCAGCTTTTCCAGATCGTAATCTTCGATCTCTTCACAGGAGACACCGAAGAAATCGGAGATCCGATTCACGGTGGATTGCTGAACGTTGTTCACTCTTCCGTCAAGAATTTTGTAGAGAGTCGTGCGCGTCAGGCCGCTGCGATTGGAAAAGGAAGCCTTGGTTTCACCGCGGGTACGCATCAGATATTCAATATTTTTAATGATGTTGATTTTGCGCTGTGCGTTGGTGGTTTTCATTGGCTGTCCTTACAAACATTACGCAGGCTTCACTATAACTTACGCATTGGCGTTGTCCAGATAAAAAGGCGCAGGCGAGCAGGTAACGAACTGATTATTAGTAGTAATTATTGTTTTCCGTCAGCCGTTTAGCGCAATGATATCAGCGGAGGCGGTCTGCTTCCTCTGCGCGAAAGATAAAGCCGTGCAAATCAATTGATTAGGTTTCTCTTATGGAAAAGTGAACACAAAAGCCGGTTTTATGTTTACTTTTATGTTGACCAAAGCCGATTTCATGGGCTACTGTTCATGCAAGCTGAAGTTTCTCTTTACGATCAAAACACGGAAGCCGACAGTTTTTATAATAAAAAGCTCAGAGGGGGCGTTGCCACACTCTGAGCATAATGGATAGCTTGCTACCGACACCAGGGACCCTAACCACCACGGCCGTTTATCTGCGCGATCGGCTCATTCTTTTGCATTGAATCCCCTTTTCGAGCGTTTAACACTCCCCCGTTACCGGAGGAGTGCATTACCGCGTTCACGAAAATCAGAGCGATTTCTGTGATGCCAGCGGTTTTTGCGCCCGGCTGAAGACCAGTTTAAGCAGCCAATACAGCAGGCTGGCAGCGACCAGGGAATTGATGGTCGGTACGCCCCATTCGGTCGCCAGGCCAACGGCGCCGCCGGCGATGCTGGCGACGATCGCCGCACAGCCGATAGTTGGCGTTTCGTTCGGCAACTGGCCGGTCCGGCGGCTCTCATCCAGGATCTTGCGATGGCTGCGCAGCAGATAATAGTCCACCAGCATGATGCCGATAATCGGCGGGAAGACCACGCCAAGCACCGTCAGGAAGTCGACAAAACGGTCAAGAATGCCCAGCACCGACAGCGTGGTGCCCAGAATACCGATCACCAGCGTAGTGTAGGTGTACTTCAGCTTCTTGCCGGTGATGCCTTCCACAGCATTGACGATGCCCAGCGAAGAAGAGTACAGGTTGAGATCGTTGACGCGCAGGGTGGAGAACACCACCACCAGCAAACCGGCGCCGCCGGCCGCTTGCGACATGATGGTGACCACATCCGCGGTGCCCAGGGTTTTGGCGATCAGGATCGCCAGGCCGTTCACCACGAACTCGCCGGCGATAATGGTGAAGAGCGTGACGCCGAGCACGTGCTTGCCGTTTTTGGAGTAACGGGTCAGATCGGGGGTCATCAGGCTGGCCACGATGGCGCCACCGACGACGATGGTGATGCCGGCGCTGATGGTCAGCGGTTCACCCGGCGGTGCCAGCTGGATGATCTCCTGCAGGTTATGGCCGGAAAGCGCGGTCACCGAAATATAGGCCACCAGCATGATGAACATCGGCACCGCGATACGGGCGGCGATGCGCAGCGCCTTGAAGCCGAATGCCACCAGGATGGTCAATAGCGTGCCCGAGAGCCCGGCGGCCAGGCCGAAGCCCAGCTTATTGCCGAGCGCGAAGTCGAGCGACTTGGCGAAAATGGCGTTCTGAATGCCGAACCAACCCAGCAGGCTGACGGCAACCACCACGCCGATCAGCACCGAGCCCAGACGGCCGAAGCCGCACCAGCGCGCCAGCAGGCTGCCGGAAATGCCTTCGCGCATGCCCGCCAGCCCCAGGCCGTAGGTCACCACGCCGAAGATCAGGCTGCCGACGAAGATGGCGGTGAAGGCGTCAATCAGCGTCATGGAATTGCCGAGTACGGCGCCGAGCATGAACTGGTCCAGCGCGGTCAGCATGCCCATATGCACGATGGCCACGCTTAAAAACGAAACTCGTTTATCCTGCGGCACCCGGGTGAGCGGATAATCTTCGATCTTTATCACGGTGAGATCTTCCTTGCGGTTCAAATAAATTGAATGCCTTTGGTTATCAGGCGATCGGGAATGTAGTTATCCAGATTGGCGTATTTGCAGTATTCCTCAAATTGCTGCTGAGTATGCACGTTGGCCTTCTGGTAAATGTTATAAATGCGGTTTTCGATGGTCTTATTGCTGACATTATAGATTTTGGCGATCTCTTTCACCGTAAATCTTTGCAGCATAAGGAAAATAACATCGAGTTCGGCACGGGTGAACAGCTCGTTATTGACTTCGGTGGTCAACACGCTGGGTTTTTGCTGATTGATATACTTCAGCGGCGACAGGCTGTTCATCGGCTTGGCGTTCCAGATCACGCCAATCACCTGTTTGTCATCGTTGTACACCGGCAGCTTTTCGCTGATAAACGGCGTCAGGCTGTCTTTGCCGTACCAGTAGTGCGTTTCTATGACCGTGACCCGATCGCGCGCCGCTTCGGTCATCTTGTCATGCTCGATAAAGTCGGCGGCGGAGTCGGCCCAGTCGGCGGGGAACTCGTGGTCATATTTGCCGGCGACGTCGAAATTCAGCGGCGTATTGGTATAGAGATAAGCGGCGCGGTTCATATAGAGGTGGCGGGACAGGTGGTCTTTGATGCCCCAGGGTTCGCTCAGGTGCTCCATCATGGTGATGAGGCCCTTAAAATAAGATTCATTATTTTTATGTGATGAACCCATACCCACCTCTGTGCCGCTCAGGCCGCGTTACAGGCTTTTAGCCAGATAATGGCGGGTGTGGCGATGCGCATAGTCGCCCAGCTCGCCGTAGACCCGGTAGCCCAATTTTTCGTAGAAGCCTCTGGCCTGGAAATCGAAGGTATCGACATAGGCCATATGGCAACCGCGCTTGCGGGCTTCTTCTTCGGCCAACTCCATCAATTGGCGGCCATACCCGCTTTTGCGGCATTGATCGCCAACCCACAGATACTGCACTTCCAGGCCGCCCCACCAGGTGCGCGCGACCAGGCCGCCGACGATCTGCTGGTTGTCGTCGGTAACGGTCAGGAACAGCGGGTGAATGTCTACGGGCTGGGTTTTGTGATTGTGCGCCCAAAGGCTGTCGATAACGAACTCTTCATCCTGCGGGTTGGGTTTGTCGGTGATATTAATATTCATTTTTAATATAATTCCCTGATTTAATTATTCAAAACTGAACTAGGCGCTTTCGCCCCAACCGCTTCTAATATCACTTTCGTTAATGTATTTCAAGGGTGGTTTTCACCCTTTTCCGCCTGGTGAGCGGGCGCTTATGATAGGCGCCACAGGGAGAAGAAAATAGTGAAACAGGCGGTATTAAAACGCTGAAATGCCCTGCTTACACCATCTTTTCCTACTTGCGCCTCACCAGGGCCCCACCGGGAAAACTGCAGTACTGTATGGCTCCACCGGATAGAGCAAGCTCACTTGCCGACGGGGGAGCCACTTTGTTTTTTGACGCGCCCGCCCGCGGCCACCGTTCTCTGTCTCAGATATTAAACACTCTTCTTATCAGAAGATATGCGCCGCAGATGAAAATGTGGCCGATGCCTTCTGAGCTGCGAATTCAGTCTTCTGCGATGACGCTGCCCAGCGCCGGCTCGATGGTCGCGCCCAGCATGGCGCCGTGCCCTAAGGCGGGCCATTCCCGATAGCCGACGGTGAAACCGTCGAGCTGTTCGGCCAGCAAATGCGTCGCGTCCGCCGGCAGAGCGGGGCTCTTTACACCGGGCGGGGCCGCGCGATCGCGTTCCGCCAGGCCAACCCACAGTTGCAGCCTTACCGCCGGCGCCGCGCGCCGTTCCGTCATCCGCTGCGCTTCTTGCAGGATCATGCCGTTGCCCCACCACAGCGAGGGTTCCACGGCGATATAGCGCTGAAAGGCGGCAGGATGGGTAAACAACGTGTGCAGAACGAAGAGCCCGCCGTAGGAGTGCCCCCACAGCGTCTGTCGCTGCGGATCGACCGCCAGTCTGGCGGCGATCGCCGGTTTGATCCGAGTTTCAATCAATTGCAGGAACGCATCCGCGCCCCCGCCGGCCCGCGGCGGTGTCTTCATGCCTGCCGGCAGAGGGAGCGTATAGTCGTAGGCGCGGCCGGCGGCATCGATGCGCAGATCGTTGTCATAGCCGATCATGACCAGCACCGGCGGCCGCTTCGCCGCCGCCAATTTGGCCAGTAAGGCGGCGTTCAGCTCCATCAGCACCGCGTTGCCGTCGAGGAAATAAACCGTTGGATAGCCGCCCGGCTCAGGCGCCCGATGCGGTTGGGCGATGCGAACGCGGTAATGCCGTCGGCCATCGGCGGAGGTGAAGCGCAGGTCGCTGAAGCGGTAATCCGCAGAATCGCTATCGGCTACGGTAGCGCCGATCTTGCGTTCCAAATCGGGCCTGGCCAGCACGGAACCCGGCAGCCAAAGGCCGATGGCGAGCGCCAGAAGCGCAGAGATAAAATGCCGGTTGGACAAAAACATGCGGGTTAACACCTTCGGAAAAAGGCCGATAGTAGCATCCGTTCGCGCCCGGCAAAAACCTACCTTTAGGGCGGATATTTCGGCCGCGAATGGCGGCCAAAATCCGGAAGAGGGCCGCCAGTTGCTTTGCCGGGTTAATAGCAACTCATTGTTATTATTGGTAAGTCAGGAATAAGAGAGATTGCAATTAATTAGAAATGGTTATGGTTTTTATGGGGGGGGGGAATGGCGAATAGCGGGGGAAACACACGGTTATCAACGATTTTTAGCAAAAAAAGCCCTATAAAATAGGGCAAAGACACACAACAACACCAGGGAAACTTTCCGGTATCTTATATTATAGCTTCCTATACATATAGAACATTTTATTATAAATATGTAAGTGATTCTTATTGATTATCTAATGCCATTATTTTTCAAATGGTTATGTGGTCCGGCTGAGGTGTTGCGCTTGGGTCGGTTGCGGGCTATCAGGGATAGGTGGCGGGATTTTTCTGTAACGGCGGTATGAACAAGCGAGATCCTTGGCCCGATACCTTCAGGGCAATACCGGCCGACAGGCTGCGAACATGTCGGCCGGTATTCCTCCTCGCGCTGGGCACTGCGCCGCCCGATCTTCCCTGCGAGCGTCCGGTGAAAATCAGTGCTGCTGCAGCGTCAGCATCTTGCCAAGCAAAATATCGGTCGGCGGCAAAATATCCGTATCCAATCCGGCGGAGGGGGTAAAGGTTAGCTCGCCAAAAATGATGTGGCCTTGCGAGATGTAGAAATCAACGCGAACAAACTCAAAGGGCGCCGACAAGCGAGTGGCGTACTCAAACAGTTCATCGTATCCCTCAGGCTTCACGAAAGCGTCTATCTCCTCCTGGCTCAATGCCAGGCAGTCTTCGCTATAGCAAAGGAACTTGAACTCTTTGTCGAAGAAGTAATATTTTGGCGTCCCGGTATCCCTGCCGACGCACAGCAAGGTGCAGTAAGGCACACCGCGGAAACAATAGATTTTATAGTCTTCAGGCCCGTGACCATTGGCCGATTCGATATACTTTTCCCCAATGATCTTTTTTTGTATCCCTTTGTAGTTGAGTTCTACATAGGTTTTCCAGTAATCGTCTTTCATCCATCCATCGATCAGATGAGAGGCGTTTTTAATGTTCAACGATTGTTTGTTTTGGCAAATTAAATTATACCCTGAACCGTGGTTTCCCTTAATGACAAACTTATCAGGCAGCGTTTCCCAGGGTATTTCCTGCACTGAATCACAGGAGAAATACAACTCATTTAGAATCTCTTCACATCCCTTTTCTTTGATGTACTCTCTCACCGCATATTTATCTGCACATTGAGTCACCAATGCGTTATTACTGTAGTCATTCAACTTAAGATGATTTATTTTTTCATTCCAGGTTGAGGGCGACTGTAAATTCAGCGGTTTGCCAAATGCCCTTTTGTATATCAATCTGGCCTTGAACTCGGGGGCTAATACGGCCAGTTGATCTAGAATAAACTTCTTGAATTGTCTCTTCATATACGTAATTCCATCAAAGCATAGTGACAATGATTAAGACGTTCTTGTATTTAAAACGCGGGCGGTACGCTTTCACTGCGCCATTGAATGGCTGTCGGCGTTGTTCCCAGATCAAATGGCTTGTGGTCTAACGCCCGATTAAGAATGCGGGCCGATCGCCAGGCCATCAGGCTCAGCTGAGGATCGGCAATGCCGTGATTATGCATACTGGCGTTCATCGCAAATAAGCAGTTCTCCACTGGGCCTTCCCACTCAAAGGTAAAGTCCGGGGCTATGCGGTATTCGCCGTCCGCAGTCTTTAACAACCGGTGGGCCAAAGGCTCAAGGAACTCAGGCGTCGCCGATTGATAACCGGTGGCAAAGATCACCACGTCCGCCTTGAAGGTTTCCTGGCCGTGATCGAGATGATGACGCGTTTCGAGCTGGTAGGCGTTATCCAGCGTGTGTTTCACGGCCGTCAGCGAACGGCTGGGCAGCAGGCGCACCCATAATTTCTCGCGCAGGACGTCGAAGCGGTGGTACATGGCGCGATAAATCGCCAGCAGCGACTCACTGGTGATGCCATCTGAGGTCATCTTCTGTTCGGCCAGCATATGCCGCTTGGCCGCGCTGTCCAGTGAGTAAAAGCTCTCGACGTAATCGGGCGTGAAGTATTCGTTGGCAAAAGCAGCCTCATCGAGCGCATTGTAGTTATTGCGGCGCGATATCCAGTCGAGCTGCGCCGGCTGCCCCCATTCTCCTTTAAACATATTCAGGAACAGATCTGCGCCGCTCTGGCCGCCGCCGACGATCGCCACGCGTTTGCCGGTCAGATCGGGGTTGCGCAGCATCATTTCGCTGGCATGGAAACAGCGATCGCTTTGCATCGTCACGCAATCCGGCAACTTTATTTTCTTGCCTATGCCAATGCTGACGTGTTTGGCGTGGAAGACCTTATTCGAGGTGGTCACCACGAACTGGCGCTGCCGATCGTCAAATTCGACCCGCTGAACGTCTTGATTGAATGCCAATGATCCCATCCCGGCGGCGGCCCAGGTGAGGTAATCGGCGAACTCTTCGCGCGATGCGGTGCGCTGCTCCGTCGTTAGGAAACGATAAAATTTTCTGTTTTTTACCAGATAGTTGAGAAAACTGTAGCGATTGGTTGGGGCAACCGCGCTCACTAAATCTTTTAAAAAGTTGGTCTGCATACTGCAATCCGCCAGGATCATCCCTGGGTGCCAGGAGAAATGAGGTTTGCGTTCAAGGAACTGTCCCGTAAATCCCTCTATTTCACTTCCTAAGGCTGCCAGGCTAAGATTCGACGGGCCAAGGCCAATACCGATGATATCCAAACGCTGATTCATTAATAAGCTCCAGTATAATGAGAATAATACCCAGAAATACGACTGCAGATAGGGTGGCTTATAGCAACCAGGCTGCCTTTTTCTTATAAGTAAGCTTCACGAATTAAATGTAATTAAAAGGTGTGCGGGCCAAAATACCGCAATTTTAAATGCCCGTTTAGAATTCGGTAGCGCATCAGGCAAAGGCTACGGGCGTATTTCTTTCCATGAAAATCCCTATGAAGGTTTGCGCGTGTATTTAATGAATATTCCTAAGTAAAATTCCGATGCCCCCCTGATTCATCAAGCCATGAAAACGGCCACCAGGGAGGATGCCCACCGTATGAGTTCTTATCTGCTTTTCTGATGTATATGCCATTGCACTGCCGGGCTCGGTGTATTCGATGCTTAGAATAGCCTTAAAATAGGCGCGGGGAAGGTGAAATAACGTGATATTAGAGGCAGGATGCTTTTTGCAAAGATGAAATCGGAAGTGAAATTATGAAATCTGTGCGTTGTAAGTTGATTTTTATCATTTAATTCAATATGTTATTTTGCGGCAGGGCGTCACACTTTTTCACTAAGGTGATACGCACACTTCTGTACCTTTATCTCCTCTTGTTGCCCCCCGAACGGCAATATTTTACCCCGAGCTGCACCCTATGGACGCGGATGGTTCGCGTTAACTACCGGGGGGAGGGTTCGTTTAATTAATGCCGGACAAAGACTGCCCGGAGAGGACGCTTGCTCGAGCCGAGTGTGAAAAAACCTGGCCACGCTGGTGCAACGATCGCGTCCGATCCGGCAGTCTGCCTTGTCATCGTCATTGACCATTCTTACCGACAATAAAAATCTTTTCGTCAATTCGGGGCATTTTTGCACCCTGGACAGAATGACAACCGTTGCGCCAGAACCGCGAAGACCTGCCAGGTTGATCAATCACGGGAGCTTCAAATTGCTGAGGTAGTCATACTGGGCTTGCGAAATGTCCAGTTCCCCATCGCTGAAAAAGACTTTTATAAACATATCGCCCTGGCCGACGATATCTACACGTTGGTAAGTTCCCGTCACAAAACGGCGCACGATAGCCTGAATGGCATCGGTATGATTAGCAGGAACTGCATTGTTATCCGTGACTTTCTGTTCAAAAGTAATAGGGTGCTGTGCCTGAGGATCGGGACTGTATTGTGCGCGCTTGGCTGCGCTTTCGAACTTGAAATCATTAAAGGCGTTGTGGGTGGAGTTAAACATATCGGCAAGGTTTTTGATATGTGCTGCCATCTGATTCACGACCATGGTTTTATTGGTCACGAAGCGTTTACCCAAATACGTGCCAGTCACTACCGCGAGCTGGGCGGCATTTCTGCCTAAAATGCTGCCAACGCCAGAACCGGCCCCCGTCCATAATCCCGCGATCAAAACCAGACCGGCTCCGCCGACGGTACTCGACGCGATATTCTCAAAATGCTGAACACGCGCCCCCATTTGCCATGAGGTTCCGGGAAAAGAGACATTAATGCGGTTATCCAGGTGATTAATTCTTCCGCCTGGTCGTTGTCCTGACTCAATATTATTGGCGGTCAATCGGCGGTTGTTTTCATCTTTGAGTTCACCCAGCGTAAATGCGATCTGGCCGGTCTCCGTTTTTGTTAATCGAAAGACTTCTTCTGGTGACAGAGACCTGACTAGGATCAGCGCCTCATTCAAAATCTCACGGGTCAAAAAGTTGGCTGACACCCGATTATTCGATTCGTGTTGCGATGTCAGAGCTAAAATTTCATGTGACTTAGGAAATGCCATAATCCCCCCGCCATTACGATATGCACCGTAATGTGATTAGCTTTCTTTATTTTGCTTAATGTCCCAGCCCATCTGCACCGAAGCTCCTTTATTGCCTTGCTTCGCTTGCTCCCAGTATTCCATCGATACTTTACCGGCCTGAAAAGAGTATTCAATGCCTAGCGTGGAACCGTGCTCGACACCGATGAAGTCGGTATGAGTCACTAATACATCTTCCAGAGTAATGCGGGTATATTCCACTTCCTGCCCACCGGCTTTGCAAAGCGACAACTGCACCTTGGCGAGGTGTTTACCGGCCGAACAGTATTTCAATAAGGCAGGTGTCGCTTTATCTATCAGAGCCTGTACGGTCAGATCGCGAAAATTCACTTTACCCGTACCGCCGCCGCCGCCAACGGCCATATTGCCAGGCTGCCGCGCGCCCCAGTTAAAGGAGAAGACATCGATCCATTGCTTGTGATTCGCATTTTTCGATTCGCCATTAATGCCTTCAACTTTTAAAAACATATCCATTGCCATGATTTTATCACCCGATCATTAACGTATTGTTAGGTGCCCGAATGCACTTAGCTCTCTTTATTCTGCTTGATATCCCAACCAGATTTGCTTTCAGCGCCTTTAGTGCCGCTGCTGCCTTGTTCCCAGTAACTCATGGTGACTTTTGACGCCTGGAAGGCGTAATCAACCAGGATCGCATCATTTTGACCGACACCATTAAAATCGGTTTGCGTCACCAGCACGTCTTCGAGAACGATTTTGGAATATTCCACCTGGTTGCCACCCGCTTTGCATACGGAAAGCTCGATTTTCGCGACATGTTTTCCACTGGAACAATATTTAAGAATGGCGGGTGTAGATTTGTCGATAAGCGCTTGAATACGGAGGTCTTGATAATTCACTTTCCCGGAACCGCCTCCACCGCCGACAGCCATATTTCCTGGCTGTGAAGCGCCCCAGTTAAACGAAAGTACGTCGGTCCATCCTTTATGATTGCTGTCTTGGGACTCGCCCGTCATTCCTTCAACTTTCATATACATATCAATTGCCATTGTCGCCGGATCCTCCATTATTTCGCGTTGGCAGCGGAATAGGATAAAAATGTCTTATCAATGGGTAAAATTCAGCATAGCCTTATATGAATGAATTAACAGCAATGTCGTTTTTATTCGGAATGTTCCTAGTTTTAATTCAATATGTTGTGATTTAACAAAGTGATACCTTTAGAGGTTCGTGGCTATATTCCATCACCGAATGACAATAAAAAACACTCGATAAACGGAGAATATGAGTGCGCTCGTTTGACGCGTGGAGGATTGGGGGCGGGCCTTTTGAGAAAGTGCACCTGTAATGCGAAATTGCACATCCATCGGATGATGCGGTGGCGCTTTAGCGCTGGCGCGCAGGGTGAGGCCGTAAGATCGAATAATCGAACGCAGTTCGATGGAGAGTCCGTACCCCAGAAAGCGAAAAACCCGCCATAGGCGGGTTCTTCTGAATAGGGCGACCGGACTCGGACAACCGGCGCTGGCGCCGCGTTGAACAGGGCTTTAGCGCTGGCCCGCAGGGTGAGGCC
The DNA here is from genome assembly GCF_052166845.1 of Serratia sp. CY71090. Classification (NCBI taxonomy): domain Bacteria; kingdom Pseudomonadati; phylum Pseudomonadota; class Gammaproteobacteria; order Enterobacterales; family Yersiniaceae; genus Serratia; species Serratia sp. CY71090. The sequence goes on along the minus strand of NZ_JBJNOA010000010.1, from coordinate 94,213 downwards.
TTTGACCGAATAATCGAACGCAGTTCGATGGAGAGTTCGTACTCCAGAAAGCGAAAAACCCGCCATAGGCGGGTTATTCTAAATATGGTGCCCGGACTCGGAATCGAACCAAGGACACGGGGATTTTCAATCCCCTGCTCTACCGACTGAGCTATCCGGGCAACGGGGCGCATTAAACCGTATTGGCCGGATGGCGTCAATCGCTTTCTGTCACAAAGCCGATCGGTTGCTCTATTTTCAGGCAGCAAGCCCGGAGGGGCGGGGGACGGGGGGATATCCGCATTCAATAAATATGCATATAAAACGTGTATTTATACCATCTTAAAACGCGCGATTTTTGGTTTTTCAATTAAATAACAATGAATTATTCTTTAATCAATGGGCGTTCAATCAAGGCGATTCTCGCTTGAACCCTGCAACGAATCATGCAATCATTGCGCAAATTTTAGCACTCTCCGTTCCCTGACGGTGTTTCCGCTTCTTATAAGCCAGAGGGTTATTGGCATGACTGGTTTTGTTGCTCAAGCGCTGCTGCGCACCAGACATCTGACGCCGCCACCGTTCCGCCGTTGTTTCCTCCGCACGTCATCCGCCCGAATACGCCTGCCGGCCATGCGGTAAGGCCGCCTGACGCTCGCTGTTAGGCATGCGTAAAGCCAGCGCTGCGGCCCTGATTTTACTGATGCCTGTCGGACGCTGCCAAGACCAGTTCCCCCGATAGCCGCCTGATGATCCCCGATCATGAGCCGGTCACGCACGCCGCTTATGCTGCCGTGCCCGGGTATCGCTTTTACCGGGATAACCGCGTTATCTCATTGCCGTGCCGGTGGCACACCCTCATCCTTCACCGTTTGAGAGTCAGCATGATGAAAGAATTGAAAATCGCGACCAGCGCCAGCCTGGTCGCCACCATTGAGACGCTGCGCCAGATCGTGCGCGTAGAGCAGACGGATTGCACCGACGTGGCGGCGGCGGTGGTGTCGGTCGCCGACGTGAACGCAGGCATTCTGGCGCGCTTGCAGGCGACGGGGTTCGACATTCCGACCTTCGTGGCGGTGGAAGGGGACGAGCATCTCTCGCCGGACTATCTGCCGTTTGTCAGTGGTGTTTTCGCGCTGCTGGCCGGCGCCAGCAAGCCGTTCTACATGGCGCAGCTGGAGGCCGCCGCCGACGCCTACGAGCAGGCGCTGCTGCCGCCGTTCTTCAAAACGCTGAAGACCTACGTCGAGATGGAAAACTCGACCTTCGCCTGCCCGGGGCATCAGGGCGGCGAGTTCTTCCGCAAACACCCGGCCGGCCGGCAGTTTTTCGATTTTTATGGCGAGACCCTGTTCCGTTCCGACATGTGCAACGCCGACGTCAAGCTGGGCGATTTGCTGATCCACGAAGGCTCGGCCAAGGATGCGCAAAAGCACGCGGCGCGGGTATTCAACGCCGATAAAACCTACTTCGTGCTCAACGGCACCTCGGCGGCCAACAAGGTGGTGACCAACGCGCTGCTGACCCGCGGCGATCTGGTACTGTTCGATCGCAACAATCACAAATCCAACCACCACGGGGCGCTGATCCAGGCCGGCGCCACGCCGATCTATCTGGAAACCGCCCGCAACCCGTTCGGCTTTATCGGCGGCATCGATGCGCACTGCTTCGACGAACGCTATCTGCGCGAGCAGATCCGCGAGGTGGCGCCGGAGAAAGCCGCGGCGGCGCGGCCGTTCCGGCTGGCGATCATTCAGCTCGGCACTTACGACGGCACGATTTACAACGCTCGCCAGGTGATCGACACCATCGGCCACCTGTGTGATTACATTCTGTTCGACTCCGCCTGGGTGGGTTACGAAGGCTTTATTCCGATGCTGAAAGAGTGCTCGCCGCTGCTGCTGGAGCTGGACGAGCACGATCCGGGCATTTTCGTCACCCAGTCGGTGCATAAACAGCAGGCGGGGTTCTCGCAGACCTCGCAGATCCATAAGAAAGACGACCATATCAAAGGGCAAAAACGCCACTGCAACCACAAGCACCTGAACAACGCGTTCATGCTGCATGCGTCGACCAGCCCGTTCTATCCGCTGTTCGCCGCGCTGGACGTCAACGCCAAGATGCACGCCGGCCCCGCCGGGCGCCGCATGTGGATGGACTGCGTCAAGCTGGGCATCGAGACGCGCAAACAGCTGCTCACGCGCTGCTCGCAGCTGAAGCCGTTTATTCCGCTGCAGGTGGCGGGCAAGGACTGGCAGGATCACGATACCGATCTGATCGCCAACGACGCGCGCTTCTTCACCTTCGTGCCGGGGGAGACGTGGCACGGCTTCGAAGGCTATGCCCAGGATCAGTATCTGGTGGATCCGTGCAAGCTGCTGCTGACCACGCCGGGGATTGACGCCGCGACCGGCCAATACACCGAGTTCGGCGTACCGGCCACCATTCTGGCCAACTTCCTGCGCGAGAACGGCATCGTGCCGGAGAAGTGCGATCTCAACTCGATCCTGTTCCTGCTGACCCCGGCGGAGAACCCGGCCAAGATGGAACAGCTGGTGGAGATGCTGGCGCAGTTCGAACGCTATGTCGAAGAGGATGCGCCGCTGAGCGTGGTGCTGCCGACGGTGTACCGCAAGAACGAGCAGCATTACCGCGGCTACAGCATTCGCCGGCTGTGTCAGGAGATGCACGATCTGTACGTCAGCTTTGACGTTAAGCAGCTGCAAAAGGAGATGTTCCGTCAGGATCATTTCCCGCCGGTGGTGATGAACCCGCAGGACGCCAACGTGGAGTTTATCCGCGACAACGTCGAGCTGGTGCCGATCGGCCAGGCGGAAGGGCGCATCGCGGCGGAAGGGGCCCTGCCGTATCCGCCGGGCGTGCTGTGCGTGGTGCCGGGCGAAGTGTGGGGCGGCGCGGTGCAGCGCTACTTCCTGGCGCTCGAGGAGGGTATCAACCGCCTGCCGGGCTTCTCGCCGGAGCTGCAGGGGGTCTACATCGAGAAAAAAGATCACGGCTGGAAGCGCATCTTTGGCTATATGATCAAGCAGTAAAAAAAGGGCCGGTTCGCACCGGCCCTTCTCCTATCCACGCGGGAAGCGCTACTTTCTGCGGTAGCTCTTCTGCGCGGTATTCACTTTCACCAGATAGCGGCGCGACTCGGCGGCCGGGTGCTTGGTGGTCAGCGTTTGGTACACGTCGCCCGGCTGCATGCCGTTGATGATGCCCACCGCGCGCGTCCTGTCGCTGGAGAACACCCGCAGCACGCTGCCGGCGCCGCCGTTGTAGGCGGTGATCACCGCATAGCGGCGCGAGGTCGGGTTCTGAATGCCGCCCAGGTAGTTGTTCTGCAGGATCGCCAGGTAGGCGGTGCCGGTATCGATGTTGTTCTCTGGATCGAACAGGTAGCTGCGGCTCGGGGTGCCCCATTTGCCGCGCATCTGGAACACATCCTTACCGGCGGTGTGCTGCACCACCTGCATCAGGCCCAGCGCGTCCGAACCGCTCACCGCATACGGGTTGAAGCTCGATTCGGTCTGCATGATCGCCAGGATCAGCGATTCGTCCACGCCGTATTTTTCCGACGCCTTGCGCACCATCGGCAGATATTTGTGCGCACGTTTGTCCAGGTGGTTCGGCACCAGTTGGATGGTGACCGAGTAGATGACGTGCAGGCCGGAGGTGCGTTTTTGCAGCTTGGTCTGCAGCAGGTAATCGGCGAAGTGCGCCGCGCGCCATTCCCAGCGGATCGGCGCGCCTTTGTTATCCAGCACCTGGCCGTACAGGAACGGCTCTTTGCTGATCTGGATATCGTTGGCGTCGGAATAGAGATCGATGGAACTCGGATCGTCACCCATCAGCAGCGTGCTGATGATCGCCTGGCGCAGGTGCGCGGCCGGATCGGTGGTGGCGATGGTTTCGATGGTGATGGCACCGGTGTCGAAGTTGATGTGGCTGCGGGTTTGGTATTGGTCGGTATATTTGACGTAGTCTTTCGGCCCGGCGATCAGAACTTCGTTCAGACCCCAGATGTTCTCGATGTTGTGAGCGAATTGCCCCATCAGAATGTCGAAGCCGTTGGTGTCTTTGATCCAGGCTTCGTTGATTTCTTCACTTTTTTTGCCGGAACAGGAGATCAGCAAAGGCGCTATTACGAGCAAAGCTAAAATTTTCTTCATCTTAAAGCCGTTTGGAAGAAGTATAAGAGGATTGAAGCGGGCCAGCGCCTGGCCCCAACAGCGTTATTCGCTCGGCGGCGTATAGCCTTCGATGTGCACGTCGTGCCCTTCGAACAGGAACTTGATCATTTCCTCTTCCAGCAGTTTGCGATCATCCACGTTCATCATGTTCAGCTTCTTCTCGTTGATCAGCATGGTCTGCTTCTTCATCCACTCGCCCCAGGCTTCCTTGGAGATCTCGTTGTAGATGCGCTTGCCGACGTCGCCGGGATAAAGCTGGAAGTCCTGGCCCTCGGCGTCGCGCTGCAGGAAAGTACAAAAAATGGTGCGGCTCATGCTAATTCCTCGTCGATGGCGCTATCGCCATATAAGTTTTGTTGGATCGGGGGCTGCTTCGCCAGCTGTTGCAACAGGCGATCCACCGGCGCTGCCAGCCCGACCGACGGCGGCTGCGCTAAGTTATACCAGAGACCCGCGCCCTCATCCATGCTGCTGCCCGCCGCGTCGAGCGACAGCCACATCGGCACGATATCGAGATGGAAATGGCTGAACGTGTGGCGAAACGCGGTCAGCTGTTCCAGGCGCTTGCCTTTCAGACCGCGCTGCTGCAGCCAGAGTTCCACATCCACGCGCGCGCTGAACTGTGGGAAGCAGAACAGGCCGCCCCACAGGCCCACCGCCGGGCGCTGCTCCAGCCACACGCGGTCGCCGTGCTGCAGCAATAAGAAGTAGGCGGTTTTTTCCGGCAGGGTCTGCTTGGGCTTCTTACCGGGGTAGTTGGCCCAGCTGTGATTGGCGTAAGACAGGCAGCCGACGTTGAGCGGGCAGAGTTCACACTTGGGCTTGGAGCGGGTGCAGACCATGGCGCCCAGATCCATCATCGCCTGGTTGAACTGGCCGACGCCCTGCGCCGGGGTGACCTCTTCGCTGATTTTCCACAGCCGATTTTCGACTTCTTTCTTGCCCGGCCAGCCTTCCACCGCGTAGCAGCGAGCCAGCACGCGCTTCACGTTGCCGTCGAGGATCGGATAGTGTTGGCCCAGCGCCAACGACAGCACCGCGCCGGCGGTGGAGCGGCCGACGCCCGGTAAATCGGCGATTTCTGCGAAGGTTGTCGGGAACTCGCCGCCGTGCTGTGCGACAATGGTCTGCGCCGCCTTGTGCAGGTTGCGGGCGCGGGCGTAATAGCCGAGGCCGGTCCACAGATGCAGCACTTCGTCCAGCGGAGCCTCCGCCAGCGCGCGCACGTTGGGAAAACGGGCCATAAAGCGCTGAAAATAAGGAATGACGGTGGCAACCTGAGTCTGTTGCAACATCACCTCGGAGAGCCATACTTGATAGGCGGTTTTCTCCAGCTGCCACGGCAGGGTCTTGCGACCGTAGCGTTGGTACCAGTCAAGCACCACCTGTGCGAATTGTTGTGCTTGCATCATGAGCAGCGTCGTTATCCGGCAGAAAATGAAGCGAGATTGCAGCATAGAGTCATGATGCTGTAAACCGGAACTTTCCGACGCCGCACGGCGGGTACAGAAGATGAACACTTGCTAAACCAATGTATCTTTGCATAATGCGCGTTTCCCTAATTGGCAGCCAAACAGACAGAAAGCACTATGATTAATGACGTCATCTCCCCGGAATTTGATGAGAACGGCCGCGCGATGCGCCGTATCCGCAGTTTTGTCCGCCGCCAGGGGCGGCTGACCAAAGGCCAGCAGCACGCGCTGGAGAACTATTGGCCGGTGATGGGCGTGGAGTATCAGGCTGACGCTGTCGATCTCTCCGCGCTGTTCGGCCGCGAAGCGCCGACGGTGCTGGAGATCGGTTTTGGCATGGGCGCCTCGCTGGTGACCATGGCGGGCAACAATCCGCAGCAGAACTTTTTAGGGATCGAAGTGCACTCGCCGGGCGTGGGCGCCTGCCTGGCCGACGCCCACGAGGCGAAGCTGAGCAACCTGCGCGTGATGTGCCACGATGCGGTTGAAGTGCTGGAAAACATGATCCCGGACGGCTCGCTGGACATGGTGCAGCTGTTCTTCCCCGATCCGTGGCACAAGGCGCGCCACAACAAGCGCCGCATCGTGCAAACGCCGTTTGTCGAACTGGTGCTGCGCAAGCTGAAGACCGGCGGCGTCTTCCACATGGCTACCGATTGGCAACCTTATGCGGAACATATGTTAGAGGTTATGAACGGGGTCGCAGGCTACCGTAATCTTTCCAGCGATAATGATTACGTGCCGCGTCCGGATTCACGCCCGCTGACGAAATTTGAATTACGCGGCCAGCGCCTGGGACATGGCGTTTGGGACTTGATGTTTGAGAGGAAAGAATAATGGCTAAGAACCGCAGTCGTCGTTTACGTAAAAAGTTGCACATTGAAGAATTTCAGGAGCTGGGTTTCTCCGTAGCCTGGCGTTTTGCCGAAGGCACGTCGGTGGAAGACATCGACAGCACGCTGGATACCTTCATCGATGAAGTGATCGAGCCGAACGGCCTGGCGTTTGACGGCAGCGGCTACCTGCAGTGGGAAGGTCTGATCTGCCTGCAGAAGATCGGCCACTGCACCGACGAGCATCGCGAACTGGTGAAAAACTGGTTGGAAACGCGCAAACTGACCGACGTTAAGGTCAGCGATCTGTTCGATATCTGGTGGGATTGATCGCGCTTGCCCGATGAGCGCGGCTTCGCGCCGCTTATTTCCCCCTAAATAATTGGATTTGCATCACGGCGGCAAGAGTGTGAGTCCCCAGGAGCTTACTTCAGTAAGTGACTGGGGTGAGCGCTCGCAGCCAACACAGATGCGGATTCAAGTATGACGGGGATGGATTTAAGGTGCCTTAACGGCGCCTTTGTTTTGCCCGGAGTGTGACCGAGGTGGTAACTACATTGGATAACGCGTTGCTGGAGGAGATCCTGCAACAGGTGCGCCCGCTGATTGGCCAGGGGAAAGTGGCCGACTACATCCCGGCGTTGGCAGAAGTGCCCGCCGATCGGTTGGCGATCGCCGTGTGTACGGTGGACGGTGAACTGTTCCAGGCCGGCGACGCCGCGGAGCGCTTCTCCATCCAGTCGATCTCCAAAGTGCTGAGCCTGACGCTGGCGCTGACGCGCTATCAGGAGCCTGAGATCTGGCGGCGCGTGGGCAAAGAGCCTTCCGGCCTGCCGTTCAATTCGCTGCTGCAGCTGGAGATGGAGCAGGGCAAACCGCGCAATCCGTTTATCAACCCCGGCGCGCTGGTGGTGTGCGACATGCTGCAAACCCGGCTCAGCGCCCCCAAACAGCGCATGCTGGAGGTGGTGCGTCAGCTGGCCGGCGAAGACGACCTGGCCTATGACCTGCGGGTGGCGCGTTCCGAATTCGAACACTCCGATCGCAATGCGGCCATCGCCTATCTGATGAAGTCGTTCGGCAACTTCGAGAACGACGTGATCACCGTGCTGCAAACCTATTTCCATTACTGCGCGCTGCGCATGAGCTGCGTGGAGCTGGCGCGCAGCTTCGTCTATCTGGCCAATCACGGCCGCGATCTCAGCGGCGAGGCGGTGATCAGCCCGCTGCAGGCTCGGCAGATCAACGCCCTGATGATGACCAGCGGCATGTACGACGGCGCCGGCGAATTCGCCTATCGGGTGGGAATGCCGGGCAAGTCCGGCGTGGGCGGCGGCATCGTGGCCATCGTGCCGGACGAGCTGTCGATCGTCGTCTGGTCGCCGGAGCTGGATGCTTCCGGCAACTCGCTGGCGGGAACTGCGGCGCTGGAACTGTTGTCTCAACGTATCGGTCGTTCGATTTTTTAATCCCAGTCTGGATGGGAGTCAGGAGAAGCTATGTTGAAGAAAACCGGGTTAGCCTTACTGCTGCTGGCGGCGACTGCCGCGCAGGCCCACGCCGAGTACCAATGCAGCGTTAAACCCCAGGACGATGTGATCATCAGCCCGCAGAGCGTGCAGGTGAAAGGCGCCAGCGGCGACCTGCAAATCTCGCCGGATGGCGACGTGATCCGCAACGGCCAGGCGCTGAGCCTGAACGACAGCCAGCGGCAGAAAGCCTTCAGTTACCAGAGCGCGCTGCGCAAGCAACTGCCGTGGATCGACGACGGCGCGCAGAAACACCTGGAGAAAGCCCGCGCAGCGCTGGATAAAGTGATCGTCAAAGAGCTGGGCAGCAACAGCAACGTGCGCAACCGGCTGACCACCCTGAATGGCCAGCTGAAACAGCAGATGAACCGCATCATCGAGCACCGCAGCGACGGCCTGACCTTCCACCACAAGGCGATCGACCAGGTGGAACAGGATGGCCGCAACATCGTGCAGCAGAGCATGGGCGGCGTGCTGCAGGACAGCCTGAACGAAATGGGCGTCAAACAGGCCGCCAACAGCGGCGGTAACCCGCTGCAGGCGATCATGGGCAACCTGGGCGGCTTGCAGAAGGCGATCCAGAACGAATGGAACAATCAGGAGCAGGACTTCCAGAACTTCGGCCATGATGTGTGCAACCGCGTCACCGCACTGGAAACCCAGCGCAAGGATCTGCTGAAAGCGTTGAAGTAACGGATAGGCGTAGCCGCCGTGCGTTTTTGACCTCACGACGGCTATCTGACAAACTGGCTAAACTATAATCAATCGGCAAAAGGATTTTGCATTGATGCCAGTGATATTCCGTTATAAAGGCTACAGGTTCTTTTTTTATTCCAACGAGGGTGACCCGCTTGAGCCGCCGCATGTTCATATCAGAGATGCTGAGGCTGAAGCGAAATTCTGGTTGGTTCCTGGCGTGCAGTTGGCGCGTAATGACGGCTTTAACGCCAGAACGCTAAAAGAGCTGGCGGGTCTGGTTGATACCTATCAGGCATTGTTTTTGGAGGCTTGGCATGAGTATTTCGGCTAAACGCGTCAGCTTTGACGATGCGACGATGTGGGTCGAACTGAGCGACGCCCGAATTATTGGCGTGCCACTGGCCTGGTTTCCGCGTTTGTTGAATGCGACGCAAGAACAGCGGGCAGAGTATGAACTCAGCGCTCGCGGCATCCATTGGGATGCGTTGGACGAGGATGTTTCCGTTGAGGGATTGCTGAAGGGGCGTGGCGACGTGACGCATCGCCCTCATAATGCCGCCTGAACATGAAAAAAAGCGCTGATTATTCAGCGCTTTTTTTTTACTCGTCGTCCGCCAGGAACAGTTCCAGCAGCGAGTTGAGAAACAGCTTGCCCTTCTCGGTGATCTGCCAGTGCTCTGCGGTTTCTTCCAGATAGCCTTTGGCTAACGCCTCGTCCAGCTGCGGACGAATGACGCTTTCCGCCAGCCCGGTGTAGTTGACGAAGTCGGCGCGCGGCGCGGCTTCCAGCAGGCGAAAGCGGTTCATGAAGAATTCGAACGGCCGATCCGCCGCCGCCACCTCATGCTGCTTGTCCATGTAGTCGCCGCGCATAAAGCCGCGCGGATGCTTGGTCTTGGCGGTGCGCAGGATGCGCCCGTCGCTGAAGGTCACCTTACCGTGCGCGCCGCAGCCGATCCCCAGATAGTCGCCGAAGCGCCAGTAATTGAGGTTGTGTTGGCATTGGTAGCCCGGCTTGGCGTAGGCCGAGGTTTCGTACTGCTGATAGCCGGCGGCGCTCAACAGCCGGTGGCCGCGTTCGAAGATGTCCCACAGCGCATCGTCGTCCGGCAAAACCGGCGGGCGCGAGCTGAACAGGGTGTTCGGCTCGATGGTCAGCTGATACCACGACAGGTGCGGCGGATTGAGGGCGATAGCCTGGCGCAGATCGTCCAGCGCCTCTTCCAGCGACTGATCCGGCAGGCCATGCATCAGATCGAGGTTAAAGCTGCGCAGGCCAAGATCGGTCGCCAGCGTCGCCGCGCGCCTGGCCTCTTCCGGGCCGTGGATGCGCCCCAGACGGTTCAGCTTCTCGGCGCTGAAGCTTTGCACCCCGATGGAGATGCGGTTGACGCCGGCGCGCTGGTAGCCGCTGAAGCGATCGGCCTCCACGGTGCCGGGATTGGCCTCCATGGTGATTTCGGCGTCGTCGGCGACGCGAATGCGCGCCCGCACCCCGTCCAGCAAGGCTTGCATCGCCTCGGCGCTCAGCAGGCTGGGGGTGCCGCCGCCGATAAAGATAGTGCTGATTTCCCGGCCGCCGGCCAGCGGCAGGTCGGCATCCAGATCCGCCAACAGATGCTCGACATACTCCTGATGCGGCACATCACCCTTCAGCGCATGGGAGTTGAAGTCGCAGTACGGGCATTTCTGCACGCACCACGGGATATGGATGTAGAGACTCAGCGGGGGCAGCTTAAGCATTGCGCATGGCTTCCAACATCAGCTTCAGCGCCTTGCCGCGGTGCGAAATCGCCCGCTTCTCGTCGCGGCTCAGCTCGGCGGCGGTGCGGCCCAGCTCCGGCACGTAGAAGACAGGATCGTAACCGAAGCCGCCTTCACCGGCGGCCTGCTCGGTGATTTCGCCGGCCCAACTGCCGTGGAACACCAGCGGCGTCGGGTCTGCCGCATGGCGCAGATAGACCAGCACGCAATGGAATTGCGCGCCGCGCTGGCCCGGCGCCACGTCTTTCAACGCCGCCAGCAGCTTGTCGAGGTTCTGCCGATCGTCGGCATCTTCACCGGCATAGCGCGCGGAGTAGATGCCCGGCGCGCCGCCCAGCGCGTCTACTGCCAGGCCGGAGTCGTCGGCGATCGCCGGCAGGCCGGTGACCTGTGCCGCATGGCGCGCTTTCAGAATGGCGTTTTCGATAAACGTCAGGCCGGTCTCTTCGGCGGACTCCACGCCCAGATCGGTTTGTGCGACCACGTCCAGGCCGAAATCGGCCAACAGGTCGGCGAGTTCGCGCACTTTGCCCGGGTTACCGGTGGCAAGAACGACTTTTTGCATAAGTGACTACCTTGAAAATTATTCGATGATACTCTGCGTATCTGAAGCCGCAGCCGCGTTGGCTGCACGCTCTCACCCCAGTCACTGGAGTGACCCAGCTCCTGGGGACTCAAGCCCTTGCCGCCTTGCTGCGGCTCCAGCTACTTTGTGTATAGCGCTGCGACCACGGCGGGGATCTGTTGCGGATTCACGATGCGTAACTGTTTATGCCGCCCCAGTTCGCCTTTCTCGATGGTGACGTTACTTTTCGCCACTTTGAACTGCTTGGCGATAAACTTGATCAAATGGGCGTTGGCTTGGCCGTCGACCGGCGGGGCGGTGATGGCGACTTTCAGTTCGTCGCCATGCAAGCCGATAATTTGGTCGCGGCTGGCTTTCGGCTGAATATATAGCCTGATCGCCAGCCCGTCCAGCACCGGAGTGACTGCACTCACAGCAGGAACCAGATCTCACCGAACACATCCATGCCCAGGTAGTTGATCAAATAGAGGATCAGGATCACGACCATGGCGGAAAAGTCGATGCCGCCCATCGCCGGGATGATGCGACGGATCGGCGCCATCAAGGGTTCGGTCAGTTGGTACATCACGTAGTCGATCGGGCTGCGGCCCTGGCTTATCCAGCTCATCAGCGCACGAATGATCATCACCCAGAAGATCAGGTAGCCGGCGGACTTCACCAGCGAGATCAGGCCGAACAACAGGTTATACGGGCTGAGCGACATCGCGCCGCCCTGAATCAGCAGCAGCAGCGGGTACTTGATGGTCATCAGCAGGAACGCCAGCAGCAGCGAAGCGCTGTCGATGGGCCCCAGTGACGGGATGATGCGGCGCAGTGGGCCGACCACCGGCTGGGTGATCTTCACCACAAACTGTGAGAACGGGTTGTAAAAATCGGTGCGCGCCCACTGCATCCAAATGCGCAGCAACAGCACCATCACGTACAGATCAATAACGGTCTTGACCAGGAAAGTCAGCGTTAGCATGAAGTGGTCCTTCTCCTTAACTCGCGGTTATTTAAAATAATTTTTCCATCTCTTGGGCACGGGAAACGGCGGCCTGCATCGCTTGCCCCACGGTTTCCGGCAGTTGGCGTTCGTTGAACACCCGCAGCGCTTCGGCGGTGGTGCCGCCTTTGGAGGTCACCTGCTCGCGCAGCGTGCCCAGCGGCGTATCCGGGTTGGCTTCCACCAATGCGGCGGCGCCGGAAGCGGCCTGTTGTACCAGATCGCGCGCGGTCTGGCTGTCGAAGCCCATGCGCTCGGCCTCTTTTTGCATCGCTTCCATAAACAGGAAGAAATAGGCCGGGGCGCTGCCCGCGGCGGCGATCACGCCGTTGATGCCATTTTCGTCATCGACCCAGCAAACTTTACCGACCGACGCCATTAAATCGCCGGTGTAATCGCGATCCCGCTGGCTGACCTGCGCCGGCGCGTACAGCCCGCTCATGCCCTTGCCGACCAGCGACGGAGTGTTGGGCATGATGCGCACGATGTCCAGTTGGTCGCCGAGCAGCTGATAGAAACGGCTGACCTGAATGCCGGCGGCGATCGACAGCACCAGCTTGCCGCTGAAATCGACCTGTTCGCGCAGCGGCTGACACACGTCGGCCATCATCTGCGGTTTGACCGCCAGCACCACCACCTCGGCTTCACGCGCGCAGGCGACGTTGTCGCCGCTGCTGACGATGCCGTAGTCTGCAGCCAGCGCATCACGGTTTTTCGGCGAAGGGGCGCAGACGCTGATGGATTTGGCTGGATAGCCGCCCGCCACCAGGCCGGCGATGATTGCACGCGCCATGTTGCCGGCGCCGATAAAGGTAATCTTGCGATGTTGCATCAAATCCCTCGTCTGTGTGTCAGGCCTGCGAGTAGTCGCGGGCGCCAAAAATTGCGGTGCCGATGCGCACCAGGGTGCTGCCGGCAGCGATCGCCGCCGCCATATCGTCCGTCATGCCCATCGACAGCGTATCGGCCTGCGGATAACGCTGACGCAGGGCGAGAAATGCGTCGTTCATCCGGCTGAATACCGCCAGCTGCCGCTGATAATCCGCTTCCGGCGCCGGAATAGCCATCAGGCCGCGCAGCGTCAGGTTCGGCAGCGCGGCGATCGCTTCGGCCAACGCCGGCAGTTCGGCCAACGCAATGCCGGATTTGCTTTGCTCGTCGCTGATGTTGATTTGAATCAGCACGTTGAGCGGCGGCATGTCGGCCGGGCGCTGATCGCTCAAGCGCTGGGCGATGCGCAGCCGATCCACGGTATGGCACCAGGCGAAGTGTTCCGCCACCAGCCGACTCTTATTGGATTGCAGCGGGCCGATAAAGTGCCACACCAACTCGCCGCTTTGCGGCGACTCGGCGAAATGCCGGATCTTGTCTACCCCTTCCTGCACGTAGTTCTCGCCGAAGGCGCGCTGGCCGGCGGCGATGGCTTCTTCGATCGCCGCCACAGGTTTGGTTTTGCTGACTGCAAGCAGGGCAACTTCTTCTGGCGCCCGCGCGCAATTTCGCGCGGCGGCCGCAATGCGGTTTCTGACATCCTGCAGGTTCTGTTGGATAGTGCTCATTATTGACCCGGGAGAGTGATATGGATATCGATGAATTCGTGGCCCTTAGTGTAAAGCATAATGCTTCCGATCTGCACCTTTGTGCCGGTCATCCGCCGATGTTGCGCATCGACGGTGAACTGCAGCCATTGGCGGCGGCGCCAACGCTGACGGCGCAGGGCGCGCAGGCCCTCTGCGACGGATTGCTGAATGCGCAGCAGCGCGAGAGCCTGCGGCGGCTGGGGCAGGTCGATCTGGCGCTGCACAGGCCGAGCGGGGAACGGCTGCGGGCCAACGTTTTTCAGCAAAGCGCGGGAGTTTCTCTCGCGTTGCGGCGTATCGCCGGGCAATCGCCTTCGCTTGCCAAGCTGGCGGCGCCAGCCATCGTCCCGGCGTTGCTGCGGCGCGCCGACGGATTGATCCTGGTCACCGGCGCCACCGGCAGCGGCAAGTCCACCACGCTGGCGGCGATGATCGACGAGATCAACCGGCACCAGCAGCGGCATATTTTGACGCTGGAAGATCCGATCGAATTCCTGCATCACAGCCGGCGTTCGCTGATCCAGCAGCGGGAGATCGGCCGCGACAGCCACAGCTTCGATGCGGCGTTGCGCGCCGCGCTGCGCGAAGATCCGGATGTGATCCTGCTGGGCGAGTTGCGCGATACCGCCACTATCCGGCTGGCGCTCACTGCGGCGGAGACCGGCCACCTGGTGCTGGCGACGCTGCACACTCGCAGCGCGCCGCAGGCGGTGGAACGGCTGGTGGACGTGTTTCCGGCGGAAGAGAAACCCTATGTGCGGGCCCAGCTGGCCGGCAGCCTGCAAGCGGTGATCGCGCAAAAGCTGATGAGGCGCCCTGGCGGCGGACGCGTGGCGATCTTTGAAGTGCTGACGGCGACGGCGGCGGTCAGCAACCTGATCCGCGAAGGGAAAACCCATCAGTTGGCGAGCGTGTTGCAAACCGGCGCGCAGTCGGGCATGCAAACCTTTGAGCAAGGTTTGCAGCAGCGGATCGACGCCGGTGTGTTGGGGGAGTGCGCGGCGGAGGGAACGGGCGTTTAGCCCAGCTGCCGTTCGAACCAGCTTTCGAGGATCACCACCGCGGAGGCGGAGTCCACGCTGCCTTTATCAAGGGCGCGAAAGCCGCCGCGATCGAACAGGTTGGCGCGCGCTTCCACGGTGCTCAGACGCTCGTCTTGCAGCTCGATCTGGATGCCAAAACGGCCGTGCAGGCGATTGGCGAACTTGCGCGCCTGGGCGGTAACGGGCTGTTCGGTGCCGTCCATGTTCAGCGGCAGGCCGACCACCACCAAATCCGGCTGCCACTCTTTCAGCAGCTTTTCGATTTTCAGCCAGTCCGGCGAGCCGTCCTGCGCTTTGAAAGCCGGCAGGGCGCGGGCGCTGCCGGTCAACTCCTGGCCGATGGCCGCGCCGATGCTTTTGGTGCCGAAGTCGAAGGCGATAATGGTGCGGTTACTCATCAGGCGTGTCCTGCGTGGTTGGCGATGCTGCGAATGTCGATGCCCAGAAGGTTCCCCGCCTCGCGCCAGCGGCTGGCGATTGGCGTGCGGAACAGAATGTCGGTGTTGGCTTCGATGGTCAGCCAGGCGTTTTCCAACACCTCCTGCTCCAGCTGGCCCTTTTCCCAGCCCGCATAGCCCAGCGCCACCAGCACGTCGTCCGGTTGTTCCGGGGTGCCGAGCGTCTCCAGCACGTCTTTCGAGGTGGTGATCATGGTGTTGGGAGAAATTTGAATGCTGGCGCCGAAGCCGTGGCGCGGCGTATGCAGGATAAACCCGCGATCGTCCGCCAGGGGCCCGCCGGCGAACACCGGTTTGTCCAGGCTGATGGCCGGATCGCGCGCAGGCGGCATGATCTTCAGCTTGCTCAGCACCGTGGCTACCGTGAATTGCTCCACCGGTTTATTGATCACCAAACCCATGGCGCCTTCTTCATTGTGCTCGCAAATGTAAATCACCGAGCGCTTGAAGCGAGGATCCTGCAGCGTTGGCATGGCGATCAGAAAATGGTGCTGTAAATTCATGGCGTTAATATAAGGTAATCAATGGGTGAGAAAATAAACAGCCGCCAGTATGCGGCTATACCCGCCGCCTTTCAAGCCGCGCGCAAAGGCGAGCTTTGGCGGGCGCGATACGGGATAGCGGGCGGCATGCCGCCCGCATGACGCATTACTTCGCCGCCAGGCGCTTTTCAATCGCGTCCATCAGCATGCCGGTAATCGAAATCGGGAATGCCGCCTCGATCTCGCGCGCGCAGGTTGGGCTGGTGACGTTGATCTCGGTCAGGCGATCGCCGATCACGTCCAGGCCGACGAAGATCAGCCCTTTCTCTTTCAGCGTCGGGGCGACGGCGCGGGCGATTTTCCAGTCGCTTTCGCTCAGCGGGCGCGCTTCGCCGCGGCCGCCGGCCGCCAGGTTGCCGCGGGTCTCGCCCTGCGCCGGAATGCGCGCCAGGCAGTAAGGCACCGGCTCGCCGTCCACCACCAGGATGCGCTTGTCGCCGTCCTTGATCGCCGGCAGGAAGTTCTGCGCCATGCAGAAACGGCTGCCGTGTTCGGTCAGGGTTTCGATGATCACCGACAGGTTAGGATCGTCCTGCTTCACGCGGAAGATAGACGCGCCGCCCATGCCGTCCAGCGGTTTCAGGATGATGTCGCCGTGCTGCTGGTGGAATTTGCGGATGTGCGCGGCGCTGCGGCTGACCAGCGTATCCGGCGTCAGCTCCGGGAACCAGGCGGTGAACAGCTTCTCGTTGCAGTCGCGCAGGCTTTGCGGCTTGTTGACCACCAGCGTGCCTTTAACTTCGGCGCGTTCCAGAATGTAGGTCGCGTAGATATATTCGGTATCGAACGGCGGATCCTTGCGCATCAGGATCACGTCCAGCTCGTGCAGCGCCAGATCCTGCTCGGCGCCGAAGCTGAACCAGCTCTCCTTGTCTTCCTTCACGCTCAGCAGGCGGGTGCGTGCGCGCCCGTCACCGGCATGCAGATAGAGATCGTTCATCTCCATGTAGTGCAATTCGTAACCGCGGCGCTGCGCTTCGAGCAGCATGGCGAAGCTGGTGTCTTTCTTGATGTTGATGGAATCGATAGGATCCATCACGATGCCGAGCTTAATCATCTTTTCTCCTTTAACCCAGGTCGCCGAAGCGGACCTGCAGAGCGGTAATGGCGGTGAGCGCTGTGGTTTCGGTACGCAGAACGCGTGGTCCCAGCAGAATATCAGTAAATCCGTGGTCGGTGGTCATGGCGATTTCGTCGGCGGACAAACCGCCTTCCGGGCCGATCAACAGGCGAACATGATCCACCGGCTGCGGCAGCGTGTTAATGCTGTGGCTGGCGCGCGGGTGCAGGTTGAGTTTCAGGCTGCCGTCCTGCTCGGCGCACCAGGCCTCCAGCGACATCGCCTCACGGATTTCGGGAATGCGGTTGCGGCCGCACTGTTCGCAGGCGGCGATGGCGATCTTTTGCCATTGCTGGATTTTCTTCGCCAGACGCTCGCCGTCCAACTTCACGCCGCAGCGCTCGGAAAACAGCGGGGTGATGACGTTGACGCCCAGCTCGATGGATTTCTGGATGGTGAACTCCATCTTCTCGCCGCGCGAGATCACCTGGCCCAGATGCAGGTTGAGCGGCGATTCGATGTCCTCCACGCGGCCGTCGCCAAGGCGCACCAGCACGCTCTTTTTGTCCACCCGGATTATTTCGGCGTCGAACACCTGGTTGCTGCCGTCGAACAGCTGCAGCGCCTGGCCGGCGCTCATGCGCAGCACGCGCCCGACGTGGTTGGCGGCGTCCTCGCTGAGGGCGATCTCCGCCCGGTCGGTCAACGGCTGCGGATGGTAAATGCGGGGTATGCGCATGGGTAGTCTGATCCTGACGAAACGGCGCCGCGGGTTGGCGGCGCCATGAAAGATAAAGGCTATAGTAGGTTAGCTTTTCCGCTGCTGACAAGCCTGTTGAATATAGGGGTTGTGGTTGCCCTGCACCTTGGCGATACGTGCTTCGCGCTGACATTCCCATTGGCTCACCGGATATTGCCGGTTCCACACCTCGAACAGTTGGGTTTGCTGGCGTGACAGCCGCAGCTGGTAGCGATCGCGCATGTAGAAGTAGGTGCGGGCAATGGCGCCGCGGGCGCGGGCGGGCGGCTCCGCCTGTTTATTCTTGAAGTCCACCTTCATTGGGCACTGCCCGTACTGGCCTGCGCCGCCGTTCCATTGGCTGTACATGAAGTTGTTGCGGTCGCCGTTCACTTCGCCGATCGCCGGCTGCAGGTTGTGCAGATCGGTTTCTATCTGGCGATAGGTGGCGTCCTTGTTGCAGTTTTTGCGCCCGCCGTCTTGCCAGCACTGCAGCTGGTGGCCGAACTGCCAGGCCGGCACCACGTGTTCCCATTCAATGCGCTGCGCGCGTTGGGCGTTTTTACGCACCTGATAGCCGCAGCCGGCGAGATCGGGAATGCCCTTCTTGCCTTGCCACTCGATGCGGCAGCCGCAGTAAAAACTGCCCGGCGCATCCTGGTTAATCTTGGCCGCCGCCGTCTTGGCCTGAGAGAAGTTATTGATGCCGTGCGCCTGTGCGGCGCCTGCGGCGAAAACCGCCATAAACAAAATTCTGCGAAGCATATTCCAAAACAGCTCAAAATTGGAAAAGCAGGCAGGGTAACGGAACTTGTCGGCAGTGGCAAATGGCGATATTTACTTGTTTTAACGTATAAATCGTTTAACTAAAGGTTCTCGCTAGCAAGAAATTTCAGTTTTTCACCGCACCGGCGGCAGCGGTATTCGCTTTCGCCGCGCAGCACGCGGTTATGGCGGCGAATGGTGAGCTGGTGCTGCCCGCAGCCGCAGCGGTAGGGGAAGGTTTTGCTTTGCACCGAGGCGGTTTCGAAACGATGAGTGCGGCTGGCGGGCGTCAGCAGCACGCTTTCCATCATCCAGCGCCATTCGCGGCCGTGCGGCGCTACCCGGCCGAATTGGCGAAACACCAGCAGGTGCGCCAGTTCGTGCGGCACCACTTCATCGATAAACGGCTGTTGGTTTTCCAGCAGCAGCACCGGGTTCAGACGGATTTCCCAGCTTTGCAGCCAGGCGGTGCCCGCGCTGGTGCCGCGTTGCTGATAGACGATGCTGGGTTCGGGGAACTCGACGGCAAAATGCTGGCGGGCCAACTGCAGCTTTTCTCGCAGGCAGCGCATCACCGCTTGTTGCAGCGCGATGGGGATTCTCGGTTTGTTCATTGCGGCTAGCTTAAGCAATGGCGCGGCGGCTGACAATATGCCCCGGCGCAAATCGCATCCGGCGCTTTTTCACCACATTGATAAGACGATCGCCGCCGATGGATTGTAATCAATGTGTTAACTGCGGGATAATAAAGCGTGCATGATGAGTCTGTACCCGCAGTTCTCACCGAGCAAGGTTGAAACGCCGCCTGTGGTAATCCCTTACGCAAATAGCGGTTATTTTGCGATTTGGCGCAATAACTGACTGATTAAAAATACGTAAGGTGGAGGCAGTTTTTTGACAAGGCGCCGTGTCGCGCGCCGCAAGTGTGAATTTAACGCAGCTGATGTTGCAAGTGAGAGATCAATGTCGAATAAACCGTTCCACTATCAAGATCCGTTCCCGCTGAAGAAAGACGATACCGAATACTACCTGCTGAGCCGCGACCACGTTTCCGTGAGCGAATTTGAAGGCCAGGAAATTCTGAAAGTTGCCCCTGAAGCGTTAACCCTGCTTGCCCAGCATGCGTTCCACGACGCCTCGTTCATGCTGCGCCCGGCGCACCAACAGCAGGTGGCCGATATCCTCAAAGATCCGGACGCCAGCGAAAACGACAAGTACGTTGCGCTGCAATTTCTGCGTAACTCAGAAATCGCCGCCAAGGGTATTTTACCGACCTGCCAGGACACTGGCACGGCGATCATCGTCGGCAAAAAGGGCCAGCGCGTCTGGACCGGCGGCGGCGATGAAGAGGCGCTGTCGCGCGGGGTGTATAACACCTACATCGAAGAGAACCTGCGCTATTCGCAGAACGCCGCGCTGGATATGTACAAAGAGGTCAATACCGGCAGCAACCTGCCGGCGCAGATCGATCTCTACAGCGTGGACGGCGAAGAGTACAAATTCCTGTGCATCGCCAAGGGCGGCGGCTCCGCCAACAAAACCTATCTGTATCAGGAAACCAAGGCGCTGCTGTCGCCGGGCAAGCTGAAAAACTACCTGGTCGACAAGATGCGCACGCTGGGCACCGCGGCTTGCCCGCCGTACCACGTGGCGTTCGTCATCGGCGGCACCTCGGCGGAAGCGACGCTGAAAACCGTCAAACTGGCCTCGACCAAGTATTACGATGGCCTGCCGACGGAAGGCAACGAGCATGGTCAGGCGTTCCGCGATCTGGAACTCGAAGCGGAACTGCTGCAAGAAGCGCAAAACCTGGGGCTGGGCGCACAGTTCGGCGGCAAATACTTCGCACATGATATCCGCGTAGTGCGCCTGCCGCGCCACGGCGCCTCCTGCCCGGTCGGCATGGGCGTCTCCTGCTCGGCGGACCGCAACATCAAAGGCAAGATCAACCGCGACGGCATCTGGCTGGAAAAACTGGAGCACAATCCGGGTAAATTCATTCCTCAGGAGCTGCGCCAGGCCGGGGAGGGCGAGGCGATCAAGGTCGATCTCAACCGCCCGATGGCCGAGATCCTCAAACAGCTGTCGCAGTACCCGGTTTCCACCCGCCTGTCGCTGAGCGGCACCATCATCGTCGGCCGCGATATCGCGCACGCCAAGCTGAAAGAGCGCCTGGATCGCGGTGAAGGCTTGCCGCAGTACGTCAAGGACCACCCGATCTACTACGCCGGCCCGGCTAAAACGCCGGAAGGCTATGCATCCGGTTCCTTGGGGCCAACCACCGCCGGGCGTATGGATTCCTACGTCGACCTGCTGCAATCTCACGGCGGCAGCATGATCATGCTGGCGAAAGGCAACCGCAGCCAGCAGGTGACGGATGCCTGCCACAAGCACGGCGGCTTCTACCTCGGCAGCATCGGCGGCCCGGCGGCGGTGCTGGCGCAGCAGAGCATCAAGAGCCTGGAGTGCGTGGAGTACCCTGAGCTGGGCATGGAAGCGATCTGGAAAATCGAAGTGGAAGATTTCCCGGCGTTTATCCTGGTGGATGACAAAGGCAATGACTTCTTCCAGAAGATCCAGGCCGGTCAGTGCTCCAGCTGCCTGAAATAATCGCTACCCCCTTCACCGCCCGCAGGCGGTGGAGGGGATTGTGTAAAGTCCTGTAGCTTGCTGGACGTCGAGTTTTAACCTGTATACCCTACGCGAATAGCACTAAAATTCGACTAATGGAATATCGGCAACATAAGGTTCGGCAAGCACATGGGTACGCAGGAAAGTCACATCAGGGAATTGCTGGTCTGGATTGAAGACAACCTGACCAATCCGCTGTCGTTGGATATCGTTTCCGCCAAGTCAGGTTATACGAAATGGTACCTGCAGCGCATGTTCAAGAAGCAGACCGGATTATCGTTAGCTTCCTACATTCGCGCTCGCCGCCTCTACATCGCCGCCTTCGCCTTGCGTTTCACGCAGAAGAGCATCCTCGATATTTCGGTCGAGTATCAATTCGATAACCAGCAGACGTTCTCGCGCTGTTTCAAGAAACATTTCGCCGAATCGCCCAGCGTGTATCGTCATGCCCGCAAACAGGACTTCAGCAATCTGGTGCGTTCGCTGGCGGCCAGCCAGCCCGGCGATATTCAGGTCGAACGCGTCAGCATCGCCAGAGGGCAATACGCCTTTCACGGTAAACAGTACGCTTATCACCTGGATATCGAAAAGTTGGACAAGTCGCATCTGCCGCAGCGCAGCGCGCTGCGGGCGCAGTTCTACACCTTGTTGGGCGAGCGTCCGGCGCAGACCTATTCGTTTACCCAACTGGTACCGGACGGCGAGCGGGTCAGGGTCGACTATACCCTGGGCGTGACGGCGGACTATCCGCTGCGTGAAGGCGTGGCGCTGGAGCCGCTGCCGGAGGTCCACGGCGAGTTTTGCCGTTTTCGCTATTCCGGCAAGCCGGTGGCGCTCAATGATCACATCATTCAAATCTACACGCAGGTGCTGCCCGAAATGGGGTTGGCCCGCGGCGACGGGCCGGACATGACGGTGTTCAGCTATTCGCTGAGCGGGAAAGAGGAGCTGCACCTGGAGCTGCAGCATCTGGTGCCGGTGGTGCCGCTGCACTGATCCCGTCGGCGGCCGGCAGCCGGTTTTTTTGCTGCACGATCGCCGCCATCACCGCCAGGGCGATTTCCGCCGGGGTTTTGCTGCCGAGCGGCAGGCCGATCGGCGCATGGATGCGTTCCAGCTCCTGCGGCGTGAACTCGGCGATCTGCTGCAACCGCTGGCGCCGGCGCGCGCTGTTTCTCAGCGAGCCCATGGCGCCGATATAAAACGCCGGGGTGTGGATCGCTTCCATCAGCGTCAGATCGTCCATACGCGGATCGTGGGTCAGCGCCACGACGGCGGTATTGGCGTGGCAACCGCCGTCCTCAATGAACTTGGCCGGAAACTGGCGCAGCAGCGTCACGCCCGGTTTTAACTCGGCGGCGAAGTTATCCAGCGCCTCCGGGCGGTTCTCGCACACCAGCACCTCAAACCCCAGCGCCACGGCGAAATCGGCGCAGTACAGCGCCACGCTGGACAGCCCGGCGATCAGCAGGCGCGGCGCGGCCGCGATGTGCAGGGTAATCTGCTCGAGCCGGCGTTCGACCTGAGTGGCGCTGGTGAAGTGGCTTTGCTCGAGGCTGTGGCAGGCGTGGGGCAGCGTCAGGCGTTTGAGCAACGCGTGATGCCCTTCCAGCGCGCCGGCGATGCGCTGCAGGTAAGCGACGCTGGCTTCTCCCGCCGGCAGATACTCGATCAGCACGTCCAGCACGCCGCCGCACGGCAGCGCTACATTGGGCGTCATGCCGCCTTCGCCGTAACGAATCACCTGGCTGGCCGCCTGATACTCCCCGGCGGCCACGCGCCGCAGAAAGTCCTCCTCCACGCATCCGCCCGACAATGAGCCGCTGTAGCGGCCGTCGCGGGTCGCCGCCATCAACGCGCCCGGCGAGCGCGGCGAAGAGCCATAGGTGCTGAGCACGGTGCATAACCAAACCGGCTGTTGTTGCAGCCAGCTTATCGCCTGGCTGACCACGGTGACATCAAGATGTTGCATAGGTGAATTTACTCGCTGGCCGGGAGTTGCGATGGAAGATCAATATCCCGCACGACGCCGGGGTGCTCAAGCGGCAGCAGGTGGACTGCCGCGCCTTGCAGCAGTTCACGCGCGCCATTATCGCCGCGCAGTTGGCAAAGTGGTTTGCGCAATAGAGCGGAAAAGCCGACCGGGTGACCGGGCTGTTGCGCATAACAGGGGCGCACGATCGGGTGTTGCCGTAAGGCATCCGCCACCTGTCGGAAAACGTCGGCGCCGACGAATGGCATATCGGCCAGGTGGATCAGCCAGCCCTGCCAGTGCGGCGTGGCCGCAACGCCCGCGGCGATCGAGTCGCCGAGGCCCGCGCTGGCGAGCAAGGTGACCGGCACCTGGTTGGCGGCGCAGGCTGCCAGTACCGGCAGATTATCCGGCCGGGTCACCACCTGTACCGGCAGGCCGGAGGCCAGCGCCTGGCATAGGGTGTGCTCGAACAGCGAACGCCGCTCGCCCGCCGCATCGGCAAACCCGGCGTTCAATTTGTTGCCCTGGCCGCCGGCCTGAATAAAGCGCTCTCCGCGTCCGGCGGCGGTAATGACAATGCCCGTGGTCATGGTTGAAGTCCGCGTTTGCGCAAATTATTTATTAGCCTACAAACTACCTGTGTTTTGTAAATGTTTTTTTGTTGAAAACAGCCTGTTAATCATCACATAATTTTAGTTATAAGCATATGCTTATGACGTCTACGGCAAGGTCGTCAGCGTTTGCGCAACAACACCGCGAACAAAAACCAATTACAAGAAAGACGTGAAGGACTTATTTATGAGCAATTTCAACCCGTCGCGGCGCCGCTTTATCAAAAGCGCCGTGATTGCGGGGGTCTCCGTGTACCTCGCCCCCCTGTACAGCCGCGCCTACGCCGCGCTGTTCGAGCAAAAAATCCTCCAGTCACCCAACTGGGATCCGCAGGCCAAGCGCGTGCGTTTCCGTATCGATGGCCGCGCCAAGGTCATGGGGCAGAAGGTGTTCGCACGCGATATCCGCGCGGTGGACATGCCGCACTGGCCGCAGAAACAGGCGCACGCCTTCATTCTGCGCGTGACCAAAGCCGACCGGCTGTTCGAGGGGGTCGATCTGTCGCTGCTGGGGGACGATCTGCAGCCCGATCGCCTGGTGACGGCGGAAGATCTGGCGCGCGATGGCCTGGCCTTTCCGGCGTTCTACGGTGACGACATGCTGCTGCCGAACGGCAAAACTCCGGCCTACCTTGGCCAGGCGGTGGCGATCCTGATCTATCACGACTTCGCCCGTTTCCGCTTCGCCAAGGACAAGCTGAAATTCCGCGAAGAAACCATCAAATACGGCGCGGTCACCGGCCCGCTGGAGCGCGATCCCTGGGGCAGCTTCCGCTATGTGCGGGTGGGGGGAGAACAGCCGTTCGACGACGATCGCTTCTCCAGCCTGAAGGATACGCCGATCTTCCCGGTATCGATGAAAAAACACCTGCCGGTGTGGCCGGAAGGGCGCGAGGGCGGCAAGCTGGATCAGGAAGGCATGCGCTATGCGGGCCTGATCGCCGACGAGTTGGCGAATCCGCCGGCCGACTGGCTGGTGATGTCACGCCGCTACACCACGCAGTCGATCGACACCTCGGCGCTGGAGCCGGACAACGCCAACGGCTGGTTCGACGCGCAGACGCAAACCCTGCATCTGGTGGTGCCGACTCAGTCGCCACAGGAAGTAGCCGACGAGATGCCGCGCATGCTGGCCAAGCGCAACCCGCCGGTGAAACAGCTGATCCTGCACCCGTGCTACACCGTGGGCTACGGCTCGAAAGATCACTACAACTTCCCGTATTACGGCGCGGTGGCGGCAATGTATGGCGACGGCCACCCGGTGCGCCTGGCCAATGATCGCTTCGAACAGTTCCAGACGGCGCTGAAGCGCCATGCGTTCGACATGAACTACCGCATCGCGGTGAATAAGCAGACCGGCGTCATGCAGTCGTTCCTCGGTGACATGACCGCGGACGGCGGCGGCCGCAGCAACTTCACCCCTTCGGTGGTGATGGTCGGCGCGACCGCCGCCCAGTCGATTTACTACTTCCCGAAAAGCGATCTGTCGTCGGTCGGGCTGGCCTCACGCGCCATCGACGCCGGTTCGGCGCGCGGTTACGGCACGCTACAGAGCATGGCCGCCACCGAGATGATGGTGGATGAGCTGGCCGCCGAGCTGAAGATCGACCCGATCGAGTTTCGCCTGCGCAACGTGCTGAAATCCGGCATGAAAAACACCCAGGGGGCGATCCCGGCCGGTGCGATCCGCGCCGATGAAGTGCTGGAGAAGGCGGCGAAGCACGAGATGTGGCTCAAGCGCGCCGAACGCAAGGCCGAGTTTGAGAGCCGCCATCCCGGCAAGCGCTATGGCGTTGGCTTCGGCTGCGTACAGAAAGACTTTGGCACCGGGGCGGAAACCTCGTTCGCCCGGGTGGAGCTGAGCGAAGATGGCCGCATCACGCTGCATCATAGCGGCGCGGAGATGGGCACCGGCATGTCGACCTCGCAGTCGGTATTGTGCGCGCAGTGGCTGGGCAAACCGGCCGACGAAGCCCACTTCTCGGTCACCGACTGGTCGGTATTGCCGATGGTCACCAGCGGCGATCCTTACCTGATGTCGCAGGAAGAGCAGGACAAGCTGCAAACCAACCCTAACTGGACGCCGAGCTACTGTTCGCCGTCGAGCGCCAGCAACTCGGCCTATTACTTCTCGCACAGCACCCGCGAAGCGGCGCGCCTGATCTTCGATCACGGCCTGTGGCCGGCGGCGATGGCGCTGTGGCAGGCCGGCATCGGCGGCGGCCAGGCAGCGCCGCTGGTGGTGCGGCGCGAAGATGCGCGTTGGGTCGAAGGCGGCCTGACGGCGGCGGGCATGTCGGTGCTGAGCCTCGAACTGCTGGCCAAGACGGCTTATCAGATGGGCGGCGTCACCGGCGCGGCGGTGCACGTGTTCAACCGCTGGCAGTGGGCGGAGGCCGATTTCACGTTGAACGGCAAAAGCGAACGCCTGCCGATCGACGGCATGGCGCTGCGCAACGCCAACGGCGAATTCAAGCCGCTGGCGCGCGGGCAGGTCTACTACCCGCCGACCCAGCGCAACAATGCGGCGGTGACCTACTACAGCGCCGTCGGCACGCTGGCGGAAGTGGCGGTGGATATCGCCACCGGCCAGGTGGAGTTGTTGAATCACCATTCGATCATGGAGTGCGGCAACCTGATCGTGCCGGAACTGGTTTCCGGCCAGCTGCAGGGCGGGCTGGCGATGGGCATTGGCCATGCGCTGCACGAATATTTACCGCTGTACGAAGACGGCCCGGGCAACGGCACCTGGAACTTCAACCGTTACCATCTGCCGCGCGCCAGCGATGTGGCGGTGTGGAAACAGAGCGGCGACATCCTGCCGGCGCTGTCGGAAACCGATCCGCCGAAAGGCATGGCGGAGGTGGTGATGATCCCGATCGTGGCCGCACTGGTCAACGCCATTGCCGACGCCACCGGCCACCGTTTCCGTGATTTGCCCGTTCGTGCAGAAAATATTCGTGAGGTATTACAATGAGCATTAAAACCCAGCCGATTTCCCTGACCATCAACGAGAAACAGTACGGCCCGATCGAGGTGCCAGAAGGCTTGATGATGATCGATTTCCTGCACGAGTATCTCGATTTGACCGGTTCGCGCCTCGGTTGCGGGCAGGGCATTTGTCACGCCTGCGTGGCGATTGTCGATCACCCGAGCGGCACCAGCGAAGAGGTGCGCACCTGCATCACCGGCGCGCATTTCTTCAACGGCAAGAAAGTGCGCACCGTCGAAGGCCACGCCAGGGTGGACGAACAGGGGGAGGTGGTTGAGCTGTCGCCGATCCAGCAGGCGTTTCTGGAGCACTACAGCTTCCAGTGCGGCTACTGCACGCCGGGCTTCGTCAACGCCGCCACCATTTTCGTGGAAAAGCTCAAGCGTGAGCCGATCGCCCGCGATCAGCTGGAGAACGCCATCGAGCAGGCGCTGGACAGCCACATCTGCCGCTGCACCGGCTACGTGCGCTACTACGAAGCGGTGCGCGACGTGGTGCTGAAAACGCCGGGCCTGCTGAAGGAGACGGCGCAATGAAAAAACGTCTCGCAGTGTTGATTGTGCTGGTGGCGATCGTGGTGATTGCGCTGTTGTGGTGGCGGGAAAACCGCCGTTACGACGGCCCGGTGCAGCAGGTGACCGCCAGCGCCGAACAGATCGCCCGCGGCCGCTATCTGGCGCAGGCCGCCGACTGCGCCGCCTGCCATACCGCCAGCGGTGGGGCGCCGTTGGCCGGCGGCTATCCGCTGGACACGCCGTTCGGCACGATTTACGGCAGCAACCTGACGCCGTCGGCCGACCACGGCATCGGGCGCTGGAGCAAGGACGACTTCTTCCTGGCGCTGACGCAGGGCGTGGCGCCGGGCGGGCGGCACCTGTACCCGGCGATGCCTTACACCTCGTACAAGGGCATTTCGCGCCAGGACGCCGACGACATCTACGCTTACCTGATGACGCGCCCGGCGGTGGACGTGGCCATTCCGGCCAACGAGATGCCGTTCCCGTTCAACCAGCGCATGGCGCTGATCGGCTGGAATCTGCTGTTCCGCAGCCAGGATCCGCTGCCGGCCAGCTCGCAGGGCAGCTCGCCGCAATGGCAGCGCGGCCGCTATCTGGCCGATGTGCTGGGCCACTGTGGCGAATGCCACACGCCGCGCGGCGCGCTGGGGCAGATGGATCTCGGCAAACCGATGCAGGGCGGCGATCTCGGCCGCTTCATGGCGCCGGACATTACGCCGCACGGTCTGGCGCAGCGCGGCTGGACGCCGCAGGACGTCAGCCGCTTCCTCAGCACCGGCCTTGCGCCGCAGGGTTCCGCCTTCAGCGAGATGCACATGGTGGTGGATCTCAGCACCCGTTATTTGACGCCGGAAGATCATCAGGCGCTGGCGCTGTATCTGATGGGCGAGCAGCCGCCGGCGGCGGTGCCGGTGAAAATGGGGCAGGGCAGCGATGCCGGGCGTATGGTCTATCTGGATCAGTGCGCCGGCTGCCATGCGCGTGAAGGCGAGGGCAAACCGCACGTCGCACCGGCGATGCGCGATAACGCCACGCTGCGCCAGGCGGACGGCAAGAACCTGATCGTGTCGGTGCTGGACGGCCTGCCGGCCCAGCAGTTCCCGAACGGTGAAAGCATGCAGAGCATGCCGGGCTTCGGCGAGCGTCTGAGCGATGCCGACGTGGCGGAACTGGTAAACTACCTGCGGGTGACCTGGGGCGGTTTGCCGGCGAACGTCACCGCCGAGCAGGTGAAAGCGCTGCGCAAGTAAGCGGCGTTCAGGCGAAAAAAATGGCCCGCAGATGCGGGCCATTTTATTGCGCGGTCACGGGATTCAACGGCTGGTGACGCCGTCGACGCGTTGGCTGCGCTGTTTGATGGCGTAACCGACGGCCAGGATCGCCACCCATACCGGGATCAGCAGCACCGAGATTTGAATGCCCGGCGTTAGGTACATGATCACCAGGATGCCGGCCATGAACAACAGGCACAGGTAGTTGCTGAACGGGTACCAGAACGCTTTGAACTTCGGCACTACGCCTTCGCGGTTTTTGGCGGCGCGGAATTTCAGGTGCGCCAGGCTGATCATCGCCCAGTTGATCACCAGCGCCGACACCACCAGCGCCATCAGCAGTTCGAAGGCGCGGCCCGGGATCAGGTAGTTAATCAGCACGCACAGCGCGGTGGCAAGGGCGGAGATGCCGATGGCCACCACCGGCACGCCGCGGCCATCGACCTTCAGCAGGCTTTTCGGTCCGTTGCCCTGCTGCGCCAGGCCGTACAGCATGCGGCTGTTGCAGTAGACGCAGCTGTTGTAGACCGACAGCGCGGCGGTGAGCACCACGATGTTCAGCACGGTCGCTACCAGGTTGCTGTTCAGCGCGTGGAAGATCAGCACGAACGGGCTGCCGCCTTCGACCACTTTGCCCCACGGGTACAGCGACAGCAGAATGGCCAGTGAACCGATATAGAAGATCAGGATGCGGTAGATCACCTGATTGGTGGCTTTCGGAATGCTTTTTTGCGGGTTGTCGGCTTCGGCGGCGGTGATGCCGACCAGCTCGAGGCCGCCGAAGGAAAACATGATCACCGCCATCGCCATCACCAGGCCCATGACGCCGTTCGGGAAGAACCCGCCCTGCGCCCACAGGTTGGTGACGGTGGCTTCCGGGCCGCCCATGCCGCTGAACAGCAGGTAGGCGCCGAACACGATCATGCCGATAATCGCCACCACTTTGATGATGGCGAACCAGAACTCCATCTCGCCGTAAACTTTGACGTTGGCCAGGTTGATGGCGTTGATCGCCAGGAAGAATACCGCGGCGGAAACCCAGGTGGGGATCTCCGGCCACCAGTACTGCACGTAGATGCCGACCGCGGTCAGCTCCGCCATCGCCACCAGGACATACAGCACCCAGTAGTTCCAGCCGGAGGCGAAGCCGGCGAAGTTGCCCCAGTATTTGTAGGCGAAGTGGCTGAAGGAACCGGCGACCGGCT
Organism: Serratia sp. CY71090; assembly: GCF_052166845.1. Lineage (NCBI taxonomy): Bacteria > Pseudomonadati > Pseudomonadota > Gammaproteobacteria > Enterobacterales > Yersiniaceae > Serratia > Serratia sp. CY71090. The sequence goes on along the minus strand of NZ_JBJNOA010000010.1, from coordinate 64,777 downwards.
CTTCCACCACCATTTCTCCCAACTGGCGCATGATCAGAAACGCGATGAAGCCGCCGATGGCGTAGCCGAGGAGCACTGACGGGCCGGCCATTTTTATTGTTTGAGCGATACCGAGAAATAACCCGGTGCCGATTGCGCCACCTAAGGCGATGAGCTGAATATGGCGGTTTTTCAGGCCGCGCTTCAGCTGGTCACCATGCTGTTGACCATCCATCAATCTAACCCTCTGTCGTTGTGAATGCCCACCTGCCTGTAAAGCAGTGGTTACGATGTGTGTTTTGTTTTATTTACGGCGTTATAGCTATTAATTCCACGGCGCCGCTACCGTTTGGCAGAGAATAATGTTATGCGCGTCGGTTTGCACCTGCTTTGTCGTGTGAGTGATTAAGATTGCAGCAGTTTAGGAAACAAAATGCGGGTTGTGTGACGGCAGGGGGGATTCAGTGCATGAAATAAGCAACAAATCACATAATGCGCAAAAATAACGTAGATCTGAACGGTGGGCTGCGTTCAAATAATGAACGAACCGCCGTTGCGCTGCTCGCCAAATAGCCATTCATTAAAGCGTAATAACCATGCAATAAAACTCGGGCAAAAAGTTTGCACTCTGCCTTGCGTAAGGTTTGGTTAAAGTTAAATCCCCAACCCGCCGCGTAAATGGTAATACCATCACGGCGTTACCGGTTTGCAGCGGGGTTTTCAGCGGGGTGTTAAAATGTGCGGGTAACCTGATTTCGATCAAGGCCCGTATGGACAGGAGGTGAATACTTTGTTACTTTACCGTCACGTTTTTGAAATTGGTATTACCAATTGACTCCGCGCCATTCGCAGAGAAGAATTCACTCATGGCCTACAGCAAAATCCGCCAACCCAAGTTGTCAGATGTTATCGAGCAACAGCTCGAATACCTGATCCTCGAGGGGACACTGCGCCCAGGCGAAAAACTGCCTCCGGAGCGCGAGCTGGCGAAACAATTTGATGTCTCCCGTCCTTCTCTGAGAGAGGCCATTCAGCGCCTTGAAGCGAAAGGGCTGCTCCTGCGCCGTCAGGGCGGCGGCACCTTCGTGCAAACTAATCTGTGGCAGAGCTTCAGCGATCCGCTGGCCGAGCTGCTGGCCGACCATCCCGAATCACAGTTCGATCTGCTGGAAACCCGTCACGCGCTGGAAGGCATTGCCGCCTATTACGCGGCGCTGCGCGGCACCGATGAAGATCTGGCGCGCATCCGCGACTGCCACATCGTGATTCAACAGGCTCAAGACAGCGGCGATCTCGACGCCGAAGCCGATGCGGTCATGCAGTATCAAATCGCCGTGACCGAAGCCGCTCACAACGTTGTGTTACTTCACCTGCTACGCTGCATGGGGCCGATGCTGGAACAGAACGTGCGTCAGAACTTTGAATTGCTCTACTCGCGCCGTGAGATGTTGGCAAAAGTGAGCAGCCACCGCGCCGGAATTTTTGAGGCGATTGTGGCACGCGAGCCGGAAAAGGCCCGTGAAGCCTCGCATCGCCACTTGGCGTTTATCGAGGAAATCTTGCTGGATCTCAGCCGGGAGCATACTCGGCGCGAGAGATCGCTGCGGCGTCTCCAGCAACGCAAGGATTAAGAGCTGTCCTCTTCAGGGTACACCAGCCTGCGGGGGTTAAGTTCGAGGTACTTAGTTAAGTACTTAAGCGGCAACTAAACTGATGGGCCTGTCTTCGTGTGTTTTTTCACAGAGCACAGGAAGACAGGCTCCAAACAAACCATTAGACAGATAAGGAATACCACCATGTCAGAACGTTTAAACAATGACGTGGATCCGATCGAAACCCGCGACTGGCTGCAGGCGATCGAATCGGTCATCCGTGAAGAGGGTGTTGAGCGAGCTCAGTTTCTGATTGATCAGGTATTGGGAGAAGCCCGCAAAGGCGGCGTTAACGTTGCGGCCGGTGCTGCAGCGCACAACTACGTCAACACCATCGCGGTAGAAGACGAACCGGCTTACCCAGGCAACCTGGATCTGGAACGCCGCATTCGCTCTGCGATCCGTTGGAACGCGATCATGACCGTTCTGCGCGCATCCAAGAAAGACCTGGAGCTGGGCGGCCACATGGCTTCCTTCCAGTCTTCCGCGACCTTCTATGAAGTCTGCTTTAACCACTTCTTCCGCGCACGCAACGAGAAAGACGGCGGCGACCTGGTCTACTTCCAGGGCCACATCTCTCCGGGCGTTTACGCGCGCGCCTTCCTTGAAGGCCGCCTGACCGAAGAACAGATGAACAACTTCCGTCAGGAAGTGCACGGCAACGGCCTGTCCTCTTACCCGCATCCTAAGCTGATGCCGGAATTCTGGCAGTTCCCGACCGTATCCATGGGCCTGGGCCCAATCAGCGCCATCTATCAGGCGAAGTTCCTGAAATACCTGGAACACCGCGGCCTGAAAGACACCTCTGAGCAGACCGTTTACGCCTTCCTGGGCGACGGCGAGATGGATGAGCCGGAATCCAAAGGCGCCATCACCATCGCCACCCGCGAGAAGCTGGACAACCTGGTGTTCGTCATCAACTGCAACCTGCAGCGCCTGGACGGCCCGGTCACCGGTAACGGCAAGATCATCAACGAACTGGAAGGCATCTTCTCCGGCGCAGGCTGGCAGGTGCTGAAAGTGATCTGGGGCGGCCGTTGGGACGAGCTGCTGCGCAAAGACACCAGCGGTAAACTGGTTCAGCTGATGAACGAGACCCTGGACGGCGACTACCAGACCTTCAAATCCAAAGACGGCGCTTACGTGCGCGAGCACTTCTTCGGCCGTTACCCGGAAACCGCGGCGCTGGTCAAAGACATGACCGACGACGAAATCTGGGCGCTGAACCGTGGTGGTCACGATCCGAAGAAAATCTTCGCTGCACTGAAAAAAGCGCAGGACACCAAAGGCAAACCGACCGTTATCCTGGCCCACACCATCAAAGGTTACGGCATGGGTGAAACCGCGGAAGGTAAAAACATCGCTCACCAGGTGAAGAAAATGAACATGGAAGGGGTTCACCACTTCCGCGATCGTTTCAACGTGCCGGTTGCCGATGCTGACATCGAAAAACTGCCGTACATCACCTTCGAGAAAGATTCCGAAGAGTACAAATACCTGCACGAACGTCGCCAGGCGCTGAAAGGCTACGTGCCTACCCGTCTGCCGGAGTTCACCCAGAAGCTGGAAATGCCGGCGCTGGAAGATTTCAGCTCGCTGCTGGAAGAGCAGAACAAAGAGATCTCCACCACTATCGCCTTCGTGCGTGCCCTGAACGTGATGCTGAAGAACAAGTCGATCAAAGATCGTCTGGTGCCAATCATCGCCGACGAAGCGCGTACCTTCGGTATGGAAGGTCTGTTCCGTCAGATCGGTATCTACAGCCCGAACGGCCAGCAGTACACCCCGCAGGACCGTGAGCAGGTTGCTTACTACAAAGAAGACGAGAAAGGCCAAATCCTGCAGGAAGGCATCAACGAACTGGGCGCAGCCTCTTCCTGGCTGGCCGCAGCGACCTCCTACAGCACCAACGATCTGCCGATGATTCCGTTCTACATCTACTACTCGATGTTCGGTTTCCAACGTATCGGCGACCTGTGCTGGGCAGCGGGCGACCAACAGGCGCGCGGCTTCCTGATCGGCGGGACCTCGGGCCGTACTACCCTGAACGGCGAAGGTCTGCAGCACGAAGATGGCCACAGCCACATTCAGTCTCTGACCATCCCTAACTGCATCTCTTACGATCCGGCTTACGCGTACGAAGTGGCGGTGATCATGCACGACGGTCTGGTGCGCATGTATGGCGACAACCCGGAAAACGTGTACTACTACCTGACCACGCTGAACGAAAACTACCACATGCCTGCGATGCCGCAGGGTGCGGAAGAAGGTATCCGCAAGGGTATCTACAAGCTGGAAACGCTGGAAGGCAGCAAAGGCAAGGTACAGCTGCTTGGCTCCGGCGCCATCCTGCGCCACGTGCGCGAAGCTGCGCAGATCCTGGCGAAGGACTACGGCGTGGGTTCCGACACCTACAGCGTGACCTCGTTCACCGAACTGGCGCGCGACGGCCAGGATTGCGAGCGCTGGAACATGCTGCACCCAACCGAAGCGCCACGCGTGCCTTACATCGCTCAGGTGATGAACGACGCGCCTGCGGTAGCCTCTACCGACTACATGAAACTGTTCGCCGAACAGGTTCGTACTTATGTGCCGGCCAGCGATTATCGCGTACTGGGCACCGACGGCTTCGGTCGTTCGGACAGCCGCGAAAACCTGCGTCACCACTTCGAAGTCGATGCATCCTACGTGGTGGTTGCTGCTCTGGGTGAACTGGCTAAACGCGGTGAGATCGAAGCTTCTGTGGTTGCTGACGCAATCAAGAAATTCGACATCAACCCGGAAAAAGTTAACCCGCGTCTGGCCTAAGAGGTACTGAATAATGTCTATCGAAATCAACGTACCGGACATCGGTGCAGATGAAGTCGAAATCACCGAGATTCTGGTGAAGGTCGGCGATAAAGTTGAAGCGGAACAATCGCTGATCACCGTGGAAGGCGACAAGGCTTCCATGGAAGTGCCCTCCCCGCAGGCGGGCGTGGTGAAAGAGATCAAAGTGGCGGTCGGCGATAAAACCGAAACCGGCAAACTGATCATGATCTTCGAAGCGGCAGGCGCAGCGGAAGCTGCTCCGGCGGCGAAAGCGGAAGAAAAACCGGCGGCAGCAGCAGCTGCTCCGGCTGCCGCTGCTGCCAAAGACGTTGCCGTGCCGGACATTGGCGCCGACGAAGTCGAAGTGACCGAGATCCTGGTGAAAGTGGGCGACAAGGTGGAAGCCGAGCAGTCCCTGATCACCGTGGAAGGCGACAAGGCTTCCATGGAAGTCCCTGCGCCGTTCGCGGGCACCGTGAAAGAGATCAAGATCGCGACCGGCGACAAAGTGAAAACCGGTTCCCTGATCATGGTGTTCGAAGTGGCTGGCGCCGCTTCCGCTGCTGCTCCGGCTGCGGCGCAAGCACCGGCTGCCGCTGCAGCGCCTGCGGCCTCTGCGGCCAAAGACGTCGCCGTGCCGGACATCGGCGGTGACGAAGTCGAAGTGACCGAAGTGATGGTCAAGGTAGGCGACAAGGTTGCCGCCGAGCAGTCTCTGATCACCGTGGAAGGCGACAAGGCCTCTATGGAAGTGCCAGCGCCGTTCGCGGGCACCGTGAAAGAGATCAAGATCGCGACCGGCGACAAAGTGAAAACCGGCTCCCTGATCATGGTGTTCGAAGTGGAAGGCGCTGCGCCTGCCGCTGCCGCCGCGCCAGCCGCTAAAGCGGACGCTGCGCCGGCGCCGGCCGCCGCTAAAGCCGCCGCTCCGGCTGCGAAAGCTGAAGACAAAGGCGAGTTCGCCGAGAACGCGGCCTACGTGCACGCGACTCCGGTCATTCGTCGTCTGGCGCGTGAATTCGGCGTTAACCTGGCGAAAGTGAAAGGCACCGGTCGTAAAGGCCGCATCCTGCGCGAAGACGTTCAGGCATACGTGAAAGACGCGGTGAAACGCGCTGAAGCGGCTCCGGCTGCTGCCGGCGGCGGTCTGCCGGGCATGCTGCCATGGCCGAAAGTGGACTTCAGCAAGTTCGGCGAGATCGAAGAAGTCGAAATGGGCCGCATCCAGAAGATCTCTGGCGCGAACCTGAGCCGCAACTGGGTGATGATCCCGCACGTGACTCACTTCGACAAAACCGATATCACCGATCTGGAAGCGTTCCGCAAGCAGCAGAACGAAGAAGCGGCCAAGCGCAAGCTGGACGTGAAGTTCACGCCTGTCGTGTTCATCATGAAAGCCGTCGCTGCCGCTCTGGAGCAGATGCCGCGCTTCAACAGCTCGCTGTCCGAAGATGGCCAGAAGCTGACGCTGAAGAAATACATCAACATCGGCGTGGCGGTAGATACCCCGAACGGCCTGGTGGTTCCGGTGTTCAAGGACGTGAACAAGAAGAGCATCACCGAGCTGTCTCGCGAGCTGATGACCATCTCCAAGAAAGCGCGCGACGGCAAGCTGACCGCGGGCGAGATGCAGGGCGGCTGCTTCACCATCTCCAGCCTGGGCGGTATCGGGACGACTCACTTCGCGCCGATCGTCAACGCGCCGGAAGTGGCTATCCTGGGCGTCTCCAAGTCTGCGATGGAGCCGGTCTGGAACGGTAAAGAGTTCATGCCGCGCCTGATGATGCCGATGTCGCTGTCCTTCGACCACCGCGTTATCGACGGTGCCGATGGTGCGCGCTTCATCACCATCATCAACAACATGTTGTCCGACATTCGCCGTCTGGTGATGTAATGCAAAAGGGGCGCAGCATGCTGCGCCCCTGACGATTCTGTAGCAGTTTTGTCGGATTTTGCATAACTCGACAAAATTGTTGAGACACGGGTCACTCGAACACGCTTTGCAGATTATTAACAATTCTGTAAACTGCTCGCGGTGTAAGCGTCCCGGTGGATGAAGGGCGTTATGAGATCGATTAGCAATAAAAATGACGTCTGACCCGCCGGACAATCAATTAAGAGGTCATGATGAGTACTGAAATTAAAACTCAGGTCGTGGTACTTGGGGCGGGCCCGGCAGGTTACTCTGCAGCCTTTCGTTGCGCTGACTTAGGTCTTGAAACCGTTCTGGTTGAACGTTATTCCACTCTGGGCGGGGTTTGCCTGAACGTGGGATGTATCCCTTCCAAAGCACTGCTGCACGTTGCCAAAGTGATCGAAGAAGCCAAAGCGCTGGCCGAACACGGCATCGTTTTCGGCGAGCCGAAAACCGACATCGACAAAGTGCGCGTCTGGAAAGAAAAAGTCATCACTCAGCTGACCGGCGGTCTGGCTGGCATGGCCAAAGGCCGTAAAGTGAAAGTGGTCAACGGCCTGGGCAAGTTCACCGGCGCTAACACCCTGGTTGTGGAAGGCGAAAACGGCCCAACCACCATCAACTTCGACAACGCCATCATCGCCGCAGGTTCTCGTCCGATCCAACTGCCATTCATTCCTCATGAAGATCCACGCGTGTGGGATTCTACCGATGCGCTGGAACTGAAAACCGTCCCAGAGCGTCTGCTGGTTATGGGCGGCGGCATTATCGGCCTGGAAATGGGCACCGTATACCATGCGCTGGGTTCACAGATCGACGTCGTTGAAATGTTCGATCAGGTTATCCCCGCGGCAGATAAAGACGTGGTGAAAGTCTTCACCAAACGTATCAGCAAGCAGTTCAACCTGATGCTGGAAACCAAAGTGACCGCGGTAGAAGCCAAAGAAGACGGCATTTACGTCACGATGGAAGGTAAAAAAGCGCCGGCAGAACCACAGCGTTACGACGCGGTGCTGGTGGCGATCGGCCGCGTGCCGAACGGCAAACTGCTGGATGCCGGCAAAGCCGGTGTGGAAGTTGACGAGCGTGGCTTCATCAACGTCGACAAACAGCTGCGCACCAACGTGCCGCACATCTTCGCCATCGGCGACATCGTCGGTCAGCCGATGCTGGCGCACAAAGGCGTGCACGAAGGCCACGTCGCCGCAGAAGTTATCGCCGGCATGAAGCACTACTTCGACCCGAAAGTGATCCCATCCATCGCTTACACCGAGCCGGAAGTGGCATGGGTGGGTCTGACCGAGAAAGAAGCGAAAGAGAAAGGCATCAGCTACGAAACCTCCACCTTCCCGTGGGCGGCTTCCGGCCGTGCGATCGCTTCCGATTGTGCAGACGGCATGACCAAACTGATCTTCGACAAAGAAACTCACCGCATCATCGGTGGCGCGATTGTCGGCACCAACGGCGGCGAACTGCTGGGTGAAATCGGTCTGGCTATCGAGATGGGCTGCGACGCAGAAGACATCGCGCTGACCATCCACGCTCACCCGACCCTGCACGAATCCGTGGGCCTGGCGGCGGAAATCTACGAAGGCAGCATCACCGATCTGCCTAACCCGAAAGCCAAGAAGAAGTAATTCTGCTGGTTTGACTGGTCATCAAGCGGCTCCTGAAAAGGGGCCGTTTTTTTTGCTCAGATGCAGAACGCGGTTTTTTGTGGCCGCTGCGCCAAATTCCGATCCTCATGCTTATATCCACTCTAATTATATGGGTATAATGTCCTGCTAGTCCGGCAGCCGATTACGCTGCGCTCAACGATTCAGCAAAGATTTAATGTTGCTTTTATGTGAACGAATTAACAACCGTTTCAAATCCTGATATGCTGGCTGAGCGGAACCGGGCACTGTACCTTACAGTCCAGGACATCGACAGCAGTGCCCCGTCAGGATAGATGGCATCAATATCGCCGTGCGCTCTACCCATCAGTCTTTCATGCTGTAACGCTGTTTGACCGTGCTTGTTTGCCCCAATCACCGTTTCGGGGCCTTTACGGGCCGATCGCCTAGCCACAGAGTGAAACCCAAAGGGTATAAACCCGGTTTGCATATACGCCAGGCACAATAAATGACAATGAGAGCGAGGAGAACGTCGTGCTAGAAGAATACCGTAAGCACGTAGCCGAGCGTGCTGCTGAGGGCATCGCCCCTAAGCCGCTAGACGCCACCCAAATGGCCGCGCTGGTCGAACTACTGAAGAATCCGCCAAAAGGCGAAGAAGAATTCCTGTTAGACCTGCTGATTAACCGTGTTCCACCGGGCGTCGACGAAGCCGCCTACGTCAAAGCAGGTTTCCTGGCGGCCATCGCCAAAGGTGAAGCGACATCCCCCCTGGTTACCCCCGAGAAAGCGATTGAACTGTTAGGCACCATGCAGGGTGGCTATAACATTCATCCGCTGATCGAAGCGCTGGACAACGAGAAGCTGGCGCCGATCGCCGCCAAAGCGCTGTCCCACACGCTGCTGATGTTCGACAACTTCTACGACGTGGAAGAGAAGGCCAAGGCCGGTAACCCGCACGCCAAACAGATCATGCAGTCCTGGGCCGACGCCGAATGGTACCTGTCGCGCCCGGAGCTGGCGGAAAAGATCACCGTCACCGTGTTCAAAGTCACCGGCGAAACCAACACCGACGACCTGTCTCCGGCGCCGGACGCCTGGTCGCGCCCGGACATCCCGCTGCACGCGCTGGCGATGCTGAAAAACGAACGTGAAGGCATCGTGCCGGATCAGCCTGGCAGCGTCGGCCCGATCAAACAGATCGAGCTGCTGAACAAGAAAGGCTTCCCGCTGGCCTACGTCGGCGACGTGGTCGGCACCGGTTCCTCCCGTAAATCCGCCACCAACTCGGTGCTGTGGTTCATGGGCGACGACATCCCGCACGTGCCGAACAAGCGCGGCGGCGGCGTGGTGCTGGGCGGCAAGATTGCGCCTATCTTCTTCAACACCATGGAAGATGCCGGCGCCTTGCCGATCGAAGTGGACGTGTCCGAGCTGAACATGGGCGACGTGATCGACGTTTACCCGTACAAAGGTGAAGTGCGCAACCACGAGACCGGCGCGCTGATCGCCAACTTCGAGCTGAAAACCGACGTGCTGCTGGATGAAGTGCGCGCCGGCGGCCGTATCCCGCTGATCATCGGCCGCGGCCTGACCACCAAGGCGCGCGAAGCGCTGGGCCTGCCGCACAGCGACGTGTTCCGCATCGCCAAACCGGTTGCCGCCAGCAGCAAAGGCTTCTCGCTGGCGCAGAAAATGGTCGGCCGCGCCTGCGGCGTCGCCGGCATTCGCCCTGGCGAATACTGCGAACCGAAGATGACCTCCGTCGGCTCTCAGGACACCACCGGCCCGATGACCCGCGATGAGCTGAAAGACCTGGCCTGCCTCGGCTTCTCCGCCGATCTGGTCATGCAGTCGTTCTGCCACACCGCTGCGTACCCGAAACCGGTCGACGTGACCACGCACCACACGCTGCCTGATTTCATCATGAACCGCGGCGGCGTCTCGCTGCGCCCGGGCGACGGCGTGATCCACTCCTGGCTGAACCGCATGCTGCTGCCTGACACCGTCGGCACCGGCGGCGATTCCCACACCCGCTTCCCGATCGGCATCTCCTTCCCGGCCGGTTCCGGCCTGGTGGCGTTTGCCGCCGCGACCGGCGTGATGCCGCTGGATATGCCTGAGTCGGTGCTGGTGCGCTTCAAAGGCAAAATGCAGCCGGGCATCACCCTGCGCGATTTGGTGCACGCCATCCCTTACTACGCGATCCAGCAAGGTCTGCTGACCGTCGAGAAGAAGGGCAAGAAAAACATCTTCTCCGGCCGCATTCTGGAGATCGAAGGCCTGCCGGATCTGAAGGTCGAGCAGGCGTTTGAGCTGACCGATGCGTCCGCCGAACGTTCCGCCGCCGGTTGTACTATCAAGCTGGACAAGGCGCCGATCGAAGAGTACCTGAACTCCAACATCGTGCTGCTGAAGTGGATGATTTCCGAAGGCTACGGCGATCGCCGTACGCTGGAGCGCCGTATTCAGGGCATGGAAAAATGGCTGGCGGATCCGCAACTGCTGGAAGGCGATGCGGATGCGGAATACGCAGCGGTGATCGACATCGATCTGAACGAGATCAAAGAGCCGATCCTGTGCGCGCCGAACGATCCTGACGACGCGCGCCTGCTGTCCGACGTGGCCAACAGCAAGATCGATGAAGTGTTCATCGGCTCTTGCATGACCAACATCGGCCACTTCCGCGCGGCGGGCAAGCTGCTGGATCAGCACAAGGGCCAGTTGCCGACCCGTCTGTGGGTGGCGCCGCCAACCAAGATGGATGCGGCTCAGCTGACCGAAGAAGGCTACTACAGCGTCTTCGGCAAGAGCGGCGCGCGTATCGAGATCCCGGGCTGCTCGCTGTGCATGGGCAACCAGGCGCGCGTGGCGGACGGCGCGACGGTGGTTTCCACCTCGACCCGTAACTTCCCGAACCGTCTGGGCACCGGCGCTAACGTCTATCTGGCGTCTGCCGAACTGGCCGCGGTAGCGTCCCTGCTGGGCCGCCTGCCGACGCCGGACGAGTACCAGACCTATATGGCGCAGGTCGACAAGACGGCGGCGGATACCTACCGCTACCTGAACTTTGACCAGCTGGGGCAGTACACCGAAAAAGCCGACGGCGTGATCTTCCAAACCGCCGTGTAAGCCGCTATATTGCGCAGCTGTTTAACGGGAGGCCTTGGCCTCCCGTTTTATTTTGCTCAGTTGCCAACTTTGCGAGCGCTCACTGAGTTAGTCAGCCATTTATGTTTACACTAAGAAAAAGGGCTCAGGAGGGCATGCTATGGATTACGAATTTCTGCGTGACGTCACCGGTCAGGTGCTCGTCAGATTTTCGATGGGGCATGAAGCGATTGGCCACTGGATCAACGAAGAAGTCAAAGGCGATTTCAACCTGCTGGACCGCATTGAAGCCGGTGCGGCCGAGGTCAAAGGCAGCGAGCGTCAATGGCAGCTGGAAGGCCATGAATATACGCTGCTGATGGATGGTGAAGAAGTGATGATCCGCGCCAATCAGCTGGAGTTCGAGGGCGATGAAATGGAAGAGGGGATGAACTATTACGACGAAGAAAGCCTCTCATTCTGCGGCGTTGAGGATTTCCTGCGGGTGTTGAAAGCCTATCGTTCTTTCATGCTGAAGTACTAAGCATCAGGGCGCGGCGTGCCGCGCCCTTTCCATCACAGATGCGGAATATTGCGGCCGTAATAGATTTCCTGCATCTCTTTCCATAACAGATCGGTGATCTGCTTGCGCTCGGCGGCGCTCAACGCCTCCGGTTGCGCGTTAAACAGGTAGTGCTTCAGATCGAAATCCTTCAGCAACATCTTGGTATGGAAGATATTTTCCTGGTAAACGTTCACGTCCATCATGTGGTACAGCGCCTTGATGTCTTCCGACATAAAGTTCTGGATCGAATTGATCTCATGATCGATGTAATGTTTCACGCCGTTCACGTCGCGGGTAAAACCACGCACGCGATAGTCCATGGTGACGATGTCGGATTCCAGCTGGTGAATTAAATAGTTCAGCGCCTTGAGGGGCGAAATGACGCCGCAGGTCGAAACCTCGATATCGGCGCGGAAGGTGCACAGCCCGCCTTCCGGATGGCTTTCCGGGTAGGTGTGTACGCAGATATGGCTTTTGTCCAGGTGCGCGACGACCGTATTTGGCAGCGGACCGGGGTGTTCCGACGTATCGACGTCTTTCGGATCGATCGGCTCTTCGCTGACCAGGATGGTGACGCTGGCGCCCTGCGGCTCGTAGTCCTGACGCGCGATGTTCAGAATATTGGCGCCGATGATCGAGCAGGTTTCGCTCAGGATCTCGGTTAACCGGTTGGCGTTATATTGTTCGTCTATGTAGGCGATATAGCCATCGCGATCGTCCGCGGTTTTGGCGTAACAAATATCGTAAATACAAAAACTCAGGCTCTTGGTCAGGTTGTTGAAGCCGTGCAGTTTTAGCTTATGCAATTTGGGCCACCTCCTTTATCTTCTCGCTTAACGTGTTACGTTCAGGGCATTGAGTAAATATTGCGGCAGGGCAAAGCTGCCGACGTGAATTGCCGGGTTGTAATAACGGCAGTGTAGGCCGCTTTGGTTAAAGCGCTGTTGCAGGGCAGGCAGATCGCGCTGGCGCAGCGCCGGGTTCTGGCTCGCCCAGGCGAAGGTCATGATGCCGCCGTAATAGGTCGGGATCGCCGCCTGATAGAAGCTGACGTCGCTAAAGTAGCGGCTCAGTTTGGCGTGGCTGTTGACCGCCTCGTCCTGCTGCAGGAAACAGACGCCGTTCTGCGCGACGAAAATGCCGCCCTCATTCAGGCAGCGGGCGCAGCCTTCATAAAACGCCGAGGTGAACAGGCTTTCGCCGGGGCCGATCGGATCGGTGCAGTCGGAGATGATCACATCGAACGTTTTGTCGGTTTGATTCACGAAGTTGACGCCGTCGTCGATCACCAGCTTGAAGCGCGGATCGTCATAGGCGCCGGCGCTGTGGTTGGGCAGGTACTGGCGGCAGAACTCGACGACGCCGGCGTCGATCTCGACCATGGTGATCTGCTCCACGCCAGGGTGCCGGCTGACTTCACGCAGCATGCCGCCGTCGCCGCCGCCGATGATCAGCACTTTCTTCGCCCGGCCGTGCGCCAGCAGCGGCACGTGGGTCAGCATTTCGTGATAGATGAACTCGTCACGCTCGGTGGTTTGCACCACGCCGTCGAGCGCCATCACGCGCCCCAGCTCCGGGTTCTCGAAGATCACCAGATCCTGATGATCGGTCTTCTCGCGGTACAGCACCTTCTCTACCGAGAAGTACTGGCCGAAGCCCGTATGCAGCGTTTCGTACCAAATTTCTTTCTGGGTCATGTGCGGGAAACTCCGTAATAACAGCCATGAAAAATCGGCGCAACATCATAGCTAACTCTGCCTGGCGATGCACGGTTGAATTTCAGACAGAGAGAGCGTTAAGCGGATGGGAGAAGGGGAAAGAATTAATTGGCGTAGGCCAGCAGGCTCAACGAGTCGCGCGCCAGCGATTTGCACTTCTTGGGCGTTGGAATGGCGATGCCGCTGAGATCCCGATAGCTGTCTTCGCCCAGCGCCTTCATATTGAAACTGTTGTAGTTGCTCAAATCCCAGCGGTTTTGTTGCGCGAAATAGACAATGGCGCGTTTGATTTGCGCGTTTGGCAAATCGTTGTAGCCGCAATCATTTTTCAAATAAATAAATACCGCCGTCAGATCGGCCAGATCTTCCGCCTCGGATTCATTCAGCGCCAGACTGGCGTTGGAGAAGCCCAGCATCGCCAGCAACAGCATCGATAACGTTGTTTTTTTCATCATGAAATAGGCCTGTTTGTCGTCTGCTGACGTTACCACACTTGTCTGTAAAGGCACCAAATTTTATTGCCGGCGGGCCGGCGTCGCGCTTGCCAGTCACACTCTCTTGATTGTGAGGCATAGCTTAAAATACCGCCAGGAAAGGCTTGACCTTCCGCCTGGGGGAAGGTTTAGGCTGGCGGCATTGAGTTATATCACTGAGAAAAGGGAGTCAGCGATGTTACGCCGTGATTTTATTAAATTAACCGCCGTGCTGGGCGCGTCGAGCGCATTGCCGTTATGGAGCCGAGCCGCCTGGGCGGCCGATAGGCCGGCCCTGCCGGTACCGCCGCTGTTGACGCCCGACGCGCAGGGAAAGATTGCGCTGGCGCTGCAGGCGGGGGAAACCCGCTGGTTGCCGGGCGCCGCCACCAAAACCTGGGGATTCAACGGCGCGCTGCTCGGGCCGGCGGTGAAGCTGCAGCGTGGCCAGCCGGTGACGGTCGATATCAAAAACCGCCTGGCGGAGGCCAGTACCGTCCACTGGCACGGTCTGGAAATTCCCGGCGACGTCGATGGCGGCCCGCAGGCGCTGATCCATCCCGGCGCGACGCGCACGGTGAATTTCACCGTTGATCAACCGGCGGCCACCTGCTGGTTCCACCCGCATACGCACGGTAAAACCGGCAGCCAGGTGATGATGGGGCTGGCGGGGCTGGTGCTGCTGGAAGACGACGAAAGCGCCAAACTGCCGCTGCCGAAAACCTGGGGGCAGGATGATATTCCGGTGATCCTGCAGGATAAGCGGCTGGGCAAAGACGCGCAGATCGAATACCGCCTGGACGTGATGAGCGCGGCGGTGGGCTGGTTTGGCGATCGCATGTTCACCAACGGCGCGCAGTATCCGCAACATCTGGCGCCGCGCGGCTGGCTGCGTCTGCGTTTCCTCAACGGTTGTAACGCCCGCTCGCTGAATCTGGCGGCCAGTGACAACCGTCCGCTGTACGTTATCGCCAGCGACGGCGGTTTCCTGGCGGAGCCGGTGAAGCTGACCGAGCTGCCGATGCTGATGGGCGAACGCTTTGAAGTATTGGTCGATGCCTCGGATGGGAAAGCATTCGATATCGTGACGCTGCCGGTGAAGCAGATGGGCATGACGTTGGCGCCGTTCGATCAACCGCTGCCGGTGCTGCGCATTCAGCCCTCGCTGGCGCAGGGCATTAAAACCATGCCGGATAGCCTGGTGAAGCTGCCGGCATTGCCTGCTATCACCGGTATCCAGGAGCGCTGGCTACAGCTGATGATGGATCCGCAGCTGGATATGCTGGGCATGCAGGCGCTGATGGATCGCTATGGCCACCAGGCGATGGCTGGCATGAGCATGAATCATGGCGCGACGGGTGGCGCAGACATGCAAGGCATGGACCACGGTAACATGAAAGGCATGGAGAAGGGCGGCATGCAGGGCATGGATCACGGCAACATGAAAGGCATGGATCATGGCAAGATGGCCGGGATGGATCACGGCGGCGCGCAGGGCAAAGCCAAACCGTTCGACTTCAGCCACGGCAACATGATCAACGGCAAGGCCTTCGACATGACCAAGCCGATGTTCGCCGCCAAACGTGGCCAGTATGAGAAATGGACCATTTCTGGTGAGGGCGACATGATGTTGCACCCGTTCCACATTCACGGCACCCAGTTCCGTATCTTGTCGGAAAACGGCAAACCGCCGGCGGCGCATCGCAGCGGCTGGAAGGACACGGTGCGCGTCGAAGGGTGGCGCAGCGAAGTGCTGGTGCGCTTCGATCATCCGGCAAGCAGCGAACATGCGTATATGGCCCACTGTCACCTGTTGGAACACGAAGATACCGGCATGATGATGGGCTTCACCGTCGACGAATGATCGCGGTCCGGCGCTCACGTGGCGGCGCGCTCGCGTCGCCACCGGCGAAAGGCTATGCTAAACTCTGCGCCTTTCTTCCGGCAACTGACCTGAATACTATGAAACACACTGTAGACGTAATGATTTCCGAGCAGGAAGTTAAGACCCGTATCGCCGAACTTGGCCGCCAGATCACCGAACATTACCGCGACAGCGGCAGCGACATGGTGCTGGTCGGGCTGCTGCGCGGCTCCTTCATGTTCATGGCCGATCTCTGCCGCGCGATCGAGGTGCCGCACGAAGTCGACTTTATGACCGCCTCCAGCTACGGCAGCGGCATGTCCACCACCCGCGACGTGAAGATCCTCAAGGATCTGGACGAAGACATTCGCGGCAAAGACGTGCTGATCGTGGAAGACATCATCGATTCCGGTAACACGCTGAACAAAGTGCGCGAGATTTTGGCGCTGCGCGGGCCGAAATCGCTGGCGATTTGCACCTTGCTGGACAAACCTGAGCGCCGTGAAGTGCAGGTGCCGGTTGAATATGTCGGCTTCTCGATCCCGGATGAGTTCGTGGTGGGGTATGGCATCGACTACGCTCAGCGCTATCGTCACCTGCCGTACGTCGGCAAAGTGGTGCTGCTGGACGAGTAATTGGATGTGGGGCGCGGCAAGCCGCGCCCGCGGCGGGGTTATACGCCTTTATCCTGCTTCAGTTTGGCTATCGCTTTGCGGTAGCCCATCTCCAGGCTCTCGCGGCTGGTCGCCAGCACTTCCATATCGCGCAGGCGGCCGTCCTGAATGCCGTACACCCAACCGTGGATCATCACCTTCTGGCCGCGCTTCCAGGCGGACTGCATGATGGTGGAGTGGCCCAGGTTGTACACCTGTTCAATGACGTTGATCTCGCACAGCATGTCGAAACGCTGTTCCGGCGGCAGCTCGCCCAGCAGCGAGCTGTGCTTGTACCACAGATCGCGAATGTGCAGCAGCCAGTTGTCGATCAAACCCAGCTCCGGGTTTTCCACCGCCGCCTGCACGCCGCCGCAGCCCAGGTGGCCGCAGATGATGATGTGTTCGACTTCCAGCACATCTACCGCATACTGCACCACCGACAGGCAGTTAAGATCGGTGTGGATAACGAGGTTCGCCACGTTGCGATGGACGAACAGTTCACCCGGCTCGAGGCCGGTCAGGCGTTCTGCGGGAACGCGGCTGTCAGAGCATCCAATCCATAAGAAGCGGGGCTTTTGCGCCTGGGCTAAACGTTCAAAAAAATCCGGGTCTTCCTGACTGATATTGGCCGACCAGGCCTGGTTGTTGGCGATAAGCTCTTCGATTTCTTTCATGGAGGTGATTGACCCGTAACGGACAGATTGCGTTGGGGTAATATAGGGTAAGCGTCACAATTTGGAAATCGGAACAGTGGTGCAGCCTCATTTAGCGCACGGATTCGACGCAGTGAAAACGTCGCCGATGCTAGGATTATCGTTAGTGTTTCAAGCCTGGCAAACAGGGGAGTGGCGGCATACTCATCGTTATAAGGTACTATTTTACATATGAATTATGCACTGGAATTAGCGCAGCTGACCAAGACTTACGCCGGTGGCGTCAAGGCGCTGCGCGGCATCGACCTGAGCGTCGAAGCGGGGGACTTTTATGCCCTGCTGGGGCCAAACGGCGCCGGAAAGTCCACCACCATCGGCATCATCAGCTCGCTGGTGAACAAAACGGCCGGCAGCGTACGGGTATTCGGTTACGACATCGATAAAGACATCGTCAACGCCAAGCGCCAGCTCGGCCTGGTGCCGCAAGAGTTCAACTTCAATCCGTTTGAGACCGTGTTGCAGATCGTGGTGAACCAGGCGGGTTACTACGGCGTCACGCGGCGTGAAGCGATGGCGCGCGCCGAAAAATACCTCAATCAGCTGGATCTGTGGGGCAAGCGCAACGAGCGCGCCCGCATGCTGTCCGGCGGCATGAAGCGCCGCCTGATGATCGCCCGCGCGCTGATGCATCAGCCGAAGCTGCTGATCCTCGATGAGCCGACCGCCGGGGTGGATATTGAGCTGCGTCGCTCGATGTGGGGCTTCCTGAAAGATCTGAACGCCCAGGGCACCACCATTATCCTCACCACCCACTATCTGGAAGAGGCGGAAATGTTGTGCCGCAACATCGGCATCATCCAGAACGGGGAACTGGTGGAAAACACCTCGATGAAGGGGCTGCTGGCCAAGCTGAAGTCGGAAACCTTCATCCTCGATCTGGCGGCGAAGAGCCCGCTGCCGAAGCTGGACGGTTACCACAGCCGCCTGACGGATACCTCGACGCTGGAAGTGGAGGTGATGCGCGAGCAAGGGCTGAACGGCCTGTTCGCCCAGCTGAGCGCGCAGGGCGTGCAGGTGCTGAGCATGCGCAATAAGGCGAACCGCCTGGAAGAGCTGTTTGTCACCCTGGTTAACGGCAATGGAGAGAAAGCATGACGCGTTTGTATTGGGTGGCCTTACAGAGCATCTGGGCCAAAGAGGTAAACCGGTTCGCGCGCATCTGGATCCAGACCCTGGTGCCGCCGGTGATCACCATGACGCTGTACTTCATCATCTTCGGTAACCTGATCGGCTCGCGCATCGGCGATATGCACGGCTTCAGCTACATGCAGTTCATCGTGCCCGGCCTTATCATGATGGCGGTCATCACCAACTCCTATGCCAACGTCGCCTCGTCGTTCTTCAGCGCCAAGTTTCAGCGCAACATTGAGGAACTGCTGGTGGCGCCGGTGCCGACCCACGTGGTGATCGCCGGCTATGTCGGCGGCGGCGTGGCGCGCGGCATCTGCGTCGGCGTGCTGGTGACCATCATCTCACTGTTCTTCGTGCCGCTGCAGGTGCACGCCTGGTGGGTGATTGCGCTGACGCTGTTGCTGACGGCGATCCTGTTCTCGCTGGCGGGGCTGATCAATGCGGTGTTCGCCACTACTTTCGACGACATCAGCCTGATCCCGACCTTCGTGCTGACGCCGCTGACTTACCTGGGCGGGGTGTTCTACTCGCTGTCGCTGCTGCCGCCATTCTGGCAGGCGGTGTCCAAGCTGAACCCCATCGTTTATATGATCAGCGGCTTCCGCTATGGTTTCCTCGGCATCAACGACGTGCCGCTGGCGTTCACCATGGCGGTGTTGGTGGCGTTTATCGCGGTGTTTTACCTGCTGTCCTGGTACCTGATCGAGCGCGGCCGCGGCCTGCGCAGCTGATCGTATTGCGCCCTCGCTTTCCCGGCGGGGGCGCTTTTCTTGATTTGGCGCAGGCGGCGCGTAAATCAATAGAATTGCTCAAATAACCGCTAGTTCCCCGCTGTTCAAATCGTGCTATGCTGGCGCTCCACATTTCCTCCACTTTTGTCATTACGCACTCGTAAGCAGAACATCATCATGCGGTCTCAATACACGTTAACGGCTGGGTTGCTCGGCATTCTGATGTCGTTGGTTTCCCCTGTGAGCCTGGCTAGTCTGCTGTCGGAAGACAGCGCGGTTAAATCTGAATACATGGAAGCGCAGCGCGATAGCGAAGTCTATGCGTTGGTGGGCGAGCATGTGATCCCGGTAGGGGAAGTGAAGCGCGGGCAACTGATCCAAGTCTTCCCGGCGGATGCGGAATACTACGAATTCAAATTCGGGCACGGTACCGGCTTTATCGATAAAGACGACGTGCGTGAATTGAAGAAGTCGCGCAAGGTGCAAGACGATCTGGGCGAGCTGAACAAACCGCTGACCAACCAGAATCTGATCACGCAAAAAACGATCGACGTATACACCGCAGCGGACAAGGACAGCGAGGTCTTGGGCACGCTGGAAGGCAACCTGCGCTATCCGATCATCGGCAAGCTGAAGGATCGCCTGAACAACACCTGGTACGAGGTCAACATCGGCGAGCGGCTGGGGTTCATTAATGAGTTGGACTGCGAGATCGATAACGGCATACCGGTGCTGACTTACCACCACCTGCTGAAAAACGAAGAGAACAAACGCTTCCGCCACACCTCGACCACCACTTCAGACGTGGCGTTCAGCAACCAGATGACCTACCTGAAGCAGGCGGGCTACGACACTATTTCGCTGTACCAGCTGGAAGCCTACCTGAAAAATCAGATCAACCTGCCGGGCAAGGCGGTCGTGCTGACCTTCGACGACGGGCTGAAATCGGTGTATCGCTACGCTTACCCGGTGCTGAAGGATTACGGTTTCCGCGCCACGGCGTTCATCATCTCTTCGCGCATCAAACGCTACCCGCAGAAATGGAACCCGGACTCGCTGCAGTTTATGAGCGTCTCGGAGCTCAAGCAGATTCAGGACGTGTTCGACGTGCAGTCGCATACCCATTTCCTGCACCGCACCGACGGTAATCGCCAGCCGATTTTGCTGAGCCGTTCGCTGCACAATATCGAGTTCGATTTTGAGCGCTCACGCCGCGCGCTGTCGCAGTTCAATCCGCACGTGCTGTATCTGTCTTACCCGTTCGGCGGCTATAACCAACGGGCGATCCAGGCGGCGCAGGACGCCGGTTTCCATCTGGCGGTGACCACGGTGCAGGGCAAGGTAAAGCCGGGGGATAACCCCTATACGCTGAAGCGGCTGTATATTCTGCGCACCGACTCGATCCAGACCATGGCGGATCGGATAGCCAACAAGCCGGGCACGGTGGTGGTGCAATAAGGAAGAACGGGCGCGCAAGGCGCCCGTTTTATTGTCAGGCGACCTGAACCGGCACGGCTTTCGCCTTGCGCTGCAGGTTGTTGTCACCTTCGAAATAGGCGACTTTCGGGTGGTGTTGGCGGGCGTCGGCGTCGGTCATTTGCACATAGGAACAGATGATCAGTTTGTCGCCCACGCAGGCGCAGCGCGCGGCGGCGCCGTTGACCGAAATGATGCGCGAACCGCGCTCGGCGGCGATGGCGTAGGTGGAGAAGCGCTGGCCGTTATCCACGTTGTAAATATCGATCGCTTCATATTCCAGAATGCCGGCGGCCTCCAGGAAATCCTGGTCGATGGCGCAGGAGCCTTCATAGTGCAAGTCAGCCTGAGTGACTTTGACGCGATGCAGCTTGCCTTGCAGCATAGTACGTATCATAGCTTTACCTAACTGAATATCGGCCTTCACAGGCGCTGGGGTTGAACATCTCTCCTGCATCCCTGCAATCTCTATCGTCACCGATTGCTCAGCCATTGTCTACCAATGGTCAGGTTTTCTGGGTGACGATAGTATAAAAAACGGCTTACAGCGTCAGGTCGACCTGCTGGTTGTCGATAAGACGCGCCTTGCCCAGCCAGGCTGCCATCAGCACCACCGCTCGCTGGCTGTCCACCGTCAGCGGCTGCAGGCTGTCGGCGTCGCGAATAAACAGCTCATCCGGCGTAAAGCCGGCGGCGCGCAGCTGCTCAGCGGTCTGCTCCAGCAGCGCTTCGATCTGACGCTCGCCATTGGCCAGCTGTTGCGCCAGCGCGTTCATGATCTTGCTCAGCTGCGGCGCTACCTTGCGCTCTTCGGCGGTCAGGTAGCCGTTGCGCGAGCTGAGGGCCAGGCCGTCTTTGGCGCGCACGGTCGGCACGCCGACGATATCGATGTCGTAACCCATGTCCGCCACCATTTTGCGGATCAACGCCAGCTGTTGGTAATCCTTCTCGCCAAAACAGGCCAAATCAGGCTGCACCAGGTTGAACAGCTTGCTGACGATGGTGGAAACGCCGCGGAAGTGGCCCGGCCGGCTGGCGCCTTCCAGGATGGTGGAGATGCCCGGTACGTCGACGTAGGTCTGCTGCTCCAGGCCCTGCGGATAAACCGCGGCCGGGGCCGGCGCGAACACCAGATCGACGCCGCGGCGGGTCAGCTTTTCGCTGTCTTCCTGCAGCGTGCGCGGGTAGCGCGCCAGATCGTCCGGGCGATCGAACTGCATCGGGTTAACGAAGATGCTCACCACCACCACGTCGGCGCGGGCGCGCGCTTCATCGACCAGCGTCATGTGGCCGTCGTGCAGGTTGCCCATGGTCGGCACCAGCGCGATGCGTTTGCCTTCCTGGCGCCAGCGGCGGATCTGCTGACGCAGCATCGGCAGGGTTTCGATAATAATCATTGAGTGACTCCTGGAACCATCGCTTAGTTAAAAGAGTGTTCAGCCGCCGGGTAGAGGCCTTGCTCCACTTCCTGAATGTAATGCTGCACCGCCGTGCGGATATCGCCACTCTGCGCCAGGAAGTTCTTGGCGAACTTGGGCGTGTGGCCGCCAGTGATGCCGAAGGCGTCGTGCATCACCAGGATCTGGCCGTCGGTGCCGTTGCCGGCGCCGATGCCGATGACCGGAATGGACAGCGCTTCGGTGATCTGGCGCGCCAGCTCGGTCGGCACGCATTCCAGCACCAGCAGCTGAATGCCGGCCAGTTCCAGATTCTGCGCGTCCTGCAGCAGCTGTTTGGCGGCCAGTTCGTCGCGCCCTTGCACCTTATAACCGCCGAACACGTTGACCGACTGCGGCGTCAGGCCCAGGTGGCCGCATACCGGCACCGCGCGTTCGGCGAGCATTTTCACCGTGTCGCACAACCAGCTGCCGCCTTCCAGTTTCACCATGTTGGCGCCGGCGCGCATCAGCTCGGCGGCGTTGGCGAAGGTCTGTTCCGGGGTGGCGTAACTCATGAACGGCAGATCGGCCAACAGCAGGCAGGCCGGCGCGCCGCGGCGCACGGCGCGCGTGTGATAGGCCACGTCGGCGACGGTGACCGGCAGCGTGGAGTCGTGGCCCTGCAGCGTCATGCCCAGCGAATCGCCCACCAACAGGACTTTGATGCCTTGCTCTTCAAACAGTTTGGCAAAGCTGGCATCGTAGGCGGTAAGGGTAGCAAACTTGCGTTGCTCCTGTTTCCACTGGCGCAAGTGGGTCACGGTGGTGGGTTTCATCACAACGTCTCCTGAAACGGGCCGTGCGGCGTACGCAGGCCCAGGCTGCAAAAAAGTGCAGTCATTCTACTGTAACCCGATCGGGGTGGGTAGCGCGGATCGCCATGCTTAAGCGGTTCTTAAGAACCTTGTGGTGCAATGGCGCCAAGACTCAAAAGGGATACTCATGCGAATTCTGTTGATCGAAGATGACAAACTGATCGGGGACGGCATCAAGGCCGGGCTGACCAAACTCGGCTTCAATCTGGACTGGTTCACCGACGGCGCCGTCGGCAAAAATGCGCTGGACAGCGCGCCGTACGACGCGGTGATCCTCGATCTCAGCCTGCCGGGCCTCGACGGCCTGGATCTGCTGCGCCAGTGGCGCCAGGCCGGGCAGGACGTGCCGGTGCTGATCCTCACCGCCCGCGATGCGCTGGAGCAGCGGGTCAGCGGGCTGCAAAGCGGCGCCGACGATTATCTGTGCAAGCCGTTCGCGCTGGCCGAAGTGGCGGCGCGCCTGCAGGCGCTGATCCGGCGTCGCCACGGCCAACTGATGCCGCAGCTGACGCACGGCAACGTAGTGTTCGACAGCGCCACCCGCAGCGTGAGCTGCAACGGCGAACCGGTGACGCTGACGCCGCGCGAATTGGCGGTGCTGGAGCTGTTTTTGCACAACAAAGGGCGGGTGCTGGCGCGGCCGTTGATTCAGGAGAAACTGTACAACTGGGACGACGAGGTGAGCAGTAACGCGGTGGAGGTGCATATTCACCACCTGCGGCGCAAGCTGGGCAACGGCTTCATCCGTACCATCCACGGCGTGGGTTACACGCTGGGGGATGCGCCGTGAAGCATCTCAGCCTGCGGCTGCGCCTGATCCTGATCTTCAGCCTGCTGGCGCTGCTGACCTGGAGCACCGCCAGCGTGGTGGCCTGGGTGATGTCGCGCAACACCATCAACGAAGTGTTCGACACCCAACAGATGCTGTTCGCCAAACGGCTGGCGACCGCCAACCTCGGCGATCTGTTGGCCGATGAAAGCGCGCGCAGCCTGCCGAAAACCAAGAAGCTGGTGCATCACGGCAAGCGCGGCGAGCAGGACGACGACGCGCTGGCGTTCGCCATCTTCGATCGCCAGGGCAAGATGCTGCTCAACGACGGCGAGAACGGTGCCGACTTCCTGTTTGACGGGGAGCGTGAGGGTTTTACCGACGGCGAGCGCAAAGGCGATGACGACAGCTGGCGCCTGGTGTGGCTGACCAGCCCGGACGGGCGCTACCGCATCGTGGTCGGCCAGGAGTGGGATTACCGGCGCGATATGGCGCTGGGCATGGTGACCGGCCAACTGGTGCCCTGGCTGGCGACGCTGCCGGTGCTGATGCTGCTGATCGCGCTGATGGTCGGGCGCGAGCTTCGGCCGTTGCGCACGGTAGCCGCCGGTTTGCGCCGGCGCGCGCCCGATGATGCGACGCCGCTGGACGCGCGCCAGGTGCCGACCGAGGTGCGCCCGCTGGTGGATGCGCTCAACGCGCTGTTTGCCCGCATCAACGCTTTGCTGGTGCGGGAGCGACGCTTCACCTCCGATGCCGCACACGAGTTGCGCAGCCCGCTGGCAGCATTGCGGGTGCAGACCGAAGTGGTGCAGTTGGCGGGGGACGATGCGCCGATGCGCGAGCACGCGCTGGACAATCTGACGCTCGGCATCGATCGCGCCACCCGGCTGGTGGATCAGCTGTTGACGCTGTCGCGGCTGGATTCGCTGTCGGATCTGGCCGAACTGGCGCCGATCGACTGGAACAATCTGGTGACGATGACCCTGGCGGAACAGGACCGGCAGGCGCATGCGGCGGGCGTGACGCTTCGCTATGAACAGCAGGGAACGCCGCCGCCGCGTCAGGGAGAAACCTTGCTGCTGTCGTTGCTGTTGCGCAATCTGCTGGACAACGCGGTGCGCTATACCCCGCAGGGCGGCGTCGTCACCGTGACGTTGAGCGAACGTTCGCTGACGGTGGAGGACGACGGTCCGGGTGTCACCACGGAGCATCTGGCGCGGCTCGGAGAGCGCTTCTATCGCCCGCCGGGGCAGGAACAAACCGGCAGCGGGCTGGGGCTCTCGATCGTACAGCGTATTGCCGGCTTGCATGGTTTACAGATCAGTTTCGCCAATCGCCCGGCGGGGGGATTTGTCGCGCGGTTGGCGCTGTAGGCGGGTCAGGATTGCGGTTTTGGCGAGTGCCACAGCGCCATGCCGTTTTCCGGCACGCGCTTGAGGCAGCTGGCGAGCGGTTCGCCATCGGGGAAAATCAGATCGGGGGCGATTTCCGCCAGCGGGTAGAGCATGAATTCGCGCTCTTTCAGGCCGTAATGCGGCACCGTCAGGCGATCGGTATGGATCACCTTGTCGCCGTACAGCATGATGTCCAGATCGAGCGTGCGCGGCCCCCAGCGTTCATCCTTGCGCACGCGCCCCTGATTGCGTTCTATCGCCTGGGTATGGTCGAGCAGCTGTTCGGGCGGCAACAGGGTATCCATCGCCACCACCGCATTGAGAAAGTCCGGCTGGTTTTGCGGCCCCAGCGGCTTGGTGCGGTAAAACGAAGAACAGGTGACCAGCCGGGTGCGCGGGAGATGCTCCAGCGCCTCCAGCGCGGCGTTAACCTGTTGCAGCGGCTGCGCCAGGTTGCTGCCCAGCGCGATATAAACGCGGATCATTATGCCCCTTCTTTACGCGGTGCCCGGCGGCGAGGGCGGCGTTGGCGCGCGCGGCGCGGCGCCGGATCGTCACCCAGGGTGCTCAGCATGGCTTTCTGCCGCGCCGGCGTGGCGTCCTGGAACTCGCCCCACCACTCGGCCAGACGCAGCATTTCCTGATTGTCTTCCACTTCCGCACGCAGCGCCAGCAAATCATAGGCGGCGCGGAATTTCGGATGCTCCATCAGTTTGTGCGCGCGTTTGCCCTGGCGGCGGGACAGGCGCAGCTGCAGCTGCCAGATATCGCGCACCAGCGTGGTGATGCGTTTCGGGATGGCCAGCGAGCGGCACTGCTCGTCGAGCACGTCGTTCATCGCCAGCGCGAAGGCGTCGTAGTAGGCCAGGCCGCTTTCCTGCGCCAGCTTCTGCGCGTGCTCCAGCAGCGGGTACCACAGCATGGCGGCGAACAGGAACGCCGGGTTGACGCGCATGTCGTTCTGCAGACGGTGATCGGTGTTCTTCAGCACCTGCACCAGAATGCGCTCCATCGGCGTATCGTGGTTCGGCGTGAAGTTACGGGCGATCAGCGGGAACAGCGGTTGGAACAGCTGGTATTCGCACAGCTTCAGGTAGGTCTGGAAACCGTAACCCGCCTGCAGCAGCTTGAGGGATTCTTCGAACAGGCGCGCCGGCGGGATCTCATGCAGCAGCGAGGCCAGGCGCGGGATCGGCTCGGCGGTCTCTTCGCTGATGCGCATGTCCAGCTTGGCGGCGAAGCGCACCGCGCGCAGCATGCGCACCGGATCTTCGCGGTAGCGGGTTTCCGGATCGCCGATCAGGCGGATCACGCCTTGCTTCAGATCGTTCAGGCCGCCGACGTAATCGCGCAGGGTGAAATCCGCCACGCCGTAGTACAGGCTGTTGATGGTGAAATCACGGCGCTGGGCGTCTTCCTCGATCGAACCGAAGATATTGTCGCGCAGCAGCATGCCGTTTTGCGCCTGCTGGGAGGAATTCTTGTCGGATTCCTGATTCTGTTCGTGGTGACCGCGGAAGGTGGCCACTTCGATGATCTCCGGCCCGAACATCACGTGCGCCAGGCGGAAACGGCGGCCGACCAGGCGGCAGTTGCGGAACAGCTTGCGCACTTGCTCCGGCGTGGCGTTGGTGGTGATGTCGAAGTCTTTCGGCTTTTTGCCGAGCAACAGATCGCGCACCCCGCCGCCGACCAGATAAGCCTCGTAGCCGGACTTGTTCAGGCGATAAAGCACTTTCAGCGCATTTTCGCTGATGTCTTTGCGCGAAATCGAGTGCTGTTCGCGCGGGATCACGGTCATCGAGTCGTTGCTCTCGGCGATAGGAAAAGGCGGACGCTTGCGCGGCGTTGAGCGGCGGGCAGGGGCGTTGCTGCCGTTATCGGCGGCGCGCGGCTGCGGCGCAGGGCGGCTTGGCGCCGCGGCACGCTCTTCGCGGACTACGTTTTTATCGCCGGCCGCCGCGTCGTCGCGGGGCAGCTTGTCATCGCGGGTCAGTACCTTACGACAGAAGTTGGCTACTCGGGTAAAAATGGTACACCTCGATAGTGACTGATAAAAATGGAGCTAACAAAAAATAGCGGCTAATCATAGCTCACCATGGCTCCTTTGAGAATGCCGGCGTGTTTTCATCCAGAGGGATAGCCTCCTGACGCGGCACGTTTTCCAACCGCCAGTGTTCGATCGCCCAGCTCAATAATAATGGCAGGTCAAGATCTTGCCAGCTTTCCGGCAGCGGTTGGCGCAGAAATTTCAGTGCGGCGATCAGCACCGGCCGCGGATCGCCTGCGGGCAACGCCGGCGCATGATTTTGCTTCGACAGCTTGATGCCGTTGGCGCCCAGAGCCAGCGGCAGATGCACATAGGCGGGCACCGGCGCCTGCAGCTGGCGGTAGAGGGCAATTTGGCGCACCGTCGGTTCGATCAGATCGGCGCCGCGGACAATCTCGGTCACGCCCTGAAAATGGTCGTCGATCACCACCGCCAGGTTGTAGGCGAACAGCCCATCGCGGCGGCGAATGATAAAGTCTTCCCCCGCCAGCGCCGGATCGGCGTGCAATTCTCCCTGCAGGCGATCGTGGAACCGGTAAACAGGGGCGGTCTGACGCAAGCGGATAGCGGCACCCTGCGGGCCGAGCTGCAAATCGCGGCAGTGGCCGTCGTACAATCCGCCGATGTGCTGGATGCGGCTGCGGGTGCAGGTG
Source organism: Serratia sp. CY71090 (assembly GCF_052166845.1). NCBI lineage: Bacteria > Pseudomonadati > Pseudomonadota > Gammaproteobacteria > Enterobacterales > Yersiniaceae > Serratia > Serratia sp. CY71090. Next base: position 37,264 of record NZ_JBJNOA010000010.1, on the reverse strand, counting down.
CAGTAATAGCTGAGCCCCTGGCGCTGCAACAGATCCAGCGCGGCGCGATAGGCGTCGTGACGTTGGGATTGATAGATGACCTGGCCGTCCCAGTGGAGACCATAATGTTCCAGCGCGGACAGGATGCGAGCGGCGGCGCCGGGGACTTCGCGCGGCGGGTCGATATCTTCGATGCGAACCAGCCACTGCCCGCGTTGGGCGCGAGCCTGAAGGTAGCTTCCCAGAGCGGCAATCAGCGAGCCGAAATGCAGATCCCCGGAAGGCGATGGGGCAAAGCGCCCCACATAATGACTTTCTTGCATATCAGAGGGGAGAGGTTCCCTTTTCTCTGTGCGGCGCACGCGGGTGCGCACGCCGCAGCGATAACAACGGTATTAGCCGGCCATCTGCTTTTCGCGGATCTCAGCCAGCGTCTTGCAGTCGATGCACAGATCGGCGGTCGGACGCGCTTCGAGGCGACGAATACCGATCTCCACGCCACAAGATTCGCAGTAGCCGAAATCATCGTCTTCCACTTTCTTCAGCGTTTTCTCGATCTTTTTGATCAGTTTGCGTTCACGGTCACGGTTACGCAGTTCAAGGCTGAACTCTTCTTCCTGAGTGGCACGGTCGGCCGGATCAGGGAAGTTGGCTGCCTCTTCTTGCATATGCGATACAGTACGGTCCACTTCGTCCCTGAGCTGGTTGCGCCACGCTTCAAGAATGCGCTTGAAATGCGACAACTGGGCGTCGTTCATGTACTCTTCGCCCGGCTTCTCTTGGTACGGCTCCACCCCAGCGATGGCGAGAATGCTCAAGGACGAGGTTTTACGGTTTTGCCCTTCTTGCATGTTGCTTCTCCTACATACACACGCACTATCGAATCCCCAATGCGGGGGAAAAACAGGCCGCTATAAATAACAGAAGGAAGGTAGGTTGGCAATTATTCCTGTCGCCCGCTTGACAATCGTGTGAAGGAGGGCGTATTTGGCGATCGTGCTGGCCGGTTGTCTATTTATAGGGACCCGACTGCGCTAATCGATAAAAAACGGCAGCTTATCGCAGAGATAAATACCGTCAGGTGATAACTTTGCCCCGTAGCAAACCACTTCCACTCCCAACTGCCGGACCTGTGCCAACAGCGCCGCATAGCGCTCATCTATATGATGTGCCGGTGCGACCTGCTCAATACCGCTGTGTAACACGGCAAAGAACAACACCGCCCGTTGCCCGCTTTCAACCACGCTGAGCAACTCACGCAGGTGCTTTTGCCCTCTGAGCGTTACCGCATCAGGAAAGTAACCACGTTGTTGTTGCAGTAATGTGACTGACTTAACTTCAATATAGCAGTTAACCCGATTTTCTGCCTGTAATAACAAATCGATACGGCTGTTTTCACCGCCGTATTTCACCTCGCCGCTGATTTTACTGTAACCGGATAATTCATTGATTAAATTATGTTCAATCGCCTCGCGCACCAGCGCGTTGGCGCGCAGGGTATTGACGCAGATCCAGTGCCCCTGTTGGGTATGGGTCAACTCCCAACTGTGGGCGTATTTGCGCTTGGGATTGTCCGAGGTGGAGTACCAAACGGTGTCGCCGGGCGTGGCGCAGCCGGTCATGGCGCCGGTATTGGCGCAGTGCAGCGTAAAGGTTTCCCCTTCCGGGGTGATCACGTCCGCCAGAAAGCGTTTGTAACGTTTGATCAGCGTAGCGGAACGCAGCGGTGGAGAGAAAATCATGCGGATGCCTGTTTGGCCAGCGGCCACTGTTCGAGGTGTTGATAGCGGGTGCGGCCGTTTTCGAACACCGACTCATATAAGGAAAAGGCGTCGGCGCTGAACGCCCAGCCCGGCGTCGCCGGCGGGAGCGCCACCGGCTGGGTGGCGGCGCGCAGCAGCGTGATGTGCGGATGGAACGGCAGCGCGCTTTGATGGCAGCCGCTGCGTGCGGCCTGCGAACGCAGCAGCTCGGCCAACTGCAGCAGCCCGCGCGGCGCGCGGCGGGTGCCGAGCCAGACCACGCCGGGGCGCGGCCAATGGCCGAGATCGTCGAGCCGCATGCTGAAGCCGGGTTGCACGATGCGGCCGGCCAGTTTGCGCAGCGCCAGCTCTTTCTGCGCGCTGACCTCGCCGAGAAACGCCAGCGTCAGGTGCAAATTGGCCGCCGCCACCGGCCGGCCGGCCTCCGGCGCAAACGCCTCGGCGCGCCAGCGGATCACCTGCTGTTGCAGGGCGTCAGGCAAGGACAGGGCGAAAAACAGGCGGCGCGAATTGGACATAAGGACTCGGCAAATGCATGACAAAACGGTCGGGAACAGCGGTAACGTTACTGGCAGCGGCCCCGCGAGCGGCGCGGCGCACGAATGAGCTCCGTACTATAGCTAACGACGCCGCAGTTTGAAAGGCTACGGGGACAAAGCTAATGCTACACTGTACGCCGTTTAACGCTAACCACTACGGAGAATTCAGTGTCTTCATTGCCCGTCAGCGCGGTGCTCGATGAGTTGCTGGCTGCGCTGCAGTCTGCCCCGCAGGTGCTGTTGCACGCCCCGACCGGCGCCGGTAAATCCACCTGGTTGCCGCTGCAGATCCTGGCTAAGGCCGGGTTGCCGGGGCGCATTATCATGTTGGAGCCGCGGCGGCTGGCGGCGAAAAACGTCGCCTATCGCCTGGCGCAGCAGCTGGGGGAGGAGCCTGGCCAGACCGTGGGCTACCGCATGCGCGCCGAAAGTAAAAGCGGGCCGCAAACCCGACTGGAAGTGGTGACGGAAGGCATTCTCACCCGCATGCTGCAGCAGGATGCCGAGCTGCAGGGCGTGTCGTTGGTGATCCTCGATGAGTTCCATGAACGCAGCCTGCAGGCCGATTTGGCGCTGGCGTTGCTGCTCGACGTGCAGCAAGGGCTGCGCGACGATCTGAAGCTGCTGATCATGTCGGCCACCTTGGATAACGCTCGCCTGTCGCAGTTGCTGCCGGAAGCGCCGGTAGTGGTGTCTGAGGGGCGCAGTTTCCCGGTTGAACGCCAGTATCAGCCGTTGGCCAGCCATCAGCGGCTGGAGGACGGCGTAGCGGCGGCGGTGAAGCGGTTGCTGGCCGAACAGCCGGGATCTTTGCTGCTGTTCCTGCCGGGCGTGGCGGAGATCAATCGGGTGCTGGAGCGATTGACCGGCGAGGTGGCGAGCGATACCGATCTTTGCCCGCTGTATGGTGCCTTGCCTCTGGCGCAACAGCAAAAAGCGATTCAACCGGCGGCGCCTGGCCGCCGCAAGGTGGTGCTGGCGACCAACATCGCCGAAACCAGCCTGACGATCGAGGGCATTCGGCTGGTGGTGGACAGCGGCCTGGAGCGCGTGGCGCGTTACGACGTGCGCAACGGTTTGACGCGGCTGGCGACGCAGCGCATCAGTCAGGCCTCGATGGTGCAGCGTGCCGGGCGCGCCGGGCGCCTGGAGCCGGGCCTTTGCTGGCATCTGTTCGCCAAAGAACAGGCGGAACGCGCGGCGGAACATGCCGAACCGGATATTTTACAGAGCGATCTCACCGGCTTTTGGCTCGAACTGTTGCAGTGGGGTTGCCACGATCCGGCGCAGCTGACCTGGCTTGATGCGCCTCCGGCGGCGGCATTGGCGGCGGCCAGAGCGTTGTTGCGCCGGTTGGGGGCTACGGATGACGGCGACAAACTCACCGCGCCGGGGCGCCAGATGGCCGCGTTGGGATGCGATCCGCGGCTGGCGGCGATGCTGGTCGCCGGCGCGACGCTGAGCGCCGACGGCCTGGCGACGGCGGCGTTGTTGGCGGCGTTGCTGGAAGAACCGCCGCGCGGCGGGCAGATGGATATCGGTTATTGGCTGAGCCGCCCGCAAGCGAACTGGCGGCAGCGCGCCGCGCAGTTGGCCAAACGCCTGCCGCAACGTGCGGGGCAAGTCGACGTCGAGTTGGCGCCGCGCCTGTTGGCGTCGGCATTTGCCGATCGCATCGCCCAGCGCCGTGGCCAGGACGGCCGCTACTTGCTGGCTAACGGCATGGGGGCGGCGATGAACCAGGATGAGGCGCTGTCGCGCGCGCCCTGGCTGATCGTCCCCAGCCTTTTGCAGGGCCACAACAGCCCCGATGCGCGTATCCTGTTGGCGTTGCCGGTGGACATCGAAGCGCTGGCGGCGCAGCTGCCGACGATGGTCATGCAGCGCACGGCGGTGGAATGGGATGAAGAGAAGGGCACGCTGCGCGCCTGGAAGCGCCAGCAGATCGGCCGTCTGACGCTGCGTGCCCAGCCGCTGGCCAAGCCGGCGGACGAAGAGCTTCAGCAGGCGCTGCTCGATTGGGTGCGCGCGCAGGGGCTGTCGGTGCTTAACTGGGAGGGCGCCGCCGAACAATTGCGGGTGCGCCTGCAGTGTGCGCAAGCCTGGCTGCCGGAGGCGGAGTGGCCGGCGATGGATGAAGAACCGCTGCTGGCGGCGCTGGATCAGTGGCTGCTGCCGTCGCTGAACGGCGTGCGCGATCTGCGCGGCTTGAAGCAGGTCAACCTCGCCGAGGCGCTATCCCGCCTGCTGGACTGGCAGCAAAAGCAGCGGCTGGATAATGCGCTACCCACTCATTACACTGTGCCGACCGGCAGCCGCCTGCCGATCCGTTATGAGGCCGGCAAACCGCCGGCGCTGGCGGTGCGTTTGCAGGAGATGTTCGGCGAGCAGCGCAGCCCGATGTTGGCGGAGGGTCGCATCCCGGTGGTGCTTGAGTTACTCTCACCGGCGCACCGGCCGTTGCAAATCACCGGCGATCTGGCGGCCTTCTGGCAAGGCGCCTACCGCGAGGTGCAAAAAGAGATGAAGGGCCGCTACCCGAAACACGTGTGGCCGGACGATCCGGCCACGGCGGTACCGACGCGCCGAACGAAGAAATATCAGTAGGCCGCGATCATTCAAGGTTTGGAATTCAGATGTTTCTTCTGGTCAGCGCTGCGGCGTCGGCACAGATTAAGCGACTAATCATGGCCGGCAGTGTCGGCAAGCTCGGAGAACAACAGCCATGGCTGGGGATGACCGCGAGCCCATCGGGCGCAAAGGAAAACAACCAAAAAGCACCGCGTCGCGCAAGCCGCCGCGCCGTCGCCGAGACGACGATTATGACGATTACGAAGAAGACGAGTATGACGATGATGAGTATGAAGAGGAGGAGGAACGCATGCCGCGTAAGGTAAAAGCGACTCCGCCGCGTAAAAAACGCCGCTGGCTCGGCCTGATTATCAAACTGATCCTGGTGCTCGCCGTCCTGTTGGCGATCTACGGCGTCTATTTGGATTCCCAGATCCGCAGCCGCATCGACGGCAAAGTCTGGCAATTGCCGGCGGCGGTGTACGGCCGCATGGTCAACCTGGAACCGGGCATGCCGTACAGCAAGAAGGAGATGGTCAACCTGCTGGAAGGGATGCAGTATCGCCAGGTCAGCCGCATGACGCGTCCGGGCGAGTTTACCGTACAGGCCAACAGCATCGAGATGCTGCGTCGCCCGTTCGACTTCCCGGATGGTAAAGAAGGGCAGATCCGCGCCCGCCTCGATTTCCAGAACAACCGCCTGGCGAAGATCGAAAACCTGGACAGCGGCCGCAGCTTCGGCTTCTTCCGCCTCGATCCGCGTCTTATCACCATGCTGCAGTCGCCGAACGGTGAACAGCGCCTGTTCGTGCCGCGCTCCGGTTTCCCGGATCTGTTGGTGGATACGCTGATCGCCACGGAAGACCGCCACTTCTATGAGCATGACGGCATCAGCCCGTACTCCATCGGCCGCGCGGTGCTGGCCAACCTGACCGCCGGCCGTGCGGTGCAGGGCGGCAGTACTCTGACGCAGCAGCTGGTGAAGAACCTGTTCCTGACCAACGAACGTTCGCTGTGGCGTAAGGCCAACGAAGCCTATATGGCGCTGTTGGTCGATTACCGTTACAGCAAGGATCGCATTCTGGAGCTGTATCTGAACGAGGTGTATCTCGGCCAGAGCGGCGGCGACCAGATCCGCGGCTTCCCGCTGGCCAGCCTGTATTACTTCGGCCGCCCGGTGGACGAGCTGAGCCTCGATCAGCAGGCGCTGCTGGTCGGCATGGTCAAGGGCGCGTCGTTGTACAACCCGTGGCGTAACCCGAAACTGGCGCTGGAACGCCGCAACCTGGTGCTCAAACTGCTGCAGAACCAGGGTGTGATCGACGGCGAGCTGTATGACATGCTGAGCGCGCGTCCGCTGGGCGTACAGCCGAAAGGCGGCGTCATTACGCCACAGCCGGCGTTTATGCAGATGGTGCGCCAGGAACTGCAGAGCAAGCTGGGCGATAAGGTCAATGACCTGTCCGGCGTGAAGATCTTCACCACGCTGGATCCGGTGTCGCAAGACGCGGCGGAAAAAGCGGTCGAAGACGGCATCCCGGCGCTGCGCGCCGCGCGTCACCTGCAGGATCTGGAGGCGGCGATGGTGATCGTCGATCGTTTCAGCGGTGAAGTGCGCGCCATGGTCGGCGGCGCCAATCCGCAGTTCGCCGGTTTCAACCGCGCCATGCAGGCGCGCCGTTTGGTCGGCTCGCTGGCCAAGCCGCCGACGTATCTGACCGCGCTGTCCGAACCGGATAAATACCGCCTCAACACCTGGCTGGCGGATGCGCCGCTGTCGCTGAAACAGCCGAACGGCGCCGTCTGGCAGCCGAACAACTACGATCGCAAATTCCGCGGTCAGGTGATGCTGGTGGATGCGTTGGCCAACTCGCTGAACGTGCCGACGGTGAACCTCGGCCTGTCGGTCGGGCTGGATCAGATCAGCGCCACGCTGCAACGCCTCGGGATCCCGAAAGCGGAGATCAACCCGGTGCCTTCGATGCTGCTGGGGGCAATCGGCCTGACGCCGATGGAAGTGGCGCAGGAATACCAGACCATCGCCAGCGGCGGTAACCGTGCGCCGCTGTCGGCGGTGCGTTCGGTGATCGCCGAAGATGGCACGGTGCTGTACCAGAGCTTCCCGCAGGCGGAGCGCATGGTGCCGGCGCAGGCCGCTTACCTGACGCTGTACGCGATGCAGCAGGGCGTGGCGCGCGGAACATCCCGCTCGCTGTCGGTGAAGTTCCCGAACTACAACCTGGCGGCGAAAACCGGTACCACCAACGATCTGCGCGACAGCTGGTTCGCCGGCATCGACGGCAAGGAAGTGGCGATCGCCTGGGTGGGACGCGATAACAACGGTCCGGCCAAGCTGACCGGCGCCAACGGCGCGTTGACCCTCTATCGCCGCTATCTGGAAAATCAGACGCCGCTGCCGCTGATGTTGCAGCCGCCGGAGGGCATTAACCAGATGAGCATCGACTCTGCCGGCAACTTTATCTGCGGCGGCGGCAGTTGGCGCACCATCCCGGTCTGGACCGACAATCCGCAGGGATTGTGCCAGGCCAGCCAGGCGGCGGTGCAGCAGCAACAGCAACAGCAACAACCGGCGGCGGGTGAGCAAAAAGATGGCGATGGCGTCGCCGGCTGGATCAAGGATATGTTCGGCCAGTAATCGCTACCGGGGCGTCGGCCCCGGTGAAAGTTTTTTCTTTGTTATTAAGCCCGTAACCTTGGTTGCGGGCTTTTTTATTTTTCTGCTTGTTTTATTTCCCTGCTAACCGCAAGGCTAAGCGTCTAATCCTTAACCTATTTGCCCTATGAATTCGGCTTGCAGTTTAATTTGGCTTCTGCATAAAATGCGACGCTTATAATAATTATTATCGTTTACATTCGTCATTTAATTATTCATCAGAGAAATCAACTATGCCGACCAAGCGTCTTCCATCATTCGCGGCCAAGCAGGGCCGCCTCCCCGTCAGCGCGTTAGCGATCACCGTCGCCGCGGCGCTGGGCACGCTGGCGATGCCGGCCTTTTCCGCCGACGCCAAATCGGCCGCCAAGGAAGACACGATTACCGTTGTGGGCGGTAGCAATACCGCCCAGCAGGAAAGCGCCTGGGGGCCGGTCGGCACCTATGTCGCCAAACGCAGCGCCACCGGCACCAAAACCGATACGCCGATCGAGAAGAACCCGCAATCCGTTTCCGTGGTGACGCGTGAAGAGATGGACATGCGCCAACCGGATACGGTGAAGGGCGCGCTGGCCTATGCGCCGGGCGTATTCGCCAGCCGCGGCAGCTCCACGACCTATGACGCGGTGGCAATCCGCGGCTTCCCGGCCACCAACACCACCCAGTATCTGGATGGCCTGCGGTTGCTGGGCGACAACTACAGCGAAGCGTCCATCGATCCTTATTTCCTCGAGCGCGCCGAGCTGCTGCGCGGCCCGGTCTCGGTGCTGTATGGTAAAAGCAACCCGGGCGGTTTGGTCTCGATGGTCAGCAAGCGACCAACCACCGAGCCGCTGCGCGAAATCCAGTTCAAGATGGGCAGTGACAACCTGTTCCAGACCGGTTTCGATTTCAGCGACGCGCTGGACGATCAGGGCATCTATTCCTATCGCCTGACCGGCCTGGCGAAAGACAGCGATACGCAGCAGAACATGAGCAAAGAGAAGCGCTATGCGATCGCGCCGTCCTTTAGCTGGCGCCCGGATGACAAAACCAACTTCACGCTGCTGGCCAACATTCAAAACGATCCCTATACCGGTTATTACGGCTGGTTGCCGAAGCAGGGCACGCTGATCCCGTTGCCGGACGGCAGCAAACTGCCGACCGATTTCAACGAAGGCGAAGCCAGCAACTATATGGCGCGCAAGCAGCGGATGATCGGGTACAGTTTCGAACACGCCTTCAACGATACCTGGGCGGTGCGCCAGAACCTGCGTTATATGCAGGTGGACACCGATATGAAGAGCATCTACGGATTTGGCTTGTCATCACCGACGACGATCAATCGCGCTTACGTTCAGTCGAAAGAGCACCTGAACAATTTTGCGGTTGATACTCAGGCGCAGGCGAAGGTGAAAACCGGCGATATCGACCATACGCTGTTGTTTGGCGTAGATTATTCGCGTATGCGCAACGATATCAATTCCGACTATGGTTCCGCAGACGGCTTGAGCATGACCCAGCCGCAGTATGGCAATGATGTGGTCAATATCAACTTCCCATACAAGTATTTGAACCGTCAGGAGCAAACCGGCCTGTATGTGCAGGAGCAAGGGGAGTGGAACCAGTGGCTGTTGACGCTGGGCGGGCGCTATGACTGGGCGAAAACGTCGGCCAATAACCGCGTTCTCGGGTATACCAACGAACGCTCCGATGGGCAGTTTACCTGGCGCGGCGGATTGAATTACCTGTTCGACAACGGCGTGACGCCGTATTTCAGCTACAGTGAGTCGTTTGAACCGACCCTCGATACGTCAATCAACGGCCAGACCTTTAAGCCCTCGATCGGCAAGCAGTATGAAGCCGGTGTGAAATACGTGCCGAAGGATCGCCCAATCGTGTTGACCGGCGCCCTGTATCAGCTGACCAAGAACAACAACCTGACGCCGGATCCGGATAACGCGCAGTTCAGCGTGCAGAGCGGCGAGATCCGTTCGCGCGGCGTGGAGCTGGAAGCCAAGGCGGCGTTGAATGCCAACGTCAACCTGATCGCCTCCTATACCTATACCGATGCGAAGTACACCAAGGACAATACCTATCAGGGCAAACCGACCGTCGAGGTGCCGAAACACATGGCGTCGCTGTGGGCGGATTATACCTTCCACGAAACGGCGGTGAGCGGCCTGACGCTGGGTTCCGGCGTGCGTTACGTCGGCTCCAGCTCGAGCTTCAACAGCGATAACTCCACCTTCAAGGTGCCGGACTACACGCTGGTGGACGCGACCATTAAATACGATCTGGCGCGCTTTGGCCTGCCGGGTTCGTCCGTGGGCGTCAACATCAACAACCTGTTCGACAAGACCTACGTGTCGAGCTGCTACCGCGACTACGCCTGCTACTGGGGCGCAGAACGCCAGGTGGTCGCCACCGCAACCTTCCGTTTCTAACCGGATAGCCGGGGCGGCGCCGCGTCGCCCCGGACAAAGCAGGATCTATGCAGGACAAACTTCTTAATCCCGGCGCGACCTTCGCGCTGGATAACGCCAGTTTCGCCGTCCCCGGCCGGGTGCTGCTGCAACCGCTGTCGCTCAGTTTTCCCCAGGGCAAAGTCTGCGGCCTGATCGGCCATAACGGTTCCGGTAAATCCACCCTGTTGAAACTGCTCGGGCGGCACCATGCGCCCAGCGGCGGCCAGGTACTGCTCAATCGGCAGCCGTTGGCGCAGTGGGACAGCAAATCCTTCGCCCGCCAGGTGGCCTACCTGCCGCAGCAATTGCCGGCGGCGGAAGGCATGACGGTGCGCGAGCTGGTGGCCGTCGGCCGCTATCCGTGGCATGGCGCGCTGGGGCGTTTTGGCGCCAACGATCGTCAACAGGTGGAAGAGGCCATCGCGCTGGTGGGCTTGAAGCCGTTCGCCCACCGGCTGGTGGACAGCCTTTCCGGCGGCGAGCGCCAACGCGCCTGGCTGGCGATGATGGTGGCGCAGGACAGCCGCTGCCTGCTGCTCGACGAGCCGACCTCGGCGCTGGACATCGCGCACCAGGTCGAGGTGCTGGCGCTGATCCAGCGCCTGAGCCGCGAACGCGATCTTACGGTGATCGCCGTACTGCACGACATCAACATGGCGGCGCGCTACTGCGACCATTTGGTGGCGCTGCGCGGCGGTGAAATGATCGCCCAGGGCGGCCCGCTGGAGCTGATGCAGGGGCCGGTGCTGGAGCAAATTTACGGTATTCCTATGGGTACGTTGCCGCATCCGAGCGGCGGCGCGCCGGTGAGTTTTGTCTACTGATGTCCTCTGCATTCACTTCTTCTCACGATCCGCTGCGCCGCCGTTTGTTGATGGCGCTGGCGCTGTCGCCGCTGTTGGGTTCGTTGCCCGGCCGAGCGGCGGATGCGCCGCCGGATATTGCGCGCGTTGCGGCGCTGGAATGGTTGCCGATCGAGCTGCTGTTGGCATTGGGCGTGACGCCGCTGGCGGTGGCCGATGTCCATAACTATAACCTGTGGGTGGCGGAGCCAAAGCTGCCGGCGACGGTGGTCGACGTCGGCCAGCGCACCGAACCGAACCTCGAACTGCTGCAGCAACTGCAGCCTTCGCTGGTGTTGTTGTCGCAAGGCTATGGCCCGACGCCGCGCAAAATCCAACCCATCGCGCCAACCATGAGCTTCGGCTTCAACGACGGCAGCGGCAAACCGCTGACCGTCGCTCGCCAGTCGCTGCTGGCGCTGGGCCAGCGGTTGGGCATAGAAAGCCGGGCGGTAAACCACCTGGCGCAGTTCGACAGCTTTATGCAGGACGCGCGTCAGCGCCTGCAAAGCTACACCCGGCAACCGCTGCTGTTGTTTTCCCTGATCGACACGCGCCATGCGCTGATCATCGGCCAGAAAAGTCTGTTCCAGGAAGCGATGGATCAACTCGGCATCCGCAACGCCTGGCAGGAGCCAACCGATTTTTGGGGCACGGCGGTGGTGGGGATTGAACGGTTGGCCACGGTGCGTAACGCCCGGGTCATTTATCTCGATCACGGCAATCAGGCGATGATGGACAAGGTCAGCGCGACGCCTTTGTGGCAGTCGTTGCCCTTCGTGCGACAAAACCAGCTGCGGCAGGTGCCGGCGGTGTGGTTCTATGGCGCTACGCTGTCGACGATGCGTTTCTGCCGCCTGTTGGCGCAGGCTCAGGAGAGTGCGTCATGAATGCGGGCATCCGGAAATTGCCGCTGACGCTGATCCTGCTGTTGCTGGCGGCGGCAGGCGGTTTGACGATATATAACCTAGTGCAGCAGCTGCCGCCGGCGCAATGGGTGCGGGCGCTCAGCGCGCCGGACATCGACGACGTGCGGCAAATGCTGTTCCATTACAGCCTGCTGCCGCGGTTGACGGTGTCACTGTTGGCCGGCGCCGGTCTGGGGTTGGTTGGCGTGCTGTTCCAGCAGGTGTTGCGCAATCCTTTGGCGGAACCGTCGACGCTCGGCGTGGCCGCCGGCGCGCAGCTCGGCCTGACCATCGCCACGCTGTGGGTGCTGCCGGGGGGCGAGTTCACCCGCCAGCTGGCCGCTATGGTGGGGGCGATTGTGGTGGGCGGGCTGGTGTTTGGCGTCGCCTGGGGCAAGCGGATGTCGCCGGTGACGCTGATTCTGGCCGGGCTGGTGCTGGGACTTTACTGCGGCGCGGTCAACAGCCTGCTGGCGCTGTTTCATTACGATCAACTGCAGGGCATGTTCCTGTGGGGCACCGGCGCGCTGAACCAACAGGACTGGAGCGCAGTACGGTTCCTCCTGCCGCGTTTGCTGGTGGCCGGTGCGCTGGCGGCGCTATTGCTGCGCCCGCTGACGCTGCTGGGGCTGGACGACGGCGTGGCGCGCAACCTGGGGCTGGGGCTGTCGATGGCGCGCTTCTGCGCCCTGGGGTTGGCCATTATCTTCAGCGCCATGCTGGTGAGCGCGGTGGGCGTTATCGGCTTTATCGGCCTGTTTGCGCCGCTGATGGCGAAGATGCTGGGCGCGCGCCGTCTGGCGCACCGCATGATGCTGGCGCCGTTGCTGGGGGCGCTGTTGCTGTGGCTGACCGATCAGGTGATGCTCGGGGTCACGCAGGTGTGGCGCGAGATCCCGACCGGCGCGGCCACCGCGCTGTTCGGCGCGCCGCTGCTGCTGTGGCTGCTGCCGCGTTTGCGCAGCGCCGCCACGCCGCCGCCGATGAACCTGGGCGACAAGGTGCCTGCCGAGCGCGGGCATCTGGCGGGCTGGATTGGCCTGGCCGGCGTCGTGTTGCTGATTGGCCTGACGCTGGCGCTGATGCTGGGTAAAAATGCCGGCGGCTGGCACTGGAGCCTGGGGGCGGAGCTGGACGCCTTGCTGCCGTGGCGTTGGCCGCGGGTGCTGTCGGCGTTGGCCGCGGGTATGATGCTGGCGGTCGCTGGCACGCTGATTCAGAAACTGACCGGTAACCCGATGGCCAGCCCGGAAGTGTTGGGCATCAGCTCCGGCGCCGCTTTTGGCGTCGTGATGATGCTGTTTATGGTGCCGGGCGACGCCTTCGTTTGGCTGCTGCCCGCCGGCAGTCTGGGGGCGGCCGCGACGCTGCTGATCATCATGATCGCCGCAGGCCGCGGCGGTTTCTCGACGGAACGCATGCTGCTCGCCGGTATCGCGCTCAGCACCGCCTTTACCACCGTTATCTTCCTGCTGTTGGCCAGCGGCGATCCGCGTATGGGGGGCTTGCTGACCTGGCTCTCCGGTTCGACCTATTCAGTGGAGCCGGCGCAGGCGCTGCGCACCGCGCTGGTGGCCGCCGGCCTGATGGTATTGGCGCCGCTGTGCCGCCGCTGGCTGACCATCCTGCCGCTCGGCGGGGCTACCGCCCGTTCGGTAGGCATTGCGCTGACGCCGGCGCGATTGACCATCCTGTTGTTAGCCGCCACGATGACCGCCATGGCGACCCTGACCGTGGGGCCGCTGAGCTTTGTCGGACTGATGGCGCCGCACATGGCGCGCATGTTGGGCTTCCGCCGCGCGCTGTCGCAGATGGTGATCGCCGCGCTGTTGGGCGGTTTGCTGATGGTATTTGCCGACTGGTGCGGGCGGATGCTGCTGTTCCCGTATCAGATCCCCGCCGGGTTATTGGCGACCTTTATCGGCGCGCCGTACTTCGTTTATCTGTTGCGCAAGCAGACGTCGTAATCGGCATCTCGGCCATGCTTTTTCTGCCATCAAAGGCTCAGCGTCGCTGAGCCTTTTTTTATTTTTCATGGTGTTGTAAGGCGCTGCGAGCGGCTGCGCAAAAATGATATTGCGTGCGAAAAGGAACACGGGGTGTGGTGGTGAGATGAATATACTGCGGGCGGGTGCTCTGGATCTTTGTCTCTGGAGCCCGAGCGAAAGATACAAAGAGAAAAGCCCCGAGTCGATATTCATCAACCCGAGGCCTACTCTAACGCATCACAACGTTAAGTTAGCCTCTTACCCGCCGCGAGGCAAGGAGAAGAAGGCATGATGCCGAACAAACGGAGCCTGTTAAAATTGGTGGTTATTTGTGCCACAGTAATATCACTGGCATGGATAACCCGCAGCACGCTGTGTGAGCTGCGTATCCGATCGGGCACTACGGAGGTTGCGGCCATTTTGGCTTACGAATCCGAACGGTAAGGCAACCCGGCGGCGGGGGCTTTGCCTCCGCTTGCTGGCAGTCGATGCGTTGATCCGGGAGCACCCATCCGCTCAAAAAAAACGGCGAGCCTTGGCTCGCCGTTTTTCATGTTGATGTCGGGGCTTATTTCAGGCCGGCAGCATCGCGCAGCAGCTCAGCCTTGTCGGTCGCTTCCCACGGGAAGTGCTCGCGGCCGAAGTGGCCGTAGGCGGCGGTTTCGCGGTAGATCGGCTGCAGCAGATCCATCATCTGGATCAGGCCGTATGGGCGCAGATCGAAGAATTCGCGCACCAGCAGCGTCAGCTGTTCGGTTGGCACTTTCTCGGTACCGAAGGTTTCCACCATGATGGAAGTCGGTTCCGCTACGCCGATAGCGTAAGAAACCTGGATCTCGCAGCGATCGGCCAGGCCGGCGGCGACGATGTTTTTCGCCACATAGCGCGCCGCGTAAGCCGCGGAACGGTCAACCTTGGACGGATCCTTACCGGAGAAGGCGCCGCCGCCGTGGCGAGCCATGCCGCCGTAGGTGTCGACGATGATCTTACGGCCGGTCAGGCCGCAGTCGCCCATCGGGCCGCCGATAACGAAACGGCCGGTCGGGTTGATGTGGTATTTGGTGCCCGCCGTCAGCCATTCCGCCGGCAGTACCGGCTTGATGATCTCTTCCATCACCGCTTCTTGCAGATCTTTCAGTGCGATGTCTTCGGAATGCTGGGTGGACAGAACGACGGCGTCGATGCCGACGATTTTGCCGTCGTCGTATTGGAAGGTCACCTGGCTCTTCGCGTCCGGGCGCAGCCACGGCAGGGTGCCGTTTTTACGCACTTCGGACTGGCGCTGCACCAGACGGTGTGCGTAGGTCACCGGAGCCGGCATCAGCACGTCGGTTTCGTTGGTGGCGTAGCCAAACATCAAGCCCTGATCGCCGGCGCCCTGCTCGAGAGGATCGGTACGGTCAACGCCCTGATTGATATCCGGGGATTGTTTGCCGATGGCGCTCAATACTGCGCAGGAGTTGGCGTCAAAGCCCATGTCCGAATGAACGTAGCCGATCTCGCGCACGGTCTTGCGGGTGATCTCTTCGATATCGACCCAAGCGCTGGTGGTGATTTCACCGCCGACCAGGACCATGCCGGTTTTCACGTAGGTTTCGCAGGCGACGCGCGCCTTCGGATCTTGTTCCAGGATGGCGTCGAGGACGGCATCAGAGATCTGATCGGCGATTTTATCTGGATGTCCTTCGGAGACGGATTCGGACGTGAAGAGGTGTTTAGCCATTGTGTTCTTTACCTTGCATAAGACGGGTTAGAAATTACTGCACAGCGCTGGAGATCCGGCATCGAAGCGAAGGGTCTTCCGCTGATGGCGCGAGATGCATCCTGCAACGCCCCTCAGGCAAAGCCGTTAAGCAGTTTATCAGTTAACCAGTATAGATGGATTAACATCTGGACGTCTATTTTAGGTCAGGGTTTAGCCAGATTGCCAGTAATTTTTTGCGCTTTCGCTCTTTTGCGCAAACGGGTTGGCGCCATTTTCATCGCTTGAAACAGTTTTCGGCGAATTTTCATTTTGCTTTTTCACCTGCTTACCGGTATAAACTGCGCGCGCGGTTCATTTGCTGCACAGTACGGCGGTCTGGCGTGGGAGAAGGTACGTTAAACTTCCGCTTTGCATTCGCCGGCATTGCGCTATTATCCGTCGCGGGCGTTCGCCGCTTCATCGAACGGTCACGTTCTTACACTATTTTAGAGGCTGGGTCGTTCACTCCGAACGGCGCGCGTGGAGGTGGTTGGATTAATGATCCGTTGTCTACCGGTTGTTGGTTCCCAACAGCAGTGCCGTTCTGGCGCACATTCTTCTGCTATTTCCCGTCTTGTCTCTCTGTCACTTACCAGGTGCGATAAACACTTGGCCGCTACTCAGGATTCTCGGGCCGGCTAACGGTCGTCTGAAGAACTGAACAAGGGTAGCCTGCAGCCTTCCTGTGGGATGTTTCTTGGCCCGATTCACGAGGTTTGAACAGGGTGTCTTACAATTATATGAGTGATAAACCGATCGCTGACCGCGAACGGCAGTTCTCTTCGCTGCCGCCGGCGCGGCTTGTTGGGTTGTTCTCGCGGGTTGTAGCTGCGATAGTGGCTGGCGGTTTCGTCAGTACGGAATGTGAGGCGAACCATGTCTGATGATCTGTTGATTCACCGTCCGCCGGTTGCGGGCGAGTCTTTATCTTTGCGCTCCATGCAGGAGGTTGCCATGAATGATCGTAATGCCAGCAAGATGCTGCGTACTTATAACGTCGCCTACTGGGGCAACAATTACTATGACGTCAACGAGCTGGGCCATATCAGCGTGTGCCCGGATCCGGATGTCCCGCAGGCGCGCGTCGATCTGGCAGAACTGGTGAAAACGCGCCAGCAAGACGGCCAACGTCTGCCGGCGCTGTTCTGCTTCCCGCAGATCCTTCAGCATCGCCTGCGTTCGATCAACGCCGCGTTCAAACGCGCGCGCGAGTCCTTCGGTTACCAGGGCGGCTATTTCCTGGTGTATCCGATCAAGGTGAACCAACATCGCCGCGTGATTGAATCGCTGGTGAATTCCGGCGAACCGCTGGGGCTGGAAGCCGGCTCCAAGGCCGAGCTGATGGCGGTGCTGGCGCATGCCGGCATGACCCGCTCGGTGATCGTCTGTAACGGTTATAAAGATCGTGAATACATTCGCCTGGCGCTGATCGGGGAAAAACTGGGGCACAAGGTGTACCTGGTGATCGAGAAGATGTCCGAGATCAACCTGGTGCTGGAAGAAGCCGAACGCTTGAACGTCATACCACGCCTGGGCGTGCGTGCGCGTCTGGCATCGCAAGGCTCCGGCAAATGGCAGTCGAGCGGCGGCGAAAAATCCAAATTCGGTCTGGCGGCGGTGCAGGTGCTGAAGCTGGTGGAGACCCTGCGCGAAGCGGGCCGTCTCGACAGCCTGCAGCTGCTGCACTTCCACCTGGGCTCGCAGCTGGCCAACATTCGCGATATCGCCACCGGCGTGCGCGAATCGGCGCGCTTCTACGTTGAGCTGCACAAGCTGGGCGTCAACATTCAGTGCTTCGACGTGGGCGGCGGTTTGGGCGTCGACTACGAAGGCACCCGTTCGCAGTCCGATTGCTCGGTCAACTACGGCCTGAACGAATACGCCAACAACGTGATTTGGGGCATCGGCGACGCCTGTAACGAACACGGCCTGCCGCACCCGACGGTGATCACCGAGTCCGGCCGCGCCGTGACCGCGCACCACACGGTGCTGGTCTCCAACGTGATCGGCGTAGAGCGCAACGAATTCAGCGAACCGCAGCCGCCGGAAGCCGACGCCCCGCGCGCGCTGGAAAGCATGTGGGAAACCTGGCTGGAAATGAACGAGCCGGAAAACCGCCGCTCGCTGCGCGAATGGCTGCACGACAGCCAGATGGATCTGCACGACGTGCATACCCAATATGCGCACGGCATGCTGGACCTGACCAAGCGCGCCTGGGCCGAGCAGCTGTATCTGAACATCTGCAACAAGATCCAGCAGCAGCTCGATCCGAGCAACCGCGCGCACCGCCCGATCATCGACGAATTGCAAGAGCGCATGGCGGACAAGTTCTACGTCAACTTCTCACTGTTCCAGTCGATGCCGGATGCCTGGGGTATCGATCAACTGTTCCCGGTGCTGCCGCTGGAAGGGCTGGACAAGCCGCCGGAAGGCCGTGCGGTGCTGCTCGATATCACCTGCGATTCCGACGGCACCATCGACCATTACGTCGACGGCGACGGCGTGGCGACCACCATGCCGATGCCGCCGTACGATCCGGAGAACCCGCCGGCGCTGGGCTTCTTCATGGTCGGTGCGTATCAGGAGATCCTCGGCAACATGCACAACCTGTTCGGCGATACCGCCTCGGTTGACGTGTACGTGTTCCCGGACGGTAGCGTCGAGACCGAATTGTCCGACGAGGGCGACACCGTGGCGGACATGCTGGAGTACGTGCAGCTCGATCCGAGCGCGCTGCTGTCCAAATTCCGCGATCAGGTCAAAGAAACCGATCTGGACAGCGAGCTGCAGGCGCAGTTCCTGGAAGAGTTTGAGGCCGGCCTGTACGGTTACACGTATCTGGAAGACGAGTAACCGCCCTCTTCAGGGGGCGATGTCGGCCCTCTTGAAGCATGAGCAAAATGCGGCCATAATCTGCCGTATCGGTAGCACCGAAACACACATCGAATAAATCCCTTTCTCGTCGGGCTAACGACGCGGGAGGGATTTTTTTTTGTAACGGCCCGGCGTCTGCGCCCGGCAACTTGTTGAACTACGAGGGTTTACTATGAGCACCTTAGGCCATCAGTCCGATAATTCATTAGTGTCCAACGCCTTTGGTTTCCTGCGCTTTCCGCTGAACTTCATGCCTTACGACAGCGATGCAGAGTGGGTCATCACCGGCATTCCGTTTGACATGGCGACCTCCGGCCGCGCCGGCGGCCGTCATGGCCCGGCGGCTATCCGTCAGGTGTCCACCAACCTGGCCTGGGAAGGCAATCGTTGGCCGTGGAGCTTCGATCTGCGCGATCGCCTGAATGTGGTTGACTGCGGCGACATCGTGTTCAACTTCGGCGATGCGCAGGACATGAGCGACAAGCTGCAGGCGCACGCGGAGAAACTGCTGAAGGCAGGTAAGCGCATGCTCTCGTTCGGCGGCGACCACTTCGTCACTCTGCCGCTGCTGCGCGCGCACGCCAAGCATTTCGGCAAGCTGGCGCTGGTGCACTTCGATGCCCATACCGATACCTACGCCAACGGCAGCAAGTTCGACCACGGCACCATGTTCTATCATGCGCCGAACGAAGGTCTGATCGATCCGCATCACTCGGTGCAGATCGGCATTCGCACCGAGTTCGATCATGACAACGGCTTTACCGTACTGGACGCCGCGCAGGTGAACGATCGCAGCGTGGACGACCTGCTGACGCAGATCAAAGGCATCGTCGGCGATATGCCGGTATACCTGACCTTCGACATCGACTGTCTGGATCCGGCGTTCGCACCGGGCACCGGCACGCCGGTGATCGGCGGGCTGACCTCCGATCGCGCGCTGAAACTGGTGCGCGGCATGCAGTCGCTGAACATCGTCGGCATGGACGTAGTGGAAGTGGCGCCGGCTTATGACCAGTCCGAGATCACTGCGCTGGCTGCGGCGACGTTGGGTCTGGAGATGCTGTACCTGCAGGCGGCCAAGAAACACGCGTGACGCCAGGCCACGCCTCGCTGAAAAAGCGGCTCCCATCGTATGGGGGCCGCTTTTTTTTATTTCGTTTGTAGCCATCCGCGCGGCGATTTTCAGTCTGTTGCAACGCCTTTGCGCAAGCCTGCGCAGAAATGAAACTGAGCCAGTAAAAAGGAACCGCGACAACGGAGAGGATGAATATACTGCGCGCGGGTGCTCTGGATCTTTGTATCTGGAGCCTGCGTGAAAGGTACAAAGAGAAAAGCCCCGAGTCGATATTCATAAACCCGAGGCCTACTCTAACGCCAGCAACGTTAAGTTAGCCTCTTACCCGCCGCGAGGCAAGGAGAAGAAGGCATGATGCCGAACAAACGGGGCCTGTTAAAATTGGTGGTTATTTGTGCCACGGTAATATCACTGGCATGGATAACCCGCAGCTCGCTGTGTGAGCTGCGTATCCGATCGGGCACTACGGAGGTTGCGGCCATTTTGGCTTACGAATCCGAACGGTAAGGCAACCTGGCGACGGGGGATGTCCCCCGTCTGCTGGTTGGTGGCGTCCAGATCCCTGAGCACCCACTCACAGCATTCGGTTTCTCGTCACAAAGGAGAGAGAAACGGGTTTATGCCCGTTTAACCTGTCGCGCCAGCAACATACGGCTAAACAGCGCGCCGCCCGCCAGCAGCGTCAGCAGCTGTGAGGCAATCAGCACCGCAAAGCCCGAGGACACCTTGCCCTGGCTGGCCATCACCATGCCCATCGCCATCGGCACGAACGCCGAGAATAGATTACCGATGCCGTTAATCAGCCCATAGGCGCTGCCGACCGCCTCCGGCCGCGCATAATGCTGCAGCAGCGTGGGGATCGCCGCGCCCTGCGCGCCCCAACAGGCATTGGCCGCCAGCAGGAAGAAGGCGATCCAGCCAAGCTGATGGCTGTTCATTACGCCATAGATGCACAGTGCGGTCGCCGCGCCGCCAAAGACGAAGACCAGCGGCGCCTGATAAGGACGGATGCGATCGAGCAACGCGCCGCCGAGGTATTTGGAGGCGATGCTGACGATGAAAGGCAGCGCGGCCATCCAGCCCATTTGCTTGATGGAGAACCCCTTTTCATCGGTCAGGTAAGCCGGCAGCCAGGCGCTGGAGCCCCACAGGTAACTGAGCGTGGCGATCTCGATCAGCAGGATCCAGCCGAGCATCGGCGTGCGCCAGGCCAGCGCAAAGGTGTGCCAGACGCGGCTTAGCACCGGTTGCGGATCGGCGGGGCGTGAAGATGAAGATAAGGCGAGCGGATGAACGAACAACCGCACCAGCGCCAGGCCCAGCAGCAGGTTGAGCAGCGCCAGCAGGTGAAACGACATCGCCCAGCCGAAGTGCGCCATCAGAAAACTCACCAGCGGAAAGCCGAGCACCAGCCCCAACGAGACGCCCAGCGCGCTGACCGCGTTGGGCTTGCCACGCTCGTCGGCGGTGAAATGATCGCTGATGTACATGGTTTTCAGCGAGAACAGTGGCCCTTCGCTGACGCCAAGCAGCGCGCGCACCACGCACAGCAACAGCAGCGATCCCGCCAGCGGCGAGGCGGCGGTGAGCAGCGCCCACAGCACCACGCTCAGCGTCAGCGCGCGGCGGTAACCCATCAGCGTTTCCAGAAACGGCGTCAGCAACATGGCGGACAGGCCGTAACCGAGTAAAAACACCGTCATCAGCGTGCCCTGGTGAGCGCGGTCACCGCCGAGTTGAAAGTGTTGCAGGAAGTCGGGATTGACCAACATCACGGCGATATTAACTCGATCCGCATAGGCGATAACGATCAGAAACAGCAGGGCGATCACCCCAAACCAGCGTTGACGTTGTTGCACGGCGCGTTCCTCAGTGCGAGCGGTTGACGAATTCAGGCAGCAGTAAACTCACCCGGGGATGCCATTTGGCGCAAACGCGGGGATGGGGCTGATTGATGTAAATTTATTGTTATCAAATAGGGTGTAAAAGACAGCGAAAAAACACTTTTACGCGCAATGCGCCGCCGGGATCAACGCATTTTTTGCCATAAATTAGCGAGGGAGCGCACAACTGACATAGGTTTTTCATATCGGTGCATGATTTCGTGATCTTTCCCGCATTTGTCATTTTTAAACAACCTTTCATTAACATTTGCCGTTCCGCTCGCTTGACGAAAGTTTCGCCAGACTTATAGTGGCTGTATTAAATAAGAAACTGAGTTTCATATATGAAACAATCAGATAGAGGATAAAAGCAATGAGCTGGAAGAATGTGTGCGAAGTGTCTCAGGTGAAAGAAGATTTTCCTTTCTCCGGCAATGTGGAAGGAAAGGAGATCGGGGTGTACCTGCTCGACGGTAACTACTACGCGCTGGAAGACGTCTGCCCGCATGCTTATGCCTTGCTCAGCCAGGGGTTTGTAGACGACGGCAAGGTTGAGTGCCCGCTGCACGAAGCGCTGTTTGACGTGCGTACCGGCCAGTGCCTGCGCGAGCCGGGCGGCCGCGATCTGCAAACCTATCCCACCCGGGTGGTCGACAACCAAATCCAGATCACCTTTATCGCGGAGGAGTAATCATGCAGCACATCACCGATTTCAATCCCTGGCTGCCGGACACCCAACAGGTGACGCCGGCCCGCGAAGGCGGCAACGGTCAAATCCATCAGCCGGGCCAGTTCCGCAATGTCATCTGGCAAAACCGTGCCCGGGTGCCGGACGGCTTCGAAACCGCCCTGGTGGCGGCGCTGGAAACGATCTTCGATCAGGGGGCGGAAGAGCTGGAGCAGATCGTCAGCGCGTTGAATCAGCGTCGTCTGTTCGATCGCAGCGGCCAGCCGTGGAATGAGGCGACGTTCCGCGAATTCCTTCACGTTAACGGTTTCTGAGCGACACCCGGGAGAAGACAATGACAGCAAACACAACATCCTCCGAACAGAGCTTGCAGGACTATCTTGACCAGGGGCTGCGCGGCATGTGGTATCCGGTGCTGGCCAGCTGGGAAGTGGGCAACAACCCGGTCGGCATCACCCGCCTGGAGCAGCAAATCGTGGTGTGGCGCGACGCTGAAGGCCAGATCCACGCGCTGGAAGACCGCTGCCCGCACCGTGGCGCGCGGCTTTCCATGGGGTGGAACCTCGGCGATCGCATCGCCTGTTGGTATCACGGGGTGGAAGTCGGCGGCGACGGGACGGTGAAAGACGTGCCGGCGGTGGATCGCTGCCCGCTGGTGGGGCAAAAATGCCTGCGATCTTACCCGGCCAAAGAAGCCTATGGCGCGGTGTTCCTCTATTTCGGCGTGACGGCGGATGAAGCGCCGGCGGAGCTGACTTTCCCGCAAGAGCTGGCGGACGAAGCGTCGTACAGTCATTTTCTGTGCACCGCCAGCTGGAACTGCAACTACCAGTACGCCCTGGAAAACGTGATGGATCCGATGCACGGCACCTACCTGCACTCCTCTTCACACTCGATGGCGGAAGGTGATCGCAAGGCGGACATGGCGCTGGAGCCGACCGACAGCGGTTTCATCTTCAAGAAAAACGGCCAGATCGGCGTCAACTTCGACTGGGTGGAATTCGGCAACAGCGGCGCGTATTGGATGCGCCTGTCGATCCCGTACAAGAAGCGCTTCGGGCCGGGCGGTCACTTCTGGATCATCGGCATGGTGGTGCCGGAGGACAAGGATCACTGCCGGGTATTCTTCTGGCGCATTCGTAAGGTCAAAGACTGGCAGCGCGACATGTGGCGCTTCATGTACCGCAACCGCCTGGAATCGTTGCATTGGGACGTGCTCGAGCAGGATCGCATCGTGCTTGAGAACATGGCGCCTAACGCCCGCGGCCGCGAATATCTGTACCAGCACGACGTCGGTCTTTCTCGCCTGCGCCGCCTGATGCAGAAAGAGGCGCAAAAACAGCTGGCGACGCTGCGCGAGCGGGAGGCGGCGCAGTGAACGGCCTGCTGAACGGTAAACGCATCGTGGTCACCGGCGCGGCGCGCGGCCTGGGCTACAGCTTTGCCGCCGCCATCGCCGCTGCCGGCGCGCAGGTGGTGATGTGCGATATTTTGGCGGATGAGCTGGCGGCGAGCGGCGCCGCGCTGCGCGAGCAGGGCGCTCAGGTGGAAACGCAAACCATCGATCTGGCGTCACCGGATTCGATCCGTTCGGCGTTCGAGAAGATCGCCGCAGGCGGCGGGATCGACGGCCTGGTGAACAACGCGGCGCTGGCGACCGGCGTCGGCGGCAAAACCATGATGGAATACGATATCGAACTGTGGGATCGGGTGATGCAGGTCAACGTGCGCGGCACCTGGCTGGTGAGCCAGGCGGCGGTGCCGCTGCTGGCGCGCAACCCGCACGCCAAGATCGTCAACGTGGCGTCGGACACCGCGCTGTGGGGCGCGCCGCGCCTGATGGCCTATGTCGCCAGCAAAGGCGCGCTGATCGCGATGACCCGATCGATGGCGCGTGAGCTGGGCCCGCAGGGGATCTGCGTCAACGCCATCGCGCCGGGCCTGACGCGGGTGGAAGCTACCGAGTATGTGCCCGCCGAGCGCCATCAACTGTATGAGCAGGGGCGCGCGCTGGCCGGGGCGCAGCATCCGGACGATGTGAACGGTACGGTGCTTTATCTGCTGTCGCCGCTGGCGGATTTCGTCACCGGTCAACTGCTGCCTGTCAACGGCGGCTTCGTATTCAACTGACGGCCCGCAGGGCAGGCGCACAGCGCAGGAGCGAGAGATGGCGGACGAGCAAGCATGTAAATATCTGATCCCGGGGCTGGATCGCGGGTTGCAGTTGCTGCTGGCGTTTGGCGAGCAGCATAAGGAGATGACCTTCGCCGAGTTGCATCGCCTGGTCGATATGCCGAAGGCCACCGCTTATCGCGTGGTGCAGACGCTCGAACACCTCGGCTTTCTGGAGCGCAATCCGCGCACCAACACCTTTGCGCTCGGCATCAAGGTGCTGCGCCTCGGCTTCGAATATATCGCGTCGCTGGACGTGGCGCAGGCCGGCCAGCCGGTGATCGAGCAGCTGCGCGATCGCAGCCAGTGCAGCAGCCATCTGGCGATCCGCGACGGGCGTGACGTGATCTATATCGCCCGCGTCAGCGCCGCCGGTTCGCAGATCAATCAGGTCAGCGTCGGCACCCGCTTGCCGGTGCACCAAACCTCGCTCGGCCGCATGTTGTTGACCAGCGCGACTCGCAGCGAGTTCGAACAACTGTATCCAGACGCGCAGCTGCCGGGCAATGCGCCGGGCACCCCGGCGGATCGCGAAACGCTGTGGCAAATGGTGCAGCAAGACAAGGCGCGCGGCTATGTGATCGGCGAATCGTTCTTCCGCCACGGCATCTCCTCGATCGTCTACCCGATCTTCAACCGCGAGCAGCGGGTCGAGGCGGTGGTCAGCATCATGGTGCCGTCCGATGAGATCCCGAAAGCGGATCGCGAGCGGCTGCGCATGGAAGTGCGCGACGCGGCGGAGAAAATTTCCGGCTTCCTCGGCGCGCCGCCGCAGGCCAACGTCGGCTAACCGACAGGACCGACTCTTTTACTCAGGCAGGGATAAGGCCCGTAGCAAACAGGGGCCGGGGTTCACTCATGCCTGAAAACCGTATGCAGCGAGAACGTGAGGCTGAACAATGAGCGTAATCGGAATCGAAAAACTGGAATTTGGCGTCGAAGATCTGCCAACCTGCGAAAAATTCATGCGAGACTTCGGCCTGCAGCCCGCCACGCAACATTGGGGCGAAGCGCAGCGCGAATTCACTACCCTGAGCGGGGCGCGGGTTGTCCTGCATCCGCTGCAAAGCGCGGCGCTGCCTGCGGCGTTTGAAGGCGGTTCCACCCTACGCCGCATGACCTGGGGCGTGGCCTCGCCCGCCGATCTGGCGCGCCTGCAGCCGCGTTTGGCGCTGATGCCCGGCTTCCGCCAGGTGGGAGAAGAGCTGGAGTGCCTCGATCCCAACGGTATGACGCTGCGCTTCGTCGTCAGCCGCCAGCAGGCGGTCGAGGTGCCGGTCACGCCGATCAACCAGTGGGGCGACGTGCGCCGTATCGATCAACCCAGCCCGGTCTATTCGCAGGCGCAGCCGATCAACATCGGCCACGTGGTGTTCTTCGTCGACGATCTGGCGGCGACTGAGCGTTTCTACCGCGAGTTGTTGGATTTCCAGGTTTCCGATCGCTATATCGATCGCGCCGTCTTCCTGCGTACCCAGGCGCGCGGCGGCCATCATAACCTGTTCCTGCTGAAGTTGCCGAACCGCCCACGCGGCCTGAATCACGTGGCGTTCACCGTGCGCGATATCCACGAAGTGATCGGCGGCGGCATCGCCATGAACAAAGAGCAGTGGAGCACCTTTATCGGCCCCGGCCGCCACCCGATCTCCTCGGCCTATTTCTGGTACGTCAACAGCCCGACCGGCGGCGCGTTCGAGTACTACACCAACGACGATTATCTGACGGAAAACTGGCAGCCGCGCGAGCTGGAACATTCGCTGGTCTCCTTCACCGAATGGGCGGTAGAGGGCGGCATCGATCACGACACGCGCCGCCAGCATAAAAAGGCGGAGGCGTTATGAACCGGGCTGAACAGGCGGGCATCGTCATCGTCGGTGGCGGCCAGGCCGGCGGCTGGGCGGCCAAGACGCTGCGCGACCGCGGTTACAGCGGCCGGCTGACGGTTGTCAGCGACGAACCCTACGATTTTTACGAGCGGCCGCCGCTGTCGAAAGCGGCGTTGCTGGATGCCGCGGCGCCCCTCAGCCGGCTGTTCAGCGAACAGACGGTGGCGGAGCTGAATATCGACTGGCGCCGCCCGCTGCGCGCCGAGTCCATCGACGCTGAACAGCAAATCGTTACGCTCAGCGACGGGCAGCGGCTGCAGTTCGAGCAGTTGCTGATCGCCACCGGCGGGCGGCCGCGTTTGCCGAGCGCCGCCTGGGCGCAGCACCCGCGCGTGATGACGCTGCGTTCCTGGGACGATGCGGCCCGGTTGCGGCAGGGGCTGCAGGGCTGCCGTCGCCTGGCTATCGTCGGCGGCGGTTGGATCGGGCTGGAGATCGCCGCTTCCGCGCGCCGTCTCGGCGCCGAGGTGACGGTGTTTGAACGCCAACCCGCGCTGTGCATGCGCAGCGTCGGCGCCGATGTCTCACAGGCGTTGCTCGAACTGCATCGCCGGCAGGGCGTCACGGTGCTGTGCGGCTGCGGTGAGATCTCGCTGGAAGATCGCGACGGCGCCGCCTGGATCGGCAGCGAAGTCAGCGATCCGCAAGCCTTCGATCTGGTAGTGGTGGGGATCGGCGTCGAGCTGAATCTCGAACTGGCGCGCAGCGCAGGGCTGGCGATCGAGTCCGGCATTGTGGTCGACGGCCAGGGGCGCACCAGCCATCCGGCGATCTTCGCCGCGGGCGATGTGGCGCGTCACCCGACGCTTGGCCTGTGCCTGCAGTCCTGGGCCTACGCGCAAAATCAGGCCATCAGCACCGCCTGCGCGATGCTCGACGCCTTCGCCGCCCCGTATGACGACGTGGCCTGGCTGTGGTCGGATCAATATGACGTCAATATCCAGATCCTCGGCGTGCCGAGCGGCGGTGTGCACCATGTGGTGCGCCGCACGCCGCAGTCGCAGGTGTTCTTCACGCTGAACGCCGATCGGCAGCTGGTGCAGATGGTGGCGTTCAACGACGCGCGCGCCATCAAGCTCGGCAAGCGTTGGTTGGCGAGTGGCCGGGTGCTGGATCCGCAGCAACTGGCGGATGCGGAGTTTTCTTTGATGGCGTTGAAATAACGCCCGAACCTCGGGAGCGTTTTATGACTACGCAAGACATTGACGCCCGCGCTGGACGGGCGGGGGAAACCGTTGCCGAAAATCCGCAGCAGCGGGTGCGCTGGTCGGTGCCGATCGCGCTGTTTGCCTGCGTGCTGCTGGCGTTTTTCGACAAGATCAGCATCGCGGCGCTGTTTTCCGACGCCGAGTTTCAGCAGGCGTTGGGCATCGGTTTTGACCCGGCGCGGCTGGGCTTGCTGATGAGCGCGTTTCTGTTCTCCTACGGCATTTCCTCCATGCTGCTCAGCGGCATCGGCGATCGGCTTAATCCGGTCAAGGTATTGATTGGCATGATGGTGGTATGGGGCGTGCTGATGGTGTTGATGGGGCTGGTGCGTTCCTATCACGCCATGATGACGCTGCGCATCCTGCTCGGCATCGCCGAAGGGCCGCTGCTGCCGATGGCCTACGCCATTATTCGTCAGGCTTTCCCGCCGCAGCTGCAGGCGCGCGCCACCATGCTGTGGTTGCTCGGCACGCCGCTGGGGGCCGCGCTCGGCTTCCCGGTCACCCTGTACATCCTCAATACCTTCGACTGGCAGGCCACCTTCTTCTTTATGGCGTTTCTGACGCTGCCGGTGATGTTGCTGGTGCTGTTCGGCATGCGCCACCTGAACGTCGCGCGTCCGGCGGCGGCGGCCAAGCCGGCGGTGTCCGAACGCAAACAGCATCGCCGCGAGCTGCTGCGCAGCCCGCATTTCTGGATGATTTGCCTGTTCAACATCGCCTTCCTGACCTACCTGTGGGGCATGAACGGCTGGCTGCCGAGCTACCTGATCAAGGGCAAAGGCATTCATCTGGAACATGCCGGTTACCTTTCTTCGCTGCCGTTCATCGCCATGCTGCTCGGCGAAGTGCTGGGCGCCTGGCTGTCGGACAAGCTGGATCGCCGCGCGCTGGCCTGCTTCCTGTCGCTGTGCGGCGCCGGCCTTGGTCTGGCGGTGGTGTTGCACCTGCAGGGCACCTACAGCGTGATCGCCGCCATGGCCTTCAGCACCTTTATGTGGGGCGCCGGCGCGCCGAATATTTTCGCGCTGTTGGCGAAGGCCACCAGCAGCAAGGTGAGCGCCACCGCCGGCGGCATCTTCAACGGGTTGGGCAATTTTGCCGGTGCGCTGGCGCCGGTGCTGATGGGGGCGCTGATCGCCGCCACTGGCAATATGGATAACGGCCTGCTGTTCCTGGTGGTGATGGCTTTCGTCGGCTGCCTCATTCTGCTGCCGTTGCTGAGAAAGTACTGATTAATCAATCGATTCAACAGAGGAGTGACAACATGTCTCAGGTTGAGAACAAAGCCGGCGTCAAGCCGCAGGATCTGTCGATGGAAAACTGGGTGGAGTCGCGCATCGCCCGTTTCGAGGGCCGCAAATATGACTGGAACGCGCTGAAATTCCAGGCCGACTTCGACCCGAAATACCGCCGTGCGCAGATGCGCTACATCGGCACCGGCGCCACCGGCGTGGCCAGCGATGCCAACACCATTCCGGCAGGCAACTTCACCTTCTCCACCATGGTGCTGCCTTCGAAGTGCGAGGGCCCGCTGCACCTGCATGATGACGTGGAAGAAGTGTTCTTCATGCTGAAAGGCAGCATCACGCTGATGATTCAGGATGGCGAAGAGTATTACGAAACCAGGCTGAAAGAGCGCGATCTAATCTCGGTGCCGGCGGGGGTGTATCGCGGCCTGTTCAACCACGGCGAGGAAGAGGCGCTGATGTGCGTGATGCTCGGCACCGCCAAGCCGGAGATCCCGACCTATCCGGCGGATCACCCGCTGTCCAAAGTGAAGCGCAACTGATGAACGGCCTGGCGCAACGCCAACGGGCGCGCTGCGGGGCGTACACCCTGAGCTGGCGCGAGGCCGGGCAGGGGCGGCCGGTGGTGTTGCTGCATGGCATCAGCTCCGGATCCGCCTCGTGGATCAAGCAGTTCAACGATAACGGCCTGACGGACGGCCACCGTCTGTTGGCATGGGACGCGCCGGGCTACGGCGGCAGCCTGCCGTTGGCGGAGCCGCAGGCCGATGCCGCCGGTTATGCGGCGGCGTTGGCGGCGCTGATTGATGAGCTGCAGCTGGTGCAGCCGCTGATCGTCGGCCATTCGCTGGGGGCGCTGATCGGCAGCGCCTATGCCGCCGGCTATCCGGATGGGCTGTGCGGGCTGGTGTTGGCGGATCCGGCGCAGGGCTATGCCACGGCGCCGGAGGAAAAGCGTCGGCAGGTGTACGGCCAGCGCCAGCAGATGATAGAGACGCTGGGGCCGGTGGGCTACGGCGAGCAGCGGGCGGCGGCCTTGCTGCGTGAAGGGGCGGATCCGCAGGATATCGCCTGGGTGCGCAATGGCATGCAGCAGCTCGATCCCGACGGTTTTCTGAGTGCCGCCTGGATGCTGGCCAACGATGATATCGGCCGCTATCTGGCGCGCTATCGCGGCCCGCTGGAGGTGTGGTGCGGCGAACAGGATCGCATTACGCCACCGGAGAAGGCGGCCGAGCTGGCGGGTGAGCAGGACGCGGCGCTGCGTCTGATCGCCGCCGCGGGTCATGCCAGCTACCTCGATGCGCCGGCGTGTTTCAACCGCTATCTGCGGGACTTTACGGGAGCAATCCAACGATGAATTTTCAGCTTGAGGATCGGGTGGCGGTGGTGACCGGCGGCTCGTCGGGCATCGGTTTCGAAACCCTGAAGCTGCTGCTGGCCGAAGGGGCGAAAGTGGCGTTCTGCGGCCGCGATCCGGACAAACTGGCCGGCGCAGCAGCCAGCCTGCGCGCGGACTTCCCGCAGGCGGATATCCTGGCGCTGCGCTGTGACGTACTGGACGCGCAGCAGGTGGCGCAGTTCGCCGCTCAGGTGACGGCGCATTTCGGCGGCGTGGATCTGCTGATCAACAACGCCGGTCAGGGCTTCGTCGCCCATTTTGACCAGACGCCGCGCGAGGCCTGGCTGCATGAGGCCGAGCTGAAGCTGTTCGGCGTCATCAACCCGGTGCAGGCGTTCTTACCGGCGCTGGAACGATCGGCGATCGCGTCTATCACCTGCGTCAACTCGCTGCTGGCGCTGCAGCCGGAAGAGCACATGATCGCCACCTCGGCGGCGCGTGCCGCGCTGCTCAACATGACGCTGACGCTGTCGAAAGAGCTGGTGGGCAAAGGTATTCGCGTTAACTCGATCTTGCTGGGGATGGTGGAGTCGGGCCAGTGGCGCCGCCGTTTCGACGATCGCAGCGACAAAGATCAAAGCTGGGAGCAGTGGACGGCGGCGATCGCCGAACGCCGCGGCATCCCGATGAAACGCCTCGGCAAGCCGCAGGAGCCGGCGCAGGCGCTGTTGTTCCTCGCTTCGCCGCTGGCTTCCTTTACCACCGGCGCGGCGTTGGACGTTTCCGGCGGCTTTAACCGCCATGTGTAGCAGGGGCCGAGAAAGATGAAGAAGATCATGATGATTGGCTACGGCGCAATGGCGAAGGAAGTGATCGCCCGTCTGCCGGAAGGCGTGGAGGTTGGCTGGATCCTGGCGCGTGCAGCTCATCATGCGGCGATCGCCGAGGCCTTTGGCGGGCGGGTGCAGGCGCTGACCCATCCGGAGCAGTGTTCGCAGCGGCCGGATTTGGTGCTGGAGTGCGCCAGCCAGCAGGCGGTGGCGGAGTTTGGCGAGGCGGTGCTGCAGCGCGGTTGGCCGCTGGCGGTGATCTCGACCGGCGCGCTGGCGGACGCCGCATTGCAACAGCGGCTGCAGCAGGTTTGCCGCAGCCATCACGGGCAACTGATCGTGCTGTCCGGCGCGGTGGCGGGGATGGACGGGCTGGCGTCGGCGCGTGAAGGCGGGTTGGAGAGCGTGACCTATCAGGCCAGCAAGAGCCCGGCCAGCTGGCGCGGCAGCCCGGCGGAGCAACTGATCGACCTCGATGCGGTGCGCGAGGCGCAGGTATTTTTTGAAGGCTCGGCGCGCGAAGCGGCGCGTTTGTTCCCGGCCAATGCCAACGTGGCGGCCACTGTTGCGCTCAACGGTCTGGGTATGGACGCCACCCGGGTGCGTCTGCTGGTCGATCCCGCCACCCGGCGCAATACCCATCGCCTGCAGGTGTGCGGCGACTTTGGCGAGTTTCACATTGAGCTGAGCGGTAACCCGCTGGCGAGCAATCCCAAAACATCAACCCTGGCGGCGCTGAGCGCGGTACAAGCCTGCCGCCGTCTGGTGGACGGCGGTTTTATTGCCTGAACGGCAGGAGCGGAGCATGGAACGATTGAATATTTTTGTCGCCGGGCGCTGGCGTGAAGGGCGTGGCGAAGAGATGGCTTCGGTATTCCCGGCCGATGGCAGCGTCAACGCGCGGCTGCGCGCCGCTAACGTCGAGGACGTGAACGAGGCGGTGGAAGCGGCGGAACGCGCCTGGCGCGCGCCGGAGTGGCGCGGGCTGGTGCCGCACCAACGCGCCTCGATTCTCTACCGCGTCAGCAACCTGATCCTGGCGCAGCAGGAACAGCTGGCCGAGCTACAGACTCGCGACAACGGCAAACCGCTGGCGGAAACCCGCGGCCTGGTGGCCAGCGCGGCGGCGACCGCGCGCTATTTCGCCGCCGCCTGCGAGGTGTTGGAAGGCGAGCTGCCGACCCCGCGCAGCGCCGAGGTGATGACCCTCAGCCAGTATCAACCGATGGGAGTGATCGCCGCCATTACGCCGTGGAACTCACCGATCGCCAGCGAAATGCAGAAGGTGGCGCCGGCGCTGGCGGCGGGCAACGCGGTGGTGCTCAAACCGGCCGAAGCCACGCCGCTGATGGCGCTGAAGCTGGCCGAGTTGTTCGAACAGGCGGGGCTGCCGGCCGGGCTGCTCAGCGTGTTGCCGGGCAAAGGTTCGGTGATCGGCGAGGCGTTGGCGCGCCATCCGCTGGTGAAGAAGATTTCCTTTACCGGCGGGACCAGCACCGGGCGTCATTTGGCGCACATCGCCGCCGATAAGCTGATCCCCACCTCGCTGGAGCTGGGGGGCAAATCGCCGACCATAGTGCTGGAGGACGCCGATCTGGAACAGGCGGCGCGCGGCATCTGCTACGGCATTTTCAGCTCCGCCGGCCAGGCGTGCATCGCCGGCTCGCGCCTGTTCGTACACCGTTCGCTGTATCAGCTGCTGCTGGCGCGCTTGACCGAACTGACGGCGGGGCTGCGTATCGGCAACCCGCTGGTGCCGGGCGTGCATCTTGGCCCGCTGATCAGCGCCAAACATCGGCAAAGCGTGGCGGACTACGTGGCGCTGGCGCGGCAGGAGGGCGGCCGGGTGGTCATCGGCGGCGAAGCGCCGGCCGATCCGCAACTGGCGAGCGGCAGCTATTACCTGCCGACCATTATTGAAGGCTTGAACAACGACGCCCGCGTGTGCCAGGAAGAGATCTTCGGCCCGGTGCTGGTGGCGCTGCCGTTCGACGACGAGCAACAGCTGATCGAGCAGGCCAACGACTCGGTGTATGGCCTGGCGGCCGGCATCTGGAGCCGCGACTTCCCTCGCGCGATGGCGCTGGCGGAGCGGCTGGAAACCGGCACCGTCTGGGTCAATACCTACAAAACGTTCTCGATTTCCACGCCGTTCGGCGGTTTCAAGGAGAGCGGGTTGGGCCGCGAAAAGGGCCTGAACGGCATCAAGGCCTACATGCAGCAGAAAAGCGTGTATCTGGCGCTGAGCCATCAGGTGAACCGCTGGAGCGACTAGGCCGACACCTCTACGCATAACCCTAATAACGATTACCCTAAGAAGGCAGATGATGAGCGATAAAATCACGGTTGGCGAGGCGATAGCCCGGACTCTGGAACAGTACGCGGTGTCGGCGATGTACGGCATCATTTCGATTCATAATCTGCCGATCGCCGATGCGGTGGGGCAGCGCGATAAAATTCGCTTCGTGCCGGCGCGCGGCGAAGCGGGGGCGGTCACCATGGCCGACGCGCACGGGCGCTTCTCCGGCCTGGGCGTAGCGTTGACCAGCACCGGCGCCGGCGCCGGCAACGCGGTGGGGGCGATGATTGAGGCGCTCAACGCCAACACGCCGCTGTTGCATATCACCGGCCAGGTGGAAAAAGCCTATCTGGATGCCGACGCCGGTTTTATTCATGAAACCCGCGATCAGCTCGGCTTCCTGCGCGCCTGCTCCAAGCGCGCTTACCGTGTCAATTCGCCGGAGCAGGCGGTGGCGGTGATCCAGCGAGCGATCCTGGATGCGCAAACCGTGCCCTGCGGCCCGGTGGCGGTCGAGATCCCGATCGATATTCAAAGCAGCCTGGTGTCCCGTTCGGTGCTGACCGAGCCGTTGGCGCCGGCGCCATTGCCGAAGGCGGACGATGCGGCGGTGGAACGGCTGCATCAGCGGCTGAAACAGGCCAAGCGTCCGCTGCTTTGGTTAGGCGGCGGCGCCTTGGCCTGCGGCGATGCGGTGCGCAAGCTGGCGGACGCCGGCGTGGCGGTGATCTCCAGCACCCACGGGCGCGGCATTCTGCCGGACAGCCATCCGCGCAGCCTGCGGGCGTTCCACAACTCGCCGAGCATCGAGGCGATCCTGACGCAGTGCGATCTGACGCTGGTGGCCGGTTCGCGCCTGCGCAGTAATGAAACCCGCACCTGGACGCTGCCGCTGCCGCGCCCGCTGGTGCAGATTGACATCGATCCGGCGGCGGCCAACCGCAACTACCTGGCCGATGAGCAGATCAACGGCGACTGCGCGGCGCTGCTGGCGGCGCTGGCGGCGCGGTTGGCCCCCGGCGAAAAGGTCAACGCCGAGTGGGATGCCGAAATCGCGGGGGCGGTGCAGCAGGCGGAGAGCGCGCTGCGCCAGCAGTCCGGTGAATACGCCAAACTCAATGACGCCATCGACGCCGCACTGCCGCAGGACGGGCTGTTGGTGCGCGATATCACCGTTTCCGGCAGCGTCTGGGGCAGCCGTCTATTCCGTGCGATCTCGCCGCTGTGCAACATTCACTCGCTGGCCGGCGCTATCGGCATGGGGCTGCCGATGGCGATCGGCACCGCGATTGCCAACCCGCAGCGCAAGGTGGTGGGGCTGGTGGGCGATGGCGGTTTGGCGCTGGGCCTGGGGGAGCTGGCGACCATGGCGCAGGAACAGGTGAACATCACTCTGCTGATCATGAACGATGGCGGTTATGGCGTAATGCGTGGCATTCAGGACAAGTATTTCGCCGGGCGCCAGTATTACAACGAGCTGCATACGCCTGCCTTTACCCAGATCGCCGAAGCGATGGGGTTGAAAGCCTGGAAGGTGGACGCGGCGTCGCAGTTCAACGGCGTGCTGGCCGAGGCGATCAATTACCCGGGGCCGTCGGTGGTCGAGGTGGACATGAAGCAGGTCGGGCCGCTGACCTTCGCCGGGCCGCCGCAGAAAACGCTGTATTGAGACGATAAAAAACGCCCGGCGATTGCCGGGCGTTCTCGTGGTTATTTCTCTGCCGCGATGCGATCGCGAATGTGCTGTGCGCGCGCTTGGGAAGACGGGTGATCGTCGAACATGCTGCTCTGACGACCGGCTTCCATTTGGGCCAGTTTTTCGAAGCTGGTGGCCAGGCCGTTCGGATCGATACCGCGTTTTTTCAGCAGATCGAACGAGTAATCATCCGCTTCGCTTTCCTGCTTCTGCGAGAACTGGGCGCTGACCAGCTTCTCGCCGATATCCGCCAGCTGCGACTGCGACAGCGAGCCGATGACGCCGCCGGCGGAGGACGCCGCGGTGCGCAGCGCCACGGTGCCGTAAGCCACCTGCATCGCTTTACGGGTGTGGCCCAGCGCCACGTGGCCCATTTCGTGGCCCAACACGCCTTCCACTTCGTTGTCGTTCATGATGTCCATCAGGCCGCTGTAGACGCGAATGCAGCCGTTGGCCATCGCCCAGGCGTTGACGTCTTTGGTCACGTAGACCTTGTAGTTGGCCGGGGTGCCGTTGATGTTGTCGCCCAGCGCCGCAGCGATTTTGTTGAGGCGCTTGGCATAGGTGCTGTCGGCCGGCGCGATTTGTGCCTTGCTGTCCATCTCGGCGCAGGATTTATCACTCAGGGCCTTAACGTCGTTGTTGCTCAGGGTCGCCGCCTGGAACGCCTGCGCGCCGGACTGCATCAGGGTTTCGGTATTCAGGTTTTGACAGCCGGTTGCCAGGGTGGCAATGCCCAACGCAATCAAAGAGGTACGAATTTTCATAACGCCATCTTCCTGTGAAGGTAACAAGGTAAAAGAGTCATTTTGCCTGGAGGAAATCTTGTCGCAAGAGCCTAGTGTACGCCAGCCGGAGCGAGAATAGTGTTATTCCGAAAAAGCGACCAATCGTGCTAATAAGTGGTGAACTCGCTCTCATTTGGCATTAGGGATTGCCGTTGTGATGTGGAGTCTGAGAAAATAGGGAACTTGACTGCTTTTTTTATCCGACCTGGAGTAAAACATGTCCTCTCGTAAAGAGCTTGCCAACGCTATCCGCGCACTCAGCATGGACGCCGTACAAAAAGCAAATTCCGGCCACCCGGGGGCCCCTATGGGCATGGCGGACATCGCCGAAGTCCTGTGGCGTGACTACCTCAACCACAACCCGACTAACCCGCACTGGGCTGACCGCGACCGTTTCGTGCTCTCCAACGGCCACGGCTCCATGTTGATTTACAGCCTCCTGCACCTCACCGGCTATGACCTGCCGATGCGCGAGCTGGAAAACTTCCGTCAGCTGCATTCCAAAACCCCGGGCCACCCGGAGTACGGCTACACCCCGGGCGTTGAAACCACCACCGGCCCGCTGGGCCAGGGCATCGCCAACGCCGTCGGCTTCGCCATCGCCGAACGCACCCTGGCGGCGCAGTTCAACCGCCCCGGCCATGACATTGTCGACCACCACACCTACGCCTTCATGGGCGACGGCTGCATGATGGAAGGCATCTCGCACGAAGTCTGCTCTCTGGCCGGCACCCTCAAGCTCGGCAAACTGACCGCCTTCTACGATGACAACGGCATCTCCATCGACGGCCACGTCGACGGCTGGTTCACCGACGACACCGCCCTGCGTTTCGAAGCCTACGGCTGGCACGTGGTGCGCAACGTCGACGGCCACAACCCGGACGCCATCAAGGCGGCGATTGAAGAAGCCCGCAAGGTGACCGACAAGCCGTCGCTGCTGATGTGCAAGACCGTTATCGGCTTCGGTTCGCCGAACAAGGCCGGCACCCATGACGTGCACGGCGCCGCGCTGGGCGCCGCCGAAGTGGCCGCCACCCGCGAAGCACTGGGCTGGAAATACGCCGCCTTTGAAATCCCGCAGGACATCTACGCCCAGTGGGACGCCAAAGAAGCCGGTCAGGCCAAAGAAGCGGCCTGGAACGACAAGTTCGCCGCCTACGCCAGGGCCTTCCCGGAACTGGCCGCCGAGTTCAAGCGCCGCATGAACGGCGAGCTGCCGGCCGACTGGAAAGCCGACGCCAAGGCGTTCGTGGAAAAACTGCAGGCCAACCCGGCCAACATCGCCAGCCGCAAGGCGTCGCAGAACGCGCTGGAAGCGTTCGGCAAGGTGCTGCCGGAGTTCCTGGGCGGCTCCGCCGACCTGGCGCCGAGCAACCTGACCATGTGGTCCGGCTCGAAAGCGCTGAACGTTGACCCGGCGGGCAACTACATTCATTACGGCGTGCGCGAGTTCGGCATGACCGCCATCACCAACGGCATCGCGCTGCACGGCGGCTTCCTGCCGTACTCGGCGACTTTCCTGATGTTCGTGGAATACGCCCGCAACGCGGTGCGCATGGCGGCGCTGATGAAGCTGCGCAACGTGTTCGTCTACACCCACGACTCCATCGGTCTGGGCGAAGACGGCCCGACCCACCAGCCGGTGGAGCAGTTGGCGAGCCTGCGCGTGACCCCGAACATGAGCACCTGGCGCCCGTGTGACCAGGTGGAATCGGCGGTGGCGTGGCAGTACGGCATCGAGCGTAACGACGGCCCGACCACCCTGGTGTTCTCGCGCCAGAACCTGACCCAGCAGCCGCGCACCGCAGAGCAGCTGGC